>NZ_CP051774.1:5129663-5770871 GCF_012913485.1 Luteolibacter luteus | reverse complement strand
CGGTCTGAGAAGGCGTGCTCCAGGATCTCCGCCTCTTCATGGACCTCGGACCAGTCGAGCTTCATGACCTCCACCAGGAAAAGCTCGATCAACCGGTGACGCCGCAGCACCTGCTTCGCCGCCCGCAGGCCCTTCTCCGTGAGCAGTACTCCCTTGCGCGGCGAGTACTCCACATAGCCCTCTTTTTCGAGGTGCTTCATCATCGTGGTCGCCGTTCCCGGCGTCAGCCCCAGATGTGAGGCCACCTTCCCCACGGCCACAAGCTCCCCCTCGCCACCCGTCTCCGCCAAGCGGTGGATCGCCTTCAAATAGTCCTCTACCGTGCTGGATGGCATTGCTGCGGTGGATCGTAGATTTCGAAGAATCAAAGTCGAGAAAAGGCCGCTTTGCCGTGGATTGGAGACGCTCGTTTGGAGTTTTCCGTTTTTTCTTTTTGACTATTCAAAATACAGGATTTGAATTGCCGACATGTCCGCGTTCCCACGCCTCGGTTCCCTTGCTCTCGCCGCGATCGGCAGCCTAGTCCTCTCTTCCTGCGGAAAATCCTCTTCCGCTGGAGCCGCTGCAAGTGACGGCAAGGCAAGGGTCGTCACCACCGTCGCGATGATCGGTGACGTCGTGGGGCAGATCGGTGGAGAGCGCGTGAAGGTGGAAAACCTGATCGGCGAAGGCGTGGATCCCCACCTCTACAAGCCCACCGCTTCCGACGTGAAGAAACTCCAGGCCGCGGACATCGTCTTCTACAATGGCCTGATGCTCGAAGGAAAGATGACGGATATCTTCGTCAAGATCGCCGGCTCCGGAAAGCCGGTTCACGCCGTCACCGATTCCATTCGCGAGCAGGGTAGCTACGTCATGAGCGTCTCCCCGGAACACTATGATCCCCACGTCTGGATGGACGTCACCGGCTGGACCAATGCCGCAGGCGACATCGCCGGATCGCTCGCGAAGTTCGATCCCGCTCACGAGGCGGAATACAAGGAGCGCGCCGCCACCTACACCGCCGAGCTTAAGAAGCTCGATGACTATGCGCGCACCAGCCTCGCCAGCATCCCGGAAAAGCAGCGCGTCCTGGTAACCGCGCACGATGCCTTCAACTACATGGCCCGCGCCTATGGTCTGGAAGTCCGCGGTATCCAAGGCATCAGCACCGAATCCGAAGCCGGCCTGAAGGACATCAATCAGCTGGTGGATTTCATCGTCGCCCGCCAGATCCCCGCGGTCTTCGTGGAAAGCTCCGTTCCCCGCAAATCGGTGGAGGCCCTCGTGGAAGGAGCCAAGGCCAAGGGGCATCAAGTGAAGATCGGCGGTGAACTCTTCTCCGATGCCATGGGCACCGCGGGCACCTATGAAGGAACCTACATCGGCATGATCGATCATAATGTCACGCTGATCACCCGCGCGCTTGGTGGAAACGCCCCCGAGAAAGGCCTGAATGGCAAGCTGAAGTGACCCCTGCCATGAAGACTCTCATCGTCCTTCCGTTCCTTCTAACATCCCTCCCCCTCGCCGCTCACAATCTCTTCAATCCCGTTCACGCGGACCAACTCCGCGAGCTCTCCCCCGATCGCCCCGACACCACGGAGAGCCCCATCACCGTCGATGCGGGGCACATCCAGATCGAGGCCAGCCTCTTCGATTGGCGCCGTGAGCGCAGGAACGATGTCTACACGGCGCTGTCCACCAACTTCAAGGTGGGCCTAACCGATTGCAGCGACCTCCAGATCGTCTTCGATTCCTACATCTGGGAAAACAACGCGGGACCCGCGGGCGATGCCGAGGGTTTCGGCGATGTCACCCTGCGCTACAAGTGGAACCTGTGGGGCAATGATGGTGGCGAGACCGCGCTGGCTCTCTTTCCCTTCGTGAAGATTCCCACCGGCACCAGCCTCAGCAATGACCAGTGGGAAGGCGGCCTCATCATCCCCTTCTCCATGGATCTGAGCGAGGGCCTGGGGCTCGGCCTCATGGCAGAGCTGGATTACGTGGACGATGGCACCGGCAGCTCCGATTTTGAATTCGTCCACACCGCCGTCCTCGGCTTCGATCTCACGGAAAAATGGGGCTGTTTCATCGAATACGTCGGCGTCCTCGGCGAGGACCGCTATGAGGCCTACGCCTCGGGCGGCATGACGTACTCGCTCCATTCCAACCTGATGCTAGATTGTGGCACGCAGGTGGCTCTCAATGACGACGCCGAAGACCTCGGCCTCTTTTCGGGCTTCACCGTCCGCTTCTGAACTTTCCGGCCATGCAGCACGAGCATCCACCCGACTTCCCTCTCACCATCCACGACCTCACCGTGGCCTACCAGCGCAAGCCGGTCGTCTGGGACGTCGATCTGAATATCCCCGAGGGCAAGCTCGTGGGCATCGTGGGCCCGAATGGCGCGGGCAAGAGCACCCTCATCAAGGCATGCCTCGATCTCATCCCGAAGACTTCCGGCTGGGCACACGTCTACGGGAAGCCCTACCGCGAGAACCGCCATCTGGTGGCCTATGTCCCGCAGCGCGAAAGCGTCGATTGGGACTTCCCCGTTTCCGCCTTGGACGTGGTCGCCATGGGCACCTATCGGAAGCTCGGCTGGCTCCGCCGCGTCGGGAAAAAAGAGCGCGCCGCGGCGATGGCAGCCTTGGAGAAAGTCGGCATCGCCCACCTCGCGCAGCGCCAGATCAGCCAGCTCTCGGGCGGTCAGCAGCAGCGTGTCTTCCTGGCCCGCGCCCTCGCCCAAGATGCGAAAGTCTATTTCATGGACGAGCCCTTCGCCGCGGTGGATGCCGCGACCGAGCAAGCGATCATCGAGCTCCTCAAGGAACTCCGCCAGCGCGGGCGCACCTGCCTAGTGGTCCACCATGATCTCGCCACCGTGGCCCAATACTTCGATTGGGTCGTGATGCTGAACATGCGCGTCGTGGCGTCCGGCCCGACTGATGAAGTCTTCACCGACGAAAACCTGAAGAAAACCTACGGTGGCCGCCTGTCCTTGCTGGACCATGCTGCCGAAGCCATTCGCCGTCGCTGAGCCATCATGAGCGGACTGCCATCCATCGACGAACTCCGCGAGGTGCTGATGCTGGAAAGCTACAACACCCGGCTCGTCGTTCTCGCGACCACCCTGCTCGGCATCGGTGCCGGATTGGTCGGCGCCTTCTTGCTGCTGCGGAAGCGCTCGCTGATGGGCGATGTCCTTTCCCATGCCACGCTGCCGGGCATCGGCATCGCCTTCGCCCTCGGCACCTCCATGGCCGGCGGAGGAAAAAGCCTCGGCATCCTGCTCACCGGGGCCACCCTTTCCGGTCTGGCTGGCGTGGCGGTCATGCTGGCGATCATCCGCACCACCCGGCTCCGCGATGACGTGGCGATGGGCTTCGTACTGAGTGTCTTCTTCGGCGCCGGTACCGCCATCCTGCGAATGGTGCAGAGTCTTCCAAACGCGGCGGGCTTGGAATCCTTCATCTATGGCAAGACGGCCTCCATGGTCTCCGGTGACTTCATCGTTATCGCTGTGGTCTCCGTGCTCTCGGCCGTTGCGGTAATCCTGCTGATCAAGGAGCTTACCGTGCTTTGCTTCGATCAGGCCTTCGCAGCTTCGGAAGGATGGCCCGTGCTTTTGTTAGACGGCATCCTGCTGGCTCTCGTCACCGCGGTCACCGTCGTCGGCTTGCAAGCCGTCGGCCTCATCCTGGTGATCGCTTTCCTGATCATCCCTGCGGCTGCAGCACGCTTCTGGACGGAGCGCCTGCCCGTGATGCTCATCCTCTCCGCAGTGATTGGCGGCATCAGCGGCTGGCTCGGTGCCTCGATCAGCGCCTTGCTTACCGACCTTCCCGCGGGCGCGCTGATCGTGCTTACCGCCGCCTCCATTTTCACCGTCAGCATGATCTTCGGCACCACCCGCGGCGTGCTGCCGCGGTGGCTCGATCAACGTCGTCTCCAGCGCCGCGTCGGCCGCCAGCACCTGCTGCGTGCGGCCTACGAAATCCTGGAGTCGAGATCACGGCCTCCAGTGAATGATCCCGTCTCCCGCACCGAGTTGCTGGAGCACCGCAGTTGGACACCGCACCAGCTTGCCCGCGAGCTCTCCCACGCCCGCAAGGAAGATCATCTCGAAGCCCCCACGGATCGGAGCATGATTCACCTCTCCGAGTCCGGCTTCGGCGAGGCCGCCCGCATCACCCGGAACCACCGCCTCTGGGAACTCTATCTGATCCGCCACGCCGATATCGCCCCCAGCCATGTCGATCGGGATGCCGATCTCGTGGAGCACATCCTGGGATCTGAAATGGTCCGCGAACTCGAAACCGAACTAGCCAGCCGCACCCAGGTGCCGGCGAGCCCCCACCGCTTGTGAACTGGACTTCCATCGACACCTGGATCGTGGTCACCGGCGTGCTCTGCGCGATGGCTTGCGCCCTGCCGGGCTGCTTCCTCGTGCTGCGGAAAATGAGCATGATGGGAGATGCCATCAGCCATGCCGTGCTTCCCGGCTTGGCCATCGCCTTCCTCGTCGGCGGCAGCCGCGCCAGCCTCCCGATGTTCCTCGGCGCGGCGATCACCGGAGTACTCACGGCAATCTTCACTCAATGGATCGGCCGCTTTGCCAATGTCGACCGTGGCGCCGCCATGGGTGTGGTCTTCACCACCCTCTTCGCGATCGGCCTGGTGCTGATCGTGCAGGCCGCCAACCACGTGGACCTCGATCCCGGTTGCGTGCTCTACGGGGCAATCGAGTTCACCCCGCTCGATACGGTAAAGATCGGCTCCTTCGAATTGCCCCGTGCCGCGGCAGTGAATGGCGGCGTCCTGCTCTTCAATGCCGGAATCATCGCCCTACTCTACAAGGAGCTAAAATTGAGCGCCTTCGATCCCGCTTTGGCCGAAACTCTCGGATTCTCCTCCTCTTTCCTCCACTACCTCCTGATGACCATGGTCGCGGTGACCACCGTCGCCGCCTTCGAATCGGTCGGCAGCATCATCGTGATCGCGATGCTGATCGTCCCTGCCGCAACCGCCCAGTTGCTGACCCGCCACCTGCTGCCGATGCTCTTGCTCGGCGTTGTGCTCGCCGCAGCCTCCGCAGTTCTTGGCCACCTCGGAGCCATCATCTTGCCACCCTTGGTCGGCTTTGAAAGCACCACCACCTCGGGCATGATGGCCTTCGCCGCAGGTCTGATCTTCCTCCTCGCATGGATTTTTGCACCCCGGGAAGGCCTGCTCACCCGCCGCTTCGGAAAGCTCGAAGCCCCCGAACCGAACCTCTAGGAGCAGGCAGTGTCTGCTCCATGGGGAATTTCATTCCTCCGGATACTTGAACTTCGGCGGAGCTTCCGCGGGCGCACCTTGCGGCGGGATCAGACTCGTGGTGAAGTCTCGGATCTCCTTCCAGAGCTGGCGATAGGCGCGATACTCGGCCGTTTCTTTGGCTAGGATTTGTTCGCGGGTTTCGCCTTCACCAATGATGGCGAGACCGTGGCTCGTGCCGACCGTCTTTGGGTTCCGCTCGTAGAGTTCGTGCCAAGACTGGAGATAGACGTAATGGTTGCCCCTCAGCAGATCGATTTCGTGGTAAGAGGCATCCGGACCGACATAAACGAGATCGTCCGGTCCTTTTTTGAAGACGCCTTCCTTGTCGAGCTTCGTCAGGAAAGCGGTGACTTTGGCGGGATCGGTCTTGCCGCTCAAGTAAGGTGGGCCGCCATCCTCACGATCCTTCGACCAGAGGATGCTGCCATCCGGCCAAACAGCGACAAGGATATCAGGCTTGGCGCCCAAGCTTTCCTTGATAGCCACGGAAATCGCCGGCGGGCCTTCCGGAAGGGCAGCCGCAGAGGCGGTGACGAGGCCATGGCAGGCGGCGAGGGCGAACAGGAGCTGCTTCATGAGACAGGTAAGATCGGGAGGACCGCGGGTTTATTCATCGATCGATAGTCGGAGGAGGGACAGAGGAGACCTATTCTTGACCAACGATTAATGATTTTACCTCACCCTGGCAGTAGAAACGCACCTTCCCGATGTGCGAGATTGGGCGATAAACATGCCTGCCAAACCCAAACCGCCCTTCGTCAAACCTTCCCGGGGCCCTTCACTTCGGAGTTCGATGTTGGAAGTCCGATCTTCAACGGCCCCTTCCCCCCACGTTCCGCCTGTTAATTTTCCTGTTTTAACAGGCGTAACAGGTGGCCGGACGCCCTCGCTGACGTGCCGCTGCCCACCCTCCCATCATTCCACTTGCCCCAAGGGGCGTTTCCAACAGAACCTCCGATCCATGCAAACCGCTGCGTTTTTCAAAGACTTGTTCGGCCTCGAAGGACAAACCGCCGTCGTCATCGGCGGAACTGGAGAACTCTGCGGCTGCATGGCCCAGGGCCTCGCCCACGCGGGTGCCGAGGTCGTTCTGGTCGGCCGTATCCGCGAGAAAGCGGAGCGCCTGCTCAGCAGCATCGAGGAATTCGGCGGCAAGGGCTACTTCCTCCCCGCGGACGTGACCTCCCGCGACTCGCTGCAGGAGCTCGTCGACCAGGTCGTGGAACGCTCCGGTCGCGTCGATATCCTGATCAACGGCGCCGGCATCAACGCCCCCACCCCTTTCCTCGACATTCAGGAAGAAGAATTCCAGCGGATCATCGACACGAACCTGACCGCGGTCTTCCGCACCTGCCAGGTCTTCGGGAAATATTTCATCGAGCAAGGCGTCCCCGCCTCCATCATCAACCTCGGTTCGATGTCCGGCCTCGTCCCGCTCTCCCGCGTTTTCACCTACTCCGCCAGCAAGGCGGCAGTGCACAACCTCTCCAAGAACCTCGCCCGCGAGTGGGCCGAATATTCGATCCGCGTGAACACGCTTGTCCCCGGCTTCTTCCCCGCCGAGCAGAACCGCAAGGTGCTGGATGAAAGCCGTGTCCTCGACATCCTCCGCCAGACCCCGATGAGCCGCTTCGGTAGCCCGGACGACCTCATCGGTGCCACCCTGCTCCTCGCCTCGAATAAGGCCGGCGGCTTCATCACCGGCACCGAGCTGGTCGTCGACGGCGGCTTCAATGCCATGAAGATCTGAGGCTTACCCTTGGACTAAAACGCGTGAACATCGGCTGAACTGATGTTCACGCGGAAACAATCGAGTCGGGTATAGCGAAGGAGGATGGCACCCTCCTTCTTTGATGAATGCTGTCACCCGCTACCTTGCCTCCCGGGATAACCGGTTCTTCCGCGTCTCCCTTGGCCTCGCAACCGCCCTTGGCCTATGGGGACTCAGGCTTCCTGGCTTCGACCTCGTTTTTATCCTCGCGGCTCTGGTCGTCCTCCTGATCGCCGCGCTCCTCGCTCGCAAGTATCGGGGAAAGATCCCCCGTCCATTCGAGGGAGGACTCGAGTGGCACTACAGCGGCGGGTGATGGCTGACGACCAGCTAGATACCCCCGTCATCCCCGCATCAACCAAGGGGCAGTCCTGAGATATTATTCCAAGGCGATTCACAGTTTGGGCGCTGTCTCCCCGGATTCTTCAAGCAAGCCGGATGCTCCACAGTCAAATTGGGCTCGAGATCGCCCGAATTCGCTCATCACCAAAGATCGCAGCTGCCGTTTTATGGCCTCCTCCCGCTCTTTTCAGTCGACCCGATGACACACATGGTAATGCTTTCCCCTACAGTCGCTACAAAAGCGGGCAAAAGCACCCTGCCGTGCCGCTTGCACAGTCGCGAATCCGCGTGTATTGCGTGCGCCCCGGCTGCAACACCGGCTCCTACCTGCCCTTCAAATGATCAAGTGGATCCTTCAGAAAATCGTCGGTAATAAGAATCAGCGGGAAATCCGCCGCATTCGCCCGACCGTCGAGCGCATCAAGGAAATCGAAGAGGCCCTGCAACGGGAGCCCGAGGAAAAGCTGCGGGAAATGACCGCCAAGTGGAAAGAGCACCTTTCCCGCTACCATGAGCTCCACGTGGCCACCAAGCCGCAGCTCGAGCGCATGGAGGCCGAAGGCCTTGCCGAAGCTGCCGCCTACATGAACGAGCGATTCGGCCGTCTTCGTGAGGAATTCTCCGGAGTGCCCGCCAAGGTCGAGCCGACGGTCGCTTCGATCGAAGCCGCCAAGTCCGCTTTCCACGATCTGGAGCCGGAATTCATCCCGGCCCGCGCCAAGTACCTCGAGCAAATCCTGCCCGAAGCCGCCGCCGTGGTGAAAAATGGCGCGCGCCGCATGTGTGGTAGCACCATCAGCGTCTGCGAGCAGCCGCTGAAGTGGGAGATGGTCCATTTCGACGTCCAGCTCATCGGCGGTATCGCCCTCCACCGCGGGATGATCGCGGAAATGATGACGGGTGAAGGTAAGACCCTCGTCGCCACCATCCCGACCTATCTCAACGCCCTCACCGGCCTCGGCGTTCACGTCATCACCGTGAACGATTACCTCGCCCGACGCGACTCGGAGTGGATGGGTTCCCTCTACAAGTTCCTCGGCCTGACCGTCGGCTGTATCCAGAACCAGATGCCGCCGTGGGACCGCCGCCAGCACTACACTTGCGATATCACCTACGGCACCAACTCGGAGTTCGGCTTCGACTACCTGCGTGACAACGGCATGGCGTCCACCAAGGACGAGCAGGTGCAGCGCGGCCACTACTTCGCCGTGATCGACGAAGTGGACTCGATCCTGATCGACGAAGCGCGCACGCCGCTCATCATTTCCGGTCCGTCTTCTGTCTCCAGCCATCAGTTCGACAAGTACAAGCCGCTGGTCGAACAAATCGTTCGCCAGCAGACCCTGCTCTGCAACGAGCTGATGTCCGAGGCGAAGAAGCTGCAGGAAGCCGGGGACACGGAGGCCGCAGGCCGCGCGCTCTTCAAGGTGAAGCTCGGCCAGCCTCGTAACCGCCAGCTCATGCGCATGATGCAGGAGCCGGATATCCGCCGCCTGCTGGAAAAGACCGAGCTTTCCTTCTATCAGGACGCCCAGAAGAAGGAACTCTTCGACCTCAAGGAAGAACTCTTCTTCACCATCGACGAGAAGAGCCACGACTCCGACCTGATGGAGAAGGGCCGCGAGTTCCTGGCCCCCGGCGATTCCGAAGCCTTCGTGCTTCCCGACATCGGCACCATTTTCGCTGACATCGACAACGACCCGAGGCTCACCGACGAGCAGCGCGCCGAGCGGAAGGAAGCCGCCCAACAGCGGCTCGATTCCCAAGCGGAGAAGATGCACAATATCTCCCAGTTGGTGAAGGCCTACTGCGTCTATGAAAAGGACGTCCAGTATGTGGTGAAGGATAACAAGGTGATCATCGTCGATGAAAACACCGGTCGTGAGATGCCAGGCCGCCGCTGGTCGGATGGCCTGCACCAGGCCGTCGAGGCCAAGGAAGGCGTGGAAATCGAAAAGGAGACCCAGACCTTCGCCACGATCACCATCCAGAACTATTTCCGCCTCTACGAAAAGCTGGGCGGCATGACCGGCACTGCCGAAACGGAAGCCGCCGAGTTCGCCGATATCTACAAGCTGGACGTGCTGCCGATTCCGACCAACCGGCCGAATCGCCGCCAGGACCTGAACGACCAGGTCTTCAAGACCCGCCGCGAGAAATACAACGCGGTGATCAAGAAGATCGAGGAAGCCCACGGCAAAGGCCAGCCGGTCCTCGTCGGTACCGCTTCCGTGGAAGCCTCCGAGACCGTCTCGCGCATGCTCAAGCGCAGCAAGATCCCGCACACCGTGTTGAACGCCAAGTTCCACATGCAGGAAGCCGAGATCGTGGCGAATGCCGGCCAGCGCGGTGCGGTGATGGTCTCCACCAACATGGCAGGCCGCGGCACCGACATCAAGCTGGGTGAAGGCGTCTCCGAACTGGGTGGCCTCTTCGTGATCGGCACGGAACGCTACGAGTCCCGCCGCGTCGACCGCCAGCTCCGCGGTCGTTGCGCCCGTCAGGGCGACCCGGGCCTTAGCCAGTTCTACATCTCCTTCGAAGACGACCTCATGCGCAACTTCGCCGCGGCGGATCGCATGACCTCCATGATGGAACGCTTCGGCATGCAAGAGGGCGAGGCCCTCGAGCACTCTTGGCTGAACAAGTCCGTCGAAACCGCCCAGAAGCGCGTCGAGCAACGCAACTACACCTGGCGCAAGCGGGTGCTTGAGTTCGACGACGTGATGAACAAGCAGCGCGAGGTCGTTTACGGTTACCGCAACGAAGTGCTCTCCACCGAGCAACCGCGGGATCTGGTGAACGAAATCATCGAAAAGGTGATCCCCGCCAAGGTCTCCAGCTTCCTTGCCGATCGCGACGAATCGAATCCGGACTACAACGAGCTGATCCACTGGGTGAACTCCACCCTGCCGATCCGCTTCTCCCAGGAAGACCTCGATCTCACCGACAAGTCCGCGGAAGAGATCGCGAACTTCCTGATGAAGCGCGTGAAGGAGGCCTACGAAGCCCGCGTCGACGGCCTGCCTCCGGAAATCCTGGAAATGGAAGAGCGCCGCATGATGCTCGCCGCGATTGATCGCCAGTGGCAGGCTCATCTCTATAACATGGATGCGCTGCGCGAAGGCGTGCATCTTCGTGCTCAGGGTCAGAAGGACCCGCTCGTCGAATACAAGGTCGAGGCTTACGATCTCTTCGAAGCCCTGATGGGGAACATCGAGCAGGAGGCCCTTCAGAACCTCTTCCGCTCCGCTGGCAACCTCGAAGCGATCCTGCGCCAGCTCCACGGCATGCCACAGCAGCTCCAGAGCGCCGAGCAACCGGAACCGATCACCCGCGCCAATGTCGCCTCCACCGGCAACTCCGGAAATATCTTCATGGAAGATGGTGGCGAAGTCCGCCTGAACCTGCCGAAGCGCCGCCCGCCGAGCTTCGACATCGACCAGCTCGGCCGCAATGCTCCCTGCCCCTGTGGCTCGGGCAAGAAGTACAAGCAGTGCTGCGGCAAGGAAGCCTGAAGCTTCCCGCAATCAATGATTCCAACGGAAGGCGGAGGGGTAACCCTCCGCCTTTTGTTTGTCACGATTCAGGACCGGCTGGCAGTAGAACAAGCCGCGGTCTTCGCTTATTTCCCTGCATCTTCACTCCGGCTTCGTCGGGTTATCATTCTCCGCGATTCCACTGATCCCATGCGAGGCAACGAAACCCCTGATCCAGAGCTGGCTCGCATTACCCGGGTGGCACGCTTGGTTCTGTTCGTCCTCGCGACGCTGTTCCTGCTCCCGGCTGGCTTCGTCCTTTTCGTGGTGGGAGCACTTGTTTCCGAAGATGCTATCACCAGTGTCAGCTCACGGGAGTTCGGCGTGATCGTCACGGCTCTCATCCCCGCGATCACCGGCACGCTGGCTTGGGTTGCCTTGGGCCTCTTGCTCTTGCGGCCCGCCTATCCCCGCTGGCACTTGGGGGTTTGGGGTGTCGTCCTGGTGTTCGGCTACAGCTCCATCCCATGCTGCCTCGGATGGCTCGCTTTCTCGGGGGAGATGAGCATTGACTCATTCAATTGGGTTGCCGTTCTCGCGCTGGCCGTCGCGATTGCCTGTATCATCCACGGCTCACGGAATCGACTTCGTGCAAAGCTCTCGCTCCAACGTCCAACGACCCTTGGAGCGTTTATCCCTCTTGCGGACAGCTTGGCTGAACACCCCAAGAAGAACCGGGCCCATTGATACAGCAATCACGAGGCGGGCATTGATTCAGACAAATCCCCTTCCCGCTGGCATTCTATGAGGAAGCGCCCAGATACTCCCTAAATGGCCGTCATCGATACTTTCCTCAAACTGATGCTGGAGAAGCGCGCCGAACGGCTGGTGCTTGTGCCGGACGCCGTACCCGTCCTTCTGAAAGCCGGGGAAACCATCGAGCTCTCGATGCCTTCCATGAGGGGCGATATCCTGCAGCGCGTTGCGAAAGAGATCGTCGGCATCGATCCAAGCGCCGACCTCGGCGCCAGCCGGCGCGAAGGCACCTTCCGCGCCGCCGATGCTTCGGAGTTCGGCTACCACATTCAGCCGTCGGGATCGGATTGCCGGATCGATATCCATACCCTCGGTTCTGCGGCACCGGCGGCAACACAGCCGCGTGAATTCAGCCTCGCCGAATTGGCAGAGGCATCCGGTGGAAGCAGGCTTCCCTCACCCCCGCCACCTTCGCAGGGAATGCCTTTCCATTCCGGCCCTGAACTTCTTGCACTCATCGACCAGTGCATGTTCGAGAACGCCTCGGATCTCTTTCTTTCCACGGGGAAGCCACCGCGCGTGCGCCGCAAGGGGCAACTCATCCGGTGCGATGCCGCGGCACCGACCAGTGCGCAGATCGAACAGCTGATTCCTGACGAGGACTCGCGCACCCGATTCGAGAAGACAGGCAGCACCGACTTCGCCGTGCGCTGGGAACTATCCGGAGGCAGCCGCCGCTTTCGTATCAATATCTTCCGCCATCTTGATGGTGTCGCCGCTGCGCTGCGCCCCATCCGCGAGCGTCTGCCTACGATGGCCGAGCTCGGCCTTCCCGAGTCATTGTTGGACCTGGTCTCCTATCCCGGCGGTCTCGTGCTCGTCACCGGGACCTCCGGCTCTGGAAAATCCACCACCCTGGCTGCACTCATCGATCACCTCAATCACACCCGCGCGCGCCATATCGTAACCATCGAGGACCCGGTGGAATTCCAGCACCGAGATGTCCAGTGCCTGATCCATCAGCGCGAGGTCGGACCGGATGTCGAAAGCTTCAGCTCCGGCCTTCACGCAGCGTTGCGCGAGAATCCCGACGTCATCCTCCTGGGTGAGCTCCGTGACCTCGAGACGATCTCCGCAGCACTCACCGCCGCGGAAACCGGTCACCTTGTGCTCGGCACGCTTCACTCGGGAAGCGCCAGCTCCGCGGTAAATCGCATCGTCGATGTTTTCCCCGGTCATCAGCAACCCCACATCCGCGTGCAACTCGCTTCGTCTCTCCGCGCGGTTCTTTCGCAGCGGCTCATCCCGACACGTGCAAAGACCCTTGTCCCCGTTCTGGAGAAACTCGTCGTCACCCCCGCTGTTGCCACCGGAATCCGCGAGGGCCACGACCACTACATCCGGAATGCGATGCTCACCGGGACCGAGGAAGGGATGATCACCTTGGAACGGTCGCTCGCGACTCTGGTGCGGAAGGGCAGCATCGATCTCGAAACGGCGAAGCGTCATGCGGTTGACGAGAAGGCCCTGGCACACCTTCTGGAATAAGCGTTGCCGAATACTGTCGGATCCGCCCGTTGCCGCGCTTCAATGCTACTGCTAATTCGCGGGGTATGTTCCTCAAAGCCCTTCGTTTCATCGCTCCCCTGCTCCTCACTGTGGGATACTCCTCCGGCGAAGAGTGGCAGACGCTCTTCAACGGCAAGGATCTCAGCGGCTGGCGGGCGAACGTAATGCCGGAATCTTTCTCCGTGGTTGACGGAACGATCCGTGCGCACGCGCCGGCCGAAAGCGCCCACCTCTTCTATGCGGGAGACCTCAAGGAGGGATTCGAGAAATTCAGGAATTTCATCCTCGAAGCAAAAGTTCGAAGCGAGCCGGGCTCCAATTCCGGCATCTTCATCCACACCGACATGAGTATCCGTGACGAGGCGCACCACCTTGCCAAGGGCTACGAGATCCAACTGAACAGCTCTGACAAGGAAGCCCGCAAGACCGGCAGCCTCTACGCCATCGTGGACCTCGCCAAATCCCCGGTGGATGAAAGCCAATGGTTCGACGTGCGCATCACCGTCGTGGACCAACGGATCACCATCCACCTTAACGACAAACTGGTGGTCGACTACACCGAGCCGAAGGATGCGAAAAGACCACCCGAACGAGCCGGACGCCTCGTCTCCCCCGATGGCGGAGGGATCGCCCTCCAAGCCCATGATCCAAAGAGCACCTTTTACTTCAAGGATCTCCGGCTCAAACGACTCCCGTAAGGATCATACCTTTCACTGACCGGCTTTCGCATCCAGCTCCTTGATCCACTTCTCCAGCGTTTCCACCGCGACCTTGTCCACGACATTGCGTGTGAGGGGGGGCATCTGTTGGCCAAGGGTCGATGAGGACATCCTCACATGCATCATCGATCGTGCGGGGTCTCCGGGCGCCAGGATCTTCGCACCCGCAATGCCCATGGTGTCCCGCAGATCCCCGCTGAATAGGTTCTGCTTCGCGAGCGGAGTCTCGAACCGGGCATCCCACTGGGCACCCGTTCCTCCCGGGCGATGACAATGGGCGCAGTTCGCATCCAGATAAGAACGCACGCGATCTTCCAGTGATGCCGTGGCGTCATCGACCCGGCAGGTCTTCGGATAGCCCTTGATCGCGGCTTCATCGACTCCAGCGCCAAACATCTGGAGGTAATTCCAAGTGCGAAGCTGGTTGTCGCTCCGCCCCTCCGGATAAGCATGATCGCCGTTCAGCTGCCGCGCCTTCGGCCCGAGCACGAATCCTGCATTCGACGTGTGGCACAAGAAGCAGAGCGCTCGGGCTGGGTAAGTCCAGGTCTGCTCCTGCATCTTTCCATCATCCCCGGAAATCTTCAGCACTTCTTCTGCTCCGCCCGCATCCACCAGCTCGGCATCGCTCTGATCCGCCTTCCATCGGTAGCTCGCACCATAGCCGAAGCCACCTGTGGCATCCAACACCAGCAATCTCGTCTCCAAGCGACGATGATTGGCGCCAATCTCGAAATGCTGCACGAAGATGGTCCCACCCGGCCACGTGAACTCTCCCGTTGGAGAAAAGCCGATTCGCCCCGACTCTGGAAGAATCACCCAGTGCCGGGTCTCCGCTCCATCCGTCCAAGCAGGGGCATTCAGCGAATAAGGCACCACCCCGGGCTTCGGTGTCAGCTTGCCATCGCTAAAAATTCCGGTCGCCGAAAGAGTGGGAGGCAATCCTTCCGCCTCGCTCGCGGGAACCTTGAGTCCCTTCACCACCGGACGGGTGACCATCCCGTAGGGTTCCTTACCCGTGATCGAAATGGCCGCATTGGCGACAGCACTTTGCTTCGCACCTTGCTTCCATGCGATCGCCTTGACCGTCTGGCCAGCATCGAGCTTAAAAGGTTCTTTGTAGATTGTCGCGCCTTCTCCCGGCTCCTTGCCGTCGGTGGTGTAGTAAATCTTCGCCCCCGACAACCCACTGGCGATGCTAACCCACACCGGCCCGCTAAAGCTTCCGCCAGACGGCGTGATGACCGGAGTCTCCACTTGATTGGAAATGCCGAAGGGCTCGCTCTTCACCTCGGGCAGATCTCCGCTACTGGCCCGGAGGATGAGTCCATCCCCCACCGTGCTTACGTGCAATCCAGAAAAGGTCGCCACGCCCTTCACCGCGGCAGCCTTCGCAATCGCACCGCCATTCCCGAAGCTCAGCGTGATCGGATCGCTCGCGCCGCTGACCGTCTTCCCCTCGGCATCCTGGAGCGCGACTTTCACCGTGCCTATGCTGCCCCCGAGCATGGCATCAACGGGCTGTTGGACTACCGCCAGCTTCACCGCCTGCCCGCCGCCGCTCCATCGCACGCGCCACAGGGAGCCGTTTTTGCTCTCGCTGTTTGCTTCATCGGATCCGCCGGGAATGCCCGCGCGCTCGATATACCAGAGCGATCCATCAGGAGCGATGTCCACATCGATCGGGCGATTGATCTTGTTCGCGAAAGCCTCACTCTTTTCCGGATTCGCCGGATCGATCGAGCGGATCCAGCCCTTGTAGTCCGTGAAGAAAAAGCGGCCCGCATACTCCGCAGGAAAAGCCCCGGCACGCGGTGATGCGGGATTGTAGAAATTCCCTCCACAGAGCGCCGTGGCATCGCCGTGATCATAGGCATGTGCCGGTTCCTGATATCCGGCAGGCTCCTTCTGTTTGCGACGCGGACCATCGATCTCGGGCCACCCGTAATTCAGCGGCATCGGAGCAGCCGCGGTGTCGTAACGATCGATCTCCTCATAATTCGCGCCGACCATGCTGAGGTAGAGCAGACCGGTCTGGGGCTGCACTGCGATGTTGAAAGCATTGCGCAGCCCCAGCGCGACGATTGCACGGTTCTCGCCCTTGAACTCCTTGTAGTAAGGATTGTCCTCCGGGATCGACCCGTCCTTGTTGATGCGGAGTAGCTTACCTAACAGGTTGCCGCTGTCCTGAGCATAGGCGGCATTGGCATTCTCGCCGGTGCCGATGTAAAGCTTGCCATCTTTTCCGAAAGCCATGCCGCCGCCATTGTGCCAGCCGGTTTTGGAGAGCTTGTTCAATTCAAGCAGCACCTTCTCGCTCTTGGGATCGGCCACGTTGCCCTTCAGTGTGAAGCGGCTCACACGGTTGTGGCTGGAGTTGTGGCTCTTGTCCTTGGGGTCTTCGTTCAGGGTATAGTAGACGTAGATCCAGCCGTTCTTTTGGAAATCCGGATCGAAGCACACGCTCAACAGCCCACGCTCATTCCAAGCATCCACCTTCTCGCTCAGATCCAGCACCGGCTCCGTCACCAACGCTTGATCCACGATCACCCGCAGGAAGCCATGCTTCTCACAAAGGAACAGCCGGCCATCGGGAGCAAAGCTCATGGTGGTGGGATTCAGCCCCTCCGCGATCTTCGTCTCCGCGAAACCCGCGGGCAAGGTCGCCGCTTTTACCGAAGCGCCTCCTGCCAGCAGCAACGCCGGAATCGCGTGGAGCAAACAGCGTAGCCGCGGAGGAGTGAGGAGCATCATGCGCCTCATGGAAGCGGAGTTCCTTCCTCGCCCGCAAGGCGATTCCCCCGGCTACCTATTCGAGTAGGGGGCGCAGGCCAACATCCGCTCCGCGACGAAGCCTTGCGTGGACGAGGTATCGGGGTCCTCCGGGGAATCATCCGGAGGGATCGGCACCACCTCCGGCTCCGGGATCACCTCGTCGATCTGCTCGTCATCCGGCACCGTGCTCGCCAGCCGCTCCGGCTCCCTCAGGGTGAAGATCATCGAAGGGTAGTGGGAGAAGAACAGTGGCTCCCCACCTGCATCCGGAGCGATGACGGTCGGGTTGAAGCCCTCGCCGTCCACAGGCCTTTCATAGAGCAATGAGGACTCCTCGGTCTCAGCCTGGCGATCCCACTTGAGCGACCAAAGGCGTCCCATGCCCCAATCGCCAAAGAGGTACTGCCCCTCCAGCGACGGCAAGCGGCTGCCTCGATAGACAAAGCCGCCGGTGACACTGATCCCGCTTTCACGGCCATACGCATGAATCGGCTTCACGAAGGCATCCTCGTCTGTCGGCGACGACGCGCGCGAAGCCAGGCGTTCCGGACCTTCCATCTCGCTCCATCCATAGTTCGCCCCGCGCTTCACTAGATTGACTTCTTCCCAGGTCTCCTGCCCGACATCGCCGGTCCACAGGGTACCCGTCTTACGATCAAAGGACATGCCCCAAGGATTGCGGAAACCAATCGCCCAGATCTCCGGGCGGATCTCCTGCTTGTCCGTAAAAGGATTATCCGCCGGGATACCATAGGCCAATCCTTCACTCCGGCGGTCCACATCAAGGCGCAGGATTTTTCCATGGAGCGACCACAGGTTCTGCCCAAGGCGGTACGGGTCATCGCGCAGGCCGCCATCCCCGATGCCCAGATAGAGATACCCATCGCGTCCGAACACAATACCTCCGCCCCAATGATTGCCCAGCGGGTGCGGATACTCGAGAAGTACCCGCTCCGAGCGGCGATCCGCTTGGACAGCATCCCGTGAGATCATGAATTCGCTCAGGACCGTCCGTCGTGGTCCGCGCTGCGTATAGCACACATAGAAGCGGCCGTTCTTCTTGAACTGCGGGTGGAAGGCGATGCCATGCAGACCTTCCTCAAACTCGGTCTCCTCACGAAGCTTGTCCCGCAGATCAAGGAACATCGGAGCGGACGATGCGTCGCGATCCTCGGACAAGAGGCGGATCTGTCCACGTTGCAGCGCCACCGCCACACGTCCGCTGCCATCGGGTATCACCGCGGCAGCGGAAGCGTTGTCGTCGAAGGTGAGATTCGGATAGGCTGGGACCAGTTCGAAACGCGGAGAAACTTCCGCCGAAGCGAAAGCACTCGCACCACAGAGCAGTAGAAGGGAGGTCACCCGGAAATCAGGGAAACGAGGGAATCCGGAAATTCGCATTCCCCACCCCTAGGCACGCGGCTCGCGCGTGCCACCCTGAATCCATTGTGAGGTATTTCCCTACAACGGAATTCGCGTTTCAAGCGCTACTGCGCCTTCTTCGCGTAGACCTCGCGTGCCACCTCAAGGAAGCGGTCCCGCGCGGTCCATTGATCCCCGCTGGTGCACTGCACCATGAAAATAGCGATGAGACCTGACTTCGGATCCACCGAAAGATCGGTGCCGTAGGCTCCATCGTGACCGAACATTCCATTCCGTAGGTGATAGCCAAGGCTGTAGTTCACCTTGGTCTTTCCGGTCTGCTCTTTCCGCAACTCGTCCATGGCCGCGGGCGAGAGGTAACGCTTGCCCTCCAGTTCGCCATTGTTCGCGAGCATTGTGCCGTAGCGCAGGATATCATGTACCGTGGAGAACAAGCCGCCACCTGCTTCCGGGAAGCGATGGACGCGGTCGTTATACGGCTTCTTCAGGAAAGTGATATCGCCTTTGGCATAGCCGCTCTTGTCCTTGTTCGGACCATACGCGCCGGCCAAGCGTGCGATCTGTGCCTCACTCGGCCAGAAAGTGGTCTCCTTCATGCCCAGTGGATCGAAGAAGCGCTGCTGCAGGAAGTCCTCATAGCTCATCCCGCTGACGATCTCAACGACCCGCGCGGCCAGGTTCATGCCCTGATTGCCGTATTGATACTTCTCGCCCGGTTGCCATTGCAGCGGCCCCGTCACCGAACTCAGAGCACGGGCTTGGAGCGATGCGCCATCGGCGGCGACTTCCTGCTGGAATTCGGAGAGGCCGGTGAGGCCACTCGTATGGCTCAGCAAATGACGGATCGTCACAGGGCGCTCCAGAGGCTTGAGTAAAATGTGATCCGCGTCTTTCTCCGCGGTCACCATCCACTTGCCAAGCTGCGGGATGAACTTCGTCACAGGATCATCGAGGCTCACCTTGCCCTCGTCGGAAAGCATCATGATTGAAGCTCCCGCAAACATCTTCGTCATGGAGGCAACCCAAAAGACATTGTCCTCGCTGATCGGCTTCTTTGCCTCCACATCCGCGTAGCCGATCAAATTCCGGTAGCGCACCGTGCCATCCCGGTCGGCCATGATGCCGATGATGCCTGCGATCTTGTGCTGATCCACCCATGGCTTCATCGCTTCCGTTACCTCCGAGCTGGCCGGAGTCTGGGAATCGGCTGCAGAGACACCGGCGATCGGACAAAGGGATAGGGCTGCAAGCAGCCCCCCGAGGAGGATTGGAGAGTTTCGGAGAAAAATTTTCATGTCGATGAGTCGTCGACACCGATACTCGAAGGTGCGGCCGGTCCCTACACGATATCCCGCGTATGACAATCTGCGGCCTAGGGTTTCACACCCTGTTTCGCCAGCCAAACGCTGGCCGCCTCCGGCCAGGCCTTCGCTTCACCGGTGCACCGCAGCGCGTAGCCATGGCCGCCGTTGGCATAAAGGAGGAATTCATGCGGCTTTTTCGCCGCCACCAGAGCCTCGTGGTAGATCTTGGAGCCCGTGATGAAACTGCTGTCGTCTTCATTGTGAACGATCAGCGTCGGCGGAATTTCCGCCTTCAGATCCAAATCCGGTGAAACGCCACCCTGCTTGTCGTCGAGGTATGCAGGATAAATCAGCATCGCAAAATCCGGACGACAATTTTGTCCATCCACCTCATCGACCCGCTCATAAGCGGGCTCTCCAAACCGCGTGCTTGCCCAGGCTGCCAGATGACCGCCCGCGGAGAATCCCATCACGCCAACCCTTGCCGGATCGATTCTCCATTCCGCCGCTTTCGCCCGGGTCAGCCTGAGGGCTCGCTGGAGGTCCTGCAGCGCTCCCATGTGGTTGTTCGGCACGCGATACTTGAGCACCAGCGCGGTAATTCCCTTCGAGTTCAGCCAAGATGCGACCTCGCTGCCTTCCTTGTCCAGGACCACGTAGCCATAGCCGCCACCGGGGCAAACGATCACTGCCGGTGCTTTCTGCTCCCCCGGTGCTTGGAACAAGGTCAGCGTCGGACGGCTGACATTGGTGATGCGGATCGCATCCGTGCGCTCCGGAGAGCGCGGTCCTTCCGGCTCACGGCTTCCCTTGCCCGGCATTTTTCCTTCTCGCCAGAGCTCGCAGGACGTCCCTATCACCTTGGATTGCAAGTCCGTCATCGCCCGGGCAAAACGCTGCCCAAACTCTCTCTCCGCCGCGGTACTGAAATGCAGTTGGTCGCCCTTGTGTTCCAAGCCCGCCGAATCCGCATATCCAATCCTTGGCAGCATCTCTGGCATATGCCGGATCGCAGCGCGGACCGTTTCGGCATGGGCGAAGCGGGCCGGCTGCTGCAAAAGGAACTCACCCAATTGCCCGACCACGATCGGCAGATCCGGCGACCCGAGATCGGCACGCAGATCCTTGAACATGCCAGTAAGGCGAGCCTCATAGCTCGCGGCATTCTTCTCATCCTCCGTGTCTGATTCACCCTGAAGCCAAAGCACCCCACGGATCACGCCGTCCTTTGCCGATGCTTTTGCCCGTGCGAGAGCCTTCTCATAGAGGTCGCCGCCCTTTACCCAGCGCTTCAACGGCGAGCCGCCCACCGCACAAGGCACCAGGCCGATGCTCCGCTCCGGACTTGCCTTGAGCATTTCGAGTGCGAAGGAAATACCCGGCCCCACTCCGGGCTCGATACGGCTATCTTTCATGTGGATCGGATCCCGGGCGATGCGCCATGCACCTTCGCCATCCATGGCCAAGACCCGAGGTTCATCCACCTGCCCGGAAAGTCCTCGGGTGTCCCGACCCACCATATTCGACTGCCCCATCAGCAGATAGATGTCGAAAGACTCCTTCTCCGGTGGCTTGGCCAATGCGGATTCAGCGCCCGAAGGCGTATTGATGCCGAAGAATAAGAGAACGAGGACAACAAGGCGATGCATGGCCATCGGCTCTATCGAAGCCATGCTTCAGAGACTTGCCAATCCCTCATGTGAAGGAGGCTGACGGACTCATTCCTCCGCTTTTTCTCCGGCCTCTTCGATCTTTTCTCCAGCCCGCTTCAGGAAGTTCCCCGTGGCATCGGCGGCTTTGCGCAGCCCTGTCTCCGTCTTCTCGCGTGCGGTGCGGATCCCTTCCTTGGTCCGTTCTTCGGTAATGATGGCAGCCTCCTGCGTCTTCTCACCCGCGGTCTGAAGACCTTCCCCGGTTTTCTGCAGCGCGTGGTCCAGATGCTCGCCCGGCGTGCGGGACGCCGCAGGATCCGGCAATTCGGGCGCTTCTTCTCCATCCACGTCGACCACCTCATCCTCATCCACCGGAAGGGCAACAGGCGGCTCCTCGCTCACCACCACTTCTCCCGGAGTTATAGCATTCTCCGGAACGGCCACGGCTTTCGGGGGCTTACTGTTTTCACGGTCACAGGAAGCCACGGTCATGACGAGGGGGATGAGCAAGATGGACGATCTCATAACTCCCCACGCTAGGCCCGCTCCCGAAGGATTTCAAGGAGGCTGGTCAGGCGAAAAGTCGACGGCTGGAAGGCAAAAGATCCGGCCCTGCCAAGCTTCGTTTTTCTGTCATACAAATTTTGACTTTTTGGCTCTACCAAGGAAACTTTGCCGTCACCGCCACCGTAACGAGGAAACCCATGCGTCCGCACACCCTATTGGCTTTTGCCCTTGGTACCCTACCGCTTGTTGCCCAGCAGGGCGACAATAAGGAACACGAGAACATGGAGCCGGTGGTGCCGGAAAAGGAAATCCCGCCCTCTCCTGTCCTATCCGTCGCGGACGCCTTGAAGAGCTTCAAAATCGCCCCGGGCTTTGTGATCGAGCCGGTAGCTACCGAGCCTCTCGTCGAGAAGCCCGTCTGTTTGGACTTCGATCCCGCGGGCCGCATGTGGGTCTGCGAAATGCGCGGCTACATGCCGGACATCGATGGCATCGGCGAAAGCGAACCCCAAGGCCGCATCAGCGTGCTGGAGGATAGCGATGGGGATGGCAAGGTGGACAAGCAGACCATTTTCCTGGAAAAGATCATGCTTCCTCGCGCCGTGGTCGTTTATGGCGATGGCGTCCTCTACCTCGACGAGCATGGCCTCTATTGGCAGAAGCGCGATGGACTCAAAGCGGTGGGAGAGCCGGAAGCAGTGGACGCGAATTTCGCCCAAGGTGGCAACGTCGAGCACAAGCCGAACGGCCTGATGCCGAACTTGGACAACTACCTCTACCTCGCGAAATCCGACAAGCGCATCAAGCGCATGGGCGACAAGTGGGAAATCGAGCCCACCGCCTTCCGCGGCCAGTGGGGAATCTCCCGCGATGATTACGGTCGGCTCTACCACAATCACAATTCCACCTTCCTGTTTGGCGAAAGCCTGGTGCCGAATCTCCTCACTGCCAATCCTGCGGTGAAGCTGAGGTATAACGACAACCACGGCCTCGGCGACAACCGGACCTGGCCCATCCGCGTTACGCCGGGCGTAAATCGTGGCTACCTGACGAAAGAGCGTGGCTACAGCGAACAGACACTGGATCCGAAGACTCACAAGCTGATCAATTGCACTGCCGCCGCCGGCCTGACAGTATATCGCGGCACCAATTTCCCCAAGGATTGGTACGGCTCCGGATTCGTCACCGAATCCTCCGTCAACCTGCTGAAGGCCATCAAGATCACCGAGAAAAATGGCAAGCTAAGCGGCACCCATCCGCTGGGTGAAAAGGAATTCCTCGCCTCCACCGACGAGCGCTTCCGCCCGGTGAATGTCTACACCGCTCCGGATGGCTCCCTCTACCTGTTGGACATGTATCATGGCATCATCCAGCACAAGACCTTCCAGACCACCTACCTGCGGAACCAGCACCTCTCCCGCGGCCTCGACAAGCCGGGCAATGGCCACGGCCGCATCTACCGCATTCGCAGTACTTCAGGCAAATTGGAGCCGAAGGTGGACATCGGCGCACTACAGGGCCTCGACCTGGTGAAGATGCTGATGCACCCGAATTCCTGGCACCGCGAAACCGCGCAACGCGTGCTGGTGGAGCGGAAGGATCCGCAGACCATTCCACTGCTGGCAAAGCTGGCCGCCAACGGCGCTCCTGTCGCACGCATCCATGCCATCTGGACCTTGCAAGGGATGGGCGAGCTGAAAGCGGAGAACCTCGTTCCCGCACTGAAGGACAGGGATCCCAAAGTCCAAGCCTCCGCCCTGTGGGCCAGCACCACGCTGCAACCGGGAGAGCTTTCCAAACTCGGCGCAGGACTGGTCTCGCTGAAGCCTGCTGAGAAGGAAGATGCCCCTTACCTTGCCCGTGTCTTGGGCACGGTGGGCACTGCGGATTCCTTGGGAGCTTTGGCGAAGCTACTGAAGAGCGAGCCGAAGGTGCGCTTTATCAAGGAAGCCGCGATTTCCGGCCTTCACGGACATGAAGCCGAGTTCAAGCCTCTGGTGGAATCGGGCGACGAGGAACTCCTCGCTTGGCTCGACCAAGGCGAAAACAACGTCGGCGGCACGACGCAGGGGCCTTCCCTGGAGGGTGAGGAGCTTGCCTCATGGAACCGGGGCAAGGCTCTTTATGCGGGCGAAGCCGCTTGCTTCAGCTGCCACGGCCCGGACGGCAGCGGCGTCCAGCAACTCGGCCCCCCCCTTGACGGCTCGGAGTGGGTCACCGGCAAGCCCGAAACGCTGATCAACATCATGCTTCACGGCCTCACCGGACCGATCACCGTGGCAGGGGAAAAATACACTCCCTCCACTGACATGCCGGCCTTGGGCATCAATCCCATGTTCACCGACCAGAAGCTCGCGGACATCGCCACCTATGTCCGCAACGAATGGTCAAACAAGGCCAGCGTGGTGACGCCCTCCGTGCCCGCCACGCAGCGCGCGGCCACGAAGGATCGCAGCGGTCGTCCATGGACCGAGGAAGAGCTGAAGAAAGCGAATTGAGCGGATGGGAAAGGGGCGAGCCTCCCGACCTCTTTCTCCCCGATTCTCAAATCCTTCGTCGAAAATCCCGCATTCGTCATTCTCCGCCTTCCCCCTTCCCACTGGCACGATCCTCGCTCATGCTGGGGCCGATGAGCGATATGCCGCAACTCCTCCGCGATGACCCATGGCTGGAACCCCACGCCGAGGTCATCAAGAGGAGGCTGGCCCGTTATCGGGGCACCTTGGCCGATATCGAGGGTCGAGCCGGGAGCCTCAGCGCCTATGCCAATGGCCACCGCCTCACTGGCATCCACAAGCAACCGGATGGCCACTGGATGGTCCGCGAATGGCTGCCAAAGGCAAAAGCGGTCTCGCTCGTCGGGGATTTCAATTTCTGGGACCGCGGTGCCCATCCCCTCGCCCCGGCTCGCGGGGGCGTCTGGCAGCTCCGCCTCCCCCCGGGCAGCCTTGCTCATGGCCAAAAGGTGAAGCTCCACATCACCGGGGCCGATGGCACGCAGAGGGACCGCATTCCCGCCTGCATATTCAGGGCCGTGCAGGATCCGCAGAGCCATGATTTCTCCGGCCAGATCTGGGAACCGGAGCGGCCCTACGTGTGGCGGAACAGCTTTGATCCCGCCTCGGTCAAGACCCCCTTCATCTATGAGGCCCACGTGGGCATGTCTGGCGAAGAAGGCCGCGTGCACTCTTACCGCGAATTCGCGAATGCCACCCTGCCCCGCATTGCTGCCGCGGGCTACAATGTGGTGCAGCTCATGGCCGTACAGGAGCATCCCTACTATGGCTCCTTCGGCTATCACGTCTCCTCTTTCTTCGCTCCCTCCTCCCGTTTCGGCACGCCGGAAGACCTCAAGTATCTCGTCGATACCGCTCACGGCCTCGGCATCGCGGTGCTGCTGGACATCGTCCACTCGCATGCAGTGAAGAATTACGCGGAAGGGATCAATGACCTCGATGGATCGGGGAATCTCTACTTCCATGGCGATGAGCGGGGCGATCATCCGCAATGGGACTCGAAGGTCTTTGACTACGGTCGGCCGGAGGTCCGCCAGTTCCTGCTTTCAAATGTCCGCCACTGGATCGAGGAGTTCCGCTTCGATGGCTTCCGCTTCGATGGCGTGACCTCCATGCTCTATTGGCATCGCGGAGCCACCTCATTCGACAATTACGCCAGCTACTTCGGCCCGGAGGCCGATGACGATGCGATTCTCTATCTCCAGCTCGCCACCACCTTGGCACGACAGTTGAAACCCGGCGCGATCCTGGTGGCCGAGGACATGTCCGGTCTACCCGGACTCTGCCGGCCCGTGAATGAGGGTGGTGTCGGATTTACCCATCGGCTCGCCATGGGCATCCCCGATTTCTGGATCAAGCTGCTCAAACACACTCGCGATGAGGACTGGGACATCGGTGAGATCTGGGGCACTCTCTCCAACCGTCGCCTTGGCGAGGCGAACATCGCCTATGCGGAAAGCCATGACCAGGCGCTGGTGGGCGACAAGACCCTGGCCTTCTGGCTCATGGACCAGAACATGTACTGGCACATGGGGAAGGATGATCCGCACCCGATCATCGAGCGCGGCATTGCCCTGCACAAGATCATCCGCCTCATCACCTTTGCCCTCGGTGGCGAGGGCTGGCTGAATTTCATGGGCAACGAATTCGGCCACCCCGAATGGCTCGACTTCCCGCGGGAGGGCAATGCCTGGTCCTACCACTACTGCCGCCGCCAATGGTCGCTGGCCGACAATCCCGCGCTAAAATACGCCTACCTCGGAGCCTTCGATCGCGCGATGCTCGAAACCGGCAAGGCACACGGAGTGCCCGCCTGCCCGCCGGCGGAGCTGCTGAATTTGGATCTTGCGAACAAGGTGCTCTGTGTAAAGAGGGGCGACCTCGTCTTCGTCTTCAATCTTTCTACCGGTCAATCGATCCCGAACTACAAGTTTCCCGTGCCCGGAAAAGGAAAGTATCGTCTCGTGCTGGATACCGATGCCTCCTTCTTCGGAGGTCAGGATCGCGTTGATGCCTCGATCGACTATCACGTCGCGAAGGACGGCACTCTCTCCATCTACACTCCCGCACGCACCGCCATGGTCTTCGCTCCGGCGGAGCCGTGATGGTGGCGCAGCGCGACATCCGCGCCCTTTAATCCCGTCCCACGTCCCGGAGCAGTTGCTGGATCAAAGGTAGCGGCGCGCCTTGGCAGTCGCACTTGAGCGGCAAAAGCCGCACCGCGAGGTATTTTCCAAGAAGCGGCATCGCTCCAGGTTCCTTAGAGGTGGGATCGGGTGCCTCACCGGTTTCGCGGAATCAGCCGTTCCCGAAAATCGCCGGGAGAACAGTAGCCAAGAGGTGGCGTGAGCGGGTGGAGCGATAAAGGGGCCGGTCTTCCATTCCCCGTGAAAAAGAAATTCCTCTTTTTCTGCCACTCCGTGTCACACCCGGAACCCCAAAATCGTTCTCAACTTGTGATGAACACTCAATTGTCCTCCAAAATCGTCATCATCGGTGGCACCGGCCTTATCGGAACCAAGGTCGGCAAAATCCTCACCGCCCGGGGCTACCAAGTCATTGCGGCATCGCCCTCCCGCGGCATCAATGCCCTCACCGGTGAAGGCCTTGATGCCGCCCTCGCGGGAGCACGGATCGTCATCGACGTCTCGAATTCTCCCTCTTTCGAAAACGATCCCGTCATGGAGTTCTTCACCACCTCCGGGAAGAACCTCGCCGCTGCGGAAAAAGCCGCGGGAGTCCAGCATCATATCGCCCTCTCCGTCGTCGGCACCGACCGGCTTCAGACGAATGGCTACTTCCGGGCAAAGCTTGTTCAGGAAAACCTCATCAAGGAATCCGGTATTCCTTACACCATCATCCGCGCCACGCAATTCCATGAATTCGTGGACTCGATCGCATACGCCGCCACCGTCGACGGCCGTGTGCGACTTTCCCCGTCGCTCTTCCAACCGATCGCGGCCGATGACGTCGCCTCCGCCGTTGCAGAGGCTGCGGTGGCAGACCCGCTCAATGGCATTCGCGACATCGCAGGACCGGAAAAACTCAGTCTTTCCGGCCTGGTCCGCAAGCACCTCGCCGAAACCGGCGACACCCGCGAGGTGATCGACGATCCTTCAGCCGGCTATTTCGGTGCCCCGATCGATGACCAATCGCTCACCGCGGGCCCGGATGCATGGCTTGGATCGGTTCGTTTCGACGAATGGTTCCGCCAATCCGTCGCTACCAAGTGATTCGGATCCCTTCAATCCCAGACACACGTCCCTATGAAAACTACATTAACCGTGCTCATCTCCGCCCTCTCCCTGGCCCTCTATAGCGCCCCCGTCTCCGCCGAGGAAGAACCCGTCGCCATCACCGAGATCTTCAAGCGTGATCACCCCGATCAGGCGGACAAGGACATCCTCGTGAAGCGCATCGTTCTCCAGCCTGGGGCCTCCGCCCCGCCGCACGTGCATCCTGGCATGGTCACCGGCTACGTCCAAAGCGGCAGCTTGGAGTTTCAGTTAAAAGATGGCCCCCTGCTCAAGCTGAAGGCCGGTGATACCTTCTTCGAGCCCGCCGGAAGCCATCATATCCTGGCGAAGAGCACCGAGACCGAGAAGGAAACGATCATCATCGCCTTCGTCATCAATCCGAAGGGCGCGCCGCTTTCCACACCGCTCGACGGAAACGGCAAACACTAAGCCAAGCTGCTACCGCCCCGATGAAGAAGGACCTGCTACCGCCCCCTCTTGTTGCCTGGACCTTGCGGCTCGCCCTCGCCACCGCGTTCCTATCCGCCGTGGCAGACCGCTTCGGCCTCTGGGGACCGCCAGGTGGTAAGGACATCGCTTGGGGGGCGTGGCAGCCCTTCGTTGACTACACCGGTGTCCTGCTCGTCGCACTCCCGAAAGCCCTCATTCCGGCTGCGGCGATCATGGCTACGGTCGCGGAAGTGGTGCTCGGCCTCTGGCTGCTCACCGGCTGGAAAAGCCGGTGGGCCGCACTAGGCAGCACGGCATTGCTGCTCTCCTTCGCCATCGCCATGGTGCTTTCACTGGGCGTCAAGGCACCGCTGAACTACTCCGTCTTCAGCGCCATGGCCGCAGCGATGGCGCTCGCGACGCTTTCGGAAAGTTGAGGGTCTGATGTTGAGAATAGAGGGTCTGGATCTCGATCTGCTGCTCGCGCTCGCGTTCCAACTTTGCTCCTCCTCGGACTCTCGACTCTGAACTATCCTCTCAACCTACCCATGCTCGAGACCTTCAATAGCCACCGCCAGACCATCTTCGGGATCGCCTACCGGATGCTTGGCCGCGTCTCGGAGGCTCAGGACATGGTACAGGAAGTGTGGCTGCGCTGGCAGAAGCAAGACGAGGCCGCGATCACCTCGCCAAAGGCGTGGCTCGTATCCACCATGACCCGCCTCTGCATCGATCAATTGCGCTCCGCCCGCCGCGCGCGGGAGGACTACTACGGCATCTGGTTGCCGGAGCCGCTCATGGCCTCCAGCACTCCCGGTCCGGATGAAGCCGCGGAACTGGCCGATTCCCTGACGATGGCCTTCATGGTGATGCTGGAATCTCTGGAACCCTTGGAACGCGCCATCTTTCTACTCCGCGAGGTCTTCAGCTACGATTACCCGGACATCGCAGCCATCGTCGGCAAGAGCGAGGTGAACTGCCGCCAGATCGTCAGCCGCGCCAAAGCCCATCTCCGGGCGGAGAAGAAGGCGCCCCCGCCCCCAAGCGAACAGGCCCAGCGTCTCGTCGAGCAATTCCTCGCCGCCGCGGAAACCGGCGAAGTGAAGCAATTGCTCGCACTGCTCGCGGAGGACGCCGTCGTCTACAGCGATGGTGGAGGAAAGGTCCGCGCCGCAGGTCGCCCGATCATCAGCTCCGATCATGTGAGCCGCTTCTTCATCGGAATCTGGCCGCGGCTCCCCGCCGATACCGAATGGCACCCAGCGCTCATCAACGAGCGGAATGGATTCCTCATGCGCACCAAGGGCGAAGTCTACGGTGCCTGCTCGTTTGAGACCGAAGGCGATAAGATCCGGAACATCTATATGGTCCTGAATCCCGAAAAACTTCGCCACCTCGACCCGGGACCAAATTGAGCCGCATCGGAGTGGCGGCACCCTGCTCAGGCCCCTGAGCGGAGCATGAGGGCTACTTCTCCTTCCCCGCCGCGCTTCTTCCGCTTCTTTCAAACTTCGCGTCTTTTTGGGATAAAACCATATCCTCTCGGCACGCTCTCGCCGAAAGCTCCCCTCTTTGTGCGAAGTAGACTCCCTTCATGTTCCCTAAAGGTTCGGCGTGCCACGGTGCGCCCATGAAGATTTTCGCACGTCACGCGATCGTCGCGGTAGCTGCTGTTACCGTAGCGCTGGTGCCTGCCTGCACGGCACCGCAGCCAAAGACGACGTCCGTGACGCTCCCCGTTTCCTGGCGGAATGCCGCAGACTTCCCCACTGCCTCGCCGCAGAGCGATCTTTCGCGCTGGTGGAATCAATTTGGTGATGCCCGCATGAGCAGTCTGATCCGCGAGGCACTCGCCGGAAACAGGGACATCGCCTCAGCGATGTCTCGCGTGCGCCAAGCCAAAGCCCAGAGCAACGCCCAGCGCGCCTCGCTCTTTCCCACCGTGGACTACTCCGGTTCCCGCAGCACCAGCGCGCGCTACGATGACTGGACCCGCACAGGCTCCGGCACCGCCTACTCCGCCGGCCTCAGCGCTTCATGGGAACTCGATTTCTTCGGCAAGAACCGCGAGTCCGTACTCGCTTCCCAAGCCGATGTCGAAGCAGCGAAGGAAAACCTCTACTCGGCTCAGGCATCGCTCGCCTCCGAAGTCGCCCTTGCTTACCTGGATCTCCGCGCGCTGGAAGCCCGTCTCGAGACGGTCCACGAAAGCCTAAAAACGCGCGAGGAAACCACCCAGCTTGCCACATGGCGCGCACAGGCCGGTGAGATTGATACCCTCGAACTCCGTCAGGCCGAGTCCAGCCTCGAGTCCGCTCGCTCGCAGATCTCCTCGCTTGAGCAAAACATCGGACAATCCCGCAATCGCCTCGCGGAGCTCTGCGGAAAGAATCCCGGTGATGTCACGATCGGCAGCGGCGATGTCCCGTCACCGCAGCGTCGCCTCGCGATCGGCATCCCGGCGGATACCATCCGCCAGCGCCCGGATGTCCGCGCTGCGGGCTACAATTGGGTAGCCGCGATTTCCCGCACCAAATCGGCGGAGGCAGATCGCCTGCCGAGCCTGCGCCTGAGCGGATCCCTCGGGGTGGATACCCTTACTAGCTCGAAGCTCTTCAATCCCGAGTCCATGGCCAGCGGTATCGTCGCCGGCATCTCCGGCCCGATCTTCAATGCCGGTCGCATCCGCGCAAACATCGCTTCGCAAAGTGAGTCCGAGGAGCAGGCACTGCTTTCCTATGAATCCAGCATCATCACCGCACTCTCCGAAGTAGAAGACGCACTGATCGCATGCCGGAAGACGGAAGAGCGCATCGTCACCCTGGAGAGAGCCGCGGCTGCCTCGAGGGACGCCTCCCGGCTTGCGAGCCAGCGCTATCGCGCCGGCGTGATCGATATCATCAATGTCCTCGACACCCAGCGGAATGACCTGGCGATCAAGGAAACCCTCATCAACCTCCGCGCGGATCGCACCGCTGCCCACGTCCAGCTCTACAAGGCCCTCGGCGGCGGCTGGTCGGCCGAGTCCTGAACCGAACTTTCCCCTCTTTCGCACATCCATCCATGTCCAAGCCTGATACTTCCGAAGACCTTGCCACCATCGTGGCCCGCGGTGCCGACCACCCGGCGCGGAAATGGTTTATCATCACCCTCTGCGTGGCCGCCCTCGGCGGCGGCGGTTGGTACTACAAATCCCGTAACAAGACCACCCACGAAGGCCCCACCTTCCTGACCGAGCCACTGGAGCGCGGTGACATCTCGATCAAGGTGACGGCGACCGGCACACTGGCCCCGATCAACCAGGTGACCGTGGGTTCGGAGCTCTCCGGCACCGCGGCGGAGATCTATGTCGATACAAACGATCTGGTGAAGAAAGGCCAGCCGCTCGCGAAGCTGGACACCATCAAGCTCGAATCACAAACGCAGCGTAGCCGCGCCGTGCTGCAGGCGGCCAAGGCCCGCGTGAGCCAGGTGACAGCCACACGGAAGGAATCCGAAGCAAACCTTGCCCGCCTCGTCGAACTCCACCGCCTCAGCGGCGGCCAGACGCCCTCGAAGGCGGAGATGGAAACCGCGGAGGCCACCGTGGCCCGCTCCGTGGCGGATTTGGAAAGCGCGGAAGCTTCCGTGGCCCAAGCCGATGCCGATCTCAAGTCGATCGAGCGCGACCTTGGCAAGACGATCATCCGCTCGCCCGTCGATGGCACCGTGCTGACCCGCAAGCTGGAAGTCGGCCAGACCGTGGCTGCTTCCTTCACCGCGCCCGAGCTTTTCGTCATCGGGGAAGACTTGCGGAAGATGGAGCTGAACGTCGCCGTGGGTGAAGCCGAAATCGGCCGCCTCGCCGCCGGACAAGAAGCCGAGTTCGAAGTCTCCGCCTGGAGCCAGCGCGTTTACAAGGCATCCGTGAAGAAGGTTCTCTTCGGCTCCGTGATCACGAATAACGTGGTGACCTACAGCACTGAACTGGACGTGAGCAATGATGACCTGAGCCTTCGCCCGGGCATGACCGCCACTGCGGAAATATTCGTCGAGAAGAAGGATGGCATCCTCGTGGTCTCGAATGCCGCGCTGCGCTTCGACCCCGAAGCCGCCGCAAAGCTCGGCAAGAAGGAAGACGACAGCGATCGCACGCTCGTGCAAAAGATGTCGCCGGGCGGTGGCCGTTGGCGCCGTGGACCCGGTGGCGGCGGCAGCACGGCCGGATCCCCGGATCCGAAGCGCGGTGCCCGCATCTGGGCGCTGCAGGATGGCAAGCCGGTCGAGTTCCCGGTGAAGACCGGCATCACGGATGGCAACGTCACCGAGGTCAGCGGCGAAGGACTTACCGAAGGCATGTCCATCATCGTCAGCGCGAAACCGCAAGCGACCACCTGAGCATGGAAAGCCTCATCGAGCTCCAGTCCCTGACGAAGACCTACGGACGTGGCGATGCCGCGTTCCAGGCCCTCAAGGGTGTGGACCTGACGATCAACAAGGGCGAGTTCGTGGCGGTGATGGGGCCCAGCGGTTCCGGAAAATCAACGCTGATGAACCTGCTCGGCTGCTTGGATAGCCCGACCACCGGCCGCTACTCCTTCGACGGCGTGTCGGTAAACGAGCTGAACAAGGACCAGCGCTCGCTGCTGCGGCGGCATGCACTGGGCTTCATCTTCCAAGGCTTCAATCTTCTCGCGCGAACCTCCGCGCTGGAGAACGTGGAACTTCCCCTGCTTTACCGTGGCTACACCCGGCGGCAGCGCCACGAGATGGCCCGCACCGCACTGCACAACGTGGGCCTCGGCAACAAGGAGCGGAACACCCCCGCGGAGCTTTCCGGCGGCCAGCAGCAGCGCGTCGCCATCGCCCGTGCGATCGTGACCAATCCGGGCACGCTCTTCGCGGACGAACCAACCGGCAACCTCGATTCCAAGACCACGCTGGAGATCATGGAGCTGCTCTGCCGGTTGAATGAGGAGCGCAACATCACGATCCTGATGGTGACCCACGAAGACGAGGTGGCGCACTACGCCAAACGCATTGTCCACGTCCGCGACGGCCTGATCGGCTCCGACGTGCTGAACAAGGACCGCCCGGTCCGCAACCAGAACAAGACGAAGCCATGATCGCGATGTTTTGGAATGCCTTTATCATCGCGCTGCGGGAAATCCGCCGGAACCTCACGCGCGCCTTCCTCACCGTGCTGGGCGTGGTGATCGGTGTCGCGGCGGTGGTGACCATGGTGACGCTGGGCCGCGGTGCCACGGAGTCGGTGAAGGCACAGATTTCGAATCTCGGGAGCAACCTGCTGGTGCTCCGCCCCGGCCAGGGCTGGGGTCCATCCGCCGCGCCGCTCTTCAGCCGCGTGGATGTGGACATGATCCGGAACCAGGTGCCGGGCATCAAGGCGATCTCCCCGATGTCGAACACCAACGTGCAGGCGATCTATCAGGAAGAAGCGCGGACCACCGATATCCAAGGCGTCTATCCGGAGTACTTCCAGATCGCGAACTGGGCGGTCGGCACCGGCCGCTTCTTCGATGAGAAGGAGCTGAACGAAGGGGCTCCGGTCGCGGTAATCGGCGAGACCATCAAGAAGGAACTCTTCAACGGCGAGGACCCGATCGGCAAGCGGGTCCGCCTGCTGAATACCGCCGTTACCGTGGTCGGCGTGACCGCCGTGAAGGGCCAGGGCGGCTGGGGCGATGACTTGGATGACAATATCCTGATCCCGATCACCACGCTGCAGCAGCGTCTGAATGGCCAGATGTTCAAGCAGAACGTGAACCAGATCATGATCTCCGCCGAGGACGGCTATCCGACCGATGGCGTGATCGCGGACATCAACTCGCTGATGCGGGAGCGCCGCAAGCTGCCTCGCAGCGTGGCGAATAACTTCTCCGTGACGGATACCCGACAGATCGCGGACGCGGTGAGCTCCAGCACGCAGGTCATGACCTCGCTGCTGGGAGCCGTAGCCGGCGTCAGCTTGCTGGTGGGTGGTATCGGGATCATGAACATCATGCTCGTTTCCGTAACCGAGCGCACGCGGGAGATCGGCATCCGCATGGCCATCGGTGCCCGGGCGCGGGAGGTAATGCTCCAGTTCCTGGTGGAAGCCGTGACCCTTTCCTGTGTGGGCGGCCTCTGCGGCATCGCGCTCGCCTACGGTCTCTGCGTGAGTCTGGCGAAAGTGGTCGGCGCGCCCTTCCTCTTCGACCCGAAGATCAACATGGTAGCCTTCCTCTTCTCCGCCGCGATTGGCATTCTCTTCGGCTTCATGCCGGCAAGACGTGCTGCGGGCTTGGATCCGATCGAGGCACTGAGGCACGAATGATGCGGGAAGTTGAGAGTGAGAGTCAGATCCCGGCCCGAGCACTCTTTTCGCCTTCCTCGAACTCTCAACAACTCATCTGCAAACTCTCAACCGAACCCGTCCCCTTTGCGTTTACTGGTCATCGAAGACGATCCTCTCCTCCGCCACAGCCTCTCCGAAGGACTGAGGGAGGAGATGTATGCCGTCGATACCGCGGTGGATGGCGTGGAGGGATTGGCGAAGGCGAAGGGCTCGGACTACGATGCGATCGTGCTCGACGGCATGCTGCCCGGCTTCGATGGCTGGGAGTTGCTGCTGCGGCTACGCCGTGAAAAGACAACACCGGTACTGATGCTCACCGCGCGGGATGCGGTGCCGGATCGCATCCGCGGGCTGGATGCGGGCGCGGATGACTATTTGACGAAGCCATTCGATTTCGAGGAACTGCTCGCCCGCTTGCGGGCGCTGATCCGCCGCAGTTCCGGTGCGGGATCGAACCTGCTGGAACTCGGCGGCATCGCGGTGGATACCGCGGCGAAGCTCGTGATGAAAGACGGCGAGGTCGTTTCCCTCACCCCGCGCGAGTATGGTCTGGTCGAATATCTCGCCCTGCACCGCGGCAGCGTGGTGAGCCGCACGGAGCTCTACGAGCACCTTTTCGACGAGAACGACGACACGCTTTCGAACCTCTTGGACGTGCACGTTTCGAATGTCCGGAAGAAGCTAGGGCCCTCCTTCATCTCCACCCGCCGCGGTCACGGCTACAGCATCGAATGAAGCGCCTCTTCCAATCGGTCCGCTGGCGCCTGCTGCTGTGGTATGCTCTGATCCTGCTCGGCCTGATCACGGGCCTCTGCCTGCTGGCCTATCGCCTTGCGGACAATGATCGGCTTTCCCAGATCGACCGCGAGATCCGGAATTTCCAGAGCACCTTCTTCCGCAGCCTCTTCGCTTCACGGCCCCTGCCGAAGAAAGACACGCCGCCGAGCTACGATGAAATCCGTGATCGCCTGCGGGATCCCGGGGAAGTCTCCGCCTTCCCGCCGGAGCTGCACGCGCTCTTTGAAGGAGGCAGCGGTGGAAACTACCTCGCTTTCTGGGATAGCGATGGCACCCCGCTTTTCATCTCCGCGAATGCGCCGTCCTGCCTGAAGCCACCAAAGCTTCCCAAGGACGATACGCACTACATTCTGCGGGAGAACTACCGAGAGCATCATCGCACGAACTCCTCGGGCATGAGTTCGATCATCGGCCGGGAGATCAGCGCTGAGCAATCCGACCTGCTGCGCTTCACCTTGCTGCTCACCCTCGGTGGTGGTGCCGTGTGGCTCGCGGGCCTTGGCGGAGGCTGGTGGCTGACCGGCCGAGCGCTGAAGCCGATCGATACCATTGGCCGGACCGCCTCGCGCATCGCCGCGGGAAATCTCGACGAACGCATCGAGATCGCGAGCACCGACAACGAACTGGACCGTCTGGGCCATGTGCTCAATGACACCTTCGACCGGCTCTCCACCGCCATCGAACGCCAGAAGCGCTTCACCGCGGATGCCTCACATGAGCTGCGCACCCCGGTGACGATCATTCTTTCCGAGACTCAGCGCGCCCTGAAGCGCGAACGTGAGCCGGAACAGTATCGGGAAATCCTGCAGAATTGCCGGACCGCCGCCGAGCGCATGCGGGCCTTGGTGGAATCCTTGCTGGTGCTTGCACGCCAGGACTTGCCAGGCCCGGAGGTGTCACACGTTTCCTGCGACCTCGCGGAGATCGCGAATGGAGTGGCGGATCTCCTTCAACCGCTGGCCGATGAACACTCGACGAAGATCGAGCGCGAGCTATCCCCCGCCCCGGTGAGCGGTGATCCGCACTCGCTCGCCATGGTCGTCCAGAACCTTCTTTCGAATGCGCTTATCCACCCGCCCGCCGGTGGCGTGGTGCGGCTGAAGACCATCGCGAATGGAAGCGGGAGTATTCTGGAGGTAGGTGACAATGGCCCTGGAATCGACCCCGAACACTTGCCGCGTCTCTTCGACCGATTTTATCGCGCCGATAGCGCCCGCAACCAGACGAACGGCCACAGCGGCCTCGGCTTGGCGATCACGAAGACGATCGTCGAAGGACACGGCGGGAAGATCGAGGTAAAGAGCGAGCACGGAAGCGGCACGATCTTCAGGGTCGAACTGCCGGGTAGCGGGGTGTAGCACCTCCCCCGATCCCTCTTGCCAATCGCCCTGTCATCTCCAACAACCACCGGCGTGCGGATCCTCATCTACGCAATGGGCAGTGCCGGGGACGTCCACCCCTTTGTCGGAGTCGGACGTGCTTTGCAGGCCCGCGGTCATGAGGTCTTCATCATCACCAGCGCCTTCTTCGAAAACCTTGTGGTCCGCGCCGGGCTCGGCTTCCGCTCGATGGGCACAGTGGAAGACTTCGAGCGAGTTCAGGGCGATCCCCATCTCTGGCACCCGAGGAAAGCACTCGCCTCGGTGATCAAGAACGCCGTGGACCCCGCCTACGAGATGATCCTCGATGCAGCGAAGGAGCTCCACCTGCCCGGCCAGACCCTCATCCTCGCCAGCTCGCTTGCCTGGGCCTGCTTCACCGTGCGGGACCTGCTGAAGATCCCGGTCATCAGCGTCCACCTCGCACCCTCGCTCTTTGTCAGCTCCTATCGCCAACCGATCCTCCACGGTGCGCCCGTGCCCCAAGGCGCACCCCGCTTCATGAAGTCTATCCAATGGTGGGCCGCGGGAAAGGTCGTCGATTTCCACGTGCTGCCGACCCTGAATCGCTTCCGGAAAGACCACGGCCTGCCGCCGGTGCGCGGCATGCTCCAGGGCTGGCATTCTCCGGACCGCGTCATTGCTCTCTTTCCGGATTGGTTCGGCCCCATGCAGCCGGATTGGCCGAAGCAAACGCGGCTGACAGGCTTCCCGCTTTTTGATGAGGCCGGGATCAATGATCTGCCGAAGGAACTCGACGACTTCCTTGATGACGGAGATCCACCGGTCATCTTCACGCCCGGTAGCGCAATGGACCGCGGCTATGAATTCTTCGCGGAGGCAGTGAAAGGCTTGCAGTTGTTAGGCAAGCGCGGGGTTCTTCTGAGCCGTTTCACCAACACGATTCCTAAGGATTTGCCAAAAGGTATCCGGCACTTTTCCTATGCGCCCTTCAGCCAAGTCCTGCCACGTGCGGCGGCGCTGGCCTACCATGGAGGCGTAGGCACCTGTGCCCAGACCCTGCAGGCTGGCATCCCGCATCTGGTGCAACCAATGGCCCATGACCAGCTCGATACGCTGAGCCGTGTGCGAGATCTGGGGGTAGGCACAGGTCTGCATCCGCATCAGTTCAAGGCCAAGCGGATCGCCGGAGCGCTGGCAGAGATCCTCCACGACGCCTCGGTGAAGCGCCGTGCCGTCGAGATCTCCCGCCTCTTTGAGCCCAAGAAGTGGATGGAAGAGACCTGCAGGCTGGTGGAGGAGCTACCACCCGGCTAGGGGCGCCGTGCCGAAGGGCGAGCCCTGCCCTTGGAGCGTTCACTACCAATAAGGTATCAGCCGTTGTTTCCGCACTTGGCGGGCGGCCTGCCATTTCTACACTCCCGCCCATGTCATCCAGTTTCGGCCACGCCTTCCGCATCCATACCTTCGGTGAATCCCATGGAGGTGGGGTCGGCGTGATCGTTGACGGGGTGCCGCCGAAGGTACCGCTGACGGTCGAAGACATCCAGTTCGAGCTGGATCGCCGCCGTCCGGGACAGAGCGAGATCGTCACCCCGCGCAAGGAGGCGGACAAGGCGGAGATCCTTTCCGGGCTAGTCGATGGCGTGACCCAAGGCACTCCGATCGCCGTCTTTGTCCGCAATGAAGACCAGCGCCCCGGAGCCTATGAGGAGATGGCGGTGAAATACCGCCCGTCCCATGCCGACTATACCTACGATGCGAAGTATGGCATCCGCGCGCTCTCCGGCGGTGGCCGAGCTTCCGCCCGCGAAACCATCGGCCGTGTCGCCGCTGCCGCCATCGCGAAGCAGGTCTTGCAGCACCTCTGCCCCGGCATCGAGGTGCTGGCCTGGGTGAAATCAATCCACCATCTCAATGCCAGCGTGGACCCGCACACGGTCACCAGTGCCGATGTCGAAAGCAACATCGTGCGCACCGGTGACCCGGCGATGGTCGAACAGATGATCGATCTCATTAAGGAAGTGCGCGGCGAGGGCAACTCCGTCGGAGGCGTGGTCGAGTGCGTGATCCGCAATTGCCCGCCCGGCCTCGGCGAACCGGTCTTCGACAAGCTCGAAGCAGAGCTCGCAAAGGCGATGCTTTCCCTGCCCGCCACGAAGGGCTTCGAGATCGGCTCCGGCTTCGCCGGCACGCTGCTCACAGGCCGCGAGCATAATGATCCTTTCCGCATGGTGGATGGCAAGGTGCGCACCACCAGCAATCGCTCCGGTGGTATCCAAGGTGGAATCTCGAATGGCGAGGACATCATCTTCCGCGTAGCCTTCAAGCCGACTGCCACGATCATGATGTCGCAGGAAACCGTCACGAATACCGGTGAGAACACCGAGCTCGCCGGGCGTGGCCGCCACGATGCCTGCGTGCTTCCGCGCGCCGTGCCGATGGTGGAAGCGATGGCCCTGCTCGTGATCGTGGATCACCTGCTGCGCCAGCGCGGGCAAGTCGGCGGCTTCCCTGCTCCGAAATAGTAGAGGCGGCCCGGCCATTCGATGAAGGACCTTCTTGCCGCGCTCGACCTCAATGCGCTCCCGGAGCTCAGCCTCGGGACAGCTGCGCTTTTGATCCTGGGAGTTTGTGCGGTGCTGGTGATCGTGCGAGGAGTTTTCAGAATCCTTTTCGGATCGCTAGTCCTCTGCGCGAGCGGATTCGCGGCCTACCTCACGTGGAAGAACACGCCGCTGATGACCCAGGACGGGAGCTTGCATTGGGTGTCCTTCGTGCCTGCGGCCATCGTTGGCATCGTGGTTCTCCTGCTTTTGCGCTGGATCATGCGCTTCCTCTCGAAGCCCTTCAGCCGCAGCGAAGGCGGTGAAACCGCGCAACGCTCCCCGCTGCGCTGGGTGGTGACGCTGCTTTTCAGCCTCGTGCCGACCTCGGTGCTGTGGGTGGGTGGCGCCACCTTCTTGCGCAGCATCGGCTCGGTGGCAGAAATCCAGCACTTTGCCGACGGGGATTCCGCGACAGATCGCAGCACTTTTTTTGCCGCATTGAAGTCCTCCATCGACAAAGCGATTCCGGAGGACTGGTTCAAGAAGATCGACCCGCTCTCCGATGATGCCCGTGTCACGCTGGCGAAGCTCATCGCCTTGGGCGACTCAGCGCCGCCGCCGAAGGCCATTGCGGTCATGGAGGAACCGCAGATCCGCGCCCTGATCGAACACGACCCCCAGCTCCGCACCCTTGCCAAAGAGAAGCGCTATGCAGACATCCTCCGCGATCCCCGGCTGGACAACGTCGTGGCGGATCCGGACTTGAGCGCGATGCTGGCGGGGCTGAAGTTATAGCCTCCTTCTGTCCCCCGCGCCAGTTAGCGCCCCTTCGCGAGGATTCCATTCCAGAAGCCCGGAAGCCTTTCCATCAGTCGGTCCATCGCCTGCTTGCGCGTGAATTTCTTCGCGTTCCGCTCGGAGCCGTAGAGCGTCATTCCCGTGGTCACGCCTCCGCGATCCGCCCGTTCTTCCAACACGCCATACACATATCCCGTGCGTGCATCGCGGACGATGAGGGTCACGACCGAGCTGGTCTCGTGCTTGATCGTCGGTGCGAATCCCAGTGTCGCGAGGGTCAGAGGCTCGAAGGCGTCATTCACCGCCACATCGGTATCATAGCGATACACCGCGAGGATATCCGCCCCCATCTTCAGCGCCTCACGATCCAGTTCGCGGTACGACTTCACGCTGCCGGTAAGGGCGACACGGTTCAGAGGCACGAAGGCCCTCACTCCGGGCAGCGATGCAGCCTTGGCCGCATGTGCCGGGTCCTCCTCATTGGCACCGCTCACAAGATGGAAGCTGTCTCCGGATTTCTCGATTCGGGCCACCGCCACCCGCGCCGGGAAGCGGACCGTCGGACGCGCGTGCGGGTTATCCTGCGGCGCGCCCGACGGCCCTTGTGTCATGGGCAGGGAGGTCGATGGCGGCGTGTAGTATTCATTGCAGGCCATCAGGCTGATGACGCACGCCGGGAGAAGAAGCTTCGGGAGAAGGCGGAAAGACATGCGGCGGAGCATGCCTGGCAGATGGCCTCGCCCGAAATCGCTTCGATTGGCGGGATCATCGCGGAAACCGATGATCGATGCAAAACCATCACATCGCCCTCAATCGACGTATTCCTTTCTCACCTCCATGACCCGATCACTCCGAATCGAAACCGAGTAGTAATAATTGCTCCCCTCGCCGGGTTTCAAATCGGAGTAGAACAAGCGGATCCCTTTATCGCGATTCCGGGCATCGAATTCCTTCACCCGGCTCAAGCTCACGTCCTGCTCCTTGAGGTTTCCGATCGGAAGCCCGCGCTCATCCATCTGCGGAAGCAGAACGTAGAGAGGCTCACCGACCAGCCGGTAAACTTCTTCGATCCCGTCGCCGGCCTTGATGGCGGAGAAACCCGCCTTGCTAAAAGACGGTGCATAGAAGGTGCCCTCCTCGGCCGCGTAGTGCGACAGCAGAGGAATGCCGCCAAACACCGCAACCAGAAAGAGCAGGACAGGCGTCGCCGCGATGCCCATGAACTTGAGGTAATGCTTGGTGAAGGGTGACATGCTTGAAGGCCCGGGACCGGCAATGGATTCCCCGATGTGATAGGGAGATGATCCTTTGAAATCAATCCCCTCCTCTCCCCTCCCCGCTGCGCTTGGATTCGATTCGTGGCAGATTTCTGCATTGGCCGCCGGAGCGCGGGCATTCACGCTCGGGCCGTGCCCGACGCATACGACATCGCCCGTTCGCTGCTTTTCCAATTCGATGCAGAGACCGCCCACCACCTGAGCCTGCGCGGACTGCGGGCTGCGGAGAGCGCCGGCGTGCTAAAGCTGCTTTTCCCGGCCCCCGACTTCGTCGCCCCGGTCGAGGTCATGGGGCTCAAGTTCCCGAACCGCGTGGGCCTCGCCGCAGGTCTCGACAAAGAAGGAAATACCATCGACGCCCTGGGCCGCCTCGGCTTCGGCTTCGTCGAGATCGGCACGATCACTCCCCGCCCCCAGGCCGGGAATCCCAAGCCGCGCCTCTTCCGCCTGATCCAGCATGAAGCGATCATCAACCGGATGGGCTTTAACAATCCAGGTATCGAAGCCGGCGTGGCGAATGTCCGCGCATCAAAGGACTTCGAAGGGATCGTCGGCTTCAACATCGGCAAGAACAAGGATACGCCGAACGAGAACGCTGCGGACGATTACCTCGCCTGCCTGACTGCCGCCTATCCGGTGGCGGATTACATCGTGGTGAATCTTTCCTCGCCGAACACTCCCGGCCTACGCGACTTGCAGGGCGAGGAAGCATCGGCCCGCCTTTTGGCCCAGCTCAAGAAAGAGCAGGAGCACCTCGCCAAGCGATATGGAAAAAAGGTGCCTCTGCTCTTCAAGGTGGCACCGGATCTCGATCCACCACATGTCAGCGCCCTTGCCCGCGTGTTTCTGGATGGCGGGCTGGATGGACTCATCGCCACCAATACCACGCTTGATCGAGCCCCCGTGGCAGGTCACCCGCGCGCCAATGAAGCCGGCGGCCTCTCCGGCCGACCTCTGACGCAGCGCAGCACGGAAATCATCCGCGCCTTCGCTTCCGAGTTCGGGAGCAAGATTCCGATCATCGGCGTCGGAGGCATCTCCTGCGCCCAGGATGCGGTGGACAAGATCGAAGCCGGGGCCAGCCTTGTGCAGATCTACTCCGCCTTCATCTATCAAGGCCCGCGCCTCGTTCAGGAATGCGCGCAGGCACTGGATCGCCTGCCACTCGCATCCCGGCCCTAGCAGGCACGACCCTCAAGCCCGAGCATGGAACCTACGCGAGTGCCGCCGCATCGGTGATGCTCCCATCCTTGATGATGAGCGTACGGTCCCCTCTTGTGGCCAAGTGTTCGTCATGCGTCACCACCACCAGGGTGGTCCCGCTTTCCGCTGCAAGTCCCAGCAAAAGATCCATCACTTCCGTGCTGTTCCGCGAATCGAGATTCCCGGTCGGCTCATCCGCAAACAACACCGGCGGATGATTCACCAGCGCCCGCGCGATGGCCACGCGTTGCTGCTCGCCACCGGAAAGCTCCGCGGGCAAGTGATCGGCCCGATCTGCCAGCCCCACGCGCGTCAGGGCGGCCATCGCCGCCTCGGTTTCGTCCTTCCCGCCGATCGCGCCAGGGACCAACACGTTTTCGAGTGCCGTCAGCTCCGGTAGCAGAAGGTAATTCTGGAAAATGTAGCCGATCTTCGCATTCCGGAAGGCAGCCTGCTTTTTCGGCCCCAAGGTGTAGAGGTCCGTGCCATCGATGTGCACATTCCCCTGCTCTGGTCTCTCCAGACCGGCCAAGGTATAAAGGAGAGTTGTCTTTCCCGCACCACTCGGCCCGCAGAGGAAAACCCGCTCGCCCCGGCGGATATTCAGGTCAATCCCGTGAAGGACCTCGATGCTCTTCTTCCCGATGCGGTAGCTCCGGTGAAGGTTGACGGCTTGGATCACGGAATCGGACATCGCCGGAAGACTCCCGGCTCATCGTCCATCCGTCAAGGCGCGGAAAGCTTCACCCCGAATGCCTCCCGCGAAAACGCGATCTTCTGGTCGTGGCTATCATGAGGATGGCTCTGTGATCTCTCCAGAGCTGGCTCCAAACGCCTCATGAGGCCGACACCGTTGGCAAGCTGGATGGCTAGGCCGGGACGGGCGTTCACCTCGATCATCAGCGGGCCCAAATCCTCATCGATCATGATGTCCACGCCCAGATAACCGAGGCGGGTCATCTCGTGGCAGGTCACCGCGATATCGAGGATCGCATCCCAGTGGGGCAATTGCACGCCCACCACCGGAACCTTCAGGTCCGGGTGCCGCTCGATCGGATGACCGTGATGCACCGCACGCACCGTGCGTCCTGTCGCGAGATCGATACCGATACCAATGGCACCCTGATGAAGGTTCGCGCGGCCATCGGACTCACGCGTCGCGGCCCGCAGCATGGCCATGACCGGATAGCCCTTCAACATCACCACACGGATGTCCGGCGCACCTTGGAAACTGATCTCCGTCAGCACCTTTGCCGGATGCACGCGGTATTCGATCAAGCCGACGTCGCGACGTCCCCCGAGGCTGAAGAGCCCCGCGAGAATATTCGAGCAATGATGCTTCAGTTCATCGAGAGTCAGTCGCGAGCCGCTTGGCTTGATGAAATAGCCGCCTTCCCGTGCCACGATGACCAGCACCCCCTTTCCACCGGAACCGCGGGCAGGTTTGATTACGAAAGATTCTCTACCCTTCAGCAACTTCTCCAGCACCGAGGTGTCGTGCGGGTTTCGCACCACTGCATACGTTTCCGGGACGGCCATCTTGTGGTCGATCGCCAGCTGCTTCGTGCGGATCTTGTTATCGACGAGGTCGTAAAGCTTCCGCGGATTGTTCGGCAGCAGGAAGCGGGCGTTCCGCATGTTGATCCCCACCACCCCCATGGCGCGCAGTTCGCCGGGAGTGCGGATCCATCGGTGCCACCAACGTTTCATAAAGGCAGGGACTCAAGACTTGAAGACGCAAGACGCAAGACTTGAGGAGAGAAAGGGATTTGGAGCACTGGAAGATACGGTGAAGACCAAGGGGAAAGGTATGAGTTCATCTCCTCTGGTCTTCTGGATTTGGTCTTCTTATCTTCTGTTTCGCCTCCAGTCTTGGCTCTTGCGTCTTCAAGTCTTGAGTCTCCTTCAAACCTCCTTGAAATCCCGGAAGCGCACCAGCTCCGACAAACGGTAACCCGTATAACGTCCGATCAGGATGATGCAGGCCAACAACACCAGCAGCAGCTCGGGGAAGTAGAAGGCCCAATACTTCACCTGCGGGACGCTCATGAAGGAATAGGCAATCACCGCGACTAGCACGGAACCGCCCACCTGCATGATGGCCGAGCGCTTGCCTTCCTCTTCCCAAATCAGCGACATGCGCTCGATGGTCCAAGCGAGAATGATCATCGGGAAAAGCGTGATCCGGAGACCATCCATCATCCCCAACCGGTAGCTCACCACGCTCAGCACCATCATCAGCAAGGTCACGATCACCACACATGCCGCCACGCGCGGGACCACGAGCATGTTCAGTCGCGATAGCAGGAAGCGGATCCACAGGCCTACGGTCACGATCACGGTAAACATGATCAAACCGCTCTCCAACTTCATCTCCAGCAGAGCGAGCGCCAGCAGCACCGGCATGAACGTGCCCAGCGTGGCAATGCCCACAAGATTCCGCATCACCACCACCACGAATGCCCCCAGGGGAATCAGCACCACATAGCGGAAGACATCACGCTCGGACGCAGGGAGACCGAAGATCGTGGAAATCACCAGCGGCGACTCCCTTAGGTTTGCCATCTCCGCCGGACGGATGAAATCGCGCGTCACCGTGAAGCTCAGCTTTGACGACTCACCGCCCGTCACTTCGAAAAGCGCACCTCCACCGCGGTGCCACACGAAGATCTTCGAGGGATCGAGGGTCGATCCCGGATCATCAGGGTCCCGCACCTTCCAGTAGGCACCGTCATAATACTCGACCAAGCGCGTAGGCTGCTGCCCGCCGCGCGCCTCTTCCAGCTTCACCCCATAAGCGAGGCGCGCCGGCACTCCTGCCATGTTCAGCAGATCGATGCCCAGCACCGTCAGCGCACCACGCCCGGCTTCATCTTCATAGCGCGCACGCAACAGGCCGATCTCCTGCGATGACTGGATGGCCACGACCTCGCGGAAAATCCCGACGAAAAGGGAATCGGGATCCGCAGACACGGCCTTCGCGCGCTGGATCACGCGCTTCGCACCATCTTCCAGCGCTCCGGAAAAGCCGGGGCTCTCCGGAACCGGGAATCCACCGCCGGGATGCGGGATGGGTTCGCCGCCGCTCTTCTTGCGATCGAGGAAATTGATCCGGTAGTAGAGTGCCTGATTCTGGCTCTGTTTTTCAGAGGTCCACACCGCGGTGTATTCACCCTGATCCTTCTCGACGTAATAATTATAGCCGACCGACCCCGCTTCGGGACTCAAGCCTTCATCGACCGCCGCCGCAGGAATCGAAAGCTCCGCACGCACCTTCTCGTCATCCGCGAGGAAGGTCAGCTTCGCCTCGATCATCCACTCCGGCGGCAGATAACCCGCACGAAGTGGCAAGCCGAGGACGGCATTTTTATAAGCCGCTATCCCGCCGCCGATCAGCACCAGGACGATGACGACGAAAAGCAGTTTGATGCGCGATGCCATGAGGAAGCCCGGACAGGACCAATCGAATCAACGCATGATCTTCTGATCCGCCAGATAAGCACGGCTGGGATCCACCAATCCGATCTCCTTGATCGTGGTGCGTCCGATCAGGACCGGGCTCAGCATGTTGCTCCGGTTGTTCAAGGTGAAGTCAGCGCGCATCTTGCGCTCGCCAATCGTGAAGTTCAGCCGCACCACCTCGCGAGCCACGGACTTGCCACCGGGCTCCTTGATGTGGGCGATGCGAACCAGCGGGGCTTCCACCCGCGTGCGTGGAGAATTCTTCTCACCAGGATCCGTCACGATGAAGCGGACCCACTTTTTCCCATCGCGTTCGAAAAGCTCCTTCTCTTCCGCATGGATCGAACTCGTCAGAGCCCCCGTATCCAGCTTTGCGGGCATCTTCATCTCCAGATTCCCGATGAGCACCCATTCGCGCCAGCCATAGACCTGCACCGGGTCCGACGAAACCGGACGCGCGACCGCGGTGGCTTCCGCCTCCTTGCGCTCGGCCATGGCCTCATCCTCCTCCTCGGTGGCTGGCTCCTCCTCCGGCGCGGCGGTTTCCTTGGCCGTCTCGCCCTTGGTCATCTCGGCCTTCTCCCCGGCTGGCTTCGTGTCCTTCCCGTTCGCCGCAGGCTTCGCTGGTTCGGCGGCAGGCTTGGATCCTTCAGCGACTGCGGGCTTCGGGGCAGCCTTGCCATTCGGCGCGGCAGGCTTGGCTTCCTTCGTGCCGTTGGCGGGCGCTACAGCCTCCTTCAGCTTGGCAGGAGCCGGAGCTTCTTCCTTGCCCTTGGCCGGAGTCTCGGTTGCCTTCTCCGCAGTCTCGGTTTTCTGGGTATCCGCGGCTGCGGAAAGTCCTTCCGGAGCCAGCAGACAGAGCGCCAGTGCAAGGGACGTAAGGGCTTTTCTTTCGAAGGTCACGCGGGCCGACTATCAACAGCAGAAGTTACGAAATGCAACGGAATTCCCGGATCCAGAAACGCAGCGTTTTCCTCCCGCCTGCAGCGCTTGCAGCCATTCCCGCGATCGCCGGATTTCCTCTGGTTTCCTGCAATGGACTGCAATTTGACGCCGCCCGGGAGCGCGTGGAAGTCGCTGCTCCGGCCTCTTGGAAATCTGCATCCACCGGAAATGACGGCCGAATCAGCACCGGTTGGCTCTCGGATTTCAGCGATGCCGGGATGCATCGGGCCGTGGATGAAGCTCTGGCGCACAACCAGGATCTGAAAGCCGCCGGCGCCCGGATGAAACAGGCGAAGGAATCGAACATCGTCGGCAAAGCCCGCCTGCTCCCTCGGGTCGGAGTGGATGGCTCAGCCGGTTACTCCGTCACCGAAAACGGGAAAGCACCCGCTTCAGAAAGCGAGCGCTACGGCCTGACACTCGCCGCGTCTTGGGAGGTCGATGTCTGGGGCCGCCTTCGCGATCTCAAGACCGCGGACGATGCCGACTTCGCAGCGGCGCAAGCGAGTTTCCGCGGGGCGCGGCTTTCTCTCGCTGCAAATGCGGCGAAGGCCTGGTGCAATCTCATCGCTGCCGAACAGTTGCTTGAATTAGCTCACACCACGCTCGATTCGAACACGCGGGTGCTTTCCATCACCGAGCGACTCTTCAAGGGAGGGGCCGGCCAAGGAGCATTGGATGTCCAGCTGGGTCGCACCAACGTGGCCGCGGCAGAACGCGCGGTGAAAGCCACCCAGCTGGCCCGCGATGAAGCCGCGCGCTCCTTCGAGATAATCGTGGGACGCTATCCCTCCGCCGAGGCTCGAGGCAGCCGCGAACTGCCGGTTCTGAAAAGGCAGGTGCCCGCGGGCTTGCCCGCCGATCTCATCGAGCGCCGCCCCGATCTCGCGATCGCCCGCGCGGAACTCTTCGCCAGCGCCAAGCGTGCCGATGCCGCGCGCAAGGCGATGCTGCCCAGCTTGGCGCTGACTGCCAGCACCGGCACACCTGTATCACGCTTCGCGAATTTTCTAGATCCCTCCTTCCTCGCCACCTCGGTCGCGGCAAACTTCAGCCAGGCCATCTATGAAGGCGGTGCGCTTTCCGCGAATGCCCGGGGTGCCCTCGCCGCGAATGAAGCCTCGGTGCATGATTACTCCCAGACCGCGCTTGAAGCTTTCCGCGAGGTGGAATCAGCCTTGGGGGCGGACGCCTCCCTAGCCGAGCAGGAAAGCTACCTTTTGAAGGAGGTCGAGCAGGCCTCGCTCGCGCAGAAGCAAGCCGCGCGGGATTACTCGGATGGGGTGAACGACGACATCCTCCGCGTGCTGGAGTCGCAGAGCCGCGCGACGAATGCACGGGGCTCCCTGATCCGGTTGAGAAACGAACGGCTGCAGAATCGGATCGATCTGCATCTCGCCCTCGGCGGGGATTTCAAAACAGAGGTGTACAAGTAAATGAGTTGATGGGGACGGGTGCTCCGGTTTTCCGGATCTACCCTCCGCCTCTTCAACAGCTTGGAGATCGGAGAACGTCCCCCCATCTTTGAAACGTTCCCGGGAATAAATCCCGCTGCGCCCCCTCCATTTCATGCCTCGCCCTGAACGGGTCGGCGATGACGAAATCGTCCGCAAACCCCTCCTCCCGCCTTCGTATTTGGCAAAGCGCCGTTCCCGGTCCATTTTCCCTTCCTCCTGATTCTGCCGATGCTCCTCCGCCTGCTCATTCCCGTTTGTGTCCTCATCGTCGGCGCCTTGCTCGCATGGCGCCTCGGGGCACCTATGGAAGAGCCGAAGCCTGAGCCTGCCCCACCCCAGTTGCTGAAGACCGAGATCATGGAGCTGCAGCGCACCACCTTCCCGGTGATGCTGGAGAGCCAGGGCACGGTGCGCGCGCACTATACCACCACCGTGACGCCACAGGTCGCCGGAGTGATTTCCGCGATCCATCCGAATTTCGAAGACGGTGCCTTTTTCAAAAAGGATGACGTGCTGGCCGAGCTCGACCCTGCGGATTTCAAGGTGGCCGTATCCTCCGCCGAGTCCGGCCTCGCACGGGCGCAGGCGGCCCTGATCCAAGAAGAAGCACGCGCCAAGCAAGCCCGCCTGAACTGGGACGACCTCGGCTACAATGAGGAGCCGTCCGATCTCGTCCTGCGCGTGCCGCAACTCAAGGAAGCGAAGGCCAACGTGGATGCAGCACAAGCGGATCTCGACCAAGCGCTGCGCGATCTGGACCGAACGAAGATCCGCGCACCCTTCGACGGTCGCGTGCAGAAACGCGTGATCGGACTTGGCCAAGCAGTCGGAGGTTCCACCGCGTTGGGTGAAGTTTTTGCCACCGACTTCGCCGAGATTCGCCTGCCCTTCTCCCCGCGCCAGCTTGCCTACGTGAGCCTGCCTTCAAAAGAGGGCGATCCCGCGGTGAATGTGACGCTGACGGATGCCGTGGCCGGTGAGAACTCGCCGAAGTGGGAGGCCACCATCGTCCGCACCGAAGGAACGCTCGATGAATCCTCCCGCGAACTTTTCGCGATCGCGCGCATCCAAGACCCCTTTAGCGTGAAATCCGGCAAGCCCCCCTTGCTCATCGGCCAACCGGTCCGCGCCCGCATCGAAGGCGTGAAGCTGAATGATGTTTTCGTCCTTCCCCGCCATGCCCTGCGCGGCGTGAACCGCATCTATCTGGTGGACAAGGAGAACCCGATGATCCTCCGCACTCCCATCGACCCGATCTGGTCGACGGAGGAGGTGCTGGTTGTCCGGGAAGGATTGGAGCCCGGTGATTGGCTGTCCATCACCCGCCTCCCCTACGCGCCTGATGAAGCTCCCGTGGAGGTCATCAAACCGGCCGCAACGCCTGAAGGTCCCGCCGCTGCCGAGGCCAAGAAGCAGAAGCCGAGCGATTCGTGAGCCCCTTGAGAGGCGCAGCACCCATGGTTTCTCGCGCCCGGCCCCACGAATCGTCGCGGGCTTTGCTTGGAGTCGGATCTCTCGCAAAAACGGGGGGCGCGGACCTTCGCCAGAGAAGGGCCATTGCTCACGCCCAATCGGCGCGGATGAGGAGAATCGTCCTCTAACGAGAGTGATTTTCCCTCGAATTCTCCCGGCTCCCGGCGGGTTCAACGAGACGCCGCGTAGCCCCGCTCCGCCTACCCTGCGCCTACCCGAGCGGGTCTCCAAATTTAAATCAGCTGACTTGGAAGCACTTACACCCTTATAATTAAGTTTTATTAAATTTATATTGCCGCTCATTCAAAATTTTGAAATTACTTCTCCCGTCATGAGAGCACTGCCGTTTCTCGCCGCCATTCTGATCGCCGCGCCATTTGCTGCGGAGGCCAAATCCGAACTGGAGCTTCTCCAGGACCGCTGCCACGAGCAGGAGCGCCAGATCCGCCAGTTGGAGGAGGAAAATTCCCGCCTCAAGCTGATGGGCATCGCGAGCACGACCCCGGCCATCAAAACCGAGGCCTCTGCCGCTTCCGCAGCAGCTCCAAAGGCCGCCGACAGGCCGGCTGCCAATACTTCTTCTTCCGCTTCCTACGGCACCGTCCGCAAGGGCGATACCCTGACCAAGATCGCCAAACGCCACGGCACCACGCCGGAGACGCTGGCGAAACTCAACAAGATCAAGAATCCGGCCTCGATCCAGATCGGCCAGAAGCTGATCCTTCCCACGAAGGCCGCTGCGGCTCCTGCGATCGCCAAGTCCGCGGCTCCTGCACCTGCAAGCGCGCCAGCCAAAACACCGGCAGCTGAAAAACCCGCTGCCGCCCCGGTCCACGGAACGCACATCGTGAAGTCCGGCGAGACCTTCTTCAGCATCGCCCGCCACTACGGACTCAGCCCGGAAGCTCTCCAAGCCACCAATCCGACGATCAAGCCCGTGAGCCTTCGCGCCGGCCAGACGCTGACGCTCGGTGGCAAGCAATCACCCGCTGCCGCTGCAGCCCCCGCTCCGGTGGCAGCAAAGAAGCAAACCTCTTCCCCAAAGCAGGCTGAAGCGCCGAAGGAAACCGCGAAGAAAGAAGCGGCTTCCACTCCGGCTCCGACCCCGGCACCCGCTGCCGCCCCTGCTCCTGTCGAACAAGAGAAACCCGCGACCGAAATGGCGTCTAACACGCCGCGCGTCCGCCTGATCTCCATCGACACCCCGACCGATTTCTCGGCGTTTGCCGCAGCACACGGCACAAGCACCGCGAAACTGAATGCCCTGAATGGCCAGAACCTAAATTCCAGTACAGTCCTTGCAAAGGGATCGGAGTTGTATGTTCCCGCCCAGCCTTGAGAAACGCAGCTCCGCTTCCTTGGTGATGGCCTTTTAAGGACATGGCACCCGCCCGGGTTACATCCCCGGGCGGGTTTTCCTTTTATAGCGAAGAGCCCCACAGGACGCTCGGAGGAACGTTGCCTTCCTTCGTTGTTCCAGTTGCAGGGTTGTTAGAGGGGCATCTCAACGGCGCGCCGTGCCTTCATACGGGAATCTGCGCAGTGCTTCGGCCGCATCCCGCTTGAATAAAAGGAACACGAAAAACGTTGGGCAATGCGTGATGCATTCCCGCTTGCGCAGTCGCGCTTCCGACGGGAGGTATCTCACGTTACCAAACTAACCGATCCGAACCATGAAGACATCCCTTGCCCTTCTCGCCGTCGCTACCGCTTTCCTCGGCTCCAGCTGCCAGAACTACGGTCCAAACGCCAACCGTGGTGCCGCAACCGGAGCCCTGATCGGCGCAGGTGCCGGTGCCATCATCGGCAACCAATCCGGTCACGCCGGTGAAGGCGCGCTCATCGGTGCCGCCGCAGGCGGTATCGCGGGTGGTGCCTATGGAAATGCCCGGGACCAGGAGCAGCGCGGCTATTGAGCAATTCACTTGGCTCAAGCCATTGATTTCCATTGCCGGACGGGTTCCTTTGGCCCGCTCCGGCTTTTTTTATTCGGATGAATCCGTAGGCCTGTGCCTCTATTCACGTAGCAAGCGATGCCTGTCATGCGATTTACCCAGTACCTCCTCACGGCCGTTTTCGCCGGATCCGGCCTGTTTTCCCTGCCTGCCACGGCCCAGGAGGACTTTCTGAATCCCCTTGGCTCGGCTGCCGGAGCTGCCGCGGAAAAGGAAACGCCAGCCACGGCGGTGATTCTTTCCGATGCGAAGGAGATCGCTCCCGGCCAAGCCTTTCGCGTGGCGCTGAAGATCACCCATGCGCCTCACTGGCATACCTACTATCTCAATCCGGGCTTTGTCGGCTCGCCGCCGGAGATCAAGTGGACACTGCCGGAAGGTTTCACCGCAGGGGCGCTGGAGTTCCCGGTGCCGCTGCGAGGCGAGAGCGCAGGCTTCCCGCTCTATGGCTATGAGGGCACGGCTTACTTTCTCCAGACGATCACTCCGCCCGCAACGCTGAAGGCCGGGGAAACTGTGACGCTCTCCGGCAAGGCTTCATGGCTGGTCTGCAAGGAGCAGTGCGTGAACGGCGATGCCGAGCTGAGCCTGGCACTGCCGGTGGCCACTTCCGCCACCCCGAATGCCGAAGCTGCGGCGGATTTCACGAAGGCCGATGCCGCGATGCCGCTGAAGGCTCCAGCATGGGAAGTGACTGCCAGCGAGACGGCTGATAGCGTGACACTGCATTTGAAGGGCGGCTCGGGGACGGTGGCAGAGCCGAAGAATGTCTATTTCTTCAGCAGCAACGTCATCGAAGACGCAACGAAACCGCAGGCATTCGCGAAGGATGGCAGCGGTTGGACCCTCACCATCCCGCGCAATGAGGACACGGATCCGAAGCCGGATGTGATCGATGGCATTCTGAAATCCGACAACGGCTGGTTGGAGGGCAATGCGTCCCAAGGTCTGGCGCTTGCGGCAATCAAGATCGGTGCACCGGGTGGCAGCACGGCTGCGGCAGTGGCACCCTCCTCGTCTGATTCAGGCGCGAATGCAGGCTCTTCTCCATCATCCTCCACGCTCGGGCTTCCCGCGACGCTGGCCTTCATGTTCATCGGCGGGCTGATCCTGAATCTGATGCCCTGCGTCTTCCCCGTCATCGGCCTGAAGATCATGGGCTTCGTCCAACAGGCGGGCCATGATCGCAAGAAGGTGGTGACGCACGGGTTTGCATTCACCGGCGGCGTGCTCGTTTCCTTCTGGGCGCTCTGTGCGCTCATGCTTGCCGGTGGCATCCGGAACTGGGGCGGCCAGCTTCAGAATCCTTGGGTTGTGCTTTGCCTGCTGCTCGTCATGCTGGTCTTCGCGCTGAGCATGTTCGGCGTCTTCGAAATCGGTGCCGGTGCCACGGGCGTTGGCGGCAATCTCGCGAACAAGGAAGGTATCTCCGGAACCTTCTTCTCCGGTGTGCTTGCCACCGTGGTGGCCACACCTTGCTCCGCGCCTTTCCTTGGCACGGGCCTCGCAGCCGCGGTGCAATTGCCCACGCCCCTCTTCATCCTCGCCTTCACCTTCATGGCACTGGGCTTGAGCTTGCCCTACCTGCTGCTCTCCTTCTTCCCCGCGCTCGTCGATCGCCTGCCACGACCGGGTCCGTGGATGGAGTCCTTCAAGCAAGGCATGTCCTTCCTGCTCTTCGGCACGGTGGCTTACCTCGCCTGGGTCTATATTCTTCAGGTAGGCGATCAGCTTGCCGGACAAAAGAGCCTGCACGTGCTGCTCGGGCTCACGATCATCGCCGCCGGCTTCTGGATCCTCGGCCGCTGGTCGGTGCCTTATCGCTCGCCCAAGTCTCGAGTGATCGGACGCGTGGCGGCAGCAGCCTTCGTGGTGAGCGGCTTCGTGCTCTCCAAGCCATCCCCCGCCCCGGTCGTCGTCGCGGATGCCCCGGTCATCCAGTGGGAAGAATGGTCGCTCGCGAAGCAGGAGGCGCTCCTAAAGGAGGGCAAGTCGGTCTACGTCGACTTCACGGCCCGCTGGTGCCTCACCTGCCAGACGAACAAGGCCGCCGCCTACACCGAAGATACGGCACGCCTTTTCAAGGCCCACGGCATCGTCGCGCTAAAGGCAGACAAGACCGTGGACAAGCCGGAGATCGACACGGAGCTCAAGCGTCTTGGCCAAGTCGCGATCCCCGTGAACGTGCTCTACGCGAAGGGCGACCCGAAACCGGTTATCACACAGACCATCCTGACCGCGGGATACCTCCAAGGCTTCGTCCGTCAGCATCTCGGCGAGGGATTGCAGCCCTGAGTCCTCTCAGGACAAGCCCGGCCCGGAGCGCTGCCGCGCGGGCTCCTACGATCATCAAAAAAAGCGCCTCGTCCCGATCAGGACGAGGCGCTTTAAAGCATTTGCCCGGAGTCAGATCAGATCTCTGCCACCGGCAGGCTCGCGACTTCTTCACGGACCTTCTCGGCGAGCAGCGTGGACAGGTAGCGTTCCGTGGAGGAAGCCCCGATGGTCACGACACGCTTGCCTTGGAACTCAGGACGCTTCGCGACTTGGATCGCGGCCCAGACGTTGGCACCCGTGGAGATACCGGCGGGTAGACCCTCTTCCTGGTTCAGGTATTGCGCGGTTGCGAAGGCATCCTCGTTTGCCACAAGGATCGTCTCGTCGATGATCTCGACGTTGAGGTTCTTCGGGATGAAGCCGGCACCGATGCCTTGGATCATGTGCGGGCCGGGCTGGCCGCCGGAAATGACCGGGCTGGCCACCGGTTCCACTGCGAAGGTCCTCATGCCGGGATTGCGCGACTTGATGACTTCCGAGACACCGGTGATCGTGCCACCCGTACCGACACCGGCAACGAAGGCGTCGATGTTGCCATCGGTATCGCGCCAGATTTCCTCGGCGGTCGTCTTGCGGTGGATCTCCGGGTTGGCCGGGTTGTCGAACTGGCCGGGGCCGAAGGATCCCGGATTCTCTTCAATGAGTTGCTTCGCCTTGGCAATCGCACCACCCATGCCGCGGGCACGCGGGGTGAGCACGATCTCAGCACCCAGAAGGCGCAGCAGCACGCGGCGCTCGATCGACATGCTCTCCGGCATCGTCAGGATGCAGCGGTAGCCTTTGGAGCGGGCCACGAAGGCGAGCGCAATGCCGGTGTTGCCGGAGGTCGGCTCGATGATCAGGCCGCCCGGCTTGAGTTGGCCGTCACGCTCGGCGGCTTCGATCATCGCCTTGCCGATCCGGTCCTTCACGCTGAACAGCGGGTTGAAGAACTCAGCCTTCAGCAGCACCTCGGCACCGGTATCGGCGGAGATCTTGTTCAGGCGGATCAGCGGGGTGTTGCCGATCGTGTCGGCGATGGAGTTTGCGATAGGCATAAGATACGGGGTAGGGAGTTGTCGGGTCAGTGCGGTTGCTGATGCCGTGGTCGGCTCTCACTTCCGTTTCGTTAGATTTGGAAATCCGTGTTGCCGGAGTCAAGATGAAGGCCGCACTCGTATTTCTCGCCGTTGAAGCGCGTCGCCTCCGCGTCGAGTCCGTCGACGGCAGGCTTGGTGCTATGCCAGTCGCCCATCGTCACGTAACCTTCCGCTGCCAGCGGGTGCTGGGGCAAGCCGCGATCGTGCATGTAAACGGAAACCTGCGCGTCCGCCCAATCGAGGATCGGGTAGACCTTCAAGGTCTTTTTCTGCTGCTCGGCGTAGGGCCGCTCCACGCGGCTGCTCGATTGGCTGCGGCGCAGGCCGCTGATCCACACATCCCCGCCGGTCTCGCGCAGCGCGCGGTCCATCGGCTCGATCTTGGTCAGCATGGCGTATTTGGTCAGCCCTTCCAAACCCTGCTCCCAGAGCTTGCCCCACAGGGCTTCCATGCGGGCGGCGGAGTGGGTCGGCTGGTAGACCCGCAGGTCGGTGCCGAAGCGATTCGCCAGATCCTCCGCGTAACGGTAGGTTTCCGGGAAGTTGAAGCCGGTATCGATCCACACCACCGGGATCTCCGGGGCGTAGCGGGAGATGAGGTCCAGCATCACCGCCGCCTGCAAGCCGAAGCTGGTGGAGGCGATCAAGCGCTTGCCGTAGCGCTCGTGCAGGAGTTGGAGCCGCTCGCCGGCCTTCAGGCGGGCGAGATCCGCCGAGAGGGCTTCGGCTTCGGAGAGTGTGGCTGTTTGGGAAAGACTCATTTTGATAAACCGCGATGACCGCGAGAAAAGGTTGGGGAATTGAAAAACGGAAAGACGTGGCGATGGGGTACGGCCTAAGGCCGACACCGCTGGTATCCGGTTTCCTGTTCCCGCGTCATGGCTGGTTCAGACTTTGAGAGCCTCTTCCTTGATGTTCTTGTGGAAGTCCGCGCCCTGCACCGTGGCGGCGACGTATCCCGCTCGGATCACGAAGTCACCGAAGTGCTCGCCGGCATTCCGCTCCTTCGCATAGCGCTGGAAGATCGGTGCCAGCAGGCTGCGGATCTCGCTCGCGTTGATATCCTGCCGATACAGCTTGCTCAGGCGCTGGCCGGCGTGGCCGCCACCCAGATAGAGATTGTAGCGGTCCGGACCGCGGCCGACGAAGCCGATCTCCGAGATGAAAGGGCGGCCGCAACCATTCGGGCAGCCCGTCATGCGGATGGTAATCGAATCGTGGCGCAGGCCGGCATTCTCCAGCTCCTGCTCCAGGTCCGTGATTACTTCCGGCAGGTAGCGTTCCGCTTCCGCGAGCGCCAGGCCGCAGGTAGGAAGGGCCACGCAGGCAATCGAGGCCAGGCGCAGCGCGCTGCGCTCGTGGCTACGATGCATGCCGTACTTTTCCAGCAGGGCCTCAACCTCGGAACGCTTCTTCGCGGAAACGTTCGCGATGATGAGGTTCTGGTTCGCGGTCAGGCGGAAATCGCCGTCGTGGATCTTCGCGATCTCGCGAAGGCCGGTGCGCATCGGGAAAGCCGGGGTATCCAGCACGCGCCCGCCTTCGACGAAGAGCGTGTAATGGAAATTGCCAAACTCGTCCTCCACCCAGCCGAAGCGGTCGCCGTTGTCCTTGAACTCATACGGACGCACCGGTCCCAACTCGTAGCCGAGGTATTCGTTCAGCTTGGCGAGGATCCAGTCCGGACCGTGGTCGTCCACGGTATACTTGAAGCGCGAGTGCTTGCGGTCCGTGCGGTCGCCGAAGTCGCGCTGCACCAGCACCACCTTCTCCGACACGTCCACGATCTGCTCCGGCGTGCAGAAGCCGATCACGTCCGCGAGGCGCGGGTAGGTGGCCTCGTTGCCGTGGGTCGAGCCCATGCCGCCGCCAACGGCGACGTTATAGCCCACCAGCTTGTCGTTCTCGACGATGGCGATGAAGGAAAGGCAGTTCGCGAAGATGTCCACGTCGTTGCTCGGCGGCACGGCGATGGTGATCTTGAACTTCCGCGGCAGGTAGGTCTTGCCGTAGATCGGCTCCTGTTCCTCCTCGGTGCTCTCGATCTTTTCCCCATCCAGCCAGATCTCGTGGTAGGCGCGGGTCTGCGGCGTGAGGTGTGCGGAAATATCCTGCGCCGCCTTCAGCACCTCCGCATGCACGGAGGAGAGATACGGGTTCGGATTGCACATCACATTGCGGTTCACGTCGCCGCACGCGGCCACGGTGTCCATGGCGCACTGGTTGATCTCCTTGATCGTCCGCTTCAGGTTCGTCTTGATGATCCCGTGGAACTGGAAGGCCTGGCGCGTGGTCAGCTTGATCGTGCCATTGGCAAATTGCTCCGCCATGCGGTCCGTCTCCAGCCACTGGTGCGGCGTGGCCACGCCACCGGGCACGCGGATCCGGATCATGAAGGAGTATGCCTTCTCCAAGCGGTGCTTTCGGCGGTCGTTCCGCAGGTCACGGTCATCCTGCTGATAGGTGCCGTGGAATTTGAGGAGCTGCTGGTCATCCTCCGACATGGAGCCGGTGGAAAGATCGGAGAGGCCCTCGGCGATGGTGCCGCGAAGGTAGTTCGAGCGGGTCTTGATGCCTTCGTTGGCGGAGAGTTTCTTTTCGCTCATGGAAAAAAGTAGAAAGGAGTGATCAGTGCCGGGTGATCGGTGATCAGTGGAAGAAATCGATTTTCGGTAGCTGCTAGGTGGTTCGGAGAAGTGACCAGTGCTGCAATGGCGGCTGCTTCACTGATCACCGCTGACTGATCACTTGGCACTTCAGTAGACGTCTCGTTGATAGCGTTTGGCTTTCTTCAGGTCTTCGACGTAGGCCTCCGCCACGTCGCGGGCGAAGCCGCCTTCTTTCTCCACGACGGAGATCAGGGCTTCGTGGACATCGCTGGCCATGCGCGAGGCATCGCCGCAGACGTAGAAGTGGGCACCTTCCTGCAGCCAGGCGTAGAGCTCCTTGGAGCGATCCAGCATGCGGTGCTGCACATAGACCTTCTCCGGCTGGTCGCGGGAGAAAGCGACATCCAGCTTCGAAAGGAAGCCTTCCTTGAGATGATCCTGCCACTCCGTCTGGTAAAGGAAGTCGTAGGTGTAGCGTTGGTCTCCGAAGAAAAGCCAGTTCTTGCCCGGCTTGCCCAGATTCCCGCGGTGCTCGACGAAGGCGCGGAAGGGCGCGACGCCGGTGCCGGGTCCCACCATGATCACCGGAGTATCCGACGAGGTCGGCAGGCGGAAGTTCTTGTTCTGGTGTGTGTAGACCGGCACCTGAGCGCCCTTCGCCACCAGGTCGGCCAGATAGGTCGAAGCCACGCCCTTGCGATGATTGCCATGCGCGTGATAGCGCACGGACGCCACCGTGAGGTGCACTTCACCCGGATGCGCCAGAGGGCTGGAAGCGATCGAGTAAAGGCGCGGTGGCAGCTTGCGGAAGATCGATGCGAGATCGGCAGCGGCCAGACCATTCGAAGCGAAGTCATTGATCGCATCCACGATCCAGCGGCCCCACTGGTAATCCTTGAGCTGATCCTTCGCATCATCCGCGAGCAAGGCCGCGAGCTTCTCGGATCCGGAGATCGTCTGCAGCTTCGTCAGCACGGCGCGGGACAGAGCGGTGATATCGAAATCCTCGCGCAGGGCATCGGCCAGCACCTTGCTCCCCACGCCCTTCACCTCCACGGTCTCACTGCCGGAAAGCTTCGCTGCCTTCAGGATGCCTTCGACGAGATCCGGCGCATTCACCGGCACCACGGCCAGCGCATCACCCGGCTCGTAGCTCAGGCCTGAGCCATCGAGTGAAAGCTCGTAGTGCCAGGTTTCCTTGGTCGTGCCCTCGCCATTGAGGAGCACCTTCTCAAGAAGCTCGGAAGGAAAAGGGTTCTTCTTTCCATACTCCACGCCGCCCACCGGGGCAGCGGCGGCAGGAGCGCCCACCACTTCCACGATCCCGGAGTGCGTCGCAGGAGCCAGTGCCTTCAGAGCGGCATCCAGCCAGCCGGCGTACGGCTCTTCATACTCCACATCGCAATCCTGACGTGGCGAGACGCGCTTCGCTCCAAGCTTTTCCAAGCGGGCATCGAAGTCCTTGCCCGTCTGGCAAAACTTCTCGTAGGCCGTATCCCCCAGCGCGCACACCGAGTAGCGCAGGCGAGGCAGCTCCACGGAGGAACCATTCATGAATTCCTTGTAGAAAGAGGTGGCGCTCTCCGGTGGCTCGCCATCACCCCAGGTGCTCACGATCACCAGAAGGTTTTCCACCTTCGCGAGATCGGCGGGAGAAATATCCGCCATGTTCTTCACCGCGGCTTGGAAGCCCCGCTTCTTGGCTTCTTTCGCGGAAAGGTCTGCCAGCTTCTCGGCATTGCCGGACTCGGTGCCATACAATACCGTCAGCTTCACGGATGCCGCAGGCGTGATCGCTGCCGGCGCGGTCGCGGAAGACCCTCCGGCAGAAAGAAATCCGGCGAGCCAGAAACGCTGGGACGCATCAAGGCCTGCCAGCGCGATATCAACCGCGCGGCGTTGATCGGGAGAGAAGGGAGCGTGCTCTGGAAGCATTACCTTAGTTTCTTGCTCAGGTTTGTATGGTTTCGGCGGGAGAATTCACCCGCCTCGCCCCGAGCGCAAGGCAAAATCCTCACTTTGCGTATTTGTCCGACAGCCTTCGATCCTGACGGAGCTCCAGCACACCTTCAGCACCTCCCCCGAAATGGGGAAGCACACCCAAAATCCGACATCGACATTCCCAAATGATTCGTTCATAAGGGCTTATCGAATCTCCCCATTCGACATGAAAGCTCCCCGCTCCCCCACCCAATTCCGTACCTCGATACGGCACTACCATCGCACCCTCCCCACCCATTCCGGTGATTGGAACAACTGGATCGGCGAGGAAGGAAAACCGAAGAAAAAATTAAGCCGGAAACTCTCGGTTTCCATGGCCATCATCGCGGTGCTCGCGGTCTCGGTCGGCGCGGTTTTCCTGCTCGGCGGCTTCTAAAGAAGCCCACACCGACGATCGGCGTTAGTAGCCGTTTTTCCGCACCAGCTCGGAGAGCTGCTTCTGGAACTCCATGACGTCCTCTTGCGTAGGGCGATAGCCCGGCGTGTCCGTGTCCAACCCGGGACGGCCATACTGGTCGAGCATCCAGATGCCGGTTTCGCCATCGGAAAAGGTCACCTTGCCGGAAATCATGGCTCCCGGCAGTGCGATGTTGTCAATTTCCACGGTCACGGCACCGGTCGGCACCGGAGCAGCCGCGATCGCCTCCTCAACCGGCTTCTTTTCTTCCTTCGGAGCCTCGGCGATCTCGATCCCCAGATCCAGCACCAGGAAACGCGCATCCATATAAGTGATGGAGATGCCGAGATCATCCTTCATCCGCTTTTGAAGATCGGCAATGCTCGCCCCTTCCGCAGCCCACTGCTTGAGGGAGGATTTCTGATCTTCGGAAAGCTTGCTGGCGCTGAACATGCCCGGAGTCTCAAAGACCACCACCCGGCTTTCCAAGCCCCAAATCGGAAATGTGTGCGAGCAACCTCAGCCTATCCAACCGACAATCCGGGCCGTAGCAGGTTTTTGTCACCACCTTCCTCATGCTCCCCCAGCCACCCGCAGACGAACCCACGTCAGAGGAGATTCCTCCCTTCTTCCGGATCGGCCCCCTCACCTTGGTCCTCGGGTCCTTCTGCATCTATGGCACCTTGGTCTTGCTCGCTGAGGCTCTCCAGTGGAGGGACCTCAAGGACGGCATCAAATCGGGCATGCCTCTCGCAATTCTCGCGACGATCCTGATTGCACCCCTGCAGTTCCTCATCGCCTTCGCATGCATGAGCCGCAAGCGCCGCGGCAACTGGCGGACCTTGCTAGTGATTTTCCCCGCCCTCCTCGTATCCCTGCTTTCGATCTACCAGATCTCGACCCTTTATCCGCACGAACGCCGCGCGCGAAACCAACTCGCGAGCTTTCTTCAAGGTCCGGTTCCCCCATCGGTCAGGAATCTCGATCTCGACTATCGTGGCGACGCCTTTGGTGGCACACGATGGCTCATTAGCTTCGACCTATCACCCGCGGACTGGGACAGCATTTCGAAGTATCCGCCCTTCGAGTCCTCTGCTCTCCACGCAGCCTCTGGCCGCGCTTGGGGACATGAAGGAGGAGTTTTCTTCGCGATCGAGTTCGACTCCGCGGCGCGGCGCTGTCGCTATACGATTACATCGGACTGATCCGCAGCGCCTACAACCCCGCCCCATCCTTGCGCGCTTCCACCGCCATCCGGAAAGCCTGCTTCTCTCCGTGCCGCTTCACGGAAAACTTCACGCATCGTCTCTCCCCGGGCGCGGGACACCAGGTCGCTTGCCAGAACCAATAACTCGCCCCGCTCGCGGCGACGACGCACACCTTCGACACCCCCACCACCCCCGATGAGTTCCGCGGTGACCTCCGGCAAATGCGGACTGCATTCTCCTCGTCCGCCATCCGCTTCACCAGATCGTCCCGCCACAGCCTCGCCGCATCGTAAGACTCCGGAACGCCGCCATACGAGCGGTCCGCAAAGAACTTCCCATGCTTCACACCGCGGCGCTGGATGCGCACCTGCCAGCCGTGCGTCCCGGCACGGGGCAAATCGATCCGGGCGATCGCATAAGTGTCAGGGGGGATCCACATGAGCACGGCATGAAAAAAGCGGCAACGGACGATTCGCGCCCGCTGCCGCCTTGTCAAATCATCGGCATCATGGCTCAGCGACCACGACCCCAGCGACCGCCGGGGCCACCCTGACCGCCACGATCATTGAGCAGACGCTCCTTCGCCTCATCACTAAGGGTGGTGGAGCTCTGCACGGCGCTCGTCGCGGCATCGCGGTCTTCACGCATCCAGCCGCTGTAGGTCATCCACAAGGTGCGGTTGCGGGTCCCTTCGTCCTCGATCGTTTCGGCCAGCGAAACCGAGCTGGCTGGATCGCCGGTGCGGTTGGACCAGATGTAGGTCGCGGTGGACTCGTCCTTCAGCTCGCCTTGCGGCAGGGCTTCGATCCACTTGAGAGCTGCGGTCGGGTCGGTGCTCGCCCAGGAAGACATCACCGGACGGATGGCATCATCGATATCTTCGGTCTGCTGCTGGCTCACCCACGCGGCGGCAGCGGCAGGATCCTTGCGCGCCCACGGACCGGCGACATCTTCGATCGCGCGATCCCGGTCACGTCCTTCCGGCAGGCTCGCCACCTTGGAAGCGGCACCTTCCGGATCAGTCAGAGCGAGGGTCTGGAGAGCGGAAGCCATGGCACGGTCACGGGACTCGGCAGGCAGCGTCGCGATCCATGCTTCAGCAGCGGCGAAATCGGTGGAACTCCACTTCGAAGCGATCTCGCTATAGGCTCGGGCCTGGTCATCGCCCGTCAGGGTCGAGGCGACTTGGGCGGCCTTGTTCGGATCCTTGGTGGCCATTTCGGCGATCACGGAATTCAGCGCGGCACTCTTGTCGCGACCGGTGAGACCGTTTGCCCACGCAAGCGCGGCTTCCGGATCAAGCTTCGCCCACTCGGAGGCGATCACGGAAGCGCCGCTATCGCCACCCGGACCTCCACGACCGGGACCAAAGCCCATGGCCGCGAACTCACGCGGGTTCTCTGAGAAATACTTCGCGGCGTTCTCCGGATCCACACTTGCCCAGCTCTGGAGCACGGTCGGGCGGACAAAAGCGCCTTGGAAACCCATCGTGTTCGCAAAGGCGAGCGCCCCCTTCGGGTCCACTTCACCCCATCGGCCGAAAAGAAGGAAGGAAGCCATCAGGCGCTGCGCCATCGGCATCCCATCCAGCTTGCCGGCTTCAGCTTCCAGCTGCGCGGCATCCATGCCCGAGTAAAGTTCCATCAGCGCCTGCATGCGGGCGAGCTGGCCTGGTTCCTTCATCACATCCGCGATGCTGCGGGCACCGCGCTTGGCCTCGGCGTTCGCGCTGGCACTGCCACCGGAGCGGCTGGTTTTCGTCTCGAGAGCAGCCTTGGCGGCAGACTCGGTGGTGTCGGTGGCGGGAGCACCGGCTTTGCCCGCGAGGTAACCTCCGGCGGCACCTGCAAGCAGGGCCGCGATTCCGATGGTGGCGGTGTTTTTCATGATTCGATCGATCTCCGGAGGCTGTGAACCCGCCCCTACGCGAAAAGTTGCGGAACTTTTCAGGGAGATTTGGAACGGCGGATACCCCGGTTTCCCTGATCACGCCGCCTCACTTCGCCGGCTTTACCTTCAGTTCCGGGATCTCGATCTTTCTCTCCCCCTTCCGTTCGATGCTCGTGAAAAACGCGCCCAAGATCCGGTCGTTCAGCAGTTGCCCGTCGAACCAGATCTCCAGGTCGACCGGTCCGGCATCGAGATCGATCGGCAGTTGAAAGGAGGTCGCACCCGACCGGATCTCCACGCGGGTTTCCTCCTGGCCGGCACGGATGTGCGCCACCCCCTTGCGCAGTTGGGAGAGATCCCTGCGATCCTCCGCCGATGCCTCCGGCGGCAGCAGTCCGAAATTGAGCTCATAGCTTCCCGTCCGCGCCACCTCCAGCTTCCAGTGTCCGGAGCGCGAAGGCAGCGCATTCCTCGTCGCGGCGACTTGCACGTCCTTCAGGAAGCGGCGGATTGCGGCGTGATTGACGCACTTCTCCGCGCCATCCGCCTCGGTTTCCTTGGAGGGCCACCAATCGTGAGCCGTCAGCTTCACCACCGGGCAGGCCTCGCTTCCCACCACATAGCGCACCGGCTCACGCACCACCGGCAGCACCTCGTTCCACCACTTGCCATACTCCGCAAGCAAGCGCTGCGCCTCTTCCGGATGCTCCGCGAAGACATTCTTCTCCTGCCCCGGATCCGCCTGCATGTCGAAGAGCTCCAGCCCCACCAAACGCCAGCGCTGGTCCCGAACCGCGAAATCCCGTGCCCGGAAGCGCGCCGCAGCCGCATCTCCCGGCCAGCGTCCCACTTGGGTGAAAAGGATGCGATCTTCGGGAAACTTCTCCTTGCCCAGCAAAGCTGCCGAAAGATCCCGGCCATCACCCTTCCATCCTTCCGGCCGCGGCACCGCACACAGGCTCGTGAGCGTGGGCAGCAGATCAAGATGCGCCGCGAGTTCATCCACTTCACGTCCCGCCGCGATCTTCTCCGGCCAACGGATGAAGCACGGCACCCGCGTCCCGCCTTCATCCGCGGTCCCTTTCCGGCCTTTCATGCCTGCATTCTGCCGGGCCATCGCGGAACCATTGTCGGTAAGGAAGACCACGATCGTATCCTTCGCCGCTCCACTTGCTTCCAGTTCCTTCATCAGGCGGCCGAAGCCGGCGTCGATGTTCTCGATCATCGCATTGAAGGCCGCATAGCCATCCAGCTTCGCATCCTTCACCGGCGGCACGTAGGGGTCGTGCGGAGCATTCGTGGCAAGGTGCAGGAAAAAGGGCTTCTTCTCCGCGACCTGGGTCTTCATCCAGCCAATCGCTTCATTGAAGAAAACATCCGTGCAGTAGCCGCTGGTTTTCTCCCAGCCACCGCGGCGACGGATCGAAGGATCGTGATACGCATTCCCCCAGAAGTCCGGCGTCTGACCGATGCCTCCGCCGCCGTGGGCAAAGACGTCGTCGAAGCCCCGGTCTTCCGGCCGGCAGGGATAGGCATCGCCCAGATGCCACTTCCCGAAAATGCCGGTCCGGTAACCCGCTGACTTGAACATCTCCGGCAGCGTCGGGATACCCGGCTTCAACAGGCTCCGCCCCATGAAGGTGTGGCTCACTCCGCAGCGGAATTCATGGAGTCCCGTCATCAGCGCCGCGCGCGTCGGCGCACAAGTCGGACTCACTTGGAAGCGATCGAAGGCCGTCGACTGTTTGCGAAAGTCATCCAGAGCCGGAGTCTTGAGGTTGGCATTTCCATTCGAGGACAGGTCCCCATAACCTTGGTCGTCCGTGATTACCACGATCACGTTCGGACTCGCCGCAGCGAATACAATCAGGATAAGATTTACGATTGCCGCGAGCGCGGAAACACGGAGCATGATGCCCCTGCTTCTCCACCCGATGTCCGCCGACCGCAAGCCCTTCCGTGTTCTGTTCATCTGCATGGGAAACATCTGCCGCTCTCCCGCGGCCGAGATCGTCTTCCGCAGGATGGTGGATGAGGCGGAATTGTCGCACGCCATCCACATCGACTCGGCAGGCACCATCGGCTATCACGCAGGCAAGGGCCCGGACCCGCGCATGGCAGCCACCTTGAAGTCCCGCGGTTACACCATCGCCGGGAAATCCCGTCAGGTCCACCCGGATGATCTCGATGACTTCGATCTCCTGCTCGTCGCCGATCAGGAAAACCTGGCCGATCTCCACCGCCTCGACGGCACCGGATCACGCAGGAGCAAAATCCGCCTCCTCGTCGAGTTTTGCCAAGACCGCGAGGCATCTCACGTGCCCGACCCCTACTACGGCGGCCAGAAGGGATTCGAGGACGTGGTAGATCTCGTCGAGGACGCCTGCGAGGGCCTCCTGCTCCATGTCCGCAAGGCACACCTCTGAATCACCCCGAAAGTGGGGACAAACGGGGATTACTCGCAAAAATCCCCCATCTTTCAGCCGATCTCACAATACCGCGCATTGACAGGAACGCGCGACAGGTTATGCGCTGGCTTGTGGTTCAACGCATCACCCTTCTAACGGCCGCGCTGATGTTTTCCTCCCTCGCCTACGGGCAGCTTTGGGAGCGGGAGGATGTCACCTTCGAGAGGATCGATGCCAAGGCCAAGGAACTGGCTGCCGCTCCCTATGCCGCTCCTGACAAGGAGTCGCTGCCGGATTGGATGAAGAACCTGAGCTACGACCAGTATCGGGACATCCGCTTCGTCCCGGAGCGCGCCCTCTGGGCCGCCGAGAATCTTCCTTTTCGCGCCATGCTTTTCCATCCCGGCTACAACTACCGGGAGCAGGTCACGATCAATGAATTCACCGACACCCACCAGCAGCGGGTGCGGCTTGCAGAGGCCTTCTTCAACTACGGCCCGCTGATCACGAACCGCGGCGAGCTGCCGCAGGATGCCGGTTTCGCCGGTTTCCGCCTGCATGCCCCGCTGAACCGCGGTGACTATTTCGACGAATTGGTAGCTTTCCAAGGCGCCAGCTACTGGCGCGCCCTTGGCAAAGGTCAGCGCTACGGGATCTCCGCCCGCGGCATCGCGGTGGATACCGGCGCGGAAGGCGTGGACGAGGAATTCCCCCTTTTCCGCGAATTCTGGCTGCGTAAGCCCGTCCCGGAGGACAAGGCTGCCATGCTTTTCGGCCTGCTGGATGGCCCCTCCTACACCGGGGCCTATGGCTTCATCATCCAGCCTGGCGAGGACACCGTGATGACTGTCCGGGTCGTCCTCTATCCTCGCAAGGCGGTGAAGCGTCTCGGGCTCGCGCCGATGTCGAGCATGTATTGGTTCGGCGAGAACTCCCGCCGGCGCTTCGATGACTTCCGCCCGGAGGTCCACGATTCCGATGGCCTGTCCATCAAGATGGGCACCGGTGAGCGTATTTGGCGACCGGTCACCAACGACAGCGGCAAGCTGGAGTTCAGCTTCTTCCCCATGGCGAAGTGCGAGGGCTTCGGCCTGCTCCAGCGTGATCGCCGTTTCGCCGCCTATGAAGACGGTGAGGCCGCTTATGACAAGCGCCCCTCCCTTTGGATCGAGCCCACCAGCGAGTGGGGCGAAGGCAAGGTGATGCTCATGGAAATCCCGGCTACCAACGAGATCCACGATAACGTCGTGGCGCTCTGGGAACCGGTCCGCACCCCGCAGCCGGGCGAACGGCTCGAGTTTTCCTACAAGCAGCACTGGACGATGTCCGAGGACCCCGCCCACGCAGGTGGCCATGTCGTCGCCACCCGCACCGGATTGCACGATTGGCAGCCGGAGCAGCGTACCGTCGCCGTGGAGTTCGCGGGAGGTCCCTTGGAGAAATGGGAAGGCGATCCGCCGCAGGCTCAGGTGACTGCCGTGGGAGAAGCCGGAGAAAAGATCAAGATCCAAGGCGTGGCAGTGCAGCCGCTGCCGGAAGGCCGCTGGCGTGTCGCCTTCCAGATCGCCCCTGCCGCGGAAGGCGGCAAGCTGGCCGATGTCGGCCCGCAGGAGTTGCGTTGCAGCCTGAAAAAAGGCGAGGATTTCCTGACCGAAACATGGGCCTACCGCATCATCCCCTAGAGACCCTCCGGCCGCTCACCGAGACCGAGCTGGCGGAGTGGGAGGAAGCCTACGCCGCCGTGGAAGCCTACCTTCAGGCCCTGCGCCTGAGGAACCGCCTGCTGGTGGCAGAATTGGTGCGCGCCATCCTGTGGCGCGCCTCTGCCCGCGGGGCCAAGGAGCCCGGCGTCCCCGCCCGGGTGCTAGCCATGGAGGAAACCTTGAGCGAGATCGCGAACTGGACCCAGGACGTGCTTGATGAGCCGCTGGAAAACCGCCGCCTCGCCGCTCGTGGCCGTCTCGCCCTCCTGCTGGCGGACATGCCCGGCAAATGGCAAGGCGTCTTCCTTACCCCCGCGCCATGGCCGCCCGCCTTCAAGGAGGCGATGTGCAAATCCTACCTCGCCGCCGGCCCGAATTTCGCGGAGCTAACAATGATCCCGCAGCCGCTGGAGCTGAACGTCATCGGTGAGGGTGCCGCCCAGTGGTGGGAAACCATGGACCGCCGCCCGATCGTGCGGAAGATGTTCGCCCTCTTCCTGCTGGCGCTGATCGGAGCCACCGTGTGGTTCATTTTCTTTGAGTGATGGACGACCTTCCCACAGATGACCGGAAGTCGGTCCGGCCCTTCTTCAGTCCCTTCCTGGCCAAGCTGCGCCGCCTTGTTTTCTTCGGCAGCGTGGTGCTGGTGAATCTGATCGCCTGCTACTGGCTCTACGATCTATTCACCCGCTTGGGCATGCACCGTGCCCACGTGCTGTTGCTGGCGGTCTTCTTCATCCTGAACGGCCTGCTCGTTCTCGGTTCCTTCCACGCCATCTTCGGCGCGTGGGACATCCTGTGGGGCAAGAAGCAGGCGGTCCGCATCACCAAACTGGCGGAGAAAGCCGGCGATGGACCGCTGGCAAAGCGCTACGTGGTGGTGATGCCGGTCTACAACGAGGACTGCAATCGCTTCTGCGCCCGCATCGAGGCCATCTACCGGTCGATCGAGGCCACCGGACACATCGAGTCCTTCGATTTCTTCATCCTCAGCGATACCCGCGACCTCGACCTCTGGGTACTTGAGGAAACGGCATGGACGAATCTCTGCCGCAAGCTCAATGCCTTCGGCCGCATCTACTACAGGCGCCGTAAAAAGAACTCGAACCGCAAGGCCGGCAACATCGGCGACTTCGTCCGGACCTGGGGCGGCGGCTACGAGGCCATGGTCGTACTGGATGCGGACAGCCTGATGGACGGCGGCGATATCCTGAAGATGACCCGGGTGATGGAAGCCTACCCGAACCTCGGCATCCTCCAGACCCCGCCGAAGCTCATTCGCGGTTCCTCCGTTTTCACGCGCCTCCAGCAGTTCGCGATGCGCCTCTACGGGCCACTCTTCATCCGTGGCCTGAACTGGTGGCAGCTCGGTGGTGGCAGCTACTGGGGTCACAATGCACTGATCCGGGTCAAGCCCTTCTCGGAGTTCTGCGAGCTTCCCGACCTTCCGGGGCGCGAGCCCTTCGGCGGCAAGATCCTCAGCCATGACTTCGTGGAAGCCGCCCTGATGGTTTCCCAAGGCTGGGAAGTCTGGCTCGCCTGGGATATCGAGGGCACCTACGAGGAAGCGCCGCCTACCCTGATCGACCACCTGAAGCGCGACCGCCGCTGGTGCCAGGGAAATCTGCAGCATCTTTGGCTGATCTTCGCCCGCAAGCTTCCGCTCACTGTGCGTGCCCACCTTTTCATGGGCATCATGGCCTACCTGGGCAGCCCACTTTGGTTCCTCTTCCTCATTCTCGGCACTTGGGTCGCCTGGGACCGCGAGGCCAGCGGACTGAGCAATCTGCCCTATGACGGCACTCTGGTGGACCGCTATCTCCACATCGATGGCGTCACGCAGAGCCTGATCCTCACCGGCTTCATTTTCAGCCTGCTCTTCCTGCCGAAGATCCTGGCGATGATCGGATCGATCCTGAATCCGCGCGTTCGGCGCTCCTTCGGCGGCTTCTTCCCGCTGGTGACCGGCGTCTTCATGGAGACCATCCTTTCCATGCTGCTGGCTCCCGCCGTGATGGTGGCCCACACGCTGATGGTCTCCAGCATCGTGCTCGGCTACGCCGTCGGCTGGGGCGGCCAAAACCGCGAAGCGGATGGCACGGCATGGAGCGAGGCACTCTCCGTCCACGCCGTGCCCACCATCCTTGGCATTGCCTGGGCCGTGCTGGCTTGGAACATCAGCCCGACCTTCGCGGCATGGATGTCCCCCATCCTCCTCGGTTTGATTCTCTGCATTCCCGTCTCCGTCTGGACCAGCCGCGCCCGCTACGGAAAGGCGCTGGCAAAGAGCAAGATCCTCGCCATCCCCGAAGAACTGAATCCTCCGGAGGTGATGAAGCTCGCCGACCTCGCAACCGCTTCGATCGACCCCGCCTTGGATGCCACGCAGCAAGGACGCCATGGCGTCATCGCCGCGGTGGTCGATCCCTACGTGAATGGTGTCCACGTTTCCCTGCTTGAGCCCGCCGAGCTCAACGAGACCGAGGAAGCGCTGATCGAGCGCTGCCTGACCCTCGGCCCCGGCGCGATGTCGAAGGATGAGATGATCGAGCTCATGTACCTCGCTCCCGGCATGCTGGCGCTGCACCGCGCGGTGTGGCTGCGCCCTGCCGAAGGCATTCACTCGACTTGGACCCAAGCGGTCGAGAGCTACCGCCGGCGGATTGACACCGGAAGTCTGGACGACATAACTTGATTCCGGTCGCTAAGACCGGAACTCATGACAAAGCCCCTCTTCCTCCTCGCCTCCACGGTGCTCTTGGCGAATTGCTCCCAGCAAACCGCTTCAAACCCCTCGATCTCCATCGACCATCTCGCCGACCTTTCGGGGGGCAAACCGGTGGTAGCGAAGGAATACCGGCTCCGTGTCGTGATCGAGGAGAAGGGAAAAATAGTGAATGAGTCGACTCTCGCGGCCCGTCCGGGCAAGGAAGCGAAGTTCTCGATGACCCGGGAATTCGTTTACCCTTCCGCCTATCAACTCGCAGCCGTCAGCACCCTCAAGGTTCCGGCTTCCACATCCCCGCGCCCCTACCCGGTCACCCCGTCCACGCCGAAGGAATTCGTCACCAGGGACCTTGGCTACACCGGCAGCCTCACCGTGAAACCGGAAGGCGGCTTTCTGGTCATCAAGGGCATGCTTGCCAACGAGAGCTTCATTGGTTTCTCCCGCGCACCCGGCGAGGCGATCTCTCCGATCAAGGACGCCAAAACCCGGGTGACCCTGACCGAAAACCGCGTGGACCTTCCCAACTTCGTCCGCAGCGAAACCCCGGTCTTCATCGCGGGCCTTCCCGGTGTGCCTCACAAGATCGAGCTTCCCGGCGTCAAGGGCAGCGTCACGATCACGGCAGAGCCCGTTCCTTGAATCTTGGAAAGACTCCCTCAGGCTTTGCTCTCGTCACCGCGGCTCACCTCGTAGCGTAGCTCTACCATGCCCGCCCCCATCTGGCGGACCGTGGTCAGCTTCAACGTCGGGCTCAAAACCCGGCGTGGAAACAGCGGCTTGCCCTGCCCAAGGGTCACCGAGCCCACCTGCACGATCATCTCGTCCAAAAGCCCCGCATCATAAAACTGTCCAGCCAGATCGCCGCCACCGACGATCCACAGGTTTTTCCCGCCTGCCTCCCCGGCCATCGCAGCGTGCACTTCCCGCACATCCCCTTGCACAAAGCGGACATCCGCTCCCTCGATCGGGCTCAGCGAGCGTGTGCTGAAAACCCAGACTGGCTGCGTGTAAGGCCACGCGGATCCGGTTTCAGCCGCCACCTTGTCGGCGTTCCGCAGCATCCACTCATAGGTGGAGGATCCCATCGCCAGCGCACCAACTTCCGCGATGAATTCCGGATAGCTGGACTCACCCAACTCACCGAGCGTGAAAAGCCATTCCAAGGAATCGTCCTCGGTGGCAATGAATCCATCCAGACTGGTGGCGGTATAGTATTGGGTCTTCATGTTAGTCGGGGTGTCGGGCGGCGAATTCCCTAGGGGCATCAAATCCGAATGTCACGCTGCCTCACCAGGCCGCACGCCAGGCATCCTCGGCCAAACGCGAAACTCCTTGCAGCCGAACAGGTCTCCTCCCGCTGCTCTCGCCTTTTAAATTTCGCGCCCTTTCGCGTGATCTCGCGGTTAACAAAAAAGCCCCACCCCTCCAGCGATGTCCTCCAGATGATTGCGCATCGCTGCTTCACCCCACAAGCTCCCCTCCAGCCTCACCCGAAGCATGCCGGAGATTGTCACGCGATTCGCCCCGAGCCCGACCGGCTATCTCCATCTTGGGCACGTGCACGCAGCCAAGGTCGCTCATGACCTCGCCCGCCAGGACGGAGGCCGCTTCCTCCTCCGCTTCGAGGACATCGACCACACCCGTACCCGCCCCGAGTATTACGATGCCATGGAGGAGGACCTCCGTTGGCTCGGCCTCGCATGGGATGGAGCCGCCCTCCGCCAATCCTCGCGCACCGCAGCATACGATGCCGTCTTGGAGCGCCTGAAGGAAATTGGGGCGGTCTACCCCTGCTTCTGCACTCGCCGCGAAATCGAGGAGGAAGTCGCACGCATCACCAACGCCCCGCACGGCCCCGAAGGCGCGCTCTATCCGGGCACCTGCCGCCGCCTTCCGCTCGCGGACCGGGAAGCCAGGATAGCCAACGGCATCCAGCCCGCTTGGCGGCTCGATGTCTCTTTCGCCGCCGGTCTAACCGGCCCCCTTTCCTTCCACGATCTGCAGCACGGCCGCCACCACGTCGACCCCGGCCTGCTCGGAGACGTCGTCTTGGCCCGGAAGGACATCGGCACCTCCTACCACCTCGCCGTGACCACCGACGACGCGTTTCAAGACGTCACCCATGTGACACGCGGTGAGGATCTCCTGCTCGCCACCCATGTCCACCGCCTGCTCCAAGCTCTCCTGGGCTTCCCGGAGCCCCTCTATCTCCATCATTCCCTCGTTCTGGACGGAAACGGAGTCCGTCTCGCCAAGCGGAATGAGGCGCTCTCGATCCGCCATCTGAAGGCGGCTGGAAACACGCCACAGACAATTCTGGCCATGCTGCCGCTTTCCTAGGTGACCACGCTTCCAATCCGGGCACTTGTCCCGGCACCGGATTCGTGAGATGTTTCACCTGAGCAGATGTTCAACGGCTACACCATACTCGCCGGTTTCGTCTTCGGCACGATTGGCTGGGGTGCCTTTAGCTACGGTCGCAAGCTGGAGCTATGGAAACCCATCGCCATTGGCCTCGCGCTGATGATCTACCCCTACTTCTTCAGCAATCCTTGGCTGTTGTGGGGGGTCGGCGTCGCCTTGCTGGTGACACTATGGTTTCACCACGGCGAGTAGGGGGCCATCACTTGAGACCCGTCCGGACCACTTCCCCGCCTGCGGGAAAGTCCGCATTTCCTTCTGGTCTCTTGCCTCTGGCTTCCCGACTCTTCCCCCATGTCTGACATCCGCATCACGCTGCATACTGACAAGGGCGACATCGACGGCACCCTCTTCACCTCCAAGGTCCCCATCACCACGGCGAACTTCCTGAACCTCGCCAAGCGCGGCTATTACGATGGCGTCAGCTTTCACCGCGTCATTTCGAATTTCATGATCCAGGGCGGGGATCCGACCGGCACCGGCCGCGGCGGCCCGGGCTACCGCTTCGCAGATGAGATCGATTCCTCGCTGAAGCACTCCAAGCCCGGCATGTTCTCGATGGCCAATGCCGGCCCGAACACCAACGGCAGCCAGTTCTTCATCACCCACCTGCCCACTCCTCACCTCGATGGCAAGCACGCCGTCTTCGGTGAAGTCACCAAGGGCCAGGATGTGGTCAACAAGATCGCCCAAGGCGACAAGATCAAGTCCATCACCATTCACGACGATTCTGCCGCGCTTCTGGAAGGTCAGAAGGACCATGTAGAGCACTGGAATTCCATCCTCGATCAGTGATCGGTTGCTACGCTTTACAGCTTAGTTAAGATTCCCAAAATATCCCCCGCCCCCGATGAAAGCCGAGCCCGGCGCTCCATCGGGGGCTTTTTATTTCCTTAAATCACCCATTTAATGATCTAACACACCCTAACAAACGGGCGACACCCCCGGTTTCGGTCCCTCCGTGATCGCGTAGATTGCCCCGGACTTCTTGAATTTCGCGCGGCGCGGCCTTTTGATCTTCCCCGTCGGCACTCCCCCAGCTCCGACATCGGCTCCCCCGCCGATTCTGCTGTCTCATCCCACCCCCACATCCCCCCGATGACATCCCCCCTGCGTTACCGCGGTGGGCGACTGATGGCTGGCATCCTTACTTGCCTCCTTGCCGTCACGAGCTCCCACGCTGCTGAAAACATGGTTCCTACTGGAACGCTCACCGTTGACCGCGATCTGCTTCGCGTTGGCACGAAATCCCAGCTCGCCTGGTCGATCAACTACCCGGCTCCGGTCACGGAAGTGATCGACATCACCCCGCCGAACATCATCAAGCCGAAGAAGGACCTCAAGATGAAGGTCCGCGTGCTTGGTGCTTCCTTCCAGGAATCCGTCACCAAGTTCCTCCCCGTCGAAGTGATGTGGAGCAAGAACAACGCCTCTTGGTCCCGCGTCTTCTACGGTGTCCAGACCAGCGTGGTTCCTTCCACCGTGGTCCTGACCCAGAACGTGAAGAAGGGCGACTCCATCAACTTCGGTGGCCGCGGCTATCGAGATAACAAGTGGCTCTCGCTCTATAACACCGCCTCTGACACCGACAACCTCGTGCTATTGAAGAACGGTGACCGCGTGCCGAGCACTGTCCCCGCTTTGAACGGCCTCTCCATCGAGAGCTTCCTGAAGCCCTACATGAATACCACGACCAAGAAGATCTCCATCGGGGATCGTGACGTGATCATGCTCATGGAACTTGGCCAGACCGATACCCGTAACTCGGGCTTCGACCTTCAGGACTTGGTCGTGCTCGTGACCTTCGAGTGATTTTTCTACCCCCCTCTCCCCCCAGAAAAAATGAAATCCACCATCGCCCTTCTTCTTGCATGGTCCGGCGGCGCCATCGCTGCCCCCACGATGTCTGATCCGGTGACCCCGGAAGAAATGGCCCAGCGCCAGCAGGTCTCTCCGGCTTCCTCGATCCAGAAGGCTCAAGCTTCCACCACCGTGGAAGCGAAGGTGGAGCGGGCGGGAGAGCAATCGATCATCCAACAGTCCGACATCCTTCACGACGGGAAGAATTGGACCCTGGTGCCAAAGGGCGCGGTGCTTCACGTGCCCGCCCAGATGGCCCCGCGGGTCGGAGCCAAGCCACTCGGCACCCTCCTCTCGTGGAATGAGTTCCTCGCCGCGAACCGCGCCTGGATCTCCACCGAGGAAATCTCCTTCGAGCAGGCCGCCGGCAAGAAGCCCCTCAACGAAGACCACAAGGAATACTGGACCACCCAGACCAAGGTCATCGTCGCCACCCATCAGGGCGGCCCGATCTCCGTCCGCCCCGCCCTTTCCGAAGCTGCTGTCACTGCAAACAAGTAATGAAATTTCACCTTCTCCTTGGCGCTCTCCTTTGCTCCCACGCCTTCGCCGCGGGAGAAGGATTCACCAACTTCGTCCGCCAGACACAGCAGGGCACCGGAGTGGTTTGGAACATGCCGGTCAACCCGACAGGCTCCTCCGCCTCCCAGCTCCTGCTTGAGCAAGGCGGATCGCTCTTCCAGCTCTGGACCATCGAGCAAGCCACCGCAAAGGACTACCTGCTCGATCAGAAGGTGGTCGGAACTTACCTGCCGAAGGCCGATATCGTGATCACCACCGTGGACCCGGACCGGGACCCGGTGACCGGCGCTCCCCGCACCCGTGCGGACAAGCCCTTCTCCGTAAAGACCACCGTCAGCGGGCTCCTTTCCGGCGCCAACATCCCGGTCGCAGCCACCAAGGTGCTCTGGGAGCAGCACCTCGCCAGCTTCGGCAGCACGGTGAATTCCATCACCCCCGCACAAGCGACCTCCGGCACGCCGAGGTCCAGCACCTACCTCACCGCAAATGGCACCACCACCGTGACTTCCGGTGCCACCAGCCTGCCCGCCGTCAATGGCGTCGCCGCAAAGGCGAAGGGCCAGGAGCACTTCGTGGTGCATGCTCTGGCTGATGGCGCCCTGACCCAAAGCCAGATCGCCAGCGCTTATGTGCACGTCTGGCCGGTCAGCAGCGGTGAGATCAGCGGCGTTATGGACGACCAGAAGGTCCGCAGCAAGGCCCCGACACTCACCATCAAGGTAAAGGACCTCTACCCGGAAAGCCGTACCTATCTGCAGATCTACGAAGGCCGGCAGGTGCTCGGCACCAAGGGAGTCCTGATGGCCCGGGAGCTCGACTACCCGAACACCCAGAACATCAGCATCACCCCGCAGGACTTCTCCATCTCGGACTACGACGAATACATCAAGAAGGACGGCACCTACACCATCGAACTCATCACCGAGACCGCCTTCGACTCGACCCGCCTCGATTGGGTGACCTTCTCCATCGACCGGGAACTTGAGATCCGAGCCCAGCTCACCGGACTCGATGACAGCGAGATGAAATGATCTGAAGCGCTGTTTGCCCCTGCAAAAAATTCCCCCCGTATGACCGGACCGGCCGGCAGTGACCGGAGGATGTGGAACTCCCCCACCACATCTTCCCCGCTGTCCGGCCGGTTCCATTTTCCTAGAGTAGCGCGCCGCAATGGCTTCATCTCCTCTTACAACGGGAAATCCATTCCCCATGGTACAAGGGCACCACAACTACTAGAACACCAGTAGTCATCACAGACCTCGATCGGCGCCCCCTTCTACTTCCACCCCTCCAGCGTCTCTTCCAGGATCGCCGAAATCCGCTTCCGCTCGGATTCCTTCAGCCAATCAAATCCCGGATCCTCGCCCGCCAGCGCCGCCTTCATTTTCGCGATCACCGCGGACTTCACCCTCGGTGGCAGCTCGCGAAAGGTCTTCGAGTAAATCATGTAAGAGCACCGGTTCTTGAACAGCCGGTCATAAAGCTGGAAATCCGCCAGCGAATCCCCGCGCGCGGTCCGCGGAAAGCGCGCGGTGAAAGCCTTCTGGAATTCCTCGTTCCCCTCCACGCCGTCGCCGAGCTCGGCTTCATCCTTGAAGAACATCCACGCCACGATCCGCTCCGCCATCCCGTCGGCCACCCGGCCCGCACTCCCTTGGTCCGGATCTCCGTTCGGGTCGATCGCCTTGGCCAGATAATGCGAGCGCCGGTACTGCATCGATGCCGCATTCATCAGGTTATGCATCTGGCATTGGTGCTCCAGCACCATCAGCGCCACGATGTCGCTCGTCGGACGCAGGTACTTCGAGACATCGATCTTCTCACGGAGGTCCGCCAGCTCGCTCATCCGCGGCTTGTTGTCGCTCTCGTCCTGCTCGTCGTAGGTGAAGTTCCCCAGGTGAGGCAACGAGCTCCGGCCGGTGATGTAGTAGCCGCCCCAACGCTCCGGGATCGGAGTCTCATGCGTCACATGCGTCGTCCCCTTCGCCAGCAGCGGATGGCCATCCGGATTCGGAAAAACGGATCGCACCAGCATCCCCGGCACACCCTCGGTGCGCGTGGTCCCATGGCAGGACATGCACAGGTTCGTATCCCGCTGGACCCCTGGTTTTCCTGCATCGTCATCATCGATCACATAAAAAACCGGACCCAGCGCCGGATCCTCCACGATCAGTTCGATCGCTCCGCCCGGCACATAGCCCACGTAGGCTTCCGTCGAAAAATAGAGCGCCCGCGGGTTCTTCGGGTGGATCAGGTGGTTCTGATGGCTCGTCTTGGAGAAAACCAGCGCTTGGGATTCCTCCGGCACATTCAGCTCCCGCAGCACGAAGCGCAGCCGCTCCAATCCCCTCACGCCGTCCAATTTCCGCGCTCCGGACGCAAGGTCAGCTGCTAGCTTCGCGATCGAATCCTGCGACTTCGTATCGGAATAGCGCAGCGGCGCCATGTCCCAAAAGTCGGCCTCACCGGATGCCATCTGCACCAGCGCCGGAATCAGCAACAACCACCTCACGCGGAAAGGAAACGGCATTCCCCCCCGATTTCCTACGCGTATTTTCGCGAAATCCGCCCCGCGCTTGCTCTCGCAGGGCGCTCTTTCAGTCCACTTCGATCCGGAAAAACGCCGTCGGATCCGGAGGACTGAACTCGAATTCGATGTCCCCCGCTCCACGAAGGGCGGCCACAGGTGTCGGCTGGCTCAGCAGAGGATCAAAACCCAGCGCCGCCGTTTGGGTTTCGGCAGCGTCGCTGAGGCCATCTTTATCCAGATCTCCGGGCAAGCCCAAGCGGTAGTAGGTCACGTTGCCTTCCGGGCTTGCCGCAATTTGGGCGACACCACGCTTCGCCTCTACGGCACCTGGACGCCGTTGGAATAACCCCACATCACCCACGCTGTCATCCAGCTTGAGCGCGAGATTGTGATCATAATCTGTCGCAATGGCGGTAACGCCGCGCTGGGTTGCTGGCGGCACGGGGAAGCTCTGAAAGATATTGGAGGTTACATGCCCCCGCTTGCCATCTCCGCCTCCCCGCTTCGCAAACCCCTTTGTCATCCGGAACCTCTTGCACCGGCTCGCTCTCCAGCCCGCATGCCACTACAAAAAGGCCGACCCTCCCCTAACAGGGAAGACCGGCCCTCGGAAAAATCCATTCGTCTAGCAGACTCAGGCGATCGCCCCACCATCCACCGTGATCGTCGTGCCGGTGATCTGCTTGCCTCCCGGCCCCGCGAGGAAAACCACAGCCGCCGCGATGTCCTCGGGCGTTCCATATTGCCCCAGCGACATCGCGCTCTTCTGCGCCGCGGCACCCTCACCGTCGGCCGGATTCATGTCTGTATCCGTCGATCCCGGCTGCACCAGGTTCACCGTGATCCCGCGCGATCCCAGTTCGCGGGACAGGCCTGCTGTTAGAGAACGCAGCGCGGACTTCGTCGCGGAGTAAACCGTCACCCCCCCAAAAGGAACTCGCTCGCCCAAGCCGCTGCCGATGCTGATGATCCGGCCGCCGTTGGAAAGATGAGGGATCGCCGCCTGGCTCGCCAGGATCACGCCCCTCACATTCACGTTCAACAGCGCATCGATGTCTTCCAGCGAGATCTCCTCGAAGCTGCCTTGGCGCGCGATCCCCGCGTTGTTCACCAGGATATCCAAACCGCCGAGTTTCTCCACCGTCTGCGAGATCGAGTCCCGGACCGCCTGCGGATCCGCACTGTTCGCCGCGAAGGCCACCGCCTTGCCACCGGCTGCCTCGATCTCCTTCACCACTTCCCCGGCCTTCTCGGCCGAGCGCTCGTAGGTGATCGCCACGCTTGCACCTTCCGCCGCCAACGCTTTCGCGATCGCCGCGCCGATGCCACGGCTCGCTCCCGTCACCAATGCCCGTTTGCCTTTCAGTGTGCTCATAAGATTTATGTAACGTTCGACACAAAAAGTTCATATCCGCTTGCCGGAGCCCGTCAACCGATTTATAGATTGATCGACACAAAAATCCCTTGATGACAGAGAAGACCAGCACCCGCGGACGTCCCCGTTCGTTCGATCGCACCGCCGCCCTCGAAGCGGCCACCCGGGTGTTTTGGCAAAAAGGCTTCACCGCCGCCTCCATGAATGACCTCTGCGAGGCCATGGGCATCGGCTCCCCCAGCCTCTACGCCGCCTTCGGCAGCAAGGAACAACTCTACATCGAAGCCATCCGCCACTACGGCAGCATGGGTGCCCCGCAACTCGGCCAGGCTCTCGAATCCGCTCCCACCGCCAGGCAGGGCATCGAAGCCTTCCTCCGCTTCTCCGCCCGCTCCCTCGCCTGCCCGGATCGCCCCCTCGGCTGCATGGTCGTCCTCTCCTCCGTCGCCAGCGAAGGCATCGCCGGGCTTTCCGAAATGATCCTCGAAGAGCGGAAGCGATCCCTGAAAATGGTCGAAGCCCGCCTCCGCCGCGGCATCCAGGAAGGCGATCTCCCCCGCGGCACCAACATCAAGGAACTCGCCCGCTTCTACGTCACCGTCCAGCAAGGCATGTCCATCCAAGCCCGCGACGGCACCCCCCCCAAGACCCTCGACGCCGTCGCCACCACCGCCATGCGCGCCTGGCCGACAGGGAGGACGGCTTGATATGATATTAAGAACCAAGTCCAGATCGCATAGCGATCTCCTTGAGCTTGGTACCTTTAGAGAAAAAGCACCCAAGGCCGGTCCCGAAACGTCGAGGCCATTCTCGGATGCTGATCATCTCGTTTTCCGACGAGATAAGAAAGAATTACGTTAGAGCCGGTTCTTTCACCTTCGCTACGAACTTCAGCCAGATTGAAGGTTATAGAGACTCCGTATCAGTTGATTCTGATGTAGTAATACACGGCCACGTTCTTTGGGCGCGTTTCTTCACCTCCAGCGGCCGTCGTTGTAGGGTTGGTTGTGAGTTTTTTTGCCTGAGAGTTTCCATCATTGAAGACACCACTTCCGTCTACCATCGCTTGCATCCAATTTTCTCCCAGCAACTTGTGATCGTGAGACTTAAATTCATCCCCTTGCATCTGTCCTGCCCGACGCAGGCTCCCATCTGGATCCTGATAGCCATCTGCACGTTGTAAGCCAGGCTCAAATTCATTGAGTCCCCGCAGGAACATTCCCCGTAGATCCGGTACAGCTCCCCCAATGATTTCACTATAGCGGGAGCCCGCGACCCGCCGTCCATCTGCAGGGACCCACCGAGATTTCGTTCCATCGAATCTTGAGGATTCGCCCGTAGCTTCTGCGTAGCGCTGAGGTGGAAGCATGGACGAAATGACAGAGCCGAGCGGAATTGCCGCAGCCAAAGCAAGTTTGGCAGGAGCATCCTTCTTGTAGGTTCCAACCCCCAAGCCACCACCTGCGCTGATTGTGACTGTTAAGTCAGTATCTCCATCCCTCAAGATCGTCGCTACGTGTGATCCCTGGGTTAGGGGATAGCCCTGCGGAAATAAAGTTGCCGTAGGAACCAATGGACTCGCTACTCGACCACCTACCACTGAAGTCGTGTATTCCGGAAGCGGATCTGGAGCCCCCGGAGGATGAATCCAAATAATTTCCAAGGTCACGGCTGAATCGGTCACCTCCCGCTCGATGATCGAAAATCCAAAACGCCCCCGTGCCATTTGGCAGTTGATCCATGCGCGAACCTGAGCCTCGCTAAGGCTGCTGCGGAAATATTCATGGGCTGACCGATTGTCGGCACGATATTCAATCTTTTTGAAGTAGGCACGGCGTCGTTCATCGAATTCCTTGAAAGATGCAGCGCCCTCCCCACCCAGCGGCACACCTTCGACCAAAATATTGAAGCTGCTGTTGAATTCCTTTTCATTCTTGCGCTGTTCCCAAGTATTTTCGTCTACCCTACTGAAGTATTCCATGCTGGAGAGATGATCCAAAGAGGCAACTTCGATACTGGGCAACAGAACGCTGTCACAAGGATCCTCCAAGGCAGAAGCGATCGAACATACTGCCGCCAACACAGCAGCTACAGATTTGGTGGTTTTCATATTGATTATCTTGTATTACAGGCCCATTCGCGATTGGTCGTGATTGACCCGCGACACCTGTTTCCTCCCAAGGCGCGAAATGCCGCCAAAATAGCTCACCAAATATCAGCAAAACGTATTCTATACACGAGGGCCGCTTCTAACAAAACAAACGAGAATCAAGAAATATGGATTCAGGTCCCCTAGATTCAGACGTGCCGGGAAAAACCACAGCGCAATTGTTGGAGCTGACCTACTCGGAATTGCGGGCGTTGGCTCAGAGCAAACTAAACGGCGAGAAGTCGGGACACACACTACAGGCAACGGCTCTCGTTCACGAAGTCTATTTACGCTTCTCGAAATCAGAGAGACCTTGGGCAAGTCGGCGGCACTTTTTCTTCGCAGCCGCAGAAGCAATGCGCAGAATCCTGATTGAGAATGCGCGCCGCAAGTCGACTCTACGAAGGAACGGGGGCATCCGCGTCACTCTGCTCGACGAAAGAGAGATTTCTAGCGAGGAAGCATCCGAATTGGTGGTTAAAGTTGATGCGGCACTTCAGGCACTGGAGAATCAGGACCCGAAAAAAGCACAACTCGTACGCTTGAGATTTTATGCGGGATTATCGTTAGAGGAGGCCGCAGATATTTCCGGATATTCACTGGCGACAGCGAAACGCCATTGGCAATATGCTCGGGCTTGGCTGCACCGATACATCACTGAGAATCATGACGTCGCAGAAAGCGAGGAGAACTGAGCCGTTCATTGTAGATTCCATGTTTTGCAGTCAGCGGTCGAGATTGAGCAACAGACTAAAATAAAGGCACCCGCCCTAATTCTCGGAATAGGCATTCCCCCCTCCCGACATGGTTTCCATTCCTTCCAAAGAATCTCAGGAACCCGATGAAGGCAGCCATGAGGAGGTATTATTCCACGAACTTCTGGAGATTCAGGACCCGGCAGAAAGAGCAGAGCGTTTGGCCTCGATCGAGGACCGTCGGCAACGCCGGGATCTCGAGTCTCTACTCGTCGTAGCCGATTCTCCGACAGCATGCCTGAGCCTTAGCGCGCCTGTGCTGATGGATATGAATGAGAGCGGAAACAATCTCGTCGGTGTCCGAATCGGCCGCTATGTCATTGAGTCCCTTATTGGGGAGGGAGGAATGGGAGTGGTCTACCAAGTACTTCAGGTGGAGCCCTTCGAAAGAAGAGCCGCGATGAAGATTGTTCACGGGGGCTTCGCTACCCCGGGAATCTTGGCTCGCTTCGAGAAAGAGCGGCAGATTCTCGCCAAGCTCCAGCATCCCAACATCGCGCAATTACACGACGCAGGCACCTTTTCCGCAGGAGCACCCTACTTCGTGATGGAGTTGGTGGACGGCTATCCCGTAACAAATTACTGTAGTAACGGATGCCTAGGGCTTGAGGATCGTCTACAGATCTTCGAGGACATTTGTTTGGCCATTCTGCATGCTCATCGCATGGGGGTTATACATTGCGATATCAAACCCGGCAATGTGCTGGTTGCAACGATCGCAGATCGCCCCGTCGCCAAGGTCATTGACTTCGGAATTGCTACAGCACTGAAGGAAGACTCACTTGCTAAAGCGAGCCGCACCTTGGCGGGCGGACTCCGGGGAACCCCCGAGTATATGAGCCCGGAGCAGTTAGCAAACGATCCGGCAAAGATCGACAACCGCACCGACATCTATTCCCTGGGTGTATTATTGTACGAAATAGTCACTGACTCATCGCCCTTCGCGTTGGAAGGAGCACTACCGGGCGAGTTGGACGAACTTTGCAGAAGAATAAAGGAACATGAGCCCGTGCCACCCTCGGCGAGAATGCGGTTCACTGGGAAAAATCCAGCCGTCCGGGCACGAGGGGATCTGGACAAGGTAATCCTAAAAGCTCTCGCGAAACAGCCCGAAGAGCGCTATCAAGACGTCGGTGATCTAATCGCCGACCTAGCGCTTTATCTGCGTAACGAGCCAGTAAAGGCAGCAGCACCAAGTGTGGCGAGACTAGTGCGAAGAACACTCAGACGGCATCGCATCATCCTCGTAGCGATTGCTGCGGCAATCGGTTCGGCCGCATTGGTAGGAGGCATGCGTATTTCACAGGCGCGCGCGGATGATCGAAGGCGCGAGCTTCTTGCCGAGCAGGTGCGGGCTTCAGAACTTAGGCAGTTGGTGATGAAGTGGCTGCCGGAGCTTGCCGATGCGAAGTGGGACGACTTCGGGTCTCCGAACGTTACCCAAGCACAACTGCTGCGGGATATCAGCGAGAAGAACCTGCCAACAAAACTTGCATTGGTGACGGCGGCGCTGGAAACCCCTGATGTCTACTCCAATTGGGCGATCCACGCGCCAATCATGATACAGACACTGGTCGGCTTTGATCCAGATGAGATAAAGCGGCAAGCGCTGTTGGAGGCATTGACCCCGAATAAGGCCACACGCTCCTCAAGCTGGCCCAGCGTATGGAGATCTCGTCTGTTCGATCGAAGATCGGGGGCAGCAGCAACACAACAACAGATTGCGGCATCGATCGATGAATTGGCAGGGACGAGCCGTCCGACTACGATCTTGGCTATATGTGAGAGCCTACTGCCATACAGCGAACAACTTGATGAGGGCGCGCGCGCATCGATAATGAACTCGCTCACTCAAACACTGCTTACCACGACAAAAGCGCAGTCCTATTTCGAATCATTACACCTTAATGCACAGCCTCAGGAGACACCACATGACATCATGCAGGACAAGGCGATGCGAGCAAGAATTCTCACCTGCTTTGAAGTCTTTTGCAATTCGCATGCAGCGCTACGAACCTTAGAGAGCATCACCTACAGCCCCCACGAGGAGCCCACCGACGTCCGGGACTTCCTTAATATTCTAGTGGGAGCATTGTCGGATGGAGAAATCAAACACCTCTTCGACAAGCTCCTTCGCGATCCGCTGGTCTCTAAGGCTGCAGTAGGGGTAGACAATGAAGAACTGGAGCAAGCATTTCAGGGCATCACGACGGTAGAATATTGGGATTTTGTTTTTTCCATCGTAGTTCTCAACTCGGCTGCAATACGTCAGCCAGAAGCGATGCGCCAAGAAATCGTCGAGATATCAATTCCCAGATGGCGGGGCAAGCAACGGACCCGATATACTCCTGAAACAATTTTTCAGTTGCTCGGCACCCTTAACAAAGAGGCTTTCGATGCGGCAGTGGATACCTACATCGACCTGCTAGAGAATCCAACCCAAGAGCTTGACCAAGATTTTTTTGACTTCCGGCCCGCCGAAAAAATTTCTACTTTGGTCCTGATAAATGGTCATCGCTTGGAGTCCGAACATCGCCGAAGGTTGGCTCTTCTGCTTCTCGGTAAGCGTTGGCATGAAGGATATGCTGATCTAGCAGGATTGGATGACCTGCAAGCGCTGGCCTTCTTGGCAAGCTCACTAGGTCCTACTGAGGTAGCGTCTGCCGTGGATATCTATTCGAAGTGGTATGCTGCGTATCGCGGCGTGAATGATTTTCAAGAGAAATATAGTCTAGCCAAGCTCCAAGATCTCCCCCTCGCAGAAGAATCCGAAGAATCGGAGAGATCGAAAAAATTTAAGCTGAGAGCGAAACTCCCTTCCAGGTTGGGAAGGATCTTCGCGGAGTTTTCTCGCAACATTGGGAAACAAACTATTCCCGAGTTCGTCGCCGCTGTGCGAAGAAATATCGAGAAATTCCCAACATTGCTCGACCGACAATACGCGGAAGCTATTGGCGTAGCTGCAACACGAATGGACGCCGACAAGCGACGTGAGCTCACTCGCTGGGTGATGACAGGAAAGTTCTTTCAACACCTCCAAGCGCTTATCGCAATGAAGGAGGCTGGCGAAAAACTTCCAAGAGGTAGCTATCAGCACTTGTTGTTCCAAGATCTCGGCAACTTCCTCCCCAATGAAGAAGGACCGCCACTGCTGGGTCTCCGCAAGGGCGACATGGTCGATTCAGGGATGATGGAGCTAAACGTTTACGCTGAAGTGCTTCAGGACGAGGACGCCAAGCAGCTTGTTGCCGAAATCATTAAATGGCTGCAGGGGCTGCATTCTAGAGACCTCAGGATGCCCCAAACCTCACAAGAACAAGAGGCCCTGTTGAAGGGGATGGTATCGTCCCTGTCGCCGCTATCGAAGCATATCGACTTGGTGAACGTTCCTGAGCGAGAGGGGCTAGCGGACCTGACGCTTACGGCCATCGGCTTGGCAATGAATCGATTCCAGGTCGAGAGCTGGATATATGACGAGCATCCTTATTCCGACTGTGTGGCTCTCCTAAAAGATACCTACGTCGAAATATTTAATGCAGTTTCCGCCGAGCAGCAAGGTAGTCTACGCCGGCGCCTATCGCATGCGATCCTCGACAGCACCAACCTGCGGGAAGTGGCTACATTGGTCGAGTTGCTAGGTGAAACTGCATCGGGAAATGGATTGAATGATCTGACTATTAAAATTCTCGAGCATCCATTTCTTATCGAGGACTTGGATCCGCTCATACAGAAGTGGGTGGGTATCGAAGCTGGAAGAAGATTCAAGTCTCGACGCGAGGTAGAGGAGTGGGTGAGCGAGAAGTTGTGATTTACCGTGTCTGCCAGCGCCCACCGCCAGCAACGCCGATCTTCAAAATCCAAACGGACGCGTCACCAGAGTAGTAGCCAAAGCCGGGGAATTCAGTCTTCTTCCCGCCAAGGAATAGCCACTTTCTAGGCTTATTCGGATTTTTCCCCATGCTTGGCGGCCCTGCCATTCATCTTTAGGCACGGCCCAGTTTGGAATCGCAGCGGGGCCCACAGAGGAAAGTAGCTACCCGACCTACTTCATGGGAGGATGAGGTCGATGTTCCTCCTCACACCAGTTCGAGATTCTCAGCCGAAATCGCATAACCGCAAAAGCCCGCCTTCCCATCCAACGCCCCACCCTACCCCTCGACGAAATCACACAAATCCCGCCTGTTAATTTTCCTGTTTTATCAGGCATAACTGGCGCCTATCCCTACCATTTTCCCGACAAAACGCATCAGCGCATTTCCGCAAATCCAACTCCCCTCCTCCTTAAAAACGGCTTTCCAACGCCCGGATCCCGGACTTCGATCTTCACCGCCCCTTCCTTGACCTCCGGCCTCCGGCCCGCAAGTCTCCGCGCCGCTTCGTCCGTCCGATTTCATGCTCACCGTCCAAAATCTCCGCGTCGAATACGGCGCCCGCGTCCTTTTCACCGATCTCACCTTCTCGGTGCAGCCGCGGGAACGCATTGCCTTCGCCGGTCACAATGGTGCCGGGAAATCGACCCTGATGAAGGCAATCGCAGGAATCGTGGAGGTTTCCGGCGGAAAAGTCGTCGTCCCCCGCAATGTCCGCGTCGGCTACCTTCCTCAGGAAGGCATCCACGTGAAGGGCATTTCCCTTTGGGATGAGACCATGCGCGCCTTCGGCGAAACGCTGGCCTTGCAGGAGAAGATCGACCGCCTTTCCGCGGAACTCGAAAAACTCGACCCCCGCTCCTCCCCTTACGGTGAGTTGCTGGAGGAAATCGGCGAGCTGGAGCTGAAGCTCGACGAGGCCGATCCGGCCCGCATGAAGCCAAAGGTCGAATCCGTTCTCCAAGGCCTCGGCTTCAGCAAGAGCGACTTCGAGCGCGATTGCGGCCACTTCTCGGGCGGCTGGCAGATGCGTATCGCGATGGCCAAGCTCTTCCTCCAGGAGCCCGAAGTCCTGCTGCTGGACGAACCGACTAACCACCTAGATATCGGCACCCAGCGCTGGGTGGAAAACTACTTGGTGAACTACCCGGGCGCCATCATCCTGATCTCCCACGACCGCGCCCTGCTGGACATGCTCTGCACCCGCACCTTGGCCTTCCACCACGGCCGCTGCGAAGAGTATTCCGGAAACTACAGCTACTACGAGACCGAGTTCGTCCTGCGCCGAGATATCCATGAGAAGCGCTACCTCGCACAGCAGCGCGAGATCTCTGAAATCCAGCGCTTCATTGATCGCTTCCGCGCCTCTGCCGCCAAGGCGGCGCTGGTTCAGTCCCGCGTGAAGATGCTCGAGAAGATCGAGCGCATCCCGGCCCCGGAATCCGCGGACGCCGTGATGAACTTCAAGTTCCCCGCTCCTCCCCAGAGCGGCAATCTCGTCGCGAAGCTGGAGAAGGTCTCGAAGAGCTACGGCTCCCTGCAGGTCTTCAAGAAATTCGACTTCGAGGTGAACCGCGGCGAACGCATCGCCATCGTCGGACCGAACGGTGCCGGCAAGTCCACCTTCTGCCGCATCATCACCGGCCAGGAATCACCGGATGAAGGCGCGCATGAGTTCGGCCTGCGCGTGGCCACATCCTTTTTCTCGCAGAACCACGCGGACGAGCTCGACCCGAATAAGACGGTGCTCGAAACCGTGGAAGAAGTGGCTAGCCGCGAAGCCGCACCCTTTGCCCGGAACCTGCTGGGCTGTTTCCTTTTCCGTGGTGACGACGTATTCAAGAAGGTCGGCGTGCTTTCCGGCGGTGAACGTTCCCGTGTCGCGCTGGTCCGCATGCTGGTTGCTCCAGCCAACTTCCTGATCCTGGACGAACCGACCAACCACCTCGACATGCAATCGCAGGAGGTGCTCATGAGGGCGCTGGCCGACTACGCCGGCACCGTGATGATCGTCTCGCACAACCGCGCCTTCCTCGATCCCGTGGTGCAGAAGACCCTCGAGTTCCGCCCCGGCGAGGACCCGCGCTTGTTCCAAGGAAACATCACCTACTATCTCGACAAGACCGCGGACGAGAAAGGTGGATCCACCCTTTCCTCCCGCGCTCACGCCGCCACCGTCGCCCACGAGGCGAAGAACGCAGCCACCGACAAGCCCGCCACGCTCAGCCGCAAGGACCAGAAGCGCATCGAGGCCGAGCAGCGCCAGCTCCGCACCCAGGTGCTCAAGCCCTTGGAAGATGAGATGGCCACGCTCGAAAAGCGAATCTCCGATCTCGAGACCGCCCAGGGCAATGCCACCGCCGATCTCTCGAAGCCGGAAGTCATCGCCTCCCCTGCGAAGTTCCGCCTCGTCAGCAATACCGTCGAGCAGGTCACCCAGAAACTCGAAGCCGCGATCTCCCGCTGGGAATCCCTGACCGAGGAGATCGAAGCCGTGAGGAAAAAGCTGACCTGAGCCAAGCTCAGCGACGCGCCCGCTTCTCGGAGCGGAGCAGCTTCAGGAAGCCAGCCAGCGCCGGGGACTCGTCATCCCTCCGGTAGGCAAAGGCGTGCTCGATCTTCGGGATGCCACCGACCAGCGGCTTCAGGATCAAGTGCGGCAGCGACAGCAGCAGGTTCGTATGCGAGAGCAACCCGATCCCCTCACCCAGCGCGGCCATCGCCAGGATGGCCGGCAGGCGGTCGGACTCATGGATGATCCGCGGTTGGAAGCCTTGGGCAGCACACGCATCGACAAAGCATTCCCGGAAGAACGGCGCGCTCTTCCGCGAGATCATGATCCACGGTTCTTCTGCCAGATCCTTCAGCCGGAGCTCGCTCCGCTTCGCCAGAGGATGCCCGGATCCCAGCAGCACCTTGTACTTCGGCACTCGCCACGGCAGGAACCCGATATCCTCGTCCGGAACATCCGGCGCGCTGGCGATGAACACGCCATCCATTTCACGGTTTCGCAGATGGCCCGCCACCGAATCGAGCGTCACCTCGTGCACCCGCACCTGAGAGCCCGGCATCTGCGTCCGGAACTTGCGGAGCACGCTGACGATCTCCTCATCCAGCAGCGCCCCCAGGAAGGCCACGTTGAAAATTTCCACCCGCCCGCTGCGCGCCAGCCGCAGCGAATCCGGAATTCGGTCCGTGTGCCGCAGCAACGATACCCCCTCTTCCAGAAAAACCCGCCCCTCCGGAGTGAGCTCCACCCGGTGGGTATTTCTCAGGAAAAGTTCCACTCCGAGCTTCTCCTCCAGCTTCTTGATCTGCCGCGAGAGCGGCGGCTGCGTCATGTTCAGGCGTCGCGCCGCCTTGGAAAAGCTAAGGCTCTCCGCCACGGCGACGAAGCACTCGATCTCGCGGATCTCGATCCGGTCCATGCACAAAAGGTATAACCATGAGACTTTAAACGCAATTCTGGCATCACGGCAGGAGTGGTATTCTTGCCGCGTCGATGTCCCCATCCCTCTCCGCTTCGCCTCTTCTGGCATGGCTCCGCATCCTTCCGACCCGGATCGATGCATGGCGGCAGCGCTGGCATGGCCTCGAATTCGCGGTCCAGGGAATGCTCGCCACCGCCTTGGCCTTCTATACCGCGATCATCTTTGACATCCGCACCCCCTATTCCGCGGCAGTGACGGTCTGGGTGGTGGCCAGCACCCGCCCCGGGCATGTTCTTTCAAAAAGCGCCTACCGACTTCTCGGCACCATGCTGGGCGGGGCCTTCGGGGTCTTCCTCATCGCGACCATGGATGCCATGCCGGTCCTTCTCTTCGGCTTGCTCTCGCTGTGGGTGGGCATCTGCACCGGGATCGGCAATCTCTTCCGCCACTTCCGGGCTTATGCCGGACTCCTCGCCGGTTACACCGCGGCCTTCGTCGTCGTCGGCGCCCAAGCTCACCACGATCAAGTGATGCTGGTCGCCCTGGACCGCACCGCGAGCATCATGATCGGCGTTCTCTCGATGTCCTTGGTCGCCGCACTTTCCGGCAGCAGGCGCTCCGCCAGCCAGATGGAGGAAAGCCTGCAACAGATCCACGCCCGCATCCTCGCCGCCGTTCCGTTCCGCTGGGATATGAAGCCGGAAGAGATCCTCTCATCGCGCCTCCGTCTCAGCCGTGAGTATAGCAGAACCGAAGCGCTGCTGGAGTATGCCCATCTCGAGACCCCCGAATTCCATCACCGGGTCCGCCGCCTCCGCGTTCTAACAGGACTCACCCTCGATCTCCTCGATGCCAGCCGTGTGGTCACCCATCAATGGCAGCAGCTCTCGGGATCCCCGGCCCTTCACGATCGCATCCGGGATTTCTTCACGGAGCTTTGTTCGATCCTCGCGCCCGCTTTCCAAACCCCGGATCGCCCCAACTTGCAGCAAGCATCCGCGGGGTTGGAGGAACTGCTCGCCCGGACCGAGGATCGCATCGCCATCTCCGAAGACGAGCATGCCGCGCGCGTGATCCTGCCCGTGATTCACCTGCTGCAGCCATGGATCAAACAGCTATCTCCCGAAGCACTGGATCGCACCAACCTCCGCGATCCCATCCAACCGGACTTCCGGAATGCACTCCGCCACGCCCTGCGGACCACTCTCGCCCTCGCCACCGCATGCACCTTCTGGGCAATCAGCGCATGGCAAGAGGGAGCGGGCTTCGTCATGCAATGCGCCGCGGTCTGCGCCCTTGCCTCAACCATGGAGCATCCGGCGAAGGGCGTCATCGCCATGACCTGGAGCATGCTGGCAGCAATCGTCGCCGGGTTTATCTGCAAGTTTCTCCTGCTTCCCCACGCGCGGGATCTCTTCACCATGCTGCTCTGCTTCGCGGCGGTCCTCATTCCGCTCGCATCTCTCACCGCGTCACGGCGTCCCACACTGGCAATCATCGGTGGGACAGCCGGAGTCTTCATCTTCGCCATGGTCCAGCCGGTGAATCACATGAGCTACGACGCGGCTCACTACCTCTCCTCATCCATCGGAGCCGTCTTCGGAACCATGATCAGCCTGCCGGTCTTCTCTCTGATCCTGCCCACCCGCCCCGGGAAGGAAGGCGGCCGGCTGCTCCGCCGCTTGTCCCGCTCCGCCAGGAAAGTGACCTCCGGCATCTTTACCCCATCCCTGCATGCCTGGCGCATGACCGCCCATGACCAACTGCGCCAGATGCAGGCGAACCCGGAAACCACGACGGATGAACTGCAGGGAGGACTGATCCAACTGGACCTCGGAACCCATCTCCTCGCGCTGCGGAAGCTGGCAAGGGACCTGCCATCTCCTGCTCCCGTTCTCACGGCCATCGCCACCGGCAGAATCAATGAGGAGGCTATCGCCCACTCTCTCCACGATATCCTTCGCGACGATGCTATCCAGCCGTCGCTCCGCTTCACCGTCGCAGCCTTGCTCGACGAAGTGCGCCGGCTTCTCGCCGCCCAAACTCCAGCCCGGAAATTCCCATGAACATGGAATCTGAAATCTTCGGCATCTACTTCTCGTCGATCGTGCCGCGTTTCCTCCTCTGCCTGGCCTTGTGGATCCCGCTTCACCAGATCTTCGCTGTCTTGCGGATCCAGCGCTGGGTCTATTTTCCCGCGCTCTTCCACCTCTCTATCTTCCTCATCCTGCTGGCAGGCCTGACCTTCCTCTGGAACCCCTGACCCGCATACGACCATGAAATCCCCGCTCCTTCGACAAATCATCCTGGGACTTCTGAGATGCGTGCTGACCCTCGCCGTCACTCTCGCCGGGGTCCACGCAGCGCGCTCGTGCTGGACGCACTACCGCACCGAACCTTGGACACGCGACGGCAGGGTGAATGCGGAGATCGTCCGCATCGTCCCGGAAGTCTCGGGAAAAATCGTCCAGCTCCATGCCAAGGACAACCAACTCGTGAACCGCGGCGACGTGCTCTTCACCATCGATACCGAAAGCCTCTCGCTCGCCCTGCGCGAAGCGGAAGCCACGTTGGCCACCCGGGAAGCCGATCTTTCCTTAAAAAAGGAACAGGCCGAGCGCCGGAAGACCCTCGCAAACGTGAAGGCGATTTCCGCCGAGGAACACAACAACGCGATTAGTGCCGTGGCCGTGGCCCAAGCCGCCGTCGATGCAGCAAGCGCGACCCGTGACTTGGCGAAGCTCAATCTGGAGCGCAGTACCGTGGTCTCACCCGTGAATGGCTACGTGACCAACCTCCACCTCCGCCAAGGCGACTACGCCACCGCCGGACAAGAACAACTCGCCATCATCGACCGCGATTCCTTCTGGATCGCCGGCTACTTCGAGGAGACCAAGCTCGCCGCGATCCACTCCGGCGACAGCGCGCAGATTGAGCTGATGGGAGGCTCGCGCCCGCTGACCGGCCACGTGGAAAGCATCGCCCGCGGCATCTCTGATGAAGCAATCACCGGGAAGGGCCTGGCCAACGTTGATCCTGTCTTCAACTGGGTCAGGCTCGCGCAGCGCATCCCAGTCCGCATCCAGCTGGACCAGCTTCCCGCCGATGTCTTCCTTTCTTCCGGCATGAGCTGCAACGTGAGAATCGTGAACTCCGACCCTAACAACACGACGGAGGAATCGAGCTTCGCCTACCTCTTTCCAAAGCGGTAAGCCTTACGGCTACGGAATCCTCGCCACCGAGTAATCCGGATCATCCTCGGCAATCTCCACTTCCATCAATGATCCGGCACGATCCAGCATCCGCCGGCAGTCCGGCGAGAGGTGCCGCAATTGAAGCGTTTTCCCGATCTTCCGGTATCGCTCGGCCAGCGCCTTGATCGCTTCCAATCCGGAAAGATCGCAGACCTTCGACTGCTGGAAATCGACAATCACCAGATCCGGATCCGCCATGGGGCGGAATTGATCGGCGAAGTTACGCACCGACCCGAAGTAGAGCAGCCCCTCCAGCCGGTAGACCCTCTCCTTCTCTGAATCCGCAGCTATCGTGAGCCGCACGTGCTTCGCGCTCTTCCACGCAAAGACCAGCGCGGACAGGACCACTCCGCTCATCACCGCGATCGCGAGATCCTTCCACACCGTGATTGCCGTGACTGCCACGATCACGAAGACATCGCTCAGCGGCACCTTCCCGATCGTCTTGAAGCTCGTCCACTCGAAGGTGGCGATCACGACCACGAACATTACCCCCGTAAGCGCGGCAATCGGGATGCGATCAATCAAGGGAGCACCCACCAGGATAAAGCTCAGCAGAGCGGTCGCTGCGAAGACGCCCGACATCCTGCCACGTCCTCCCGAGCCGATGTTGATCAGGCTTTCCCCCACCAGCGCACAGCCACCCATCCCTTTGAATGCTCCGGTCACCAGATTCGCGGCACCCAGCGCGATCGCCTCGCGGTTCCCCTTGCCCCGCGTGTCGGTGACCTCATCGATCAGTTGCAAGGTCATCAAGGTCTCGACCAAGCCCACCAGCGAAAGAATCACCGCATAAGGTGCGGTGAAACGGAAGGTCTCCCAATTGAGCGGAACCTGTGGCAGGTGGAGCGATGGCAGCGCACCCTGCACGCTGGAAAGATCCCCCACCGTCATCGTGGAAATCCCGAAGGCCGCCGCGATACTCACTCCGATGATCGCGACCAAGGACGAAGGCACCTTCTTGGTCAGACGGGGGAACAAATAAACAATCGCGATCGTAGCCGAACAAAGGCCCAGCATCGTCCACAGCGCTTGCCCCTGCAACCAATCTCCGACCACGGCCCCCTTGCGCTCACGGAACATCTTGAGCTGCGAAAGGAACACCACGATCGCCAGACCATTCACAAAGCCCATGATCACCGGATGCGGAACCAGCCGGATGAAGCGCCCGAGCTTCAGCACGCCGATCAGGATCTGGATCAGCCCCATCATCATCACGGTGAGCAGCAGGTATTCGAAACCCGCTCCATCGCCACCGCGCCGGTTCCCTTCCGCCACCAGAGCCACCATCACCACCGCCAGCGATCCCGCTGCGGACGAAATCATCCCGGGCCGGCCACCAAAGGCTGCGGTGATCAAGCAGATCATGAATCCCGCATACAAACCCGAGATCGGCGGCACGCCTGCCACAAAGGCGAAGGCAATCGATCCCGGCACCAGGGCCAGCGCGGTCGTCAGTCCCGCCAATGCGTCACCCTTCCAAGTGCCGCGCTTCTTCTGAAATAGATCTCTGAACATGTGCTTCCTGCAAAATCGTCGTCATTGAAAAACATCGTCGGCTCCGGACACGCCACGCACATGTCCTACATCTCCATGGGGAGCGGGCCTCAAATCACGAGCAAGCGGGAACCGTCGCCCGGCAAACAGGCGATTCCCCGGCTGATGTCTTCAAATGGGTTCCTTCCCCGCCACACAGGCAAAAGGGATGCAGGAATGGAAACAGGAAGGCTTCATCTAGCGGACAGAGCGCGGAGCAAGGCCACGGAGCTCCGGACGGTCAAGACGGAACTGGAAGGTGGTCCGCACAGTCCCTGTGCGGCCGCTCCTCACCGCCTTTTAAACTCCTTCGGTCCGCCCTGCGGCTTGTTAAAGCGCAGATAGGTCTTCGAGGTCACCCGCAGATCCGGGCTCAGGCTGTTCACCAGCATTTCCTTGATCGTGTAGCCCTTCCCATCCGGCAGCTTCATCACATCGTTCACTTGGAATTCCTTCAACGCCTTTCCCTTGAAGTCATGCGCGCGGATCTGCCAGAAGGCCCCGTATTTCTTGTGGACCCAGACATACACCACGCCGAAGGCGCCTTCCTTTCCCGGGTTGTTGATGCGGACACGGTAGCAATCCTCCCCGCGGATCTTTTCCTCACCCTCTAGCTGGGCGTTCGGCCAGTAGAGGAAGCGCAGGGTCAGGTCCTCATAGGTCACGTCCGTCCCCGCGATCCGCTGGGTCAGCTTGCTGGCCGGGAAGTCCTTGGTCGTCCCCTTGTCATCGACCACCGTCATCAGCTTCGCGCTCTCATCTCCCATCCGGATGTGGAAGCGGTCGGTGTCGCTCAGGTGGAACTGCATGTTGTTATTCCGTACGAAAAGGCTCACCGGCACATCGGCCTGCCCTTCCTTCTGAATCACCCCATTCAGGTCCATCTGTTGGAGCGTGGCGGAAAGCCGGATCCCCCGGATCATCGCGTTCGCGTCCGGTGCTTGGGCATGGAGCGGAGCGATGATTGCGGCGGAAGCGAGCAGGAAGGCGGGAAAAACGGGTTTCATGTCGGCGACTCAAAATGGCCCGGACTGAGCTTGCACGCAAGCCCGGGACAGGATTCGCAAAAAGAGCGCCCCCAATGACCCGGATTTTTCAAATTCCTGCCATTAGGTGCTTGATGCGACCTGCGACGCCGAAGTGGAATTCGGCCCACAGCGACTCCCCATCGCATCCAAAATCACCCACATGAGCCTTCGCACGCAGCTTACGGACATTCTCCCCCCCCTCCTGCCGAGCAACCCCTCGGAGGCTATCAAGGGAACCGAGCTGATCCGCCTCGCCCGCTTGCAGTTGAATGGTGCCTATTCGGACGCCTCCCTGCGCTATCATTTCTCCATCATGTCCTGCGATCCGGCTTCGCCGATCGCCAAGGTGGAAAAGGGCCAAGGCTACTACCGCCGCACCGCGCCGGTGCCGGCTCTGACCGGTGCCCAGGAACTGCTTGCCCTCAGCCACGGACGGCTGGACGAGTTCGGCTCCGACCACGAAGCCGTCGACCTCGCACTGGAGCGCCTGCGGAAATTCCGTGCGGTGGTGACTCGCTACTACGAGGTAAACGGTCGTTTCCCCTTCACTTTCCGCCAAGCTTTCTCCCAAGGCGCGCCTCTGGGAAATCTGTGGAAATTCCCGGAAGTGGTTCTTGTTGATTGGGAGACAGGTGATGCACCCGACGAAGAATTGGCCCTCGACGCCGGCATGCTGGCGCTCAAGCAGCGCCTCGGCCTCGCCCCCTTCCGCCTTCACGCCGCGCGCCTCCGGATCCAGCCCTCGCTCGATAGCTTCCGAGAGGATTTTTTCCAAGCCCTGTCCGCTTCCAACTGGTCGCAGGGTGGCGAATTGCTCTACGCAGCCCCGATCGAGGACGAAGCGCTGGCCGACGGCCTCCGCCGCCTGAACGCCACCTTCGGCGTCGGCGTCATGTCCTTCGGCCTGACCGCTCAGGCGCTGGATGACCTGCCGCGCCCGGCCAATATCCTCAATGCCCACCCGAAGGAAACCCAGGCACTGATGGACCGCTTGGACATCAACCGGATCGCCGCCCCGCACTCCCGCCAGCATATCGACTGGCAGGCGCTCGACGGTCTCCGCCGGGAGAGCCCGGAAGTCAGCCACCTCATCAACTGGCTGACCTCCTGCATCGACAAGGGCCGCGCCGAGCCGCACCGCGAGGAAGCCTGATCCTACCGTTTGCGACCCGATCCGATTCCCCTTGGCCCGGACCGCTCCGGCGGCCCATTCTTTCCGGCACCGATGTCTGGAGCGCCCGTCAATGTGATCTGCATGAAGTGGGGGAAGCGATACCCCGCCCGCTACGTCAATATCCTGTACCGCTCCATCGGCAGGAACCTGTCGCGGCCCTTCCGTTTCGTCTGCCTGACCGATGACCCCGCCGGTTTCGTCGAGGGAATCGAAACGCATCCTTTCCCGGAGAATCCGGGTATCACTCAGGCGAAGTGGCCGAATGTTTTCCTGAAGCTGGTGATGACCCGCGATGGCTTCGCGAACTTGGAAGGGCCCACCCTTTTCCTCGATCTGGATCTGGTGATCCTGGATTCGATCGACTGCTTCTTCGACTACCAGCCGGGGAAGAACTGCATCATCCACAATTGGATCGAGCGCCGGAAGCAGATCCTCCGCCCGCGCCCGGACATCGGGAACTCTTCCATCTTCCGCTTCGAGGCCGGAAAGTCCCAATACATCTACGATACCTTTATCCGCGAGATGGACCGGGCCCAAGACCGCTCGATCTTCCAGACCGAGCAGGCCTTCCTCACCTATGCGATGAAGGAGCGCTACTGGTGGCCGGAGAAGTGGGTGCGCAGCTTCAAATACAACTGCCGCCCCGCGTTCCCTCTGAATCTGATCTCGGCTCCAAAGAAGCCCGAAGGCGCAAAGTTTTTGGTTTTCCACGGCAAGCCGGATCCGCCGGACGCCGTGGACGGGATCTCCACCGGGAAGATCCACCACCGCGTGCTCCCCGCACCATGGGTCGCGGAGTATTGGAAGGAGTGAGATCGCTTATCTCACTTCTCCGCTTCCACCTTGATCTCCTCCACCAGCTTCTCCGAAGTCCCGGGGAAGACCTTGTCGATCACCCACATCACGGCTTCGCCGCCGTGACCGATCTTTGACTCGGCGCTGGCGACGACAGAGAGGATCAGCATGCGGGTGGCTTCTTCCTGATCCTGCGCGTTGAAGTTCGCGATCCGGCCCTTCAGCTTCTCCAGATATGCCTTCTGCTCTGGAGCCAGGTCCGGCAGCGCGAGCGTCTCGGTGAGCTTACGCTGCGCAGCCTCCGTTCCCTGCTCCGCGCGGATCTTCATGAGTTCCACGGTGTCGCCGACCAGCTTGGTATCGAGAAACTTGTCTACGGAGCCGCTAAGCTTTTCCGCAGCAGCGTAGTCACCGTTCTCAAGGGCTACCTTTACCTGCTCCACCTCCCCTCTCAGCTTGTCGAGATTCAGCGTGCCTAGGGCACTCTTCGCTTTCTCTGCGTACTCCCTGCCGGACTTCATCAGCTCTGTGTCCTCGATCGTTGCCTTGAGCTCCTGCTTCACCTGCTCCTTCGCCCGCTCCAGCGCGGCATCGGCGGTATTTCCCGCTGCCTCCTTGATTTTATCGCAGGAAGCGAGCGGAAGAACGGCGGCGAAAACGAAAAGGTGGAATGCTTTCATCGGATGAATGCGGAAAAATCGATTCCCGATCATGCCGGGGATCGACCGGTTGACGATTGGAAAGGCGGAGGAATTGTCGAATCGGCCACCTACCCGCCCGGGGTGCTTCACTCCATCGGGGGATGCGTCTTTTCGACTGATCAGGAACAATTGTCGCGACGCCCATCTCCATGACCCCGAGAACCCATCACCTGCTCCTATGCCTTCTCGCCCTGCCATCCTTGATCCGCGCGGAAGAAAGCGCATGGCTGGACGACTACGACGTGAACGAGATCGTTACCGGCTTCGGCAGCGCGCGGAAGAACCGATCGATGGAGAACAAGCCCCTGACGATCTCCGGGAAGGGCTTCGAGCGCGGCGTGGGCACTCATGCGCCCAGCCAGGCATATTTTCTCAATGAAGGAGCTGCGGCACTGAAGTTCGAAGCCACCGTGGGAGTGGACGATTCGACCGATGGCGCGGGCTCGGTGGCCTTCCAGGTCCTCGTGGATGACAAGGTCATCCACGACACCGGTGTCATCCGGAAAGGCGAGGCCGCGAAACAGATCTCGGTGGATCTGACGGGAAAGAAGATCATCGAACTCCGCGTGACCGATGGCGGAGACGGAAAGAACTACGATCACGCCGATTGGGCCGAGGCACGCTTCATCTATAACGGGAAGACACCGGTAATGTCGCCCCGCTGGGCCATGGAGCTGCCACACTACACCGGCGGCACGGAGCTGAAGCCTCGCGATGCCGGAAAGACCACCACCTTGCAAAGTCCCGATGGCAAGATCGGAGCCCTCCTCTTCGTCGATCACTCCGGCCGGCTTTCCTTGAGCGCCTCCATGGGCGACAAGGAGCTTCTCTCCCCCTCGCCTCTCGGTGTCACCGTGGATGGCTTGGATCTCGGAGAAAATGCTGAGCTCCGGGACTCCGAGAGCTACGCCACGGATGCCACCTATCCTTGGATCGGCAACACCGCTTCCCTGCGTGATCACGGCAAGGGTTTGAAGGTCCAGATTCGCTCAAAGGGTCTCGACCAGCCATGGACTCTCGAACTCCGCGCCTATGATGACGGCATCGCGTGGCGCTACCTGATCCCCGGCAAGGGCAAACGGAAGGTAGGCGGCGAAGCGACCTCCTTTATCCTGCCGGAGGGTTCGAACTACTGGAGTCATCATAATACCGCGAACTACGAGGCGAACTACCTGCACTTCTCCACTGATGACCACTCCCCCGCCCGCCAAATCACCATGCCGGTGACCGTGGAGCTGAAGGACGGCGGCTATGCCTCCATCACGGAGGCGAACATGTTCGGCTACAGCGGCATGACCCTGGGACCACGCGGCCGGGTGCTGAACGGGATCTTCGAAGACGATTCGAAGGGCTGGACCATGGACGGTGAGATCAGCACCCCCTGGCGCATCGTCATCGCAGCCCAAGACCTGACGGCTTTGGTGAACCAGAGCATCGTCTACAATGTCTCTCCTCCGCCCGATCCCAAGCTCTTCCCGAATGGAGTGAAGGAAGACTGGATCAAACCCGGACGCTCCTTCTGGACCTGGGGCTTCGGCCAATGGGACACCGCTCAGTGGGACCGCATCATGGGCTACGTGGACGATGCCGCGAAGCTGAACTGCCAGTACTATGTGATCGATGACCCGTGGCGCGAGCCGAAGATGGGCTGGCATCGCAATGGTAAGGACGAGTGGGCCAGCCTGAAGGAGGTCTGTGCCTACGCGGCGAAGAAGAAAGTGAAGATCATGGTCTGGGAGCACTGGGAGCGACTCAAGGAACCATCCAAGCGCGAGGAGTTTTTTGAAAAGGTCGCGAAGGCCGGAGCTGTGGGCGTGAAGATCGACTTCATGGACAGCGAGAGCCAGGAGCGCCTCGCCTTTTTCAAGTCCTGCCTGGAACTCGGCGCGAAGCACCACATCCTGATCAACTTTCACGGCGCGAACAAACCCGCCGGCGAAGAGCGCACCTGGCCACACTGGATGACCCGCGAGGCGATCTTTGGAATGGAGCAAGGGGGTAACATCGCCCGCTCACATTTGGCAGCCCTTCCATTCACGCGACTGGTCACCGGACCCGGTGACTTTACCCCGACGGTCTTCCGCCCCGGCCCGATGGGCAAGACTACCGCAGGCTCACAGATGGCTACGGCCGTGGCCTACAACTCCCCGATCAATCATTGGGCGGATAGCGCGGAAGCTTATCTCGCGCAGCCGGAGGAAGTCGTCAGCTTTATCCGCACCAAACCGGTGACTTGGGATGAAACCCGCGTGCTGCCCGCCAGCAAGATCGGCGAACTGGCCGTGATCGCCCGGAGGTTCGGCACCCAGTGGTGGATCGGCGGTATCAACGGCAGCGACGAGGTGAAGACCTATGAACTCGATCCCGGCCTGCTTGCCCAAGGAGAATGCGACACGATTCGCTTTGCCGATGTCGCCGGCGACAAGACGAAGCTGGAAATTACCAAGGGCAGCATGAAACCGGAGGAAAAGCTGGCCCTGACCATGCAGCCGGGCGGTGGTTTCGTGGTGATCCTGCGAAAGAAGTAGCGCTGCTTTTCAAGCCGAGCCAAGTCCCCGGCTTTATCGCCGGAGCAGGCAGTAGAACGATCCCCGCCATCGGCGTAAAACGCGCCGATGGGGAACGCTTACGCACGACATCTCACTGGATCAAAATCAGGGTCGAAAACAGCGGGAGGCTACGGCCATTCCAGCAGAGTTGCGCCTGTTATTTTCCATGTTTTTAACAGGGTTATCAGGCGAAACTCGGCATCCCGGAAGACCAGCGAATTTTTCGAACCGGCAGGTCTCTCCAATTCATCGGTTGCCCCTCACTTGGGGAGGCTTCTCATTCCTCCCAAGAAATCCGGAATTCTCGCAAGATCGCACGCCTCTGTTACGAATCTTGCGCATGCGTTTTGAAACACCTTCCTCCTGTCAAATTTTACACTATTTCGCGATATTTGCGCTCTCGATGGGCAACGTCCTCGCGCAAGACGTTGCGGAGACAAAGGTGAACCCTCCATTCCGCCAGTGGGGCGCCGAAACGATGGAAGTGCTTCACAAGGATCTCTGGATGCCGGAGCTCAAGCTTTACGCGGAAAAGGCGAATGTGGAGACCAAGAAGCCCGATCATCCCGCCTTCATGTGGGGCGTGGGCGTCCAGCTTACCGCCATGGCTGCGGCCTCCTCGCTGGAGCCGGAGAAGTACATGGGCCCGATGAAGGATTATGCCGACGCCATCCAAGTTTACTGGCTCAAGCACGATGGGATCGAAGGCTTCGACGTGCAGCCGGGCCCCAAGGCTTCGGACCGCTACTATGATGACAATGCCTGGCTGGTTCTTGCCTTGGCCGAGGTCTTCGAGCTGACGAAGGACACCAAGTATCTTGACCGCTCCCTTGCAACCTTCCGCTTCGTGATGAGCGGCGAGGACGACAAGCTCGGCGGTGGCCTTTACTGGCGGGAAGTCGAAAAGACCTCCAAGAATACTTGCACCAATGCCCCGGCCATCGTCTCCGCCCTGCGGATGTACCAACTCACGAAGGACGAGAAACATCTTGAAACCGCGAAGCGCGTCTACACGTGGACCCGCAAGACCCTTCAGGACCAGGACGGGCTTTTCTGGGACAACGTCAAAATGGACGGCCGCATCGACCGCCGGAAGTTTACCTACAATTCCGCACTGATGATCCGCGCGAACTGCCTGCTTCACGACATCACCGGTGAGGCAAGCTATCTCGAAGAAGCCAAGCGCATGGCCACCGCCGCCGAGAAGCAATGGATTCACCCCACTGGTGCAATTTCCGATAGCGGGCGCTTCGCCCACCTCTTGCTGGAGTCCTTCCTGGAGCTCCATGCACGCGACAAGAACCCTCATTGGAAAGAAACCGTAGGCCGTTGCCTGGTTCACCTTCACGATAAGATGAAGGACGAAAACGGCCGCTACTCCCATCGCTGGGACCGCCGCTGGGGAAACCCGGTGAAGGAGGCAGTGCTGCTCAATCAAGCCAGCCCGGCGCGGATCTATTGGCTGGCGGCAAAGGAGGCTCCGGCAGCAGCAAAGCCGGAAGAAAAGGAGAGAGCCGCAGAATAGCCCGCTTCACTCGCCTCCAAGGCTGGCAACCTCCGCTTGCTTCAGCGCTGCCTTCTTCCGTATCCCGGCGCGGCGGCCGAGCCACGCGGAGATCTCGGCTCCTGCCAGGAAGCCTTGGATCGACACGAAGAGCCAGAACAGGAAGAGCAGGAAATTCAAACCGCTGCCGATGAAGGAACCCCACATGCTGTGGCGGAAATAGAAGTCCAGGACTCCCTTCAAAGACCCGGTGGTCAGCGCCGCGAACGCGGCCCCGACAAAGGCATACCGCCACAAAGGACGACGCCTTGGCAGGACCTTCAGGATCAGAGCAAAGGCAATCGTCAGGAACAGATACGTCGACAGCCAGCCGAGGTCCTGGACCAGATTGAAGTCATCCAGCCAAGGAGCATCCATCCGCGTCGCGATATAAGCCGCAAACCCCTGCAACACGGTGGCCGCGACCAACAAGGCACCAAATACCAGGATAAGCCCTGCGCACAGCCCCCGCGCCGCAACGCGCCGGAGCCAGGGCCGCGAGGGATCGGCCGGTGCCGCTTCATTCACGACATTCAGTGTCTTGCGAAGCTTCGACAGCACATGCGACCCGGCATAGAGCAAGGTGGTCATCGCCACGATGAACGCCCATGGGTCTGAACGCGGGGCAATCCGGGCGCTTTGCAAGATGCCCTCGATGGTATCGGCCAACTCCGGCCCCAGCACCGCGGCAAACTGCTTCTCCAGCTCACCATGCGCCGACTTCTCCCCGATCACCATGCTCGCCACCGTCACGCCGATCAGCAACAGCGGCGGCAGCGAGATCAGAGCGTAGAAGGCCAAGGCTGCGGCATTGTCTGTATGCCGGTGATGCACCCAGCGGCGGGTCAAACGCCGCCAGAAGAGGATGGATCGGAGCCGTCGGATCGGAAACACCGCGCATTCTAACACCCCATCGCCCGGTGCGAAAGCGCGGAAAACCGCAAGTAGCGGGGCCTTTCAAGCCATCCGCAGCAATTCCCCTCCTATTTCCAACTGAAATCCAGCAAGGGCAGGATGCTGGAGTAACCATCCGTCCAGACCTCCGTTCGCGGATCCGCCTCAAGGACTTCCCACAGCGCCACCTTCTCCAGACTTGCAAGGTCTGCCCGATCCCTCGCAATCAACGCCCACCGCGAAGGCGCTCGGCCCGCATTGGACGGATCATCGGGGAAATCCGCGTCCTCTTGGAATAGACCGGCCAGCCCCTGATCCGCCGCTAGGTTCCCGATCACCGGACGGAGGTCCATGTGCAGATTGGAAATGTGAAAGGCGATCATCCCGCCCGGCGCAAGCTTGCCAAGATAGACCACCAAAGCCTCACGGGTGAGAAGATGCACCGGCACGGAGTCGGAGCCATAGGCATCCAGAATGATCAGATCATAGTTTCCCCTAGCCTCCGCGAGCTTGAGCCGGGCATCGCCGGTCACGAAGTCGAGCTTGGCCGGAGACTCGGAGAGATAGCTGAAGAAGCGGGTGTCCGAAGCGATCCGCCTCACCGCCGGATCGATCTCATAGAAAGTGAAATCCTGTCCCGGCTTCCCATACATCGCGGCTGCACCAGCGCCCAAACCGACAGCGGCAACCCTATCGAAGCCCCGCGTGGCAAAGATCTGCCCGAGCGGGCCGCCCGGATGGTAGTAGCTCAGTGGAATCTTCTTCGACACGGGATCTAGTGACTGAATGCCATGCACCGTTTTGCCATGGAAGAGATAGTGAAACTTCCCATCGCTCGCCACGCGGTGGATGCCGAAGAAACTCCGCTCCGTGAACAAGGTCTTCATGCCCTGCTCCGGCGCAAAGCGCGAGGCCAGCAAGACACCACCGATCGCCAGCGCAAAACGGCAGGACCGCTTCGACATCAGGTAGCAGAGGAAAGCCGGTATTCCAAAGGTCGCGAGATTGCGAAGTTGGTTACCTTCCAAATCGCGGGGCAGCAGGAAGATCACCGCAAGGGCAATCAACCCAGGAACAAGCCCAAGCGCCATACCCGGTATCGAGCGCCCGGCATTGCCAAGGGGGAGAGCCACCGCCGCCAGCGCCACCAGCATCACCGGATACTCGTGGAGACCTCTGAACAACATCGGCGCCAGCAGCGCATTGAAGCAACCTCCCAGCACACCACCGACCGACATCCAGAGATAAAACTCCGTGAGCTTTCCGGGAGAAGGGCGATCCTCCGCCAACTCTCCGTGGCAAGTCATCGCTGCACAGAAAAAAACCAGCAGGTGAAAGGCAGCCAACTGCACCATGGGCGTCGTGGCCCCGGTCGCCAGAACGATCACCAACGCGACCAAGAGGAAAGGCAAGACCCTGCGACAGAATCGAACCGGAATGAGCACGCGTCGTGCAAAGACGATGACGAATGATCCGAGATAAAGTGCCAGCGGAATCACCCACAACAGCGGCACCGCGGCGATCTCGCTGGAAATGTAGGAGGTCACACTGAGCATCAGGCTCGAAGGAATCATCGCAAGGGCGACCCACTTCAGGCGCCTGCCCTTCCCGACCACTTCTCCACTTCCAACAACGCGCCTCTCATCACCCTCACCACCTCGCGTCCTCCATCCGCAAGCGATCGCGAGCAACACCAGCACACCGAAACCAATGCTCCATGCCTGTGCCTGCCAGTGGAGGGTTGTTCGCGGCTCAATCAATAATGGATAGCCCAACAACCCGAGCAAGCTCCCCACGTTCCCCGCCGCATACAGGAAATAGGGATCGGCGGCATCCCGATGGCCGGTCATCGAAAACCAGCGTTGCAGCAAGGGGCTTGTCGTGGAGATCGCGAAGAAGGGCGCACCGATCGCGTAGGCCAGCATGCCCAAGAGCCACGGGACTGGATTGATTTCCGTCGGCGGCTGCCAGCCCCGCGGGATGGCGAGTGGGAGCGCGAGAGCGGCCAGCAGGAGCACCACCGAGTGGATCTTGAATTGCGTCGCCCCCCGGAACTTCGAGCCCAGCCAGTGCGCGTACCCATAGCCCGCCAGCAGCACGGCTTGGTAAAAGACCATCGCCGTATTCCACACCGCAGGACTGCCGCCTAGCAGCGGCAGCACCATTCGCGCGAAGATCAACTGCAGCAGGAACATCAGCGCCGCGCTGAGGAAAATCGTGATGCCGAAAAGTGGCAGCGTGGCGCGGTGAGCGGGCATGATACGAACGAGGGCGAGACAAGCGGCGCAAACAGCCCGCGCCAATGGAAATCGGCAAGAGCCGGCGCCCTCCTGATTTCACCGGCAAATCCGCGGCTCTGCGGCGGTATTACGGTGTGAGCGCGAGGAGAAGATGGCCGCGACTCCTGCTTCTCTGCGTCCTCACGCTGGGGGCCGGAGGTTTTGGCTTTTGGATCATCCGCGATGCCGCCGGGACCGGTCCGAAGGTTGTCTCCACCTCGAAAAGCCGACTCCCTGCCAAGCCACGGCTCTCAACCGCTGAAAGCCCCGATTCAAAAAGTGGCGGACGCGACCACTTCCCGGACGGCACCACCATCGAAATCTTCGCCAGTTGCCGCGACGAGGAGCTGATCCTCCGTTTCCCGTCCGAGGAAAGCTACGCCTCCTTCGCGCAACTCCTTGAGGAAAGCTCGGTGAGGCTGCTCGACCGCTTGGACCGGCTACGCGCCCTGCGCATCGGAATGAACGAAGTGGAGAAGACCGAGGTCCTCAACATCTTCGAGAAAGAGCAGATCACGAGTTACCGAACACTCCCCACCTTGCCCGATCCACCGCGAGCCGCGGGCGGAGCCTCGAATCAGATCGCCACTCCCTTCGGCAATCAGGTGCTGCCGTGGCTTGGCGTCAGCGGCGACAACTCGCGCTGGGGTGCAGGCGTGAAGATTGCCATACTGGATACCGGCATCGTCCCCCATCCCGCCCTGTCCCCGGTATCGAAGTCCATCGAGTTCATGCCACTACCGCAGGATCCCGCCAAGATCCACACCCACGGCACCGCGGTGGCGAGCCTGATCGCGGGACATCACCCGATGGCTCGCGGCGTGGCGCCCGCCGCTGACTTGATCTCAATTCGGATTCTCGACGACCGCGGGACGAGCGATTCCTTCGCCATTGCTGCCGGACTGCTCGCGGCGATGGATGCCCGCGTCGACATCGTGAACCTCTCGCTCGGCGAGCAGCAGGACAATCCGCTCATCGCCGAGGCCATCCGTATGGTGCTCGCCCAAGGCATCGTGGTAGTGGCGAGCTCCGGCAATGAGGGGCTTCAAGAAGCCAAATTTCCCGCAGCCTACCCCGGCGTGATCGGAGTCGGCGCGGTGGATGCCAGCGGCGAGCGCATGGCATTCTCCAACCTCGGAAGCGAACTCGGCCTGACCGCACCCGGCTATGGCGTGAACGCCGCATCATCGAATGGTGGCTTCATCAGCATCAGTGGCACATCCGCCAGTGCACCGCTGGTTTCCGGCGCCATCGCCGCCACGATGTCTGATGGCACCAGCCGCCGCTTGGGCGCAGCAGAAGCAGTGAAGGTCGTGATGGCTCATGCCGATGACGAAGGACCACCCGGATTTGATCCGGAGTATGGCGTGGGGGTCTTGAATCTCGGCCGCATCATGAACCGCGACCAACCCGGCATCAGCGACGCGGTCGTCACTTGGCAACAATACATCTCCGGCGATGGCGAAGGCTCGCCCGGCCAAATTCAAGTCACCGTTCAGAATCGCGGCACCGTCGCCTTGATCAATTCCATGGTGGAAGCACTCACCCCTCTTGGCTCCGAGCGCATGATCGCGACCACCATCGCATCGGGTGCCTCGGAAACCTTTTCACTGCCCTTCGACAGCCAGCGCTTCCAAGGCAACACGGCGGTCGAGGTCATGAGCACCATCACCCCGGGAAATTCCGCCGTCGACATCACCCCGTCCAACAACCGCCGGACCGATATCGTTCGGCTGAAATAGGATTACCGCCCGGAGTCACTTCTTCTCTCTCGGGTTCAAGGTGGAATCGATCGCGGTCAGCAGCGACTTCTCGCCGTTTCCATCGGTATCCAGCGACCAGATCATGATTCCGCCCAGATTCTCGTCCACTACGTGCTTCGCCTTCTCCCGGATAGTCGGGATGCCATTGTACCAAATGGTATTTCCCACCTGATCGAGATTCTCCGCTCCGGGATGCTGCACAAGGATCTCCGAGTAATTATAGCAGCGCTTCCGGAAGGCCTCGCCGAAACCATAACCGTAGAAAGGCACGCCCAGCACCGCCTTCGACTTCGGTAAACCGCGGCCTACCCAATATTTCGTGGCGCTCTTCGCAAACTCCAGCGAGGAATGTTGTCCGGGAGCATCGGGATTCCAGAAACCCGCACCGTCATAGGCCATGATGTTGAGGAAGTCGAAGTAGCCCAGCGCAGCATCCGGAACACGGTCACCGCCGTAGCCCTTCGAGAGTGCCGCCGTCAGCAGCTTGCCCTTGGGCTGCAGGGCGGCCGACAGTTCGGCGATGAACTTGCCATAGTCCTCATTGATCGAAGGCCCCTCGATATCGACGTCGAGTCCATCAAAGCCCTGTGCCTCCACGTAGTCCGCGAGCTTCTTCACAAACCCGGGGCGGAATTCGTCGGAAAGCAGCTTGAAATAGCGCGGCTTCAGCACGGCATCGCCCGACGCCGCGCCACCACCGATCGATACCAGCACCTTCACTTGCGCCGCCTTCGCCCGCTCCATCAGCGCCCGGTTCCTCTTGTTGAAGGACAGGTTGCCCTCGTCATCCACCGGGTTCTCAAAGGCGATGTTGATGTGGGTCAGCTTGCCGTAGTCGATCTCTTTGGAAAACTCCTCCAGATTCACCCAGTTCGGCACATAGGCGACCACCTTCTTGCGGGCCTGAGCCGCGGGTGTGATGAACAAGGCGGCGAGACAAAAGGAGAGCAGGAGGCCTTTCATGGGAAAACGGAAACGCTTTTCTCTACCCTGATGTTTCACTGACGGACAAGAGGACTTGTGAACCCGGCAAACAGGAGACTTAGTAGCGGAGCCTCACGCCATGTCCGTCCTACCCGCGCCGCTCGACCTTGCCACCTTGATCACCCGCCTGAATGGACTCTTGGAGGTTCATCCTGGCGCCCCGGGTGAAGATCAGTTGCGGGAAGCATGCAACGTTCTCTATTCCTCGAGCCTTCTGAAGGAAGAAGGGCGTCCGGTCCGGGCGCGGGTGATCCTTGCCCCGCCGGATGCCTTTTCTTCGGCAGAAGGGCCGCCGGACGGGACTCACGCGGTCCGTTTCACGACTTCGCACCCTTTTACGACGAATGAAATCAAGCGCCTGAGCCCGGCTGCGAGCTTCTTCCACTCAGTGGTCGCCGTTTGGCCGGGCCGTGACGGGAGCTTCCGCATCTGGGGCGTGCTGAATACCGGCCCGCGCTGGATGAATCTGGTCGCGGGCGGCCGTAAGCCGTCCGGCGCGGAAATCCCCTACCCTATCATCCATGTCCGGGACCCGGGATGGCTGCTTTTCTATCAGGGCTATCAGTTGCTCGCCGAATGGCGCGGCCGGGAGATCAACGGACCACGGCTCGATGTCTTCCATTCGAAGCTTCTCAATGACCGCTTCGCCCCGCATCGGCGGGGACTGGTGGAAGAGGTGCTGAATTGCTGCCTGCCATCGACGATGGGTCTGGAAGACTACTCCGAACTCGCGCGCCTGATCTCGCTGCAATTCATCCGGCGCGTGATCAATCTGGTAAGAACCAGCGGTCACGGCGGCAGCGTGGTCTTCCTCCCCGAAGGCGAGGCGGGCCTCGACGCGGCCACGCGCTGGATCGATTGCAAGTACACCGCGGAGGCGGACGATGCGGGACTTCGATACCGCCATCTGATGCAATCGATCATCCTGCGGGTTGGCGAGCTTGCCCCGGAGGGCAGCACTGCCGAGCAGGCGTGGGAAATTTTCCGCAGCAGTGCCGACGAGCAGTTGGATCAGTTGGAAGAGGCCTTCTTCGAGCTCGCCCGTTTCCTTTCCGATCTGATGCAAGTGGACGGCGTGCTGGTGCTGGATCGGAAGGTGCGCGTGATCGGCTTCGGCGGGGAGATCCGGGTGGACCGGAATGTCTTCCAAGTCAGCCAATCACTCGACTTGGAGGCGACCCAGCTCGCAGACTGGAATGTCCAGGGCGATGGAACCCGGCATCGCTCGGTTTACCGGCTCTGCTCGGTCGAGCCGGAGGTCATCGGCTTCGTCATTTCACAAGACAGCAACGTACGGCTGATCGTGAACGTGGATGATAGCGTGGTCTTCTGGATGCACAGCGTCGTCTGACACGGCGGAGAACGTCGCGGGGAGGGACCGTCACCGCCCTCCCCGCCAGGGAGGTCATTCTTTGGCTCCTTCCTCGAGGCGCTTGCTCAGGTCCTCCAGAAGCTTCCGGATTTCCTGAAGCTCGGCCTTCTCGCCATCGAGCGTTTCGCGGATGGCTTGGGTGCCCGGGACGCCAGGTCCGGAGGTGGGATCCTCGACGAGATCGATCTTGTTACCGTTCTCATCAATTTTCGCCTTATGAACCCGGCGATAGAAGGTCTTCAGCGGACTGCCGCTGTCGCCATAGATGAACACATCGGCCTTCGGAGCCTCATCCGACGTCGAACGGAAGAGATCGACCGTCTTCTTCGGCTCTTGCGTGGCCAAGACCGCGTTTGCTTCGTGAAGCTGCCCTTTGCGGACATAGGTGATCTTCACCTGGTCACCATCCTTATGATTCGCCAACAGCACGGCGAGCTGCCGCGGATGAATCAGGATCTGTTCGTCCAGCTTCGCGAGGACATCGCGCTCCTGAAGTCCGGCCTTCTCCGCGGGGCTGTCCTTGCTGATGAACTCAATCACCAAGCCGGTGTCTTCATCGATGGGCAAATGTGGCGCCAATTCACTGGGGGGCGGCGAGGCTGAAACACCAAAGAAGGCCACCGGTGCCTTGCGGTTGATCACGCCGGGAGCGGCGAAGTCGCTATTCATATACTGCCAACGGATCGGCTCGACGATCTGCTCGACGCGGATCGCGGGAACTTCGATCGCCGGGGCACCACCCGCGGCGCCTTGGATTGAGGTCGTTCCGCTCCCTCCCCCCATGTGGGCAATACCTGGCATTCCGGCGGGTGGCTGCGGTGGCACCGGCGGAGCTGGAGGAGCTTCGGGAACAAGGGGCGCTACAGGCGTGAGGGCCGGGGTCGCGGAGGGCTCATCCTGGGCATTCGCCGTGGCGAACGCAGCGATCAGGCTGCAAAGCATGGGTGTCGTCGTCTTCATTGGTTTGGTAGGTAAAGAGGGTTCATTCAATAAGTCGTCAGGGCCACGGGCATCACCTCCTCCCGGATCTGGGATTCCTTCTCGGTCTGCCCGCCTGTGGTGGAGGCGTAATAAATCTCATCCAGCCAGGTGGTGCGGATCAGGCGCACCGGTTGATCCGCATCCCTCACCACCCCGAGGTCGATCACCTCCATGAGGTGTTGCTTGCTGGCGACGGGGACCCGTTTTGGAGTCTCGTTCGCAAGTTCCGGTTGGGGCTCCCGGGCCTTGGCCGGCTCATTGCCAGGAAGGGTCAATGCCGTCACCACGGCGGCAGCTACGGCCGCAAGCGGTCCCCAGAAGATCGGGCGAAGGATCACGGGCCGGGGTCTGGCGGCACGGAGCCGCATCATCAGGGCGGGAGCCGGCGGAGCCGGGGCAAGTTTGCCCAACAGGGCTTCGATCTCCTCATCGTTCGGAGTGTTCATGCGAGAGTGGTCGTGAGCGTTTGGCGGAGGGTATCGAGTGCCAACCGGTAGCGGGAAGCCGCCGTGCCGGGCGGGATGTCGAGCGCGACCGCCACCTCCGCGAAGGTGAGTCCGCCCCAGAATTTCAGGGTCAGCACCTCCCGCTGCTGCAGGGGCAGGCGCTGGAGTTCTTTTTCGAGCAGGCGGGCCGCCTCGTCATCCTCATCGCTCGGGATGAAGAGCTGCGGTTGATCGCTGGCCTGCTCGCGGCGGGTCCGGCGCTCCGTCCGGCGGCCCAGATCGATCGCCCGCCGGTGGATGGTCGCGTAGACGAGGGCATTGTCCGGACGGCCACCGACCCGTTTCCAAGCCTCCACCAGAGCGTCCTGCAGCACATCTTCCGCGTCCTGGCCCGACCGCGTCTGCTGGCGGGCGAAGAGCAGAAATCGGCTCGCGTGCTCCGCGAGCCATTCGTTCCAGTCTTGTTCATTGCTGAGGGATGCCATGAGGGAGGCGTGGTCTCACTCATGACAGCGCCGGTGGCGTGGGCTTTTATCACTGCGATGATTTAAAAATGCGCGGGAGCCCGTATGAAGGTGCCATGCGCAAAACGCTTGTTTCGCTCCTGCTCGGCAGCGCCACCCTCCACGCGGAGCCGCGACCGCTGATGCGCGATTTCATCGGGCTCAATGGCCACACCGTCCAATTCAAGCCGGAACTCTATCAGCCAATCGGCCGGCTGGTGCGCGACTACCATCCCGTGGAGTGGGACTTGGGAAAGGAGACGCCGGTGCTGCCGGAGTTCCCTTTTGCCAAGAACCGGGTGGACTGGAGCGGCGTTTACGGATCCTGGCAGAAGCAGGGCTGGGTGACCGATGCCTGCCTGATGTTCGAGTCGATCCCGCAGGGAGACTGGAAGGACATCGAAAAGGATGCGAACGCCTATGGGCGCGCCTTTGCCAAGGAATTCGGCCCTTCCGGAACCCGCAAGCTGGTGGAGTCCGTTGAGATCGGAAACGAGCCGGGCAAGTGGAGCGATGCCGACTATGCCCGGATGCTGAAGGCGATGGCTGCCGGCGTGCGCGAGGGCGATCCCAAGCTGAAGATCTCCACCTGCAATCTCACGGCCGGAAAGAGCGGCGACTACGAGAAGAGCGTGGACTGCCTGGCAGGGCTCGAGTCTTTCTACGATGTTCTTAGTATTCACAGCTACGCCCAGTTGGAGAACTGGCCGACCTGGAAGCGGAGCTATCCGGAGGACCCGGCGCTGCCAAAGTATCTCAAGGACATCGAGGACCTTTGCCAATGGCGGGACAAGCATGCCGCGGGCAAGCCGGTCTGGATCACGGAGTTCGGATACGACAGCACGACCAAGCCGCCGGAGAGCTCGGGCGATTTTTCGAAGTGGGTCGGAGTGACCGATGAGCAGCAGGCCCAGTGGACCGTGCGCTCGCTGCTGGTCTTCTCCGCGATGCCGGTGGAGCGGGCTTACATCTATTTCTTCAATGACGACGACAAGCCGAGCCTGCATGCGAGCTCGGGCCTGACGCGGAACTTCCAGCCGAAGCCGTCGTTTCATGCGGTGAGCCATTTGCAGAGGACGCTCGGGGACTACCGCTTCGGCCGCATGGTGAAGAATGAGGCTGGAGTGCTACGGGTTCAGGAGTATGCGCATGCCACGGACCCGAAGAAGGTGATCTGGGCAGCCTGGGTGCCGAGCGGTGCGAACGAAGCCCGTGACGCGACTTTGGACAAGGTTCCGGGAAAGCTGGTCGGGGCGACGAAGATGGTCCTGGCCGAAAAATCCAAGGAGATCGCCTTGCCGAAACAGACAGGCACAGAAGTGAGATTGCGGCTCGATGGCAGCGTGGTGTACCTGAGCTTCGAGAAGCCGTAAGGCCCCGAAATTCCGAACCCGGAACCGCACCTGTTATGCCTGTTAAAACAAGGAAATTAACAGGTGAAGACACCCCAAGAATCCCTGCGGAGAAACCTCTCACGCACAGACGCGGTGCGTGCAAGCGACGGTCTCCGAATCCCGATTTGCCCCATGCCCGAAGGTTTTTCACGGGGAAGTCATAGGCGGGATGCACGCCTTCTTCTACTGCCAGGGTAGGCAACGTGTGCCCCGACTCACTCTTCTGGGTCCGGGCCTAGGTTACCCCGGTCTGGATCCGTAACATTGCTCTCGTCCCTCGACTCATCGGTCACCCTGTCTGCGGCGCCGGCCCGCATGACCACGCTCTGCTTTCCCTCATCGAAATAGATCGCCATCGCTCCGTTCTCCCCACCCACGTTGGCGCGCATTTCTCCCTTCACCATCACCGGATTTCCTTCGGCAACCAGCATTCCGTTGCTGCTCATTTTGGCGCGATCCGCTTCCAAAAACGCGCCGCCGGGAACGGTCACCCGAACCTTTCCGGATGCCGAATTCTTCCCTACCTGCTCTGCCTCCACAAAGATCCCGTGCTTCCGCAGGTCACGGATGCTCAAGCCCTCCTCGCGCTCCGCTAGCTTTGTCTTCGCCACTGTATCCACTTGGGCAGGATGACCGCCGGGATCCGGCTGGTCTGCCAGCTTGCCCACAGCTCGCGGTGACAACTTCCGTTCAGGTTCTTGAGCCGCTTGCCTGTCCGCTCCTGTCGGACGAATCGCCGGCTCCGGACCTCGAACGGAAATCAGTGCCAAGCCCAGTCCAAGGACCAGAAAAGCAAGAACGGAAAGCAGGACGACACCTTTCCGGCTCATGAGGAAAGCTTTTCTCCGAGATATCTCAAAAGCAAGCTCATACAGACCCTAGCCAAGGCCGGATTGTAGCGCGGACCTTCATCGCGGAGGAAGGCGTGCGCGGCATTGAATTCGTGCCATTCAAAATCGGCTCCGCATTCCTCCAGCGCCCGATGAATGAGTTCGCGTCCTTCCTTCGGGATGTGCGGGTCCTGGCGACCCCAGACGAAAAGCATGGAGGCATCGAGCTTCGCGATGCGCTTCAAAGTATCATCGGACTTTCCGGCACCGAGCGTTGCCGAATGGACATCGGTCGGGTAATAGGCCGCGATGGCGGAGATGCCGGGATGGTAGCCCGCGCGCAGCGCCAGGTGACCACCGAGACACACGCCATAGCTGGCGATCTTTCCGGTGCAGCCTTCATGCCCCTTGAGCCAGGTCACCACCACGTCCACGTCTTCATCGTAAGACGCGAGTTCCTTGGCATACTTCAGCTCATTGCCACGATCTGATCCCGCCTGGTCATAGGCCAGCACCGTGCCGGGCTCCTCGAACTCATGGTAAACCTCAGGCACGGCAACAAGATAGCCCTCCCCTGCCAAGGCAGCCGCCATGCGCCGGATCGGCCCCGTCGCCTGGAAGATCTCCGAATAAAAGATCACGGCCGGCACAGGTCCTGCCGACACCGGAGCGAAGACATGCACCCGCATGCTGCCGCGGGTGGTTTCCAGATCGACGTAGGTTTCGGTAAGCGTGGCCATGGCCCGACGATGCCGCAGTGCCCTCTCCTGAGAAGAAGAAATCCCGGCACCCGTCCTGCCTTGACCAACTCCCGGCCGGGAAAGAAAACATGGGAACGGAAAAGATGAGCCAGATCGCCACGCAGAAAGTCTCCTATGCCCGCGCTGGAATCCAGATGGGCCTCTTCTTCGGGCTCCTCATGACGATCATCTTCTCTTTCCAAGCCGGCCGCTGGGACGGGGGAATCCTTCCCGGCATCATCGCGGGAACAATTTTCGGAACGGTCATGGTATGGTTCGCCAAGCGGCAGGCCTCAAAGATGAGCTTGAAGCGGCCCGATTTCGGCGACGAGAAGATCGTTCTCGAAGGGCCGGCCAATCACTTCGCCGGTGCCGAGGGCGTGGGCGGCTATCTATTCCTCACCGACTCGAAGCTCTTCTTCCTCTCCCACCGCTTCAATATCCAGAACCACGAGCTGAGCATTCCCCTCGACGAAATCCAATCCGTGGAAGCCTCGAAAACCCTGGGCATGGTCAACAACGGCCTGATGATCCGCCGCACGCCGGATCTCTCGGAGCGCTTCGTCGTCTTCGAGCATGAACGCTGGCGCGATGCCATCCTCAGCGCCAAAGCCAACAGAACATCATGAGCTGCTATCTCGCCCTCCTGCGCGGAGTCAATGTGACCGGCAGCACGCTCCGCATGGCGGAGCTGAAGGAGAGCCTGACCGACATGGGCTTGGAAGACGTGCAGACGTATTTGCAGAGCGGAAACGTGGTGTTCAAGAGCAAGGAGGATGCCGCTACGCTGGCCAAGCAGATCGAAGCACGGATCAAGAAGGACTTCGAACTCTCCGTCCCGGTGCTGGTGCTCACGGCCCAGGAGATCGATGCGATCGCTTCAAAGAATCCGCTGTGGCCGGAATCCGGCGGCGAAGGAAGCCATTTCCATGCGACCTTTCTCTTCGCACCGGTGACGAAGAAGAACTTCGACGCAATCAAGCTGCCCGCAGCGGAGGGAGAGAAAGCGGTGCTTGGCAAAGGCGCAGTGCTTCTTCACTGCCCGCACGGCTACGGCCGGACAAAGCTGAACAACACTTACTTCGAAAAGGCGCTCGGCGTGAAGGCAACGACGCGAAACTGGAAGTCGGTGATGGCGCTGCGCGACCTGTGTAACCCATAGGCCCCGATGACCCCGGAAGACGAGATCGCCCACCACGAAGACGCCTTCATCCGGTCCTTCATCCTGACGGTAAGAAGAGAGCGATTACGGCATGAACTGAAGAAGGACCGCCAGCGTTTCATCAATCGCTTCTGCCACAACGCGACCGAGCTTCTCGATCCCCGCTATCTCATCGAGATTCCGCCGCCGAACTCCAGCCCGGAAGATCTCCGCCAATTGCTTTTGGACAAAGGTGCTTCAAAGCGATGCTACGCCTTGGCCGCTCACCCGGACGTCGAAGGAACGCTGGTAGATCTGAAAACTGCACTCGAAACATCCGTAGGCAGTGGCCCTACGATCCTTTCCTGCGTCGCCGGCGAACTCGCCTACCTTGAGTCCGAGCAGGAGTTCGGTCCCCCGCCCCGCTATCTTCTCTATCGCCCTCATGAAGATCGGACCACTCGATGATGCCAGAACCGGCTCATGGTTCGCCATGCGTTCCACGCTCTGGCCAAACTGCCTGGCTGAAGACAATGCGCGGGATCTGGAGGCTCTGAAGGCCCAGCCGCATCTGAGGGCGGTCTTTCTCGCGATTGATGACCGGGCGGAAGCATGCGGGTTCGTCGAAGCGCGGCTGCGCGATGTGGCGGAGTCCTGCGACACGAGCCCGGTCGGCTACATCGAGGGCATCTACATCCTGCCGGAATTCCGCGGACGAGGCGTGGGACGAAAGCTGGTGGCGGCAGCAGAGCGTTGGGCGGACGCGCTGGGCTGCCGGGAGATGGCCTCCGATTGCCTGCACGACAACGAGGCAAGTGTCCGCTTTCATCAAAAGATCGGCTACGAAGTTACCGAACAGCTCATCCACTTCCGTCGCGTTCTTCCCGAAAGCCCCAAGCCTAAGTAAGACTATCTAAATACCTAGCTTGGGAATGACGTGAAAAACTGGTTCGACGAGCTAAACCGTGCGCGTATACGGACGTAACTGGCATGCACTCGTCCTCCATTCGCACCCTTCTCCTTGCCGCCGCCGTGCTGACTGCGGTTCCCGCGCTTCAAGCAGCCGCCGTCGTGAGCAAAGGCCATGGCGAGGCAGACCAGGGCTTCAAGCTCGATCCGGTGCCGCCACCCGCGATCAATGATGCGGCGACAAAGGCGACCTTTACCATCATCGAGGGGACCAAGGACGGCGCTAGCGCGGATCCTTCCGTGCTGGTGGACGGCAAGGTGCCCACGACGGAAGACCAGCCACGCGCGAACTTCTTTTTCTCCAATGGCTCCGAAGGCGGTCGCCTGGGCATGGACTTGGGCAGCGTGGTCTCCGTGAAGAGCGTCGCCACCTACTCATGGCACAACGGCAACCGCGGCCCGCAGGTCTACAAGCTCTGGGGCGCAAGCGGCTCCGCGCGGAATTTCAATGCGCTGCCAAAGCGCGGCACAGATCCGAAGACCTGCGGTTGGGAACCGATCGCCGCGGTGGACACCCGCCAAGGTGGCAAGAACGGCGGACAGCACGCCGCGGAGATTTCAAACAAGGGCGGCCGGTCGCTCGGTGGCTACCGTTACCTCCTCTTCGATGTGGAGCGCCCGTCGAAGGACGATGGACTCGGCAATACCTTCTTCAGCGAAATCGACGTGATCGACGCCCGCGGCTCGGCGGTCGAACGCCTGACCGCACCGGAAAAGATCATCAAGACGTACAAGTCGAAAGACAAGAAGTACACCTACGTGGTGAACTCCACCAAGGCTCCCGAACTCACCGACTGGTGCGAGAAAGAACTCATCCCCGTGGTTGAGAAGTGGTATCCGAAGCTCGTCGAACTGCTTCCGAGCAAGGGCTATCGCGCACCGGACCAGGTAAGCTTCGAATTCAAGACCGACATGGGCGGCACGCCGGCCTATGCGGTCGGCAACAAGATCTCGCTGAATGCGCAGTGGTATCCCGACCAACTCAAGGGCGAGGCAAAGGGCTGCGCGATCCATGAGATGGGTCACGTGGTGCAGAACTACTGGCGTGCCGGTGAGACCAACCGCAATCCGAAGGAAACCCCGGGCTGGGTGACCGAAGGCATCTGCGACTACATCCGCTGGTTCCTCTATGAACCGGAAAGCAAGGGGGCTGGCTTGGGCGAAGATCAAGCGGACCGGGTGAAATACGACAACAGCTATCGTATCTCCGGTAACTTCCTCGACTGGGTGGTCACCGAAAAAGATGAGGCGCTCCTCCAGAAGCTCAACGCCGTCGCCCGTGAAGGCGACTACGAAGAGAAGCTCTGGAAGGAGTGGACCGGCAAGGATCTGGAAGAGCTGAACACCGAGTGGAAGGAAGCCATCCGGAAAGGCAAGCGCGTCCAGAAGTGAGGATGTGGCGAGGATAGGTCCCTGCTCCTTTGGGACCTATCAAACTTGGGAAATGATCTCCCATAGCCAGCCAAGGGTGCCCAACCCTACCTAGGAAGCCTACCGTCCGAGCGGGCCGGAGGCCCGCGGTCCCGGGGCGCCGAGAGGTGGGACGGGAATCTTCAGGGCTCCGTCTTCTCCGGAGACTCCTTATCCCTCTCCTTCTTTCCACGCGGGCCTTCTTCACCTGGAGGCGGAGGCGGCGGGAAGTCGGCTGCGTCGATCTTGAGATCCTTGTTTTTGTCGAAGGCCTCGAAGCGGTCTTCCTGCTCGTCCTCGCTCTTGTCCTTGAGCCACGGCATCTCGCGGAATTCCTCGAAGCTCAGTGAGCCATCGCCGTTCTTGTCATGGTCCCGGATCATGTCGAGAGGGTTGAAACGGTGCTCTCCCTTGCCCTTCCCACGGCCATCCCGCTCAGGGCGATCCTTCGGAGTCAGGGCTCCATCACCATCCCGGTCCATGCGGGCGAATAGCGCGCGCTGCCGATCCTCCGGCAGCCGGGCCACGAAACCGAGTTTTTGGAACTCCTCGAAAACGATGCGCCCATCCTTGTTCGCATCCACATCCTCCAAAGGCGGCATGCCTGGTCCCGGACGCCCCTTCGGCATTTCATCGGGACCGATCTTGCCATCGCCATTCTTGTCGATGCGCTTGAAAATCTCCGCACGCTTTTCCTCCGGCAGGCGGCCGGGCCGTTCCATCCCGGAAAATTCGGCGAGGGAAAGGGAGCCGTCGCCATCGGTATCGGCCTTCTTCCACATTTCCAACATCGCGCGGCGGGCTTCCTTGCCTCGCTCGCCGTCTCCCTGCCGGTTGCCCCTGCCCTTCCCTCTACCCTCCCCGGGCTTTTTCTCACCGCCCTCCGCTGGCGGTGCAGGCGGGGCGTCGGTCTTCTCCACCGGTGTCTCCTGCGCCAGCGCGGGAACCAAGGCGAGAACAGCGATCCAAGGGTAACGGAGAGCTTTCATGAATCCGGAGAGAGGATGTGCCGGGCCTTTACGCCCTGCGAGATGGAAAACTCCCCGCGACCGGGGAAGTTGCGACACCCGCGGGTTTTTTGCTCCCCTCTACCCGGACTCCCGGCGCATCTTCCCCGGACTTCGACTGCGCATGCACATCAGTGACATCCTCGCCAAGCGGCGACCGACCTTTTCCTTCGAATTCTTCCCGCCGAAAACCGCCGCGGGTTCCGAGGATCTGTACCGCACCATCGTGGAGCTGGAATCCTTCGATCCCTCCTTCGTCTCGGTGACCTACGGTGCCGGTGGCAGCACGCGCGAAATGACCCACGATCTGGTGCTGCGGATCAAGCAGACCACCGCGATTCCGCCAATCCCGCACCTGACTTGTGTGGGCCATTCGGAAGAGGACATCTCAGAGATCCTGCGTCGCTATGCCGATGCCGGTGTATGCAATATCCTTGCGCTACGTGGCGACCCGCCGCGCGATTGGCCGGACTACGATTGGTCGGACTGCGACTTCCGCCATGCCGCGGACTTGGTGGCTTTCATCAAGCGCTTCAATGAATCCGGAGCACATCCCGACCCGCGCGGCTTCGGGATCGGTGTCGCGGGCTTCCCGGAAGGGCACCCGGCCACGCCGAACCGTCTGCTGGAACTGGATCACCTGAAGGCGAAGATTGATGCCGGTGCGGACTACATCTGCACGCAGCTCTTCTTCGACAACCACGATTTCTTCGACTTCCGCGACCGCTGCCGTCTGCATGGCATCAATGTGCCGATCATCGCCGGGATCATGCCGGTGACCTCGCTCTCCGGCATGAGCCGGATGGCTGAACTGGCTGCTGGAGCCCGCTTCCCCGCCAAGCTGCTGCGCGCGCTCGACCGGGCGAAGGGCGACCCTGCCGCGGTGGAGAAGGTCGGCATCCACTACGCCGCACAGCAGTGCGCGGAGCTGCTGGATCACGGTGTGGATGGCATCCACTTCTACACGCTGAACAAGAGCAAGGCCACACGGGAGATCTACTCCAGCCTGGGCCTGGCAACTGCAGGCTAAGCCGACGGCCCTGCCTCTGGATACGTCCCAAAACCCCCGCCCCCATAAGACCTGGAGGTCTTATGGGAAGTAGCCCGGACTCACCGGGCATCAATGCTTGGTTCCGATCTCCAGGAGCTCCTCAGCTTGACGGCGGGTTACCTCGTAGATGGTCCCTTGGATCGGAACATCGATCGGGATGCGGCCAGTGCTCGCGTCCGCCGGAAAGGTGCTTCGCAGGACCTCCACACGCTCGAAGGCATCGCCCGGGATCGTGATGCGGAAGTCCCCCTCATAGCGAAGCATCTGGGACTCGCGGGCGATCGCGTCCATCTTGAACTGCTCCTCCGACTTCACTTGGGCTCGGCGGTTGAAGATCTCCATCTCCTTGCCTTGCTGGGTCACTTTCGGCTCACCGGCAGCTTTTCGCAGGGAGATATCATCACCTGCCTCGTTTGAGCCGGCAGGAGTTCCCGCTTGGAAGATCGGTGCGAAGGAATTGCCCGGATTCTCACCCACGGCTCCCGCCATCTCCTTCTCACTCGGAGGGCGCACCTTCAGGCGGCCTTGGAGGGTCATCAGCTCGTCCGCTTTCAGATCGACACGGGAGAGCTCCAACACGCCACCGGAACTCTTCAGATGGAAGCTGCCGCGGTTGAAATCGATTTTCCGGTAGCTGTTGTAAACATCGACCACGGACAGGGATTTGAGCAGGTGCAAGCGCTCGCGCACGCTCACGACGCTATCGCCGCCCAAGGTGACATCTCCTTCCAACTGAATCCCACCCGCGGCATTCGTGGACCCGGAAAGCGCGAAGTTCCCGGAAAGCACGCCTTCCAAGAAGGGTTCCAGAGCCTTGGGGAGCAGTTGGGCGATTTCCACCCGTGATATCTCCACCTTCCCATGGAAGGCGGGCTTGTCGCCCCCCGTCACCGATACATCATGGAACGTAACCGTGCCCGTGCCGCACCTGAAGTTGCCTTCCTTGACCACCAACGAGCCCGGCATGACCTCCATCACCAGCTTTTCGATTTCCAAACCCTGCAGCCAGTTCTGAGAGAACTTACCGCCGGAGAAAACAAGGCGCCATCCGCCGCCCGAACGCGTGGCCGCCATCCGGCTGTGTTCGATGCGACCACGGGTGTCGATCCGGTTCTGCGGAAGCGGGGAATGATATCCCCAGCTCAAGGTCGCATCATCTACCTCCACGGAGGAAAATTGGAACTTCGGCCACTCCCGGAAAAGCGATTCGCCGATCCGCGCCGCCGCATCCGGAGTGTCGGCGCCGGCTTTCAGATCCAGCTCCATCCACTTCGCGATCAAGGTGCCCGCATCCCAGTCACCCGCGATGCCATCGAGCAGGTCCATTTTGAAGCGGACATTCCCGGCATCGACGCTCCGGAAGAACGACTCGTCTCCGCCTTCCGCGCCGAAGCGGGTGATCTGAGCATCCCCTTGGATGCGGGAAAATCCGAGGAGCTTCGCGTCCTTCGCTCCCAAGCTGGTCTTCACGCTGGCGTCCAGAGACTCGGCGAAAGATTCGGCATCCACGCGCTTCACCAAGTAAACGCCGAAGCCGCCGGCTGCGACAAGCAGCGCGATGAGGACCTTGAAACCCAAGCGCAGCAGATGGCTCAGGGTCATGGCCCAGCCACCACCACCTGACATCGAATGGCGAAGCTGGAACCAAAATCCTTGGCTCGCGATCCACTGGCTCAGCTTCTGGTTAAAAGACTGCGTCTGATCGACCTCCATATAAACTTGAAACTCCCGAGGGGGACGGCGGATTAGAGTCAGGCCGAATCCGTCAGGCGAGCGCAAATTTCCCCTCGCGCGTATCCCGTTCATCCCCTACGCATCCGGCCGTGGAAGGCACCGACTATAAGGTCAGACTGGATATTTTCGAAGGCCCATTGGACCTGCTCCTCTATCTCATCAAGAAGGATGAGGTGGACATCCACAATATTTCGATCACGCGGATCACCGCGCAGTACCTCGAGTACATCGACACTTTCCGGCTGCTGAACATCGATCTGGCGGCGGAATTCGTGCTGATGGCGGCAAACCTCATGTATCTGAAGAGCCGGACCCTGCTCCCCCGTCAGGACCAGCCGCCGGAAGAGGATGCCGAGGAGGACGATCCGCGCTGGGACCTGATCCGCCAGTTGATCGAGTACAAGAAGTTCAAGGACGCGGCCGGTTTCCTTTCCCTGAAGGAAGTCGAGCAAGAGGGCTCCTTCGCTTTCCAACCGGAGAAGCCGGAACTTCCCGAGGAGCCCGCGACATTGGCCGAGGTCTCGATTTTCGACCTGATCCGGGCATTCCAGAACGTCCTGAAGCGCTTCGAGGAGTCCCACGATCTCGGTGACATCGTGGACGACCGCTACACCGTGGCGGACAAGATCGAGATGCTTCTCCACCGCTTTGTCCCCGGCCAGGCGGCAAAGTTCGACTCCCTCTTCGAGAGCGCCACCACCAAGGCGGAAGTTATCGTAACCTTCCTGGCGGTGCTGGAGCTGATGAAGATGAACCAATTCGTCCTTCGCCAGACGCACCTGCTGGGCGAGATCGAGATCGAGCGTCGGCTGCACACCGCCGCCCGCGCGACGGAGGACGAAGAGAGCGAAGAGAACGAGGAACCGGCCTGAGCAGCCGGGGCCCCGCGGGACCTTTTCCTTGAAATACGAAAGGCGGACCGAGCGGTCCGCCTTTCTTGAAAATCTGGCACTTGGTCGCCGGGGATCAACCCAGACGATAAGTGATGCGTGCCTTGGAGACGTCGTAGGGAGACATTTCCATCTTCACCTTGTCACCCACGACGAGGCGGATGAAGCGCTTGCGCATCTTTCCGGAAATGTGGGCCAGCACCTCGTGGCCGCTCTGAAGCTGGACGCGGAACTGGGTTCCGGCCAAAACGGAGGTGATCGTCCCTTCGACCTCGACGGACTTTTCTTCTCCGTCTGGACCTAATTTGCGCGCGCGGGGGCCGTTGCGCGATCCACGACCACCACCACCTCGTCCTCTGTATCCTTGGCTCATGCGAATGAAATGCCCGGACAACTCGTCCGGGCCCCCGATTGAACCCTGATGCCGTGGCGGCATTCAACTTCAAAAACTCGCGAAAGATCATCGCCCCGCCCCATCACCGTGATTTCGCGGCATCCGGCCCGCCAGTTTGCCGGGAGATCAGCCTCCCGCCGTGCTTGCCCCGGCGCTTTTCACCCGCTAGAAGCCCGGCCACCTCATGGCTGGCTTCTTCAAATCCCTCTACAACAAGCTCGCGAACAAGGCCGAAATCGACTGGGACGACCTCGAGGCCGAACTTGTCACCGCGGATCTGGGACCAAAGCTCGCCATCCAGATTGTCCAGGAGCTCCGGGACCTGGGACGCCAGATCACCGCGGAAGATGTCATCGACGTGGCCCGCAGGAACGTCGCCGACCGCTTGCCGCCGGACTCTCCGCCGCTGTTGCCCCGTTTGGACGGAAAGCCCTTCGTATTCCTCGTGGTCGGCATCAATGGCGTCGGGAAGACCACTTCCTGCGCGAAGCTTGCTCATTGGCTCCAGCGCCGCGGCCAGCCGACGGTGCTTGCCGCTGCGGATACCTTCCGCGCCGCCGCCGTGGAGCAACTCGAACGCTGGGGCCAGCGCCTGGACATCCCGGTGGTGAAAGGCCAGCCGAACGCCGATCCTTCCTCCGTGTGCTTCAATGCCCACCAAAAGGCGATCGCCGATGGTTCGAAGTATCTTATCTGCGACACTGCCGGCCGGCTCCACACGCGCCACAACCTGATGGAGGAGCTCTCCAAGATCAAACGCACCCTCGCGAAGAACGACGAAAGCGCCCCACACCTCACCCTGCTGGTGGTGGATGCCACCACGGGTGCCAATGCGCTCCAGCAGGCGAAGGAATTTCACAAGGCTTGTCCTCTCGACGGACTGATCGTCACGAAGATGGACGGCTCAGGAAAAGGCGGCGTGGCGGTTTCGATCTACGACCAGCTTGGCATCGCCCCGCGTTTCCTGGGGACCGGGGAAGAACCGGAGCAGTTTGCCCTCTTCAGCAAGCAGAAGTTCGTCGAGGAGATGCTATAAGTCTCCTAGGAGGCAGCTTGATTCTCCGTCTTCGGGAACGGCCTTGGCTTTCGCGGGAATGCCTCGTGGGCTTGAAGCGGGCGGACGCTCCTTAAGGTGTATCATGCATGGAATAGGTCGTCTTCCGGCGATCCGTTTCGTAGAGTAACCGGAACCACCGCCTCCCATGAACTCGCTGCGAAACCTCGTCATCCTGTGCCTGCTGCCCGCGGCCGGCCTCTCCGGCTGCAGGAAATCGACGGTCATCGTGACTCCCCGCACTCCCGCCGTGGCGAACTCGCTGATCCCCGGCACCACCGTCAACAAGACCGGGGTCTATGATTACTCCGACGCGAAGGTGACCAGCAGGCTGGAGCTGACCGGGGCAGGATCATCCATTCACTGGAGCTTCGATATCAGCCGCCCCCTGTCGGGCGGAGGATCGAGCGGCGGATCTTCCTCAGGCGGCGTCAGCCTCGCTTCCCCCGGGGATCCGTGGTTCGTCTATGTCGAGTCCCCGCAGCGGCTCTGGTTCTTCAATGGCAGCAAGGAACTCCACTATTCCTTGAACGATGAGAGCGGCGGGCGCAGCGGCCCGGCGATCTTCGAGGGCAAGCCACACCATTCGGATGACAAGGTTCCGGACGAGTTGATCCGTAAGCTGCCCGGGGAGCTGCAGAAGTTATTCCCGCCTATTCCTCCCGCCGGACCGCGGCCCAGCATTTGAGGCCTTGCAGAAATTCCTCGTTGGCAGGACCCGTCCCGAGCCGCTAGTCCCTCCCATCGACACGCCGCTTTCCATCACCGGCCTCGGGGCGCTTTCCGGGCTGGGCGAAGACATGCCTGCGCATGTCGAGGCGGTCCGCACGGGACGCACGAATTTCCGGCCCCTATCGGGCTTGTTAGGCAGTAGCAGCCCGCACGCCGGCTTGGCGGCTTCCTGGATCGAACGGCGGAAGCTCTTGATCAGCCGCAAATGGGCTCCGGCCAGCATGGCAGCACTCCACGTGGCGCGCTCCGCCATTGCCGGAGCAGGATGGTCGGCGGAGGATCTGGCGGATTCGGCACTCTTCCTCGGCACCAGCCGCGGAACCGCGGCAGGTTGGATCGACCTTTGGCCTGAGCGCCGGGCCTTCCCTCTGATGTCCGCCAGCAACTCGCTACACAGCGAGCCCGCCGCGGCGATCAGCATCGAGCTCGGCATCAAGGGACCTTGGCAAGTTCAGGCGAGCGGTTGCGCCGCGGGGCTTGATGCCCTCGGCATGGCCGGCCTCTGGCTCTCTGCCGGAATGGCAAAGCGGGCACTGGTCGTAGCGGTGGACCTGCCGCTCTCCCCTGCCCTGCTCGATAGCTACGCCGCCACCGGCATCCTTTCGAAAAACAATCTCAACGACCCCTATAACCCGGAAACTTCCGGAATCCTGCCCGCGGAGGCCGCAACGGCGATCGCCCTCGAGGCAACCGCCAAGGAAACCGCACCACGCCTGGCTGGGTATCGCTCGAATTCCGATGCGGCGGACGCCATCGGCATGCCCGCCGGAGCTCCGGGGATTGTTTCATTGCTACGGGAAGCGGCCACGGCCTTTGGCCAGCCTGAACTTCTCTGCCCCCATGCCAGCGGCACCGCCTCCCATGCCCGGCTTGAACCCGCGGCGATCCGCAGCGGACTCGGGGATGACACCCGGCTTTGCCTGATCAAGTCATTCACAGGTCACGGGATCGGTGGCGGCGGTTTGCTGGAAACCGCAATCCTCGCGGCGATCCTTGGTGAACGAAAGCTGCCTACTCCGACGCTCCAACTGAGCTGCCCGACCGGACTGGCAATGAGCTCAGGCGACCTTTCCCGCTCCGCCACTGTTTTCAAACTCGCCTCCGCCCTCGGAGGGAAGAACTCCCTGATCGCACTCCAAGCACCGCCATGAAGAACCGCCGCCTCGAAGTTTCCGTCGATGACCAGATGCTCCGCCTCTATGATGGAGCTGATCTGATCCGGGAATGGCCGGTTTCAACCGCCGCCAAAGGAGTAGGTTTCACCTCAGGAAGCCTTCGCACCCCCACTGGCCGCTTTGTGATCGTCCAGAAGATCGGGGAGGGCCAGCCATCAGGTACGATCTTCGTCGCACGCGAACCGGTCGGCCTCTGGCAACCAGGGGAAGAGAGCGGCACGGACCACGTGCTAACCCGCATCATCCGGATCAGCGGCTTGGAACCGGAGAACGCGAACACCTTCGACCGCTACATCTATTTTCACGGCACCGACCAGGAGGACAAGCTCGGCACCCCCGCGAGCTGGGGCTGCATTCGTCTCTCAAACGAGCATATCATCGAACTTCATGATCTCGTGGAGCCCGGAATGACCGCCGAAATCCTTCCGCCGACCCGGAAACACGGGAAAGTAATCTTTTTCGACTGCGACTCCACGCTCTCCACCATTGAGGGAATTGATGAGCTCGGCCGGGCCCGCGGACCGGAAATTTTCAAAATGGTGGAGCACCTTACCAACCAAGCCATGAACGGTGAGGTCCCAATCAATGAGGTCTTCGGTCGCCGCATGGAGATCATTCGTCCCGACCGCGCCACCGCCGAGGCCGTAGCACGACTCTATATCGACACGATGGTTCCGGGAGTTGCCGCAGTCATCGAGAAACTGAAGGCGGATGGCTGGACTCCCGTGATCCTCTCGGGCGGATTTGCCCCGCTGATCCACCCTCTGGCAAAGGAACTTGGCATCGATCACGTGGAAGCGGTGCCAGTCTATTTCGACGACGACGGCGGCTATGCCGGATATGGCGTCGACTACCCTACCACGCGAAACGGCGGCAAGCCGGAAGTCATCCGCGAATGGAAGAAGGCCATGCTGCCGGAAGTCGTGGTAATGATGGGCGATGGCGTTTCCGATCTCGAGGCCAAGGGAGAGGTCGATCTGTTCATCGGTTTCGGCGGCGTGGTGGCCCGGGAAGCGGTAAGATTGGGTGCGGATGCTTGGCTCACCGACATGGCGGATTTTGGAAATGTTGTCCTTCCGGACGGCACACGGTACGCGACCCAAGGCCATTAAGGCATCCTATTGATAACCCGTCTCAATCGGATTCTAACAGTATTAGAATTCGATTAAGAGGCGCACATCGAAAGCTTAACGGATCGCTATTTCCAATTCGCCCTTAACGACATCGGAAGGCAACCGAAGCAACGCCCGAGACATCATCATCCAGGCCAGGACGATCTCTAACGGACCCAAACGCCCTCTCTTCCCCTCGTCTTGTTCACCCTCCCGAGGCACTTCCCGGGAAAGCGTTTCCGACCCAAACTCCAGCCCGTCTTCGTTTTAAAAAAAGTTACACCCCTCGTAAGCCACTGATTTACCGAACCAAGGCTGAAAACCCGGCTCAATCTTCCTCACATGTCTGTTTTTGGTAATGACAGCATTCCACAATCTACCACGTACATGTGACACTCAGCGTAGAACTACGCATATATGAAAAAAGCCTGTCTTGACTCAAGTTTCGGCTTGCGAATCAGGCACCTCGGGACTAGGGCTTGAGAGTCATGAGCAACTCCAACGTCAACGCGGCGAAAGGCCGCCGTTACACTGCGAAAGAAAAGGCGGATATCATCGCCTACGTGGACAAGGTGAATTCCGAGAAGGGTCGTGGCGGTCAGAGCGCCGCTTCGAAGAAATACAAGATATCACCCCTTACCATTTCGAGCTGGATCCGTTCTGGTGCGGGCGGTGGAGCCGTCATTTCGGGCGGTGCTGCTGTTGCCGGCCCGATCGGCAAGAAGCTCTCCAAGCTTCAGGCTCTTCACGATCAGATCGCCCGGGCGGAGAAGGAACTGGCCAAGCTTAAGACCCAGTTCAACTCGCTCAAGTCGGCTCTCTAACCAGAACTTTCAACCTTCAAAAGCCGCCCGTTTTCCCACGTTGGAAAACGGGCGTTTCACTTTATCACCTCCGCTATTTGAGACATGTTCTCAAAAGAGATAAACCATGCGGAGGATATATGGAATACTGACTTACGGCAGACACCCCTCGGTAAAGGCTCGCCCGCCCCTTTCAGTAAGATCAGGGAGACTTAGGGCACGGCCGCTGAAGACGGCCAGTGGACGTCATGCTCCATATGCTGCCAGACCACGTCCTCGCCGGTGAAGATGAAGCGGCCATGGAATTTGCGGTCGTCCAGCAGCAGCGGCAGCCAATGGATGTCGTCCTTCCACATCCGGTCGTAGGGAATGTCCGCCAGACGGCACCACAGCGGCTTGGCCTCCTCGGTCTCGACCGGATGCCCGGTGAAATCCCTCGCCAGAAAGACGTGGCAGAGGATGTCCGGAATATCGGACATGGCGAAATGGAGTTCTCCATATTTCACCGGCCTGAGGGCCGTAATGCCCAGTTCCTCGCGGGTTTCGCGGACAGCGCACTCCAAGGGCGTCTCCCCCGGATCAATCTTTCCCCCGGGGCCGTTGATCTTCCCCGCCCCGAGACCACGCTTCTTCTCGATCAGGAGGATTTCCCCGTCCTTGATGATGAAGAGCAGCGTCGCGTGGATTTCCGCTCGCCAGCTTGCCCAATCGATCGGTGAAGGTGGGGTCACGCGCGGGAAGTAGCAAGTAGCCGGCGGCAGTAGCAAGGGGCAAAAATCCTCAGGAGGATACTCTTGCCCCTGCTACTTGCACTCGCTGCCTTCTACTGCGCGGCTGCCGCGTAGGCCTCCACGCTGTCGCAGGTGCAGACCAAGTTGCGGTCGCCATGGACGTTGTCGATACGTCCGACGGAAGGCCAGAACTTGTGGTTCCGCAGATAGGGCAGCGGGTAGGCGGCCTGCTCTCGGCCGTAGGCGTGCGACCAATCATCCGCGATCACGCTGTCCGCGGTGTGCGGCGCGTTCTTCAGCACGTTGTCGGTGGCGTCCGCCTCGCCATTGATCACGGCCATGATCTCCCCGTGGATGGAAACCATCGCATCACAGAAGCGATCCAGCTCCACCTTCGCCTCGGACTCGGTAGGTTCGATCATCAGGGTGCCGGCGACCGGCCAGCTCATGGTAGGAGCGTGGAAACCGTAGTCCATGAGGCGCTTCGCCACATCTTCCACGGTGACACCGCTCTTCTCGGAAAGCGGACGGACATCAATGATGCACTCATGTGCCACCAGGCCCTTCGTGCCGGTGTAGAGCACCGGGAAGAAGGGTGCCAGACGCTTCGCCACATAGTTCGCATTGAGGATCGCCAGCTCGGTGGCGTCCTTCAGGCCATCCGGACCCATCATCGCGATATACATCCAGGAGATCGTGTTGATCGATGCACTGCCCCAAGGAGCCGAGCATACCGGACCTTCCTTCGAGTCCAGCTCGCGATGGCCCGGCAGGAATGGAACAAGCTGCTCCGCCACGCCGATCGGGCCCACGCCGGGACCACCACCGCCGTGCGGGATACAGAAGGTCTTGTGAAGGTTCAGATGGCAAACATCGGCACCAATGCCACCCGGGCTGGTAAGGCCCACCTGCGCGTTCATGTTCGCGCCGTCCATGTAGACTTGGCCACCGGCCGCGTGGATCGATTCGCAGATATCCACGATCGTCTCTTCGAACACGCCATGCGTCGAAGGATAGGTGACCATCAGCGCGGCCAAGTTCTCGCGGTGCTCCTCGATACGAGCCTTCAGGTCCGGCACGTCGATGTTGCCCTGCTCGTCGCACTTCACGCCGACGACCTTCATGCCGACCATCACTGCGGAGGCCGGATTCGTGCCGTGCGCGGACACCGGGATCAGGCAGACATCGCGGTGCGTGTCACCACGGGAAAGATGGTAACGGCGGATCGCCAGCAGGCCGGCGTACTCGCCCTGCGAGCCCGCATTCGGCTGCAAGGAAACCGCCGCGAAGCCCGTGACATTTGCCAGCCAGCCTTCGAGCAAGCCCAGCATCTCGCGATAGCCCGCGCTTTGATCGGCGGGAACGAAAGGATGTACCGAGGACACTTCCGGCCAGCTCAGCGGCATCATCTCGGAAGTCGCATTCAGCTTCATCGTGCAAGAGCCGAGCGCGATCATCGATTCATTCAGCGCGAGATCCTTCGACTCCAAGCGCTTGATGTAGCGCAGCATCTCCGTTTCGGAGTGATAGGAGTTGAAGACCTTTTGCGTGAGGAAGGCGGACTTGCGGGAAAGATCCGCATGCCATGCGCTGGTCTTGTCGGAAGAGAGCGACTTCGCACCCAGCACATTCGCCACCGCCGCCACATCGGCATCGGTGGTCGTTTCGTCGAAGGAAACCGCCACACGCTTCGCATCGATCTTGCGGAGATTGATCCCCTTCTCCACCGCGGCAGCCAGGACGGCATCGGCGTCCGTCACGGAAATCGTGAGCGTATCGAAGAAGCTCTCGTTCACCACATTCACTCCGGCAGCGGTCAGGGAAGCGGCCAGCGCGGCCGTCTTCTCATTCACCGTCTTCGCGATGTGCTTCAGGCCTTCAGGGCCGTGATACACGGCATACATGGAAGCCATCACCGCGAGCAGAACCTGCGCGGTGCAGATGTTCGAAGTCGCCTTGTCACGGCGGATGTGTTGCTCCCGCGTCTGCAGGGAAAGGCGGAAGCCCGGCTTGCCACGGGAATCCACCGAGACACCGATGAGACGTCCAGGCAGCTTGCGTTTCAGGGCATCCTTGCAGGACATGAAGCCGGCGTGCGGACCACCGAAGCCGAAAGGCACGCCAAAGCGCTGGCTCGAGCCGACACAGATCTCCGCGCCAAATTCACCCGGGGCCTTCAGCAGCGTCAGCGCGAGCAGGTCCGCCGCCACGATCGTCACCGCCTTCGCGGCCTTCGCCTTCTCGAAGAAAGCGGCGTAGTCAGCCACCGTGCCGTAGGTGTCCGGATACTGGACAAGCACCGCGAAGAGCCCCTCGCAGGAAGCAGGATCAAAGGTCCGCCAATCGCCCACCTTCACCTCGATGCCCAGCGGTTCCGCGCGGGTCACCACCACGTCGATTGTCTGCGGATGGCAGGCATCGGAAACAAAGAAGACCTTGCCCTTCGGGGCACCGGCCAGCGCCAGGCTCATCGCCTCCGCAGCAGCAGTGCCTTCATCAAGCAGCGAGGCATTCGCCACATCCAGCCCGCTGAGTTCAGTGATGAGCGTTTGGAAATTCAACAGCGCCTCCAGGCGGCCCTGGGCAATCTCCGCCTGATAGGGCGTGTAGGCGGTATACCAGCCCGGATTTTCCAAGATGTTCCGCAGGATCACACCGGGGACATGGGTGCCGTAATAGCCTTGGCCGATGAAGGACTTCAGCACTTTGTTTTTACCCATGATCGCCTTCAACCAGGCGAGCGCCTCCGGCTCCGACTTCGCAGCGGGCAGTTCCAAAGCAGCATCCGAACGAATGCCAGCGGGAACGGTGTCGGCGATGAGCGCATCCAGCGAATCATAACCGGTGGCACGGAGCATCTCTTCGCGGTCGGAGCCGATGGCCCCGAGGTGACGGCTGCGGAAATCGGTGTGGGCAGACATAGCGTAAAAATCGCCAAAGGCAGAAACGCTATGGCGACGCGCCCTAATAAGGGAAAACCCACACGGTGCAACCCCGGGTAAGTCATCCCCCGTGGAATCTCACTTTTTTGACCGAAAACGGCACGTGAAGGGGGCGGAGCTGTAAATTCAAGCAGCCCGTGACGGGAGGCCGGTTTCCCCTCTGCCTCCACAGGCCCTATGCCTTCCCCTCCGGACCTATCTTCCGAAAACAACACCGCCCGGTGCGCGAGGGCATCGCGGCACCGGGCGGGTTTTCTCCTCCCTCCAAAACGGGTTCAATCAAATCACTTGGTCTCGCCGAAGGCATTCCCGGCACCAACCTTGTAGAACATCTTCCCCTTCGTGGCGCTGAAGGGCCATTCGAAGTAGAAATACTGGCTATCGCTGCGGGTTGCCTGCGTGGCATCGACATTCTGGACCAGAGTCCAGTTCACGAGATCCTCGCTGCCGTAGACCGCGAAGCCTTCCGCCGGGCCGCCGACTGCGGAGGTCGTGGCGCTCTTCGGGTGCTTCCATGCCAGCTTGCCATTGCCCGGTCCGGAGACCGTGAGCGAGGTGCTTTCAGCGGGTGCCGGCGGGGTGGCGGAAAGAACCATCTCGGTGGACTTCGGGCTCTCTTGGCCGTCGGCGTTATAGGCGCTTACGGCAAGATAGTAAGTATTGCCCAGGATCAGCTGCGGCAGCGCAGCACTGGTCTGGTTCTGGACATCGATCACTTGGCTGTAGGTGCCACTCGCGGTGCCGAAGTGGACCTTGTATCCGGCGATGTTGCTTTCCGGATTCGCATTCCAGACGAGGCTGACCGGCGGTGCCGGGACGTCAGCGGCTCGGCTGGCGGAAAAAACCAACAGGGGTGAAAGGCCTAGAAAGGCGAGGACGTAGCGGCGAACAGCGGGCGACTTAAGGGTTTCCAAACGCATGTTGGCACCTTGGCCGAAATGGCCGATTCGCCCAGTTGGCGGATGGCTGAAAGGGCGGTAAGCAATGCAAGCAAATGAGCGTCGGTGATTTTACCGATAGCTTGATCTTAGCGACTGGCTGACAGTGAGTAATCACATCCTGTCGCACAGATTACGAACCGTTTTTTGTACCAACTACGTGCTTCCTATCTGTCATAACGGGACCGCCGATCCTTCGCGCCGCTTAGTTTCCCGCCTCACGCGGGGTCGCAGCGAGGCGCAGGGCAGCGGCAATCTCCGCCACCGCCGCCGCGCTCAGCGGACCCGGAAGTACAGCCCCGAGCACCAGCCAGCCGAAGGGAGTTTCCACCGGCACTACCTCCAGCACCGCATTGGAGCCCACCTTCACATGCACGTTCCCCGCCTGTCCGGCCACGGGACGGTAGGCCTGTGCGAGACTCCGGGCGAGGAAGTGGAGCTTTCCGAACGCAGGATCCTCCATCACCGGCTTCCCCTCCCGATCGAGGATGAAGACACCCTGCGCGCCGGTGTGGCGCATGAGGAGTTCCCGGAAACGCATCAAACGATCTAACAGAGGCCCCCTGCGCTCCTGTGGGGAAGCCACTGGCGCCGGGCCAGATGCTGCTGTGGATACAGGCGCTGCCGGAGCAGGCACCGGCACAGGAATCGCTTGCGGCGGAACTGGCGGCGGCTGAGGTGGCGAAGCCGGAGCTTGGGCTGGAGCGACCTCCTGCACCGGCGTGAAAACCCGGGGCGGTGCCTCGCTAACAGGCGGCGGTGAGGGCGCGCTCGGCGGCGGCGGGACTTCCCGGGCCGGAGCCAGCGGTGCCACGTCAGGGACTGCAGGCGGCGCGGTAAAAGGCGGCTCCGCAGTCTTGGGGCGATCCACGGCAAAGCCTACGAACTCTTGGCCAAAGCCCGCGTCGGGATTGGCCTCCACGGGGATTCCGCGGGGTTCTGATAGAAGATTCTCCGCCAGCCGGCGCACCGCCGAGGCGTCGATCCACGGTTCAAGCGGGTCCATGGCGAAGGGGGTGAGCCGGAGTGCCCGACCGCTCGAGTTTTGCCTCAATCTCCGCCCGCAGGGAATCAAAGACCGCGAGGGCCCCCGCCCCGTCTTCCAGAACACCCACGGGAAGCCCCCGGGCGCTGGCTTTCACGAAAAGCGCATCCCTCGGGATCATGGTCCGGAGAATCAGGTCCTGGGGCAACAGCTGGCGCAGCGCGGCAACGGATTCCCGGCTCTCCGCCATCTCATGCTGGACCATGGTCATCAGCACTCCCAGCACCACCAGACGCGGATGGATGACCCGCAGGCGGCTCAGACCCTCGAGCATCTTCGGGACCGAGCGGATGCCCAGCGGCTCCGCTTGCTGCGGAACCAGCACGGAATCGCTGGAGGCGATGATATCTGCCGTGAGCCCGAAAAGCCCCGCGGGAGTATCCACGATGCAGAGGTCGAAGCCACGGGCCTCCACCGCCCGCATGAAGCCGCGGACGCGGGCCAGATGAGCCCCGGTCGGAGCGCCACCCACTTCGTAGTCGCTCGCCTGACCGCTGGCCACCAGCGTGAAAGTCTCCAGACGGGTGGGCACCAGCAAGCGGTCCAGAGGGATTCCCGGATCCGCCAGATAGTCGTAGAAGCCGGAAAGCATCCGGGACTGGCGCGTTAGCGAAAGGCCCACGGAGCCCTGTGGATCCGCATCCACCAGCAGGGTTCGCAGCCCGGCCCGGGCAAAGGCATGGGCCAAATTGATCGAGACGGTGGTCTTCCCCACTCCCCCTTTTTGACTGGAAACCGCTATACTGATCACGCTCGTAGCTCCGGAAATCGCTGCCACAGCGTAGCTTCGGCTTGTAAGCACGGAAGCCTTTTCTGCAAGGTGCTCACGCCCTTCCCGGGCGGCGACCTTCGTGATGTTGAAATACGGAACCTATGCCTGCCTTGCAGCAGCTCTCGCTTTGATCCCAGCCTGCCGCAAGCGCGAGGCGGCTTCGGACAAGCACGCCGCGACTCCCCAGATCGCCGCCGAACTCTCGACAAACGCCATGCAGGCGGGCCCGCAGGGCTTCCTGTCATCCCGCGCGGGCAGTCCAGTTCATTGGCAGCACTGGGACCCTGCCGTACTACAGCGGGCAAGAGCCGCACGACGCTTGGTTTTCGCCTTCATCGGTGCAGCACAATATCCCGGATGCCTCGAGTCCCTCGATGCCATCGACAAGGACCCCTCGCTGGTGGCGAAGCTGAACCAGGACTTCGTGCCGGTGCTGGTGGACATCGATCTCTGCCGGGAAGCCGGAGTCGCCGCCGGGGTAATGAGCCAGGAGCTCAAGCAGCCGGTTTCCTTTCCCTTCATCCTCGTGCTTTCGCCCGATGCGAACGAGGTGACATGGCGTCCGATCGCCTATTCCCAAGGTGCCGACCTGCGACAAATGTTCGAGGGTGCCACCGATGTGATCTCGCGGATGTGGGCTGAGTCCCCCGACTATGTGGAGGCCAACAGCAAGAGGGATCATGACAACCGGATGAAGCGGCTGCCGGTAGCGGACACCAGCCCGGCGAACCCGGAAGAGCGGAACGCGATGATGATGCGCACCACGCGCAAGCTGGCGAACCTCTATGACGAGGATATCAAGTCGGTATTCGGCACCGGAGGCCTGCTGCCTCTCGGCCTGATGCAGTGCCTCGCATCGACGTCCCTTGACCCGAACACACCTCCGGACATCGCCCGTCGCTGCAGCGCGGCGGTGAAGGCCTTCAGTGGTGCCGTTCTGAATAGCGCGATGGTGGATCCCTTGGATGGAGGCATCTATTCGAGCCGCCGCGGCAGCAGCTGGGATCTGCCCATGATCAATCGCACCTGCATGACCCAGGCCCGTGCGGCCCGTGCCTTGGCGACGATCTACAATGCCACGAAAGAGCCCCGTTCCTTGGACGTCGCTCTCGGTGCCATCCACTTCGCGGAGGAGCAATTTGAAGCGCAGAACGGTCTCTTCGCCGCCCAACGCCTGCCCGGTCTCACGCCCATGGGTGATTGGCTGTGGACCCAGGAACAGCTCGAACAAGCACTGACGCCCGAAGAAGCCACCCTCTGGAAGGCGATCAGCGGGATCAAGGCCATGGGCAATCTGGCACTGGAGGCGGATCCCAAGCGGGAGTTCTTCCGCCTGAATTCCCTCGGCTTCAGGGTCCCCTTGGCGCAGGCCGCTGCCGATCTGAATCTCTCCACGGAGGCGGCCGCTGGCCTTCTGGAATCGAGCCGGAAGAAACTCTCGAAGGCCCGCCAATCCCGGGTCCCGGACCGCGCACCGGCTACCGCCGCATCGGCCGGCACCAGCTTCCGCATGGTCTCGGCCTACGCGGCCATGTTCACCGCGACCGGCAAGCCGGAGTGGCGGGACAAGGCCCTCTCCCTCGCGGAGCGCAGCCGCCAGACCTTTGCCAAAGGAGTGCTGCTCGTGGAACAGAATCCGGGCACCCCGGATGCCGTTTGTGACGCGCGGGCTTTTACCTACGCGCTCGCCATCCAGGCCGCTCTCGATCTCGCGGAGATCACCATGGATGAGAACTGGCGCCTCTGGGCCGGTGACCTCTGCTCCACCATGTCGGAACTTTTCGTGGACGAATCCGGGCGCCTGCTGGAGGCCCGCCAGGTCAGCACGCCGCTCGCGCTGCCCTTGGAGGACCGCATCATGCTTTTCGATGATTCCACCGCAGGGGTCATGAGGATGAACATCGCCCGCCTTGAAGCGCTGGGACAGTCTCCCCCGCCCACGCTCGCACCTTGGCTCAGCTCACTTCCGAAATTCGAGGATTTCCCGGTGGTCTTCACGGATTCCATCCTGGCGGCGTCCTTCGCCGCCTCACGGGTAATCGTGGAAATTCCGGAAAATGCCTCGCCGGAGTGGCGCGAAGCCGCTTGCCGGCTGCCGCTCGACCGGGTGGCACGACGCTTTGGAAAAGAACCGGCAGCACGGATCCTGCAGCCTGACGGCAGCAAAATCCCTGTCACTTCCCCAGAGTCCTTGGCGGCTAGCATCGCCACCGCCTCGAACTAAGCCGATTTTTCCTCTCGCCTCCCCCGGTTTGCTCTGGATTGTTTCCCAAAAATGAAAACCTACCACCTGTTCCGAGCACTGCCCGCCCTTCTCATCGCCACCGCCTCTGCCGACACCTTCGTGATGAAGGATGGCAGCAAGCTGGAAGGCGTGATCCTTCGCGAGGAAGGCAGCAACTACGTTCTCAGCGTCCAGATCACCAAATCGATCAAGGACGAGAAGGTGGTCGCGAAGAGCGATGTGGTGAAGCACGAGAAGGAGCGCAAGGACGAGACCGAATTCGAGGAACTCGCCAAGCTCGTTCCGACGCCCGACCTCAAGAGCGCCGAGGCCTACTCCTCTGACATCGTGAAGGTGGAGAGCTTCCTGAAAAGATTCCCCACCAGCGCCAAGAAGGCCCAAGCCGCGAAGATCCTCGACACCCTCGTCGGCGAGCACGCCCTCGTGAAGGACGGCGGCGTGAAGCTTGATGGCAAGATGATCTCCGCTTCGGACCGTGCGCCGAATGCCTACGGCCTCGATGCCGGCATCCTTGCCAAGCAATTTACCTCCGCCGCGGAGAAGAACGATTACCTCGGCGCGCTGCGCGCCTGGGGCAAGCTTGAGACCGGCTATCCGGGCAGCAATGTCTACCGCGAGAACATCCAGACCGTGCTCAAGGTAATGCGCGCCTACCAGATGCTGGTGAATACCACCCTCGGCGGCTTCGACGCCCGCACCAAGGAGCGTGCCGCCGGACTCGCCGGCATGAACCCCGGTGACCGCACCCGCAGCGAGCAGGCCATCAAGGACCAGCAGGACGCCTACATGGCACGCGTCGAAAAGGAAAAGGCGGAAGGCCTGAAGTGGCTTAGCCTCGATCCCTATGTGAAGATGCCGCTCGAAGAGACCAAGCGCTACCTCGACTCCGAGATCCGCCGCTTGGACAACCTCGATCTCACCTACATCCCGAAGACCCAGGAGGTCTATGAGGAAACCTACAAGGCGGTGACCAAGTCCGGTGCCACCAAGCAGGAAATCGACACAGCCCTTTCCAAGGCCCGCAGCGCGAGCATGCCGCAGCAGTACGTGGACCTCCTCACCAAGGCAGCCCCCGCGACACCGGCTCCCTGATTATTCCGACCCTTCATGCCATCCCGCACCGCCCAACGCAGCCGCAAGACCGCGGAAACACAGATCGAGCTTTCGATTGACCTCGACGGCTCCGGAGAATCCAAGATTTCCACGGGAATCGGGTTCTTCGACCACATGCTGACCCTTTTTGCACGCCACGGTCTCTTCGACCTGAACGTGACCACGAAGGGTGATCTGGAGGTGGACGGCCATCACACCATCGAAGACACCGGCATCGTGATCGGTGAAGCGATGCGGGAGGCACTCGGCACCAAGGAGGGCATCCGTCGCTACGGATCCTTCTATCTGCCGATGGATGAGACCTTGGCGCGGGTGGTGGTGGATCTCAGCAACCGCCCGCACCTCGAATTCCGCGCCCCGGCGAACACGCCCTCGGCTCCGAACATGCCCTTCACGCTCGTGGAGGAGTTCTGCCGCGCTCTGGCCTCGAATCTCCGCGCGAATATCCACGTGGAGCTGCTCTATGGCCGTGATGGCCACCACATCGCGGAAGCGATCTTCAAGGGCCTCGCCCGCGCCCTGCGGGAAGCCTGCGAGATCGACCCGCGGGTGAAGGGCATCCCGAGCACGAAGGAAGCTCTTTGAGAAAAGAGAGAAGAAGGACGAGAGAAGAACTTTTGAGATCCCCGGCAATGATCGGCATCATTGATTATGGAGCGGGCAACTTGCGCAGCGTGGCGAACGCTGTGCAGGCCCTTGGCATCGAACCACGGCTGGTTTCCAAGCCGGAGCATCTGGAAGGCGTGAGCCATCTGATCCTCCCGGGCGTGGGTGCCTTCGGGGATTGCATGACAGAGCTGGACAAGCGCGGCTTGATCGAGGCGATCCGCTCCTGGGTGCTCGCAGGCAAGCCCTACTTCGGTATTTGCCTCGGCTACCAGATCCTCTTCGAAGAGAGCGAGGAAGAAGCAGGCATCCGCGGTCTCGGAATCTTCAAGGGCAAGGTGAAGCGCTTCACCGAAGATGGCCGCAAGATCCCGCACATGGGATGGAATGCTGCCGTCCCCAGCGATCCTGTGGACCCGATGTGGTCCGGCCTTGGCGGCGAGCCTTACTTCTATTTCGTGCACTCCTTTTTCCCGGAGCCCGCAGACCCGGCGATCGTCGCGATGCGGACCGAGTATGGCGAGAAGTTCGCCAGCGCGATCCGCTCGGGTGCCGTGGTGGCCACTCAATTCCACCCGGAGAAAAGCCAGCAGGCAGGCCTCCGGTTGCTAGGGAATTTCCTCGGCGCTGCCGTGCCCGCAACGGTGTGAGTTGACGCGGGCTTGTTACGCCTTGGAAAACGGCAACACCGTTCCCTCATATAGCCCTAGCTTGCCGCGAAGCGGCTACATGGGTCTTGATCAGGCACGACATGGAACCTCAACGAGGTTCCCTCGGTTCGCCCCGTTCTTCCGCCCCCGCGAAAGAACTCGAAGTGGCAGTAGAAAGGTCCCTCCCGCAGGTGCGAACCTCATCGCCTATGATCGAAACACTCGCGGATCCACCGGCCATCACACAGCCGAATAATTCTCCCTCTCGAGGTCCGCGGACCCTTCGCCTCCGCCTGTTATTTTCCCTGTTTTAACAGGCATAACAGGCTGTGGAAAACAGCCTCCTGCCCGCCCCTCCGGGCCAACCTTGCTTGCCTCCGGAACCTCACTCACGCTAACTATCCAGCATGGCGAAATACCGGCCCTCGAAACGCTTCCTCCTCGCGATGGGCGGGATGTTGCCGCTTGGAGCCGCCCTCGTTTTCGGCTTGCTGCCGGATCTCGGCGTCATCGCTGCGCCTCCGATTCCCGGGGTGATTGTCTTCCCGGAAACGCGCCTCGCGGACCAAGCGCCTTCCTCCACCAAGTTTCTCGCCACCCGGGCCCGTCTGGCCGCGGATTGGATGGAAGACCGGCAGTGGGATCTCCTCTCTTGGGATCGCAATCCTTGGAAAAGGCCGAGGCCGCAGGGATTCGGCGAGCATTATTTCGAACTCCAGAAATCCACCCGCCCCTCCGACCAAGCGGCCTTCGCCTCTATCAACCTCTGGACCGGCCCGCTCTATGCGCAAATCCGCCGGCGTTATCCAGAGCTCGCCGTGCCGCTGAAATCCGTTCCAGATGCGAGCAATGGCTTCCTCAAGTGGTTGGAGCTTTCAGAGCGAGTGAAGGCCGATCCCTCCAAGGACCTCAGCTTTCCCGCCAGCCTGCGTAGCTATCTCGATAACTCGGGTCCATGGAACCCTGCGGACGCGAAGGCATGGCTCGCTTCCGAGAAAGCAAAGGTCGATGAAGTCCGGGCCATCGGACTCCTGACCGAACAATCGATCGCGGGCATCGAGATCGGGCGCTATAGCTTCATCGGAGCCCGTCATGCCAAGAACTGCGCGGAGGCATTGCTCCTCGAAGCCCGGCTGGCAGCGGAGTCCGGTGACACGGCCACCGCACTGGAGTGCGTCCGGGCTGCGAGAGGCCTGGCCGATCACTTCGACAAGGTTGAGACACCGAGCCTTCTAGGCATCACCGTCTACATCCTGCTGAACTTGGAACTGCAGAAGCAGGTCCTTTCCCAAATCATCCCCGCTCTGCCATCCGGTCAGCTTGATCCTCAGGCATGGGAGGACGCCGTCCGTCCCGAAGTGGTGCCGCCTTCCGATTTCTCCCGGATCATGAAGGGAGAGTGGAATGTCTGCATCCGCCAATACCTCGTGCCCGTCCTCTGCGATGCCGATGACCCTCACTACCCCGGGGATCCGGAGACCTTGGTGGATTTCTACAGCTCCCGGTTTGTCGATGTGATGAAAGCCTACGACCGGAGAAGCATGCCGGACTGGATCACGATTGCAGCACCACCGCTTCGCGACAGCAGTCATCTCTCCCGGCAGAGCCGGAATTTGTGTGCGATCATGTTCGTGGGTGAAGCAGCCTGGTGCAAAGGCATGCTGCGCGCCCAATACGTCATGGGAATGAATTCCGCCGCCTTCGCCATCATGAAAGGCGAGGCAATCCCCAGGGATCCCATCCATGGCCTGCCCTATGTATGGGATCCCGCATCCCGGAAGCTCAGCGCTCCTCCCGATCCCGCCTTCGCGGAGATGAAGGTTGAGCCTGTCACCGTCCCCGCGCCTTGAGCACAGCACCACTCCACTCTTGAAGCTGAGACGCTGATCAGGGATTTACTGTCGGATAAAGTGAAACACCGCTCCTCCCGAAAGCTGGTCTTTTTCATGCTCGCCGCAGTACCGGCGGGGATCGGACTGTTCTTCGCGCTGCTGCCGAAACTGGCAGCCCTCAGCTCGGCCAAGTCTCCGGGAGACATCCGATTCGCCGCAATCCGCCCGATCGACTTGCCCGAAGGAGAAAGGAAATCAGGCCGTTCCCCGGGCGGTGTCAGCTGGTCCTTGGATTGGCTGCAAGGTCGCGTCGACGACCTCATGGCATGGGAGCACAATCCTTGGAAACGCCCGAAGCCAAAGGGATTCGGCCAGCACTTCTTTGATCTCCTCTATTCAAAGGACCCTGCCGACCAAGCCAAGGCTGCGGCTCTGCGTAAAAAGGCACAGGACCTCTACAAGCGCGTCTTGGAGCGCTATCCGGAATTCATCGTGGAGATGCGAAACGTGGCCCCGGAGCGAAATGGCTTCCTGAAATGGCTGGAGCTTTCCGAACGCTTCCAAGCCGATCCATCGCGCCCCGAAAAGGATGGTGCGAAGACCTTGGGAATGCCCGAAGGCCTCCGGCAATTCCTCGCCGGCAAGGGCCCATGGAACGCCGCGGAAGCACGGGCTTGGCTGGCGACGGAGAAGGCCTTTCTCGAAGAGCTCCGCACTATCAGTCTCTTGCCCGAGCGCTCGGTCTCCGGGATCGACGTGCACCGCTACAGCTTCATCAACATGCGCCTCGCAAAGGAATGCGGCGAGATGCTGATGCTCGAAGCGTGCCTGGCCGCTGAAGATGGCAATACCGCCGGAGCCCTCGAAGCCGTGCAGGCGGCAAAAGGCCTGGCCGACCATTTGGGCAAGGTGGAAACGCCATCCTTGATCGCGGTGACCGTGCAGCTCCTGCTGGAATTCCAAATCCGGAGCTACACCATGGCCCATGTCATTCCTTCCCTGCCGGAGGGCCAATTCGAGCCAGAGGTCTGGGAGAAGGCCATCCAAGCGGATCCTGTCCCTCCCGAGGACTTTGTCCGGATCATCAAAGGAGAATGGAACCTCGGTTCGCAGGAGTTTCTCCTTCCGATCCTCAGCGATTTGGAGGACCCGAAATACCCGCAGGATCCCGAGGCGGTGATCGATTACCACGCAAGCAATAGCATCGCCCTGCTGAAGGCCTATGAGGGTAAGAGCAACCTTCAGGACTGGAACACCGTGACTCCTCCGCCACTGGCGGACATGAGCCATCTTTCGCGATCCAGCAAGGACGTCACTGAGATGATGTTTGTCGGATGGCGCGCTTGGGCAAACGGCTTGGAGCGATCCCAGCACTCCATGGGAATGACCCGGGCCGCCTTTGCGATCATGAGAGGCGAGGCCCCGCCGGTCGATCCGGTGCGCGGTCTCCCCTACGTCTGGAATCCCGCCACACGTGAGCTATCCCTGCCTGCGGATCCATCCTTCGATCAGGTGAAGCTAAAGCCAGTCACTGTTCCCGCGCGCTGACGCACACGGCCTTTTCTGAATTCCTATTTCCTCGTCACCATCGGCCGGCAAGCTTAGGCAATCCCTCGTGCGGCACGTCGCGGTCATCGTTGAAACCTCCACCCAGTACGGGCGAAATCTGATCCGGGGCATCGCCCGTTTCGGGCGCCTGCACGATTGGCAGATCCATTTCGAGTATCGGGGAAAGAGTGCCGCGGAGCCGGATTGGCTGGCGGACTTCAAGGGCGATGGCGTGATCACCACCAGCCCGGACCAGAAGCACTCGCGGAACCTGCGCAAGCAAGGCATGCCGGTCTTCGACCTTCAGAGCACCTTGCTCGATCCCGCAGGCGAGCACCTGATCGTGGACAGCGATCACCGCGCCGTGGGCCGCATGGCTGCGGAACACTTCATCGAGAAAGGCCACCGCCACTTCGCCTTCCTCGGCTACAGCGACCACAACGTGTCGCGGGAGCGGGAGATCGGCTTCACCGAGGCGCTCGCAGCCCGCGGACTGAAGCCGCTTTGCCACCACACGCCGGAGCGCAAGGCCCGCACTTTCGAAACGCTGCAGCGCGGGGATGAAGGCTTTATCGCCTCGCTGCCGAAGCCCTGCGCGCTTTTCTGCTGCTGGGATGAAGTGGCCTTCCGCGCGGTGCAGTCCGCCCTTGAGCAAAAGATCGCCGTGCCGGAAGACTTGGCAGTGCTGGGCGTGGATAATGACCCGGTCTTCTCCAGCACCTCGCGCATCCCGCTTTCAAGCATCGATCCGGATATCATCCGCATGGGCTTCCTCGCCGCCTCATGGCTGGCCGAACTCATGGAGGGCAAGGAACTCAAGCAGGTCAAGCTGGAGCGCCTGGTGCCGCCGAAGGGCCTCGTGATCCGCCAATCCACCGCGCTGGATGCGATCGAGGATCCGGTGGTGCGGCGCTTTCTGGAGCTGCTCCGCCAGCAGCGCCCCGGTATGCTGACCATCGAGGAGCTGTCCCGAGAATGCCATGTTTCCCGGCGTCTGTTAGAGCAGCGAGTGAAGTCCGCCACCGGCAAAACCCCGCGCCAGCTTTTGAGCCAGACCTTGGTGGACGCGATCCAACGCTTCCTTTCGCAGACGGATTATACGCTGGCTCATATCGCGGAACTCCTGGGCTTCGAGCACGCGGAGAGACTGAGTCATCTTTTTCGCAGACAGACGTCGATGACGCCCGGCGAATACCGTAAATCCACCGGTGCGTAGCCCGTTTCCGAGTTTCGCAAAATCGCAAGGCGGGTTCCCGTCTTCATAATGCATGGCAAGAGTGTTCAGGTTACTTTGACGTCACCCGTTGGGAGCGCCCCTCCCGAAACCGACCTCAAAAAGACCTTAAAACCACCAAAGCCATGTCCGTTCCTTCAGCCATCTCTTTCCCGGTGAACACTGGTTCCACGCAGCAAAACGGCCCTCGCCGCTAAGCTCGCCCGATACTTTCCAAGGCGCCGGCCCTTCCCTTGAGGGCCGGCGTTTTTTTGTGCCCGGACGACATCCGCCTCACTTCCCGGAGCAAAGTTTGAGGTCCGCAGATTTTCGCAAACTACCGCTTGCCCGAATTTGACGAGAACTGCGACGGATTCGGTCAATGAATGGAGGAAGCGCGGGGTAACCCGCCACATCTCGTTATTTATCCCCCGGATAGCCGGACCATGGTGCCTATCCAGACGGACTTTCCCGCCCTTCCTGCCTTCTCGACAAGCCGCGGGGACCTTCTAACGTCTGCTCCGATATGCGCCCATCACTCCTTCTGCTCGCCCTCTTCACCGGCCTGGCCGCCGCCCAGGAAAAACCCGCGCCGGAGGCCAAGCCCGAGCCGCCCAAGGAAGAAAAGAAGGAGGAGAAGAAGTCCAAACCGGTCACCAAGGACGGCTCCGTGATCATCGACGGGAAGAAGATCGATTATCAGGTCACCACGGCGAAGCTCACGCTGGAAAAAGATGACGGCACGCCACGCGCCTCTGTCTTCCACGTCAGCTACGTGAAGAAAAACGGCGGGGATTTCTCCAAGCGCCCCGTGCTCTTCGCCTTCAACGGCGGCCCCGGCTCCTCCGCAGTCTGGCTCCACCTCGGCACCCTCGGTCCGAAGCGGGTCGAACTGCCGGGTGACGGAACCACGGCCCCCAAACCGCCTGCGCGTCTCGTGCCGAATGAATTCTCGATCCTCGACGTGACCGACCTGGTGTTCGTTGACCCGGTTTCCACCGGCTACAGCCGCCTCGAAAAGGATGGCAAGGCAGAGGAATTCCACGGGGTGGAGGGCGATGTGGAGTCGATGGGTGATTTCATCCGCCGCTGGGTCACCGAAAACAACCGCTGGAACTCCCCGAAGTATCTGCTGGGCGAATCCTACGGCGGCATCCGCGTGGCGGGACTTTCCTCGCAGTTGCAATCACGCTTCGGGATGTCGCTGAACGGTGTGGTCTTCCTTTCCTCGCTCCTCGATTTCCGCACGCTGAGTCCTTCGCAGGGCAATGACCTCGCCTTCCAAGTATACCTGCCGATCTACACGGCGGTGGCTCACTTCCACGGCAAGCTGAAGGGCGATCGCGATGCATTGGTGAAGCAAGCCCGCGAATTCGCCATGGGCGACTACACCGTGGCACTCCACGCCGGTCGCACGCTTGCTCCTGAAAAACGCCAGGCCGTCGCGGAAAAACTGGCCGCCCTCACGAGCCTTCCCGTGGACTTGGTCCTGTCCTGCGATCTTCGCATCGACCCAACGCGTTTCCGCGGTGAACTGCTGCGCAAGGAAGGCAAGGTGCTCGGCCGCTTCGACGCACGCGTGGCATGGCCTACCACGGATCCCTCGATGCCCTTCCCGGACTACGATCCATCCTTCTCCCTCGCACTGGGAGCCTACTCCACGACCATGCTTTCCTATCTGGGGAATGACTTGGGATGGAAGGAAGAATCTCCCTATGAAATCCTGACCGGCAAAGTGCAGCCTTGGCGAATGGGCAGTGGCAACGGCTATGCGAACATGGCCAGCCGCCTTTCCACGGCAATGCGTGACAATCCGCACCTGCGGGTCCTGGTGATGGGCGGGCACGCCGATTTGGCCACGCCTCCGGATGGCATCGCCTACTCCATCTCACACCTTTTTGATCTTCCGGAAAGCTCGCGGAAGAACATCACCTTCACCGAATATGAGGCGGGCCACATGTTCTACCTGAACCCGCCGGACCTCGCGAAGGGCCGGAAGGATCTCGTGGACTTCATTACGAGTGACGCGGGCTGAAATGCAGCCGCCTCCGCTCCCTCCCGGCCTGCCGCCACCAGCCTACCTCCGCCCATCGGGACCCAGCCCCGATGAGCGGACATTGGGAATGTTGTGCCACCTGTTAGGAATTTTCACCGGCTTTCTGGGTCCCTTGATCCTATGGCTGGTGAAGAAGGACAGCTCGCCGTTCGTGGATCACCACGGGAAGGAAGCGGTAAATTTCCAGATCAGCCTCTTTATAATCACCCTGTGTGTCTCCGTAGTCGCAGTAGGGCTGATGATCGTTTGGATCGGCTTCCTGCTGCTTCCTCTTCTCCTCCTGATTCCGCTGCTCGCTTTGATTTTCAAAATCCTCGCCTGCGCAAGCGCGAACCGCGGTGAGTGGCACCGCTATCCGATGTGCCTCCGGCTCATCCCGTAATTCACTTTGAATGAATGAGTCTCATTGCATGAGGCAATGAGCGGAACTCATTCGACCTGTGCGGATTTCGCACAGCGCTCGCAAGCCGGCGGAGGGCTCTTGGCAGGGCAGCGGCTTTCCTGCCACCCGCCTTACCAAATGAAACACCATACTGTTGCCTCCCTGCTGGCGCTCGCCGCCAGCACCGTCCTTGCCCAAGCTGGAACACCTGCGCCTTCTCCGGAGATCGCGACCGCTACGGAAGCACCATGGATCAAGCCGATCATCGACGTCCGCCTCCGCTATGAATTCGCGGACATCGATACCTTCGATCCTTCCCATGCGCTCACCATCCGCGAGCGGGTGGGTCTCAAGACAAAGGAGTTTCATGGTTTCTCCGCCCTCGTGGAAGGCGAGTTCACCCAGGCGATCATCGATGACTACCATGGTGGCGCCCCCGGCGTGGATCCCTTCGACCCCGCGAATTCGACGATCCCGGATCCGAAGAACGAAGAGCTGAACCAGGCCTACCTTCAATACAGCGGTTTCGACACGACTCTGAAGGCGGGCCGCCAACGGATCATCTATGACAATGCCGCATTCATCGGCAACGTGGGTTGGCGCCAGAACGAGCAAACCTACGATGCGATCTCGCTCACCAATACCTCCGTCCCCGGCCTGACCGTCAACTACGCCTACATCGATCAGGTGAACCGCATCTTCGGTGAGGACGCCACCGGCATCTTCGAGAACGCGCCTGCGGAGATCCATCTACTGAATGCGTCGTACGCCGGTATCAAGGGCCTGACCCTCGGCGGCTACATGTATCTGATGGAATTCGACGATGTGCCGTCCCAAGGCTGGGACAACGATACCTACGGCCTGAGCGCGAAGGGCGCGGTTGGCGGCGTCACGCTCTACGGTGAACTTGCCTACCAGGAAGACGCGGGTCCGCGAAATGATCAGGAAGGCCTCTACGCCCACGTCTATGCTACGAAAAACTTCTTCGAAACGCACGCCCTGACCGTCGGCATCGAGCACCTGGATGCCGGCGTCCAGACTCCGCTGGCCACGCTGCATGCCTTCAACGGCTTTGCCGACGCCACGGACGCGAGCCGCTTCAACGGCACGCACCCCGGCCTGACCGACACCTACGCCAGCTACACGTTGCCTATCTTCTGGGGCGTGAAGTGGATGAACGCCGTCCACTTCTTCGGCGACAACAGCATTAGCAACGATCTCGGCTTCGGCTTTGACTCCGTGCTCACGAAGAAATTCGACGATCACTTCACCGCGATCGCGAAGCTCGGCTACTTCGACAGCGAGGACCGGATCTATCTGGATACCACCCGCGCAAGCATCGAGCTGAACTACACGTTCTGATCCACGCCGGGTCGGGACACCATCTCAAAAGGAAAGCGCCGGGACGCACCCCGGCGCTTTCTTCGCGTCATCTACCATGAAAGAAAAAGGACTCAGTGGGTCCCGCCGAGTTCGCTGCCGACCATTTCGGCGATCCCGGCGAAGGTCTCTTCAATGAGGCTCAGCTTGCGGTCCGTATTGAAAAAGATCCCCCACTCGCGCTCGATCGGAGCACCGCTCACGGGAATCGCAATCAGCGAGCCGTCATCAAATTCACGCTTGGCGACCCATGGGGCCACGATCCCGACGCCGAGACCAATCTTGGCCATGCCCTTGATCGCTTCCATGTCCCCAAGGACGAGAGGAGCACGAGTACGGACTCCAAGCTCCTCGAAGTGTTCTTCGATCAAGCGATGCGTCTCGGTGCCGCGGGCATAGATGATGAACTGCACCTTTGAAAGATCATCAATATCCACCTCTCCGGTTTCGGCCCAAGGATGCATCGGAGAAACCGCAAAGGTCATGCGATCCCGGAAGATCGGACGATAGCCCTCGCCGGTTCCGGCACGAGGCCGCAAGCCGAGAATCAGGTCGAGCTCATGCTCCTCGATCCGATCGAGGAGCCGCGCGGTGTCATCCGCCTCGATGGTAGGTTCGCAGCGGGGAAAGCAATCGCGGAACTCGCGGAGAACGGTAGGCAGGAGAAATTGGCAGAGCGAATGCGGCGCTCCGATCCGGATGCGGCCTTGCCCCCAACGCTTCAAGCCATCGAGCTCGCGGCCGGCATCTTCCAGCTCGCCCAGCACCCGGCGGCAGCGGCGGAGGAAAACTTCGCCCTCCTCCGTGAGGATCGTCTTTTTCCCCAAGCGATCAAGCAGGCGGCAGCCAAGGCTATCTTCCAGCGCCTTCATGGAGTGGCTGATGGCTGACTGGGTCAGGAAGAGCTTCTTGGCGGCAAGCGTGAAGCTGCCTTCGTCGGCAACTGCCACGAATGCTCTCAGTTGGCGGAGATCAGGCAGCAGGTCAGTCATGAACGAATCTCATCGGAATTCGGAGCCTTGGACAGCAGGGGACATGCCAATGCCATACGTTTGGCATCCTTTAAGCTTCACCCCCGGAAACATGGACCACCACGTCGCCATCGAGACCCGCTCCCCCGTTCGCCTGGGCTTTGTTCCCTTGAATGATTGCGCACCGGTAGCGGTGGCCCACGAGTTGGGGCTCTTCAAAAGCTATGGGCTGAATGTGAAGCTCTCCCGCCAGCCGGGATGGGCCACCGTGCGCGACATGCTTTCCTATGGCGAGCTGGATGCCGCGCAATCCATCGCCGGGCTGGCCTTCTATCTCGCCCTCGGTCTGAGCAAGACCCGCCGGGAGATCGCGGTTCCGCTGGTACTCAGCGCACATGGAAATGCCATCACGCTCTCGCGGGAATTACCGCCGGAGTCGATCCGCAGTGGCGAAGGCTTGGCCGCCCATCTCTCCCATCGCTGGAAGAAGAGCCGTCCCTTCACCCTCGCGGCCGCCCATCGCTTCTCGTCCCACCATCTCCTGCTCCACGCTTGGCTGCGCCGCCACGGGATTGCTCCCGGGCGCGATGCGGAGATCGTCTTCCTTCCCCCTCCGCTCATGCCTAGGAATCTCGCGGCCGGTCACATCGACGGCTACTGCGTGGGTGAACCTTGGAACTCGGAGAGCATCCTCAGTGGCACGGGCTGGTGCCCCGCGACCTCTGCCGAACTTGCGACAGGTCATCCGGAAAAGGTGCTGCTGGTCACCGGAGAATTCGTGAACGAGCGCCGCGAAGACAGCATCGCCCTCGGGGCCGCCTTGCTCCACGCCTGCCGTGTTTGCCAGGATCCATCTTTCCGGAACGAGTTGATCTCCATCTTGGCCAAGCCGTCCTACACCGGCTGCTCGCCCGCGACCCTGCGGAATAGCCTCGGTCCCGTCTTTGATTCCGGCCGTGGAAATCTGGACGCGTCGGATTTCCACCTTTTCTACGGTGCCGACCTGAATTGCCCGACGGCAGACAAGGCCTCCTGGTTCCTTTCCGGAATGCGCGGCGCGGGTCTGCTGCCGGACACCACCGCAGCTCCCCTCACCCGCCTGTATCGCCAGGATCTTTTCCGCGCATCGGAAAAGATGTTGCTGCCTGCTTGAGGTTTCGCGACGAGCCCATCGAGGCCCGTCGCGTTCTCATGACAGGCGAGCCATTCACCCGATTCATCCTTCGCATGAGATTTCCGCCACCCCATTCATGCGAGTCCAGCGCGCCATGGTTTGACCGTTGCTATTGAGAAGTCGCACGTCCGATGAAACTCAGCGACCTCAAGTCATCCGGCCACTGGCCGACCCTGCTCACCGCATTTCTTTATTTCGACTTCTCGTTCATGGTCTGGACGCTCCTCGGAGCGCTCGGGCCCCAGATCGCGGAAAGCCTTCACCTCAGCGCTGGGCAAAAGGGCATCATGGTCGCGGTGCCGATCTTGGGCGGTGCCGTGCTTCGCCTCGCGCTCGGTCTGCTGGTCGATCGTATCGGGGCGAAGACCACGGGGATCATCGCCCAGCTTCTGGTCATGGCCTCGCTGACCTGCGGCTGGGTCTTCGGCCTGCAGAATTTCCAAGCCACGCTGGTCTTCGGCTTTACCCTCGGCATCGCCGGAGCGTCCTTCGCGGTGGCGCTGCCCCAGGCCGGACGCTGGTATCCACCCAACATGCAGGGCGTGGTGCTCGGACTCGCTGGAGCGGGAAATGTCGGTGTCGTGCTGGATAGCTTGATCGCCCCGCGACTTGCTTCGATTTTCGGTTGGCAGGCCGTCTTCGGCTTCGCCCTGATCCCGGCGGTGCTCACCTTCGCAGCCTACACGATCTTTTCCCGCGAGGCTCCCGGCACCGTGGCGAAGAAGAAGCTCTCCGACTACGTCCGCCTGCTGAAGGAAAAGGACGCTCACTGGTTCTGTTTCTACTACACGGTCTCCTTCGGCGGCTTCGTGGGCCTAGCCAGCTACTACAATCTCTACTTCCGCTCGGAGTTCGGACTCTCCGCAGTGAAGGCTGGTGACTTCGCGGCCATCTGCACCTGCGTGGGTGCGCTTGCCCGGCCCATCGGCGGTGCAATCTCAGACCGCGTCGGCGGGATCCGCTCGATGCTCATTCTTTACAGCGTCGCCGGCGGCTTGCTCCTTGTCGCTGCGGGTATCCACTCCTTCTGGCCGAATGTGGTCCTCTTTCTCGGGGTCAGCGCTGCTCTGGGCATGTGCAATGGATCGATCTTCCAGCTCCTCCCGCAGCGCTTCGGCAAGGACATGGGCGTGATGACCGGCCTGGTCGGTTGCGGTGGTGGCGTGGGTGGCTTCTATCTGGCGACCTCTTTGGGCCTCGCGAAGCAGAGTTTCGGATCCTGCGCGCTCGGCTTCATCGCTTTCTCGGTACTGTGCTTCGTCGCGGTGACCGGATTGGCCCTCGTGAAGACGCGCTGGCGGACCACTTGGGGTGCGATGGCTGACGCACGGATCTGACCGCCTCCGTCTGGCAATCGCAGGCCTTTTCTTGTCGCCAACCGACAACTACCGTTCTGCGGGCCGGAGGCTCCGCGCTCCCGGGACAAATACATGAAGATCCGCTCCACCTCCCACGCACTGCCCCGGGATGATGGACGCCCGTCTTCAGACGCGGTCTCGGTGACCACGTGGAATAGCGGCTTCATCGCGGCTCTGGCAGATGGCGCGGGCACGGCCGTGGCGGCACGAGAAGCAGCGGAGCATGCGGTCTCGATGATCGCCACGCACTACCGCAGCCACCCTCTCGGCTGGACCACCGGGAAGGCCCTGCGCGAGACAGTGCGCCTGATCAACCGGACCCTCTGGAATGAATCGAATGCCCGTTTTGGCAGGCCGGAGATGGTCTGCACCCTCGTGGTCGCACTCTATGACGAGGGCCTGCTAACCTACCTGGGCGTCGGCGACTCCCGCCTCTACCTCTTGCGGGGTGGCGAGTTCCAGTTGCTCACCCAGGATGACATCGATCCGGAAAACCCGCTGCGCCTAACCAAGGCGCTCGGCGCTGCTGAAACACTGGTCGCCACCACGGCTAAGATCTCTCTAGAACAAGGCGACGTACTCTTTCTTTGCTCGGATGGCATTCACCACCACCTCTCCGATGAAGAGCTCAGGGAAAGCCTGCTCGCCGAGACAAGCGCCCGACACATCGCCAAGCGCGCGCGCAATGCATCACCCGATGAAACGCGCGACGACTGCGCGGCGATCCGCATCGAAGTGGAATCGCTCGGTTGGACCGAGAGACGCGAGGATCACCAACTTCCGATTCCGGAAAAACTCGCCTCCGGCCAAAAGCACGATGGCTGGAGCCTGCTCAGGTCCTTCGGCGCGAACGACCGCTGCTGGCTTGCCGAGCGGGAAGGTTGCCGCCAGGTGATGAAGTTCGCGCCGCTGGAAGCGATCGATCAACCGGCCATCACGCAGGCTTTCCTGAAGGAGACATGGAATGCGATTCGCTTCTCGAATGACCCGCCTTTCGTAAAAGCTTGGGAGAACCCGACACGATCCTCCCTCTATTACATCATGGAGTTCGTCGATGCTCCGGGCCTTGCGATGCTCCTCAAGCAGCGGCGGCTTCAGGTCGACGAAGCGGTGCAACTCGGCAACTTCCTCGTGGAAGCCGGGATGCGCCTCCTTCGGCACGACCTCGTGCATGGCGACATCAAGCCGGAGAACATCCTGATCGGATCGTCCTACGACTCGGTCTTCTTCAAGCTCATTGACCTTGGCTCCAGTTGCGAGGTCTTCTCCCATCACTCCCGGGCCGGTACCGCCAGCTATCTGGCGCCGGAGCGCTTCAAGAACGCGCCGATCAGCGAGCGAACGGAAATCTTCGCGATCGGCGTGACACTCTACGAAGCACTGACTGGAAGCTTGCCTTTCGGACAGATCGAGCGCTTCCAGACACCGGTCTTTCGCGATCCGAAAACACCCAGCGCGCTCAATCCACTGGTGCCCCCTTGGCTTGAAGCGATCATCCTGCGTGCCTGCTCGATCCAGCCGGAAGGCCGCTACTCGCACTTCAGCGAGCTGCTTTTCGACCTGACGAATCCGATGAAGGTGCGTCCATGGCATGCAGATCAGGCACCCTTGATCCAGAGGAACCCCGTGTTGTTCTGGAAGTGCATCGCGGTGTTCTTCGCCATCCTCAGCCTGATCCTTCTGATCCGTCTCGCTACCCTCCACTAGGATGAGCCGAGGCGGGAGAAACGCGCCACCGTGAGGATCATCAGGGCGAGCAGCCCGAAGGCCCCTGGCAGGCTCAGGTACTTCGCCACGAGGCCAATCGCCGCGGGCCCTGCGAGGACACCCGCATATCCCATGATACTGAGTGCGGAGATCGCCAGATCCACCGGCATCACCTTCTGACGGCCAGCCGCACTGAAGAGAACAGGCACCAAGGTTGCCGCCCCGAAACCAACGACCAGGAATCCGCCGGTCGCCAGCCAGGTCCAGGGCGCAAGCACCACCAAGCCGAGCCCCGCGGAAGCAAGGAGCGATCCGCCGAGCAAGACCTTCTTCCCGCCGAAGCGAGCAATCACCTGATCCCCGGCAAAGCGGGTCACGGTCATTGCCAGAGAGAAGATTACGAAGCCAATTCCCGCTCGCGCCTCTTCAACCCCGCGATTCTCTTTCAGGATCACCGCGCTCCAATCCAATAACGCACCTTCAATTAGGAAGACAATGAAGGTGAGCATGCCCATCAACAGCACGATTCCCCGAGGACGGACGAAGAAAGGCGTATCATTCGAAGAGCGGATCTTCAGCAAGCTCGGCACCACGAGTCCCAAGCTCGCCAGCAAGATTACCGACACCGCGACCGTGGCGACAAAGGGACGGACTCCCGCCGAGAGCAGTGCCGTCATCACCGCGGATCCGGCGAGGCCACCAAAGCTATAGAAGCCATGGAAATTCGACATCATTGGCCTTCCCGCGCGCCTCTCCACTTCAATGCCGTGGATGTTTGCCGCCACATCCACCGCTCCCAGCGAGGCACCAAGGAAGAACAAGGCAGCGGCCAATTCTCCTTCCGATGAGGCAATGGCAAGCAGCGGCAGGACGGCCGCGATGACCAGAGAGGCGACGGCAATCACCGGGCGGCTCCCCACTTTCGCGGCGACTCCTCCGGCCAGAGGCATCGCCATCACCGATCCGGCACCAAGGAAGAGGAGAAGAAGCCCCAAGCGCGCCTCATCCAGTTGGATCTGCTCTTTCGCATACGGCACCAAGGGAGCCCAACAGGCAATGCCCACGCCCGGAATAAGAAAGGAAAGCCGCGTCGCCAGCGTGGTTGAGGAACCAAGGGGTGCGACCTTTTCCGGGTCGGATAAAACGGAATTCATTCAGACAGATTTTTCGAGCAAGCGCCGGAAGGCAGACTCCAGTTCGGCAGTCTCCATGGGCTCATCTTCCAGCAAGGTGTGAAGCAGCAAACCCTCAATCAGGGCGTCGACGACCCGCGCCGTGGCTTCGTCCAGATATCGCGAAAGCGAGCCGCGGCTATTCCTCAGCCATCGGTTCATCAGCCTTCTCAGCCGCTGGTTCCGCACCGATCCAAGATAAAGTTCATACGCAAGGGTGAGTTGATCTCCAGAAGCCAGATACGCTGCCACCTCCGCGGCAAGGACACGCGGAAGCTCATTGGATGAGCGGGTCGCGGCCAATGCTCGCTCGAAATGATCCGAGCAACGGGTCACATAGAGGTCGAAGGCTTCCTCCGCCAGGTCGTCAAGGGAGGCGAAGTGATAGGTGATCGAGCCGAGCGGAACATCGGCCGCCGCTGCCACCTTGCGATGGCTTAGTCCGGCCAAGCCATCGCCCACGATCACGGACATCGCAATTTCCACGATCCGATCCCTTCGTCCGGGATCATGTCGCCGCTGTCGTTCGCTGCCTGCAACCATCGTTAAGAACAAATGTTCTTAACGAATCAGACCGTCAAGTGACGATCCATGAATTTCGCCCATGCCGCCTAAAATCCGGCCATCTTGTCGCACTCATGCCTGTATCGCATGCATCAAAATCAAGTGGATGAATCCGATGAATTTCGAGGCCCTGATTATGAAGGAACCTCAGTGGCAGCATGAGATTTCAACTCATCGGACACTTCGCCGGGTTGGCACGATGGCTCGCTGGCCGCTTTTCCAGAGGAGTTGCAAATCGTCTTCGTGCCATGAATCAAAACCACTCGTCGCTCTCCCGTCGCGCCTTCCTCGGCCACTCCACCAAAGCCACCGCCCTCGGTCTCCTCGCCTCCGGCCTGCCCACCGGATGGGCCGGTGCCCAGACGGCATCCGATGCGCCCGAAACTGCGAACGTCAACTTCGGCATCATCGCTCTCACCGATTGCTCGCCGATCATCATCGCGCATGAGAAGGGCCTTTTCAAAAAATACGGGATCAACTCGACGGTGACGAAGGGCGCGAGCTGGGCAGCGATCCGTGACTCGCTTGCCAATGGTGACATCCAGGCCACCCATATGCTCATCGGCATGCCCATCGCCTCCACCATGGGACTCGGCGGCGCCCCGAAGGTGCCGATGGTGATTCCATGGCTGCTCAATCGCAACGGTCAGTCAATCAGCCTCGCAAACTCGCTCAAAGGAAAGGTCGGCGCGGACCCGAAGGCGCTGAAGCCGCTCGTCGATGCGGCGAAAGCCGGCGGCAATCCGATGACCTTCGCGATGACTTTTCCTCCAGGCACGCATGCCATGTGGCTGCGCTATTGGCTGGCTGCCGGTGGCATCAATCCCGGCGATGCGGCCGGTGCCGGTGCGGACATTTCCCTCATCACCATCCCGCCGCCGCAGATGGTGGCGAACATGCAGGTGGGCAAGATGGATGGCTTCTGCGTGGGCGAGCCATGGAATGGCAAGGCCGTGGCCGATGGCATCGGCTTCACCGGCATCAATACCCAGGCAATCTGGAAGCACCACCCCGAGAAGGTCTGCGCCTTCACCGAAGATTTCGCGAACAAGAATCCGAAGACCGTGAAGGCCGTGCTCAAGGCGCTCCATGAAGCCAGCGTCTGGCTCGACAAGATGGAGAACCGCCCGGAGCAGGCAAAGATCGTAAGCGCCACCAGCTACATCAACTGCCCGCCCGAATCGATCCTCCAGCGGCTCCAGGGCAAGTACGACATGGGCGATGGCCGCAAGTTCCGCGATCCGGACTACATGATCTTCAGCGATCGCAACTGCAACTACCCGCAGCCGAAGTACTGCAAGTGGTGGCTCACGCAGCTCCGCCGCTGGGGCTTCACCACGGGAGCGCCGGACTATGAAGGCATCACCAGGCAAGTGATGCGCACCGATTTCTATGAGGAAGCGATGAAGGAGATCGGCTACACGCACGACGGCCTGAGCGATGCTTCCGAATCTTTCTTCGATGGCACCAAGTTCGACCCGAAGGCCGATCTCGAAGCCTTCGCAGCCTCCTTCGCCATCAAGACCCTCAAGGGCTAAACAGAAACATTCTACTGGTTGCGGATTCGGTTCCCCGCGGGCGGTCGTTGCCCGATCGCCCGCGGGTTTTGCCTCAGCTCACACTTTGCCATGAAGTTCATTCAGTCTCTCAAGCTCGACGTCCTCCTGCTGCCGCTCGTCGGCATCATGCTCTGCCTCGGCGGCTGGGCCATCATCGCGGGAAAATCCACGACCACCACCACGGTGGATGATTGGGGAGATCCGGTCACCAAGGTGGAGCGTCATGGCATCTCGAAGAATCTCCCCTCGCCCACCGAGACATGGACGGCAAGCAAGCCCTACATCGTCGAGCCACTGGCCAAGCGCGGCGAGCTCGACCAAGGTATCCTGCGCTTCACCTGGCTCTCGCTGAAGCTGGTCGCACAGGGCTATTTCATCGCTTTGCTAATCGGCACGCCGATCGGCTTCTTCCTGGGACTCTCGAAGAATTTCACGAAGGCATTCGACCCGATCATCCAGATTCTCCGTCCGGTATCGCCGCTCGCATGGCTGCCGCTCGGCATGGTGCTCTTTAGCGGGCTGAAAGTCCTGGATGCGAGCGGACGCGTGAGTTTCGGCACGTCCGATGCTGCGGCGCTGTTCACCATCGCCATCTGTGCCATGTGGCCCACCGTGCTCAATACCGCCGTCGGCGTGCGGGCGGTCCCGCAGGACTACCTGAATGTCGCCAAGGTACTGAAACTCTCACGCATGAAGACCTTGTTCAAGGTCCTCATTCCCTCGGCACTTCCCTACATGTTCACCGGCTTCCGCCTCTCTCTCGGGATCGCCTGGCTGGTCATCGTCGCTGTGGAAATGCTGATCGGGAAGCCCGGCATCGGTGGCTTCCTCTGGCAGCAATACAACGCGAACAGCTTCGCCCACATCATCCTCTCCATCCTGACGATCGGGGTGATCGGCTATGTGCTGGATCGCCTGATGAGCCTCGTCGAAGGGCGCTTCCGCACGGCTTGAAAACCTCCTCCGACCCTCAGAACCTATGAGACCTATCGTAGAACTCAGCGGCGTCTCCAAAGGCTTCGGCCGGGGCTTCTCGCGAAGCGAGGTGCTGCGCGACATCAACCTCAGCGTGCAGGAAGGCGACTTCGTCTCGATCATCGGTTACTCCGGCACCGGCAAGAGCACGCTGATCAATCTGATCGCAGGCTTGCAAAAGCCGGACACGGGCAGCGCGATGATGGATGGCGCGCCGATCACCGGCCCGGGACCGGAGCGAGGGATCGTCTTCCAGAACTACTCGCTGCTTCCATGGCTGACGGTGACGGAAAACGTCCGCCTCGCCGTAGATCAGATTTTTCCGAGCCTCAGCGAGAAGGAGCGCGCCGAGCACGCCTCCAAATACATCGACATGGTGAAGCTCACGCCAGCATCCGCGAAACTTCCCCGCGAACTCTCCGGCGGCATGCGCCAGCGAGTCTCGGTGGCCCGCACTCTCGCCGCCAATCCCCGCATCCTCCTGCTGGATGAGCCTCTGTCCGCCTTGGATGCCCTCACCCGCGCCACGCTCCAGGACGAGATCGCGGAAATCTGGCAGGCGAACCGCACCACCGTGATCTGGATCACCAACGACCCGGACGAAGCGCTCCTCGTGGCGGACCGCGTGATCCCCCTGCTGCCGGGTCGTGAGGGCGCCACGCTGGGCTCCGAGATTCCCGTGGCCATCGAGCGTCCGCGTGATCGCCGCGAGTTACTACGCTCCCCGGATTTCAAAGACCTGAAGCTGCAACTCGTGGACACGCTGCTCGGCGCGAAGAAAGACAGCACGCCCCTGGTCACCAAGAAACTCGCCGCTCCCGACATCCTGCCGGAGGACCTCGGAAAGAAGCGCAGCTTCTCCCTCTTTGACCGTCCGGCCCCGCGCCGCCGCTCCCAGCTCCAGCGCGAAGAACTCAAAATCGAAGTGTCATGACCCAAGCCCACGCCCCTGTTCTTGAGCTCTTCAAGCTCTCCAAAGCCTACCCGACCCCGAAGGGCCCTGCCGTCATCGTCAAGGAGTTCAACCTGAACCTTGCCGCCGGGGAATTCGTCACGCTCATCGGTCACTCCGGCTGCGGGAAGTCCACCGTGCTTTCCATGGTCGCAGGCCTCACCGATGTGACCGAAGGCGCGATGATCCTCTCCGGTCGCGAAACCAACGAAGCCGGGCCGGATCGCGGCGTGGTCTTCCAGTCGCCTTGTCTGCTCCCATGGATGAGCGCCTTCGAGAATGTGATGCTGGGCGTGAACCAAGTCTATTTCACCGCTCCAAAGGCCGAGCGCCGCGAGCTCGCGGAATACTACCTCACCGTGGTCGGCCTCGGGAATGCAATGCACAAGTATCCCGGCGAGCTCTCCCAAGGGATGCGCCAGCGCGTCGGCATCGCCCGGGCCTTCGCCCTGCAGCCGAAGATGCTGCTGCTGGATGAGCCATTCGGCATGCTCGATGCCCTCACCAAGATGGAGCTTCAGGAAGTGCTTCTCGAGCTCTGGCGCCGGAACAAGCTCACGACCTTGATGGTCACCCATGATGTGGATGAGGCTATCTTCCTTTCCGACCGGGTGGTGATGATGACCGACGGCCCGGAAGCAGAGGTCGGCGACATCCTCACCATCCCCTTCGAGCGGCCCAGAGATCGTGCCAGCGTCCTGGCAGATCCTCGCTACCCGGAAATCCGGAACCACCTTCTCACCTTCCTCAACGAGCGCTCCCACATCCGGCCAAGCCGCATTACCCCGCCGGTGACGGAAATGGTCACCGTGGCACACCGCGAGACCCCGGCGGGCGCGACGGCACCCACGCACTGATTTCCAGCAAGTTACCCAATTCTATTCGGTAATCCGCATCCTGCGGGGGGTGGCTAAGCGCCCCGGCGGCGGCAAGCCCCATTCATGGATCCCTTCCGCTCAGGTGAGCCGGATTCATCATTCCGATGATGCAGAATCCATCCCTTTCATGGCCACCCGGGCCCTTCGCGCATGCCGGGTGCTCTTTCAACCGCTGAACAAAACGCCCGTCCGTCATGGTTAATCTCAGCGACTCCGGCTTCACGCCCGAACAAACCTCCTACCTCTCCGGCTTCGTATCCGGTATCCTGCAGGGCCGCGAACTGCCATTCCTCGGTCAGGACGGTGAACGCCGTTTCACCCACGAGCCAGACCAGAGCGTCTACGGCACACCCTTGGAAGACCTCTGCAAGGAAGAGCGCATCAAGCACGAACAGAACGGCTTGGATTGCTGGGACGCGATCATCGCCAATGCCGCAACGAACGAATTCCCGAAGGACGGCGATGTCTTCCGTTACAAGTTTCACGGCCTCTTCTTCGTCTCCCCCGCCCAAGAGAGCCTGATGCTCCGCTGCCGCATCGCCGGGGGGGCGCTCACCAGCGAGCAGCTCCGCGGTCTTGCCGGCGTGGCGGAAAAATGGGGTCCGGGTCATGCCGACCTCACCACCCGGGCCAATGTCCAGATCCGCGAGATCATGCCGGAAAATGCGCCGAACGTGCTGATGGCCCTGACTGACATGGGCCTGACTTCGCAAGGCTCCGGCGCGGACAACATCCGAAACATCACCGCCTCCCCGACCACCGGCTTTGACCCGGACGAACTCATCGATGTGATGCCCTACGCCCGTGCGATGCATCACTACATCCTGAAGAACCGCGACCTCTACGGCCTGCCGCGGAAATTCAATATTTCCTACGACTCCGGCGGCCGCGTCTCGGTCTGCGCGGACACCAATGACATCGGCTTCTATGCCGTGAAAGTCGGCGAGAACGACAAGGGCATCGCACCCGGTATCTACTTCCGCATGCAACTCTGCGGCATCACCGGTCACAAGCAATTCGCCACCGACTGCGGCGTGCTGCTCACCCCGGCGGAGACCATCCCGGTGGCTGCTGCACTGATCCGCGTGTTCATCGAGAACGGCGACCGCACCAACCGCAAGAAGGCCCGCCTCAAGTACCTCGTCGACGACTGGGGCTTCGAGAAGACCCTTGAGGAAACCCAGAAGAAGCTGGCTTTCCCGATGCGCTACTTCCCTCTCGAAGACTGCGCGCCATCCCTTCCCAAGTCGAAACACGGCCATCTGGGCATCCACCAGCAGAGCGATGGCAAGCACTACATCGGCGTCCTGACTCCGGTGGGCCGCATGAGCGTCCAGCAGATGCTGGCACTCGCAGACGTCGCCGATGAATTCGGCCGCAGCGAGATCCGCCTGACCGTCTGGCAAAACCTCATCATCCCCGGCATCCCGGAGGAGAAGCTCCAAGCCGCAATCACCGCAATCCAGGCCACCGGCCTCGATCACCGCAACAATGCCATCACCGGCGGCCTCATCGCCTGCACCGGCAGCCGCGGTTGCAAGTATGCCGCGGCAGATACCAAGGGCAATGCGATCACCCTCGGCAATCACCTTGCCAGCAAGATGATCCTCGACCAACCGGTGAACATCCACCTCACCGGTTGCCATCACTCCTGCGCCCAGCACTACATCGGTGACATCGGCATGATGGGCACCCGCGTGAAGGTCTCCGATGGTTCCACCGTGGATGGCTACAACATCGTGCTCGGTGGTGGCGTGGACGACACGCAGGCGATCGCCCGCGAGATCTGGAACGGCGTCGCCTTCGAGGAGATTCCCGGCTTGGTCGAGAAGCTCCTCTGCACCTACCTCGCCCAGCGGGAGAACGACGAATCCTTCGCCGCCTTCGCCCAAAGGCTCAGCGTCGAGGAGCTGCGCGGCTTGGTCGACGAGCGCGCTGCCGCCTGAACCAAGCCTCCATTGGCAAAAAGTCCGGCCCAATGAAAGCGCCGATCTAACAGATCTATTCTTCAATCCCAAAGCATCCTCGCTTGTCTTCCCTTCTTCAACGTCTGCCTGCGCCTCCTGCTGCGAAGAAGCAGGCCGCTCCAAGCCATGAGGTGCGGACCTTGATCGATGACCTCATCGCGGAGCAGAAGACCTTGCAAACCCCGATCGCCCGTTACTCCGACTACCACGACCGGGAACCGGACCTGGCACCGCACTACCGGACCTTGATCCCTCTCAGCAAGCCGGGCGAAGGCGAGCAGTATGCCTTCGAGGTCTCGCTCGACCGTTGCACCGGTTGCAAGGCCTGCGTCTCCGCCTGCCACTCGCTCAATGGCCTGGACGACGATGAAGCATGGCGCGATGTCGGGATGATCCACGGTGGTCGCAAGACCCCCGGTTGGCAGCAGACCATCACCACCGCCTGCCATCACTGCGAGGATCCCGGGTGCATGAATGGCTGCCCCGTGGGTGCCTACGAAAAGGACCCGGACACCGGCATTGTCCGCCACTTGGACGACCAATGCATCGGCTGCTCCTACTGCATTCTCAAGTGCCCCTTCGACGTGCCGAAGTACTCGAAGAAGCGCGGCATCGTCCGCAAGTGCGACATGTGCCACCAGCGCCTCGCCGAAGGTGAAGCACCGGCCTGCGTCCAAGCTTGCCCGACTGAGGCGATCCGCATCGTCAAGGTAGCGGTGAGCAAGGAGCCAAAAGCAGAGAGTTCGAAAAAAGAGTCCATCTCCACGATCCCAGCTCCACGCTTCCTCCCCGGCGCACCGGACCCATCGATCACCCGCCCCACCACCCGCTACGTTGGCCGAGACGTGCCGGAAAGCGCCGTGGCCGCAGACCGCGAGAACCTAGTACCCGAACACGCCCACTGGCCCCTCGTGCTCATGCTCATGCTTACCCAGGCTGGCGTCGGTCTTCTCGCGGGCGGCCTCGGAAACACCGCGGCGACTTTGGCTGCGGCTGGCCTCTTCTTCGCAGGCATGGGTGCCTCCGTCCTTCACCTCGGACAGCCCCTCAAGGCATGGCGATTCTTCCTTGGCCTCCGGACTTCCTGGCTCTCCCGGGAGATTCTCGCCTTCTCGATGTTCGCGCCGATCCCCATCGTCGTCGCTGCACTCCCTTTCCTACCCGACTTCCCCTTCAAGGACCTCATCACCGTGGCGGCGACTCGCTCCGTGTTGCCGATCGGATTGATCGCGGTCTTCACCAGCGTGATGATCTATCACGACACACATCGCGCTTCATGGCGCTTCTCCATCACCGCCGCGCGCTTCTTCGGCACCGTCGCAACCTTCGGCACCCTCGGCCTGCTCCTTGCCAAACCCTCCGCGTGGTCGATGCTCTTCTTCGCCGCCGCAGTCATCGCGAAGATGATTCCCGAACTCCGCATCATCCGCCTCGCCGATGATCGGAATGCGGAATGGTCCACCGATCTCCACACCGCTCGCCTCCAGCGCGGCCCGCTGAATACCTCGCTGGACGGCCGCTTCCTCATCGCCTTCACCGCCATCGCCGTGGCCCTTGTAAATCCATGGGCAGCCCTGCCCCTGCTGCTGATCTCGGAGCTCTTCGAGCGCCAGCTCTTCTTCCAATCGGTCTACGCCCCCAAGATGCCCGGAAGCTTCGGCCCCAAGCGTCACCATTGAGCACTACGGGAAGCGCGGAGCAAAAGTCCCGCGCTCCCTTCGCAAACAATCACGCTCCCACTTCCGGATCGAAATCCTTCGGCGCCCGTACAATCCGGTCGATCTGCAGCTTCGTGACGATGTTCCCGCCGCTGCTGCGGCCCTTGATCTGCACCTCTCCGAAATTGAAGGGGCGGCTCACATTCCGCAGCTTCAGCGCCGGCTTGATGTGCACGATCAGCAATTGATCGTTGCTCTCCGCCTCGCTCTTGTGCACGGCGAAGTAGAAGACCCGGCTGCCAGGCGTGCCACGGGTCAATTCGTATTCCTTGTCGCGGGTGATGCCGCCCACGCGGAAGCGCTTCGCCAGGATAGGCCCTTCCTTGCCGTCGCGGAAAATCATCGAGTAGATCAGGTCCTCGTCCTTCTTCCAGATCGCCACGCGCATCGGACGCGGGCCGACGAAAAACTTCTCCGCCACCTTCACGATCCGCATCTTGCTGTCCTGGCCGAAGATGATCACGTCATCCAGCGTGGAGCACTTCTCGATCGGAGTCTCCTTCTTCAGCCCGTAGCCGGCGAAGCCGTTCTTGTCGTCAAGGTAAAGAGTCTCGGTGGCCAGGATCACCTGGCTGCGATCCACGCGGTCGAAGGTAGAGATCTCCGTCTTCCGCTCGCGGCCCTTGCCGTATTTCTTCTTCAGATCCTCGAACCAACGGACGGCATACTTCGTGAGCTGCTTGAGATTCTTCTCCGTCTCGTCGATGTCCTTCTCCAGCGATTTGATTTCCTCATCCGCCTTGAAGGAGTCAAACTTTGAGATGCGCTTGATCCGGATTTCGGTAAGGCGGACGATATCTTCCTCCGTCACCTCGCGCTTGAGCAGCTTTTTGAAGGGCTTCAAACCCTTGTCGATGGCGCCGATCACGCCTTCCCAGGTCGTCTGCTCTTCGATGTCGCGGTAGATGCGGTTCTCGATGAAAATCTTCTCCAGCGAGCTGAAGTGCCACTTCTCTTGAAGCTCGCCGAGACGGATCTCCAGCTCCATGCGCAACAGCTCCTTGGTAAACTCGGCGTTGCGCTTCAGGATTTCCGTCACCCCCAGGAACTGCGGCCTGTCATCGGCGATGACGCACGCGTTGGGCGAGAGGCTCAACTCGCAATCGGTGAACGCATACAGCGCGTCCCGCATGTTGTCCGGATCCACGCCGGCAGGCAGGTGCACCAGGATATCGGCGTGCGCCGCAGTGTTGTCCTCGATCTTCGCGATCTTGATCTTCCCTTTTTCCGCCGCCGCCACGATGGAGTCCATCAGAGCCCCCGTGGTAGTGCCAAAGGGGATCTCCGTGATCCGTAGCAGCCCCTTTTTCTCCGACGAAATCCGGGCACGCACCCGCACCCGGCCGCCGCGCAAGCCATCGCGGTAATCCGTGGCATCCATGATACCGCCCGTCGGGAAATCTGGCACCAGGTCGAAGGGCTCCTTGCGCAAGGCGCAAACCGAAGCATCGATGAGCTCGATGAAATTGTGCGGCAGCATCTTGCAGGCGAGGCCCACCGCGATGCCTTCCACGCCCTGCGCCAGCAGCAGCGGAAACTTCACGGGGAGCGTCACCGGCTCCTTGTTGCGACCGTCATAGGACGGGGTCCACTCGGTCGTCTTCGGGTTGAAGGTGATATCCAGCGCCAGCTTGGTCAGTCGCGCCTCGATATACCGGGATGCCGCCGCGCCGTCGCCGGTGAGCGTATTGCCCCAGTTACCCTGGGTATCGATCAGCAGATCTTTCTGCCCCAGTTGCACCATCGCATCACCGATCGATTGGTCGCCATGCGGGTGGTACTTCATCGTGTTACCCACCACGTTCGCCACCTTGTTGTAGCGACCGTCGTCCAGCTCCTTCATCGAGTGGAGGATGCGCCGCTGGACGGGTTTCAAGCCGTCATTAACGTGCGGAACCGCGCGCTCCATGATGACGTACGAGGCGTAGTCGAGGAAATAGTCCTTGTACATCGCCCCTAGCGAGGCGTGCTGGTCCGGATCGTGCATCATGGAGGGCGGATGCTTAGGGGTTCCGCCGGGGGGCGCAAGCGCGGAGGTGGGCAAACGAACGCCGAAACCGCTAACCCCATCGGGGGGCTCGATCCGCCCGCCCTTTTCGGGCAGGTTGGCGGGTAGCACCTGTTTTTCCCTCTGTTGAAACTATCGTTTAAGCCAGCTGCGGCATTCTTGATCTGCACCTTATCCCCTGCGCTCCTTAAGGCTGAAGTCCGCGTAACGGACGAGGGCCGCACTTTCCTAATGGAAAACGGCCGGATTTCCGCCCGGATCCACAAGGCCACGGCCACCCTCAGCTCCCTGAAACGCGGCGATCTCGAGCTGCTTCGGGGCGGCACCGGCTACTGGTCCCTCTCCGGCGGCTCGGACAAGGGCCGCGTCCAGTCTTTCCCGGAGTCCGTCAGTTCTTCCATGACCAAGCCAGGTGGCGAGACCGGAGAAGTGGCCATCGAGTGCCGCTACCAAGGTACCCCCGGCACCTGGCCGGTCAATGTCTCCCTCCGCTACGCGCTGCGCGAGGGCTCGGAGGGCCTTTATGTCTACGGCATCTTCGAGCACCCGCCCGAGCTCCCCGGATTCTCCGTCGGCGAGGCCCGCTACGTCATAAAGCCGGATGGCGGAATCTTCGATTGGTTCACGGTCGATCCGGAGCGCTCGCGGCAGATGCCCACCGGGGAGGACTGGGACAAGGGCACCCAGCTCAATCTCAAGGAAGCCCGCCGTCTCAACACCGGGATCCACAAGGGCAAGGTGGAGCACAAGTATGGCTACTCCGCGCTTTTCTCCGACTCCCCTGCCTACGGCTGGTCCTCGTCTGAAAAGAAGGTCGGCCTGTGGATGGTGAATCCCTCGCTGGAATACATCGCCGGAGGCCCCACCAAGCCGGAACTCACCGGCCACCTCGATGTCAATCGCGGTGGCCGTCCCGTGCTGCTGAATATGTGGCACGGCAGCCACTACGGCGGCACCTCGCTCAGCGTCCGTCGCGATGAAGCATGGTCCATGGTGATCGGCCCCTTCCTTCTTCATACCAATGAAGGCAACGAAGCCCTTTCCATGTGGAAGGACGCGATGAAGACCACCGCCAGCGAAGCGAAGCAGTGGCCCTACGCTTGGGTCGATGCCCCTCTCTACGCCGCGAAGGATCGCGTGGCCGTGACGGGAAAGATACACGTAACCGATCACGGTGGCAGCAAGCCGGGCACCATGTGGGTGGGCCTTAGCGCCCCAAGCTACGAGATCCGCTCGCGCCGCGGCGGCGAGAAGGTGGATTGGCAGCGCGATGGCAAAAACTACCAGTACTGGGCAAAGGCGGCCAAGGACGGCAGCTTTCGCTTAAGCGCCGTGCGACCGGGCAAGTATGTGCTGCACGCCTTCGCAGATGGGATTCTCGGCGAGTTCCAGCGCGCGGATCTTGCGGTCCTTGAGGGCCAGCCTTTGGTCCTCGGCGATGTCCAGTGGACCGTCGAGCGCTCCGGCCCCACGGTCTGGGAGATCGGCATCCCGGACCGCAGCGCGCGGGAGTTCCGGAACGGTGATCGCTATTGGCTCTGGGGCCATCATCTCAAGGTCCGCGAGGAGTTCCCGAATGGAGTCGATTTCACGATCGGGAAGAGCGATTGGAAGACGGACTGGAATCTCTGCCAGCCCTTGGACCTCGATCCCTCCGGAAAGGTTCTCGGCGACTCGGTGTGGAAGCTGCGCTTCGACCTGAAGGAGGAAGCCGAGCACCGCTTGCGGATCGCACTCTGCGGACATCGCGAGGGCAACCGGCTGAGCATCGTCATGAATGGCAAGCCCATCGGAAATAGCGGCCGCCTCCCGGAGAATGGCGTGATGCATCGGGATGGCCACCGGGGCCTGCTTACCGAGCTCGATTTCAAGATCCCGGCCGACGCCCTGAAAAAGACCGGCAACGTTTTGGAGCTCCGCCTGAGCGGCGAGGTCTGGCATCAGGGCGTGCTCTATGATTACCTGAGGTTAGAGCGAGCCGGGCATGACAGCGCGACCGGCACGCTCTGACCCAAGCAAGCCCCTGATGAAACCCATCCTGCTCACTCTTCTCTGTCTCTCCCCGCTCGCCCGCGCGAACGATACCCTGTGGCCCGAGCCCACCTTCGAGTCGAAGCCATGGACGCGCTGGTGGTGGCTCGGCAGCGGCGTGGATCAGAAAAATCTCACGATTCAGCTCCAGCAGTTCCGCGATGCCGGGATCGGCGGCGTGGAGATCTGCCCCATCTACGGCGCGAAGGGTTATGAGGACCGTGATCTGACATTCCTCTCCACGGAGTGGACTGCTGCCTATGCGCACACCGCCCACGAAACGGCGCGGCTCGGCATGGGCGTGGATCTCACCACCGGCACCGGCTGGCCCTTCGGGGCGCCATGGGTTGCGGAGGCGGACGCTTCGGCGTCGCTGGAAAACGTGAAGGCGAAAGCCACCGGCGGCAGCCCGATTTCGCTCAAGCTTCCGAAGGGAGAAGTGAAGATCTTTTCCGCATGGCCGGAGACCGGCGAACCGGTCGATCTACGCGGGCAGGTGAAGGATGGCCGCTTGGAATGGACACCCCCCGCCGGCACGTGGCGGCTTCATGGAATCATCGCGAAGCATGGCATCCAGAAAGTGAAGCGCGCCGCCCCCGGGGGAGCCGGCTGGGTGCTCGATCCCTTTTCCCCCCAGTCGATCGGAAACTACCTGAAGCCTTTCGACGAGGCTTTGGATCGGGACAATGTCCCTGAACCGCGCGCTCACTTTCACGACTCCTTCGAATACTACGGTGCTGCGTGGACAGATGATCTCTTTACCCGTTTCCGCGGGCACTGCGGCTACGATCTGGCCGACCAGTTGCCCGCTTTCCAGGGAGAAGGAGATTCAGAAACGGTGGCCCGTGTGCGAGCCGACTACCGGGCCACTTTGAGCGAGCTGCATCGCGAATATTTGGCAAAGTGGCATGATTGGGCAAAGGCCCGCGGCAGCCTCACGCGGAATCAGGCTCATGGCTCTCCGGGCAATCTGTTAGATCACTATGCCGTTGCCGACATCCCGGAGACGGAGATCTTCCGTCATGTGGGTGAAGAGCAGATTCCCATGCTCCAGTTCGCGTCCTCCGCAGCCCACGTCACGGGCAGAAAGCTGGTCTCCGCAGAAACATTCACCTGGCTCGGCGAACACTTCCAGGTGACCCCGGCGCAGTTGAAGGAGGCCGCCGACTTCGTCTGGCTCGGCGGGGTGAATCACATCCTCTTCCATGGCATCCCTTTCACCCCTGAGGATGCGCCGTGGCCTGGCTGGCTTTTCTACGCCTCAACCCACATGGGCCCGAATGGCGGCCTCTGGAAGGACCTTCCTACTTTCAATGGCTACATCGCCCGTTGCCAGACGGCATTGCAATCGGGCAAGCCGGATAGCGACGTGCTGCTCTACTTCCCCGTGCAGGATCTCTGGCATGACGGCGCGGACGGGCTCCCGCTCTTCACCGTCCACAATCAGGACAAATGGCTTCACCCCACCGGCTTCTACCGCAGCGCCATGGAGATGTGGAATCACGGTATTGCCTGTGACTTCGTCTCGGATCGCCTCTTGGAAGAAGCGAGGGTGAAAGACCAGAAGATCGAACTCGGCGGGAACACCTATAAGGCCCTCGTGGTTCCGGATACAAAGTTCATGGCTCCTGCTACGGCGAAGCGCCTGCTCGATCTCACGGCGAAGGGCGTGGTGGTCATCTTCACCTCACCCCCGCCTTCCGAGGCCCCCGGCTATGGAAACCGGGAGGAGAATCGCAAGGCCGTGACGGATACCTTCGCAAAAATCTCGGGAGACGGCGTCCTGCCCTATCAGAGCGGCCTGGTCTTCCGGAATGCGGATCTGAGGAAGAGCCTCGCCAGCGTCGGCGTAGGCGGAGAACCCATGCGCGAGCAAGGACTGCGCTTCGTGCGCCGCAAGCATGACGATGGCTGGACCTACTTCATCGTGAACTCGTCCGGAAAGGACTTCGATGGGACTGTATCTCTCGCCACCACCGCCAAGTCCGCGGTGCTCTTCAAGCCGATGAGCGGCGAAAGCGGGGTCATCCCCTTCGATAAGGGCTTGCCTCTGAAACTCGCCGCGGGCGAATCCGTGATCCTGCGAACCTATCGAGAACGCGAGGCGACAGGCCCGCGCTTCCAATCGCTCCAAATTGCCGGTGAGCCAGTGAAGCTCGGCGGCACATGGAAGGTTCGCTTCCTGGATGGCGGACCGTCTTTGCCCGCCAGCTACGAAACGGAAACCTTGGCTTCATGGACCGGGCAGGAGGATCCGGCATACAAGAACTTCTCCGGCACCGCGATCTATCAGAACGAGTTCGATTGGAAGGGATCACCGGAGGCGCTCCTCGATCTCGGGGAAATCGCCGCCACCGCGAAGGTCCGCCTGAACGGCAAGGAGGTCGGCCGCTGTTGGTCACCACCCCACAAGATCCGGATCAAGGGCGAGCTGAAAGACGGCCCGAACACCTTGGAAGTCGAAGTCACCAACCTCGCCGCCAACCGCATCGCCGATCTCGATCGCCGAAAGGTTCCTTGGAAATCTTTCCATGAGATCAACTTCGTGAACATCGACTACAAGCCCTTCGACGCCTCTGCATGGTCCCCGCTGCCCTCGGGCCTCATTGGACCCGTAACGATGACTCCCCTGAAATAGCTTCAAAGGTAGAGACCGTGCCTCGCTTGTCCACGAGTGGTCCCTTTCGTCCCTCCAAAAAAACATGGGGACCACTGCAAAACATCCCCGAAGTTCCTCCCGTCCCCTACCTTTGAACCCAAGCGCATCCGCGCCATTTGCCCCAAACAACCCGCCTGTTATTTTTCATGTTTTTAACAGGCATAACAGGCGAGTCGGCACCTTCGGAGAACACCTTCAAACCCGGCCCGCATCCGCTTCGTCTTTACCCCATTGAGGGGAAGAGACAATCCGCCGGACCACCGCGATACTGACCGCACATGCGCGCCCTTCTCCGCCTCGCTCTCGCCATCTGCCTCGTCGCAACCGCTTGGGCGAAACCCACCCTTTTCATTATCGGTGACTCCACTGTCCGCAACCAAACCGGCGGGCAGCGCGGCTGGGGAGATCCGCTGGTTTCCCGGTTCGACCCCGCCTCGATCGAGGTCATCAACCGCGCCATCGGCGGGCGCAGCAGCCGCACCTTCCTGACAGAGGGACGCTGGGATGCCGTCCTCGCGAATCTCAGAGCAGGTGATTTCGTCGTGATGCAGTTCGGTCATAATGACGGTGGAGCACTCAATGACGACCGCTGCCGTGCCTCGATCAAAGGCAATGGCGATGAGAGCGAGGACATCGTCCGCAAGACCGATCAGAAGCCCGAGACCGTCCACAGCTACGGTTGGTACATGCGCAAGTACATCGCCGATACCAAGGCGAAGGGCGCTACTCCAATCGTCGTCTCCTTGATCCCGCGGAACATCTGGAAGGATGGCAAGATCGGCCGTGCCGGAGACAGCTACGCGGGCTGGGCAAAGGAGGCCGCAGCCCAAGGCGGAGCCACCTTCGTCGATTTCAACTCCATCCTCTCCGATCGCTACGAAGCACTGGGCATCGAGAAGACCGGACTGCTTTTCGCAGGAAGCGATCACACCCACACCTGCGCGGCAGGAGCGGACTTCAACGCCGGGGTCCTCGCCACCGCCCTGCGGGATACGACTCTCTCTCCCTACCTCCTCCCGGCAGATCTCTGGCTGCCGCAAATCTTCTCGAACCACATGGTGCTCCAGCGGGACACCGCGAATCCGCTCTGGGGCAGCACCACTCCCGGCACCGGGGTCACCGCCAGTATCGCGGGCCAAACCGTGAAGACGATTGCCGATGCCGACGGAAAATTCCGCCTCGATCTCCCGGCGCTTCCTGCCGGCGGGCCCCATGTTCTCGAAGTAAAAGCCGCCGGCAGCCGCAAGTTCGAGGACGTGCTGGTCGGCGAGGTCTGGCTCTGTTCGGGCCAGTCGAACATGGACTTCACGCTCGCCCCTACCGACAAACGTTACTTCGCAGGCACCGCGAATTGGCAGCAGGAAGTCGCAGCCGCAGAACACCCGCAACTCCGCATGTTCACCGCAGAGTGGGCCATGCGAGAGGACCCGCAGCCCGAACTCGAAGGCCAGTGGAAGCCCTGCTCTCCGGAAGCCGCGCCGGACTTCTCCGCGGTGGCTTACTTCTTCGGCAGGAAGCTTCAGGAAGACCTCGGCGTGCCCGTTGGACTGATCACCTGCGCCTATGGCGCGAGCACAGCCGAAGCATGGATCAGCAAGGAGAAGCTCGATCAGGTCAGCTCGCTGAAAAAGCTCCAGGATGATTTCCGCAAGAAGTTCATCGCCTACCGTGATGACCCAAAACCCTTCGAGAATTACGGCCGAGGCATGACAAGGTGGCTCGCCGCCGGAAAAAAGGGCCGCGCCCCCAAGCACCCGGATCCGATTCAGGACCAGCACAACCCCGCCGTGCTCTTCAACGGCATGATCTCACCGGTGGCCACCTACGGCATCCGTGGCGCGATCTGGTATCAGGGCGAATCGAATGTCGGCACGCGCCAGCTTTATCCCGCCCTACAGGAAGCCCTGATCGCGGACTGGCGAGGACGATGGGGCCGCGGGGATTTCCCCTTTTACTTCGTTCAGCTCGCCTCACACAAAGCCGCTGTGACCGAGCCTGCCAACAGCAGCCTCGCCAGCATGCGCGAAGCTCAGGCCAGTTCACTTTCGCACCCCAATACCGGCATGGCCGTCACGCTCGACATCGGTGACGAGAAGGACGTTCACCCTCGCAACAAGCAGGACGTCGGGGCACGCCTCGCCCGCCTGGCACTGGCAGGCACCTACGGGAGAAAGATGGAGGCATGCGGCCCGGTCTTCAAAATGGCGGAGATCGAGGACGGCCGGGTGCGTCTCCATTTCGATCACATCGCGAAGGGTCTCGAGGCAAGGGGCGGAGCCTTGAAGCATTTTGCCGTCTCCGGCGACGACCGTAAATTCACTTGGGCGACCGCCGAGATCGATGGCGAAACCGTAATCGTTTTCAGCCCTTCGGTCCCTCGTCCCGCCTACGTCCGTTACGCGTGGGCGGACAATCCAGCAGAGGCAAACCTCTTCAATTCCGAAGGCCTCCCAGCCGCGCCTTTCCGCACCGATCCGTAAGGAGTTGCCGGCCTCTCAAGATCCTTGCCCGAACACTTCAGAAAGGGTGCTTGATTATAACACTCTTGGGGTAATCGACGCTCTGCTGGCCATCATGGATAACGATTCTTGTAACTGCGGAAATCTCCGCGCCTCCCCTTTCGAGGGAGAACCCAAGAATCCCAAACCCATGAAAAACGCTTCATCCGGCGCATCCTTGCGCGCCGCCATCCTGACCTGCGCCACGGTCTGCGCGACTTTGCCCGCCTACGCCGATAAAACCTGGACGGGCACCACGGATACCAATTGGGCGACCATCTCCAACTGGCAAGAAAGCGCCCTCCCCGATGGGGTTGAGAACATCGTCTTCAACTCCGCTTCGGTTTCGAATCTGATCATCAATACGGGTGCCAACCGCACCGTCCAAGGCATCTCGGTCACCAATCCCGCCGGTCCGGTCACGCTTCAGAACAACACCCTGACGATCGGCACCAATGGCATCAACATGGCATCGGCCACCCAAGACCTGAACTTGGCCTCGCCCGCCAGCATCATCCGCTCCGGCGTCTTTTACTGGAATGTCCCTACCGGCCGCACCCTGACCCTCGCGGCAGTCCCGCATCGCAACTCTCCTTCGGGCGGTTTCGGAGGCGGGAACAACGACAATGTCGGCGGCGTGGTGCGTGTCTCCACGACCGGCACCGTGAAGCTCACGACACCCAGCCTCGCCGTAGTGGCCGATGGTGCCGCAACTGGCGGCAACGGCGGCAATAATCCATTCATGACCTACGGTCTCGATGACTGGGCCGCCACGGACGCCAGCGGCAATGTCGTCGCCGCCACCTACACTGCCGATGCCTTTACCGGCAACGCGAACATCGTCACGGCCAACACCTACGCCATCAACGGCGCGACGCCCTCGAGCGTCCGCTTCGCCAACACCGAGGGTGCCGTGGTCGTGAACAACACCGGCACCAGCACCTTGCGCGGCCTCCTGATGGCCACCAGTTCGCAAACGGTCAGCATCAGCGGCGGATTCATCCGTCCGAACCGCAATAACACCGGCGGTGCCACCTTTTCGATCATCCAGAACAGCACGACGAGCGACCTGACCATTAGTTCGTCTATCTCGAACGCTTCCAGCAATACCGCCGTCTCTCTCTCGAAATCCGGCCCGGGAAAACTCATCCTGAATGCCGGCCACGGTTTCACCGGCCGCACCTTCGTCCATGAGGGAACGCTGCAACTCGGCGATGGTGTCCTGACCGGATCCCTCACCTCCACTGCGCGGGTAATCAACAACTCCTCCCTGGTCATCATCAACACCGATGCCTCCGCACTAACCGGCGTCATCGCGGGCACCGGCACCTTTGCCAAGTCCGGCACCGGCGTTCTCACCTTGGGCGCCGCCAATGTTTACACCGGCACCACCACCATCACCGGCGGGCTCGTCAATATCGGTGCCGCAGCAAGCTTCGGCACCACGCCCTCAATATCCCTTGATGGTGGCGGCATCCAGTGGTCGGCCGCCGCGGATATCTCCACGCTGCCCGTCACCATCGGCGCAGCCGGCACCACCTTTGATACCATGGCGAATGCCGTGGTCCTCGCATCGCCCATCGGAAATTCGGGTACCGGCCCGGTGACCAAGACCGGAACGGGCAGCTTGTCCCTTGGCGCGGCCAACCTTTACTCGGGTGCCACCACGGTGAGCGCAGGCACCCTGCTTGCCACCAATACCACGGGCTCCGCCACCGGCTCCGGCACCGTGACCGTGCAAACCGGAGCGGCAATCGGAGGCACCGGCTCGATCTCCGGCGTGGTGACGGTGGAGTCGGGCGGCAAGCTCACCCCGGGGGCAAGCGTCGGCACGCTGACGGTCGGCGGCCTCGATCTCGATTCTGGCAGCACGCTCGACCTCGAATTCGGCGCTACCAACGACAAGGTCACCGTGAGCAATCCCGGCGGCCTCACGATTGATGGCGGTGCCATCACGCTGCTCTTGGAAGGCTCCGCCAATGCCTTTGCCACCCCGGGCACCTACCAGCTTTTCGGCTACTCCGGCAGCATCGGCGGAGCCGGTGTCTCATCCCTCAGCGTGGCCAATCCCCAGCCCGGCTTCACCTATACCTTCGGCACTGCCGGCGGTTTCGTAACCCTCACTGTCGGAACCTCCGGCGTCGTCCGGAACTGGATAACAAACGGCAGCGGCTCCTGGACCAACAACGCCAACTGGAACGGCACCTTCCCGAACAGCAGCGGTGCCACCGCAAACTTCCAATTGAATCTCACCGCTCCGGCCACCATCACGCTGGATGGGGCGAAGACGGTGGGCTCGCTTACCTTCCTCAGCGCGGCCAATGGCTATACGATTACACCGGGCAGCGGCGGATCGCTGACCCTGAACAATGGCGGCTCCAATTCCTCGCTGCTCGATGGCGCAGGCCAGCAAACCCTCGCCGTGCCGCTCATCCTCGGGTCCAATACCGTCGTCGATACCTCGGCGGCAGTTGACAGTATCACGATCAGCGGTGCGGTGGCAGGATCCGCAACACTTACGAAAACCGGACCTGGCAGCCTCTCCCTTCTGGCTTCGAACACGATGTCCGGGGCCATCACGCTTTCCGGAGGCTCGACCGCTTTCGTCAGCGGGGGTCTCGGCAGCGGCAATCTCTCGCTCTCGAACTCCACGCTCCAGTGGGCAGCAGGAAATACCCAGGACATCTCCAACCGCACCATCACGCTGAACTCCGGTGTCGTGACGCTGGATACCGGTGCAGGCGATGTCCTCTTCGCCAGCGCGATCGGGAACAACGGCAGTGCCGACCTCGTGAAAGCGGGCGATGGCAAGCTCACTCTAAGCGGGGATAACACTCACGGCGGCATGACCACCATCTCCAAAGGCACCCTGCAGTTGGGCAATGGTGGCACCTCGGGCAGTGTCCTCGGGGACATCGTGAACAACGGCGAGCTCCGCATTTCCCGTAGCGCCGACACGCTCTTCACCAACTTGATCAGTGGCACCGGCTCAATGGTTTTCCAAGGCCCCGGCAACCTCCAGCTCGGCTCCTCGAATACCTTTTCCGGACCAACCAGCATCACCGGCGGGACCATCACCCTCTTCAGCGGCCTCGGCCTCCAGAACAGCACGCTCAACTATGTGAATGGAGGTGGAACCTTGGACCTCGACATCAATACCGCCGTGACTTTGGGCGGCTTGGAGGGGAACAAATCGCTCTCGCTCACGAACTTCAACCTGCAAGGCGTCGCACTGACAATCGGTGGCAATGGCCAAGGAACCACCTACTCCGGTGATCTTGGCGGTGAGGGCTCGCTGATCAAGACCGGCGCAGGCGTCACCGTGCTGACCGGCACGCATACCTATGTGGGCACCACCGCTGTAAATGGCGGGGCAGGGACCGGTGCCTTGGAACTCGATTCCGGGGCATCAATCACCGGTGGCGGGCTGACCGTGACAGGTAATAGCCGCTTCACGATCTTCGATGGCAGCTACACCACCACGGTCGCATCGAACGTAACGAATGCCGGTACCACCACCGCCACCTTTGAGCTTCTCGGTGGTTCCGCCACCTTTTCTGGCGGCCTCAGCTCCGGCGGCAACGCGAACATCCCCTACCTGATCTCGATCGCGGGAGGCACGCTCAATGCATCATCCCTCGCGCTAGGCCGCACGAGCCAGAGCATCACCGCCGAACCCTTGGCAGGCATCAACACCGCAGGCCTCTACATCAACGGCGGCGCGGTCAATGTAAGCGGAAACGTCACCCTCGGCACGTCCAGCGGCAGCAATTCCTCCGTCAACGTCAAGCTCGACTCCGGCTCCCTCACGATCGGTGGCGCGCTCACGATCGGCCTGAACAACGGCGGCCGCTGGTCCGTGGTCGATGTCAATGGCGGCACGCTCACCAATACGGACACGGTCACCGGCATTCAGCTCGGTGGCACCTTGGTTGGAAATGCTGCATTGGTCATCAATGCCGGCGTCGCCACCGCAGAGCGCATCGTGTTCGGCCAAGGAACGAATACTGGCACCCACGTCGTGCGAGTGGTGAATGGCGAACTCTACGTCGGCGCAGGGGGCATGGTCGATGGCTCGACCGCAGATGCTTCCTTCATCCGCCTCACCGGGGGCACCTTGGGAGCAAAGGCAGCGTGGTCCACAGTGCTGCCCGTTGAACTTACGAACATCCCCATCATCAAAGCCGCCGATGTCTTGAACACGGCTCAGGACATCACGCTCAATGGCGCGGTGACCGGCGCCGGCGGCCTTCAGAAGACCGGCGATGGAATTCTCACACTTGCTGGCACCTACGCCTATACCGGCGCCACCATCGTGGCCGACGGCACGCTGACCCTGCCCACCACCGGCCTCAGTGATGCAGCCTCGATTGAAGTGAAATCGGGAGCAGTGCTGAACCTGACCCACAGCGCCACCGACAATGTGAAGGGCTTCTACATCGATGGCATCGCGCAGGCAACCGGCACGTGGGGCCGCATTGGCTCGCCCACTGCCGCCCATACCACCGCGCTGATCACCGGCGATGGCATCCTCAATGTCCTACCCGATGATCCCTTCGCAGGTTGGATGGCCGGCTTCCCCTCTCTCGCCGGGGTGAATGTGGAGAAGGGTGCCGACCCGGATGGCGATGGCTTCACAAACCTGGAAGAGTTCGCCTTCGACGGAGTGCCCGACAATCCGGTAGCCAATGGCAAGATCCGCTCGCGCATCGAGACCGTCGGCTCGGAACAAGCCCTCGTGCTAACCCTCCCGGTCCGCGACGGTGCCGTCTTTGACAACGTCCCCGGCCCGGGCCTCGACGCCACCGTCGACAGGATCACCTACGCCATTCAAGGCTCGAATAATCTCACGGCCTTCGATCAGGCAGTGACCGAAATCCCTGCAAATTCCACGGGACTCCCTCCCGCAAGCACCGGCTGGACCTACCGCTGCTTCCGCCTGAGCGGCGCCATCCCGGCCCGCGGCACGAAGGGCTTCCTCGCCGCCACTGCCACTGAATCTCCCTGAAGTTCCTTCGTCGGGACACATCCAAAGAAAAAGGCCGGGAGCTTCCCCCCGGCCTTTTTCCGTTCGTGAGAATCTTAAATCTTCGACTCCGCATCAATCGCATCCGCCAGCACGCTGATGCGGCCGGTACCCAGCCGGTAGATCCAGCTGTGGATGGAGACAGGTTGGCCACGGTCCCAAGCATCTTCGATGATCGTCGTACGGGCCAGGTTCTCCGCGTTCTTGAGCACGTTGAGTTCGCAGAGGCGATCGATCGCCGCCGTGTGATCCAGGGCGGCGAGTTGCTCTTCATTGCGGCGGGCCGTGTTCTGGATGTGGCGCAGCCAGTTATCCACCACGCCATGACGCTGGTTTTCGAGCGCGGCACGCACGCCGCCGCAGCCGTAGTGCCCCACGACCATGACGTGCTTTACCTTCAGGACGTCGACCGCGAATTGCAGCACGGAGAGCATGTTGAAGTCCGTCTGCACCACCACGTTCGCGATGTTGCGATGCACGAAGACCTCGCCCGGAGCCAGACCGGTAATCTGGTTTGCCGGCACGCGGCTATCCGAACAGCCGATCCACAGGTATTCCGGGCTCTGCTGATCAGCCAGCCGCTTGAAGAAATCGGGGTCCGCGGCGACTTGCGCTTCAGCCCAGATCCGGTTGTTTTCCAAAAGATGGGAGAGAGTTTCCATCGGCAGGAATCAAATGCCCATGCGGACGCAAATGTCCACTGCTACGCGCTTCAATGTCGGAAGACTTGCCGAATCCGCAGAAATCATGCAATTTCCTCTTTTTATGAAGCTGAAAGCGCTCACATCTGCCATCACACTTCTCGGCGGACTGCTCTCCGCCCAAGACCTTCCCAGCGGAAAGGAGTGGCAGGAGGAACAAAACCTCTCGCTTAGGAAGGAGAAGCCGTGCGCCAGCTTCGCCTCCTTCCCCGATCTCGATTCGGCCAAGGCTGTCCTACGGGAAAAGTCCCCCTTCTTCCAGTCCCTCGACGGCCCGTGGAAATTCCACTGGGTGGGCAATCCTTCCGAACGCCCCGTCGATTTCTTCAAACCAGATTTTGATGTCTCGGTCTGGAAGGAGATCCCGGTGCCCTCGAACTGGCAGCTCGAAGGCTACGACATTCCGATTTACTCGAACCAAGCCTACACCTTCAAACGCGACTGGCCGAAGGTCATGGGTGAGCCACCGAAGGACTGGCCCGCCTACAAGGACCGGAACCCCGTCGGCAGCTATCGCCGTACGTTCACAATCCCCACAAACTGGGAAGGCAAGGAGGTCTTCGCGAACTTCGATGGCGTCGATTCCTTTTTCTACCTCTGGGTGAATGGCCAATACATCGGCTTCAGCAAGGATAGCCGCACCCTCGCCGCCTTCAATATCACCAAGGCGCTCAAGCCCGGCGAGAACGTCATCGCCGCCGAGGTTTACCGCTACTCGGACGGCAGCTATCTGGAATGCCAGGACATGTGGCGACTCAGCGGAATCTTCCGCAGTGTCTATCTGAATGCCACGCCGAAGCTCCAGATCCGGGATGTCTTCGCGCTGCCGGATCTCGATGCAGATTACAAGGACGGCACGCTTTCCGTGAAGACCACGCTGCGCAATCTCGATACCGCGGCACGTCCCCTGCCCGCTCTCTCGGTGCAATTGCTCGATGATTCCGGCAAGCCCTTGGTTTCCGATACCATTGCTGCCTCCGGCCAACTGGCGGCAGGTGAAGAAAAGGAACTGACCACCAAGCTCAGCATCGCAAATCCTCACAAATGGACCGCTGAGACTCCGAAACTCTATACGGTGGTCGTCAGTGGTGATGGCGAGGCCGTCTCCTTCCGCACCGGCTTTCGAAAGGTGGAGATCAAGGACGGCCGCTACCTGATCAATGGCCAAGCGGTGAAGCTCAAGGGCACCAACCGCCACGAGATGGAGCCGGATACCGGCCACACCGTCAGCCGGGAGCGAATGATGCAGGACATCGTCCGCCTGAAGGAGGCGAACATCAACCACGTCCGCACCTGCCACTATCCGAACGATCCTTACTGGTACGAGCTCTGCGACATCCACGGCATCTACTTGATGGACGAGGCGAATATCGAGTCGCACGGCTACTACTATGGCGAACAATCGCTTTCCCATCCGCCGGAGTGGAAGGCCGCGCACGTTGATCGCGTGGTGAACATGGTCCAGCGCGACAAGAACCACGCTTCCGTGATCTTCTGGTCGCTCGGCAACGAGGCAGGCCCCGGCAAGAACTTCGAGGCCGCACACGATGCGCTGAAGTCGATCGATACCTCACGCCCGGATCACTACGAGCGGAACAACAAGATCCCGGACGTGGATAGCACGATGTATCCCGGGGTCGATTGGGTGGCATCCTTGGCCGCACAGAAGAACCGCACGAAGCCCTTCTACATCTGCGAGTATGCCCACACGATGAACAACGCGATGGGCAATCTGGACGACTACTGGCAAGCCATCGACTCCAGCGACAATATCATCGGTGCCTCGATCTGGGAGTGGCAGGACCAGTCCATTTACGCAAAGGAGATCGACGGCAAGGTCACGGTCGATCTCGACCGCGGCAAGCCGGAGCAGGGTGTGAAAAAATTCGAAGCCTATGGCGGCAATTTCGGCGACAAGCCGAACGACGGCCTCTTCATCCTGAAGGGCGTGGTCTTCGCCAACCGCGATCCCAAGCCAGCCTTCGCCGAGGTGAAGCGCGTCTATCAGGACATCGTGGTCACCACGAAGGATCCCGCCTCAAACCGCGTGGAAGTCTTCAACAAATACTTCTTCCGCAATCTTTCGGACTTCGAGGCCCGCTGGTCACTGAGCGAGAATGGCAAGGTGATCGATGAAGGCGTTCTTCCTTCCCTTGATCTCGCACCGCGGCAGAAGCGGGAGCTCGTGCTTCCCTTTAAGAAGCTCGAACGCGTGGCGATGAATGACTATGCGCTGCGCGTGTCCTTTCATTTGAAAGAGGACACCGCTTGGCAGAAGAAAGGCTATGAAGTGGCGGCTTCGCAAATGATCGCCCCGCGAACGGAGCGGCCAAAGGTCGCGATGCAGGTAAAGAACAATGGATTCCAGGTCACCGACGCGAACGGCCTGATCACCGTAAGTGGTGGCGATCTCATCACGAATCGCTCCGGCTTCCGCTTCACTTTCGACAAGAAGACCGGCGGGCTGACTTCCCTCTTCCCCGCTGACAAGAGCGTGCCGAACACGAAGCTGAATGCATTCCGCGCATTTACAGACAATGACAAGTGGACCGCAAATGCCTGGTTCGGCAATGGTCTCCACACCCTTTCCGATAAGGCTGCAAGGGTGCTGGTAGACAAATCATCCCCGGACTACGTCCGAATCATCGCGCAGGTAAGATCCCAAGGAGAGACCGCCGACAAAGTACCAGAACAAAACAGTGGCTATCACGAGATCGTGAAAGGCGCTCCGCTCGGCGAAGACGGCTTCCACTTCGATAGCGTCTACACGTGGACCGTTTTCCCCGGAGGGATTCTTTCCTTTGACGCGGCGGGCTATGGCGTGGGCCCCTCAATCGTGGTACCCGGCATCGGTCAGGAGCTGCACTTCCCGCCGGAGATGGACCGCTTCACCTGGTATGGACGCGGCCCGGATGAGAATTATCCGGACCGCAAGACGGGCTCGGATATCGGCCTCTATTCCTCCACGGTGGAGGACCTCTTCGTCCGCTATCCAAAGCCGATGGACATGGCGAATCACGAGGACCTTCGCTGGTGTTCCATCACGGACAAGAATGGCTCCGGCTACGTAATCGTTCCGCGTGGCGAGACCATGTCTGCCGCGGCATTGCCCTGGAGCGCCATGGATCTTCTCCAGGCACGGCATCCGCAGGATCTCCCGCCATCCCAGCGGAATGTGGTGACGCTCTTTGATCGCGTGCTGGGTCTCGGCGGCGCAAGCTGCGGGCCCATTCCGCTCGAACGCGATATCGTGCGCTCTGACTCCTATCGCTTCGGCTTCACGCTCTACCGGCTGCTGCCGGGCGAAGATGCCGCGGACTTCGGCAAGCTGGATGTCCCCATGACCGCGCCCGTGCTGATCGAACGCGATCGCCGGGGACGGATCTCGCTGACCTCCACGACACAGGATGCGAAAATTCGCTACCGCATCAATGGCGGCGCTTGGCAGGCGTGGAAGGCCCCATTCATCCTGAAGCAGGCAGGCAAGGTCGAGGCCATGGCGGAGAAAGAAGACATGGTCCCTGCAGCCACGTCATCGCGTGAGTTCCCCTATGTGCTGCCGAAGGACACCTGGAAAGTCGTGAAGGCGGACAGCGTGGAGCGTCGTGAAGGCGAGGCCGCCAATGCCATCGATGGCAAGCCGGACACCTACTGGCACACCCAGTGGCAAGGCAGCGCACCGCGTCCGCCGCACGAATTGATCATCGACCTCGGAACCAAGGCGGAACTTTCAGGCATCACCGTCCTTCCGCGCCAAGATCAGGAGAATGGCCGCATCGGCCAATACGAGGTCTCCACCAGCCTCGACGGCAATGAGTGGAGCAGTGCGGCGAAGGGCAAATTCGGCGGGGGCCAAGGCTTGGAACGCGTGACCTTTGACAAACCGCGCCAAGCCAAGTTCGTCCGTCTCGTCGCTCTCAGTGAGATCAACGGCAACCCTTGGTCAGCGGTCGCGGAATTCGATGTCATCGCTCTCCGCTCTCTCGAAGCCCCTCAGGCACGCGACGATTGGTCGATCCTCAAGGTCAGCAGCGAGCAGCCCGGCGAAGGCGAGGCGGATCACCTGATCGATGGGAAACCGGGGACTTTCTGGCACACCCAATACGGGCTCTTCCTCGCCAAGCACCCGCACGAAGTGATCGTCGACCTCGGGAAATCCCGGAAGCTCACCGCGATGACCGTTCTACCTCGCCAGGACAGCCGGAATGGTCGCATTAGGGGCTACACTGTCCAAACCAGCGAAGACAGCGGCACCTGGAGCGAACCTATCGCCAGTGGTGATCTCCCGGATGACGCGAAGCTCCAGGAGATTCCGTTCAAGCAAGGCGTCACTGCCCGCTTCATCAAATTCACCGCTCTGAGCGCCCACGATGGCGATGATTTCGCCACCGCCGCCGAATTCGATTTCAAGTGATCAGGAGACGCACCGCGCCTCGAACATAGAGTCGGACGCGAAGGAGGGGCTTATCCCGAGCCCTCGCCTCCGCATTTCTAGTCCCTCACCTTCCCCTTGTCCCTCCCCGCTCCCGCCCTAAGCTAGGGCCGTGCCCGACCTCTTCGACGTCACCCCATCCGGCCCCGCCAGCGAACCCCGCCACGCGGGAGAGCCGCTGGCATCCCGTATGCGGCCCCGGACCCTCGATGAGATCGCCGGGCAGACGCACATCCTCGGCGAGGGCAAGCTGTTGCGCCGCGCCATCGAGGCGGATCGCTTCGCCTCCCTCATCTTCTACGGCCCGCCCGGCACGGGGAAGACTACCCTCGCTAGCGTCATCGCCCGCAGCACCGGTTCCCGCTTCGAGGCGCTGAACGGGGTGGAGTCGAACGTCGCCGAGATCCGAGCGAAGATCGATCAGGCCCGTACCTGGCGCGATCTGCGGAATGAGACGACGATCCTCTTCATCGACGAGATTCACCGCTTCAACAAGGCCCAGCAGGACGTCCTGCTGCCGCACATCGAACGCGGCGCGGTCCGCTTCATCGGCGCGACCACGCACAATCCTTACTTCTACGTCAATTCGCCGCTCGTCTCCCGGTCACAGATCTTCCAGCTCGAGTCCGTCGCCACCGAAGATCTTCTGCCCGTCCTGCGCCGCGCGCTCGATGACAAGGAGCGCGGCTTCGGAGACTTGAACATCGAAGTCGATCCCGCCGCGATCAATCACCTCGCGGTGATGTCCGATGGCGATGTCCGGAAGGCTCTCACCTCGCTCGAACTCGCGGTCCTCACTACCCCACCCGGGGAGGATGGCGCGATTCACCTGACCTTGGAAGTCGCGGAGGAGTCCATCCAGCGAAAGGCTATCGTCTATGATGCCGATGGAGACGCCCACTACGACACAGCGTCCGCCTTCATCAAATCAATCCGAGGCTCCGACCCGGACGCAGCGCTCTACTGGTTGGCCAAGATGCTGCACGCCGGGGAAGACCCGCGCTTCATCGCCCGGCGCCTGGTGATTTCCGCGAGCGAAGACATCGGCCTTGCGGATTCAAATGCGCTCCGCGTCGCGATGGATGCCCAGCAGGCCTTCGAGTTTGTCGGCATGCCGGAGGGGCGCATTCCTCTCGCCCACGCCACCGTCTATCTCGCCACCGCGCCGAAATCGAATACCGCCTACGCCGCGATCGGCGAAGCCATGGCCGATGTTGAAAAAGGCCGCACCCTAGCCGTGCCGGAGCATCTCCGCACCAAGACCCGCAAAAAGCTCGCCGCCGCCAGCGGCACCGAGTCGGAGAAGATGCAGTATCTCTACGCCCACGACTACGAAGGCGGCTATGTCCCGCAAGCCTACTTGCCGGAAGGGCGCGTCTACTATCACCCCGGCGAGAATGGCATGGAGAAGCGGATCAAGGAGAGGATGGAGTATCTTCGGCAACTCGCGGAGAAGGCGAATCCAAGCAAGTAGCTCCCCGCTGTCAGTGTTCGTCTCCGGTTCTTCAAATTCCGATGCCCGATTTCAGCCACCTCATCCTGACCACGCATCGCCTGAGCCTTCGTCCGCTCCAGACATCCGATGCGGAAGCGATGTTCGCGATCTACTCGGATCCCGAAGTGATGCGTTACTGGAGCACTCCGCCGTGGCCATCGATTGATGAAGCCCGCAAGATCATCGGGCAAGACGCCACCGCATTGCCCGAAGGCAAGCATCTCCGTCTCGGAATCGAGATCGACGAAACGGGCCAGTTCATTGGCATGTGCTCCCTCTTTGACTTCGACCAGCAGAGCCAGCGCTGCATGATCGGCTACGGCATGAGCCGTCATCACTGGGGCTCAGGCTATATGCACGAGGCACTGGTCGCGCTCATCAATTACGGCTTCGGCGAGCTCGGCTTCCGCCGCATCGAGGCCGATATCGATCCTCGCAACACCGGGTCTGCCAAGAGCCTCCAGCGGCTCGGCTTCGTGAAGGAGGGCCACCTGCGCGAGCGCTGGAAAGTCGGCGATGAAATCTCCGACTCCGACCTTTACGGCCTCCTGCGCCGGGAGTGGACGCACGGATAGAGCAAGCTTGCCGCGGTGACCCGGCTACGTCAGCTTTGATAGGAACTCCATCCATCAAAATCATGGCGAAGCCTGCCAAACGCTCCGGGACAAAAGACGGCCCCATCATCGCCGATCTTCAGGCTGCACTCGATTGGCTCAAGAAGCACGCGAGCAAAGCCACGCTCGACGGCATGGCGCGCTACGCCATCCCCTCCGATCACGCCTTCGGTGTTGCCATGCGGGACGTCCAAGCCTTGGCAAAGGCCATCGGAAAAAACCACGGACTCGCCGCCGAACTCTGGGCCAGCGGTGTTTACGAGGCTCGTTTGCTTGCCTGCTATGTCGATGATCCAGCACAAGTGACGGCGAAGCAAATGGATGCCTGGGCCTGTGACTTCGACAACTGGGCGGTCGTTGACACAATCTGCTTCGCACTCTTCAAGCGAGTTCCCCATGCATGGGAGAAGATCGAGAAATGGGCAGTCAAGAAGGACGAGTTCGTCAAGCGCGGGGCTTTCGCGCTGCTCTGGGCTCTCGCAGGTAGCGCTGACGATGACGCTCCCTTTTTCAAGGCGCTACCCTTGATCGAAAAGGCCGCCACGGACGAACGGAACTTCGTGAAGAAGTCCGTGAATATGGCCCTGCGAGCAATCGGCAAACGCAGCGGTCCGCTTCACAAGGCCGCCTGTGATCTTTCCAAGAGGCTTGCCGAATCCAGCGACGCAAGCGCCCGCTGGATCGGCAAAGATGCACTCAAGGAGCTGAGCAGCGCATCCGTGATGAAGCGGCTCGATGCCTGAACTATCTAAGTCCCTGCCGGTGCTTCAGGGTGGCATCCAAGCTGGCAGCGGTGGCACGGATTGTCCGGTCCCATTCGGTGCGCATCAGCTTCTTGTCATTGGCAAAACGATGCAACGGAAGGCCAGTTCCTCCTTGGAAGGTTCCCATACCCGTTACCGGGGCACGCTTCAGAAGTTCCTTTCCATCGGTAGTTCTCAGGGTTACCGCCGTCATGAGATAAGGGGTGAAGAGATCCTCCTCCTTGCCCGGCACGCGGCGCAGGCCATAGGCCGTGACTTCCACCTCGATGCGATTGGGTGAAGAAGGATTGTAGCGCGAAGCCATGAAGGAGTCCTTCTTCAGGACCTCGGTGAATGCCGCAGTCAGCTCAGTCGAAATCGGAAGCTTCATCTGCTGGTCAAGCTTCCCCAACAGATCGGCATAGTTGGACTTGAAGTTGGAGCCCTCCACACCGGTCACGCTGCCGGCCACCGCAGCGCCGACCAATCCACCCACGAGTCCGCCCGCCAAGCCGAATCCAGCAGCGGCATGACCCGCCTTTCTCTGTGTCGCGAGGCTGACGGCATCGGCAGACTTGTAGCTATCTGAAGCGACCGATGGCGTGCCGAGGGAGACACTTGTCAGAGATCGCTTTTGGGACTCACTCCAACGGGATGGACCACAGCTCACCACACCGAGCGAAACCAGGGCGGGAAGACAGAACGATCTCAGCGAGAGATAGAAGGTAGATTTCATGAGGCAGCGCGCGAGGTCCTATCGATCCCCCCTGTCATGACAAGATCCATTTCAATCAAGCCCTGCGGCTCTCCGGCGGCTGGCGCCGGGCATCGCAGGACTCCAAGTGTGTATTCGATAAGCGAAGTTGCCCGCATCGAGGGATTGTGACTGGCATCCCAATCCGTTTGTGGTCAATCGGGCATGAATGGCACACTTTCAGCCGGAAAGCCCGTTCATGGGGTTGGCAGAAAGATCGCCAGCAGCTAGATCGTCCCCGCTATCCGTTACCCATGCCGCACGCTTCCCACATCGAAAACCCTGACGTCATCCTGATCGGCAGCGGAGTCATGTCCGCCAACCTGGCTGCCTTGCTCAAGTGCTTGGAACCGAAGCTCAGCATCCAGGTCTACGAGGTGACCGATGAACTGGCCCAGGAAAGCTCCCACGGCTGGAACAATGCGGGCACCGGCCATGCGGGCATCTGCGAGCTGAGCTACACGCCGCATCAGGAAGCCGATGGATCGGTGAAGGTCGGCAAGGCCATCGAGATCTACGAGCAATTCGACCACTCGAAGCAGTTCTGGGCCTATGCGGTCGCCAGCGGCATGGTGGAGAAGCCTGAGGAGTTCATCACTCCACTTCCCCACATCAGCTTCGTGCATGGCCAGAAGATGGTCGGCTACCTGAAGGCCCGCTACGAGGGCATGGCGGCACATCATTTCTTCAAGACCATGGAGTTCAGCACCGATCGCGAGAAAATCGCGAGCTGGGCTCCCCTGCTCCTCGCAGGCCGCAAGGACGTGCCGATCGCCGCGACCAAAATGGACAACGGCACCGATGTGAATTTCGGCAATATCTCGCGCAAGCTCCTCTACTGGCTGGAGAAGCAGCCCGGTTGCGGTGTCGCGTCCAGCCATCGCGTGACCAACCTCACCAAGACCGACTCCGGCTGGGAGGTGGAAACGCATGACCTGAAGACCGGTGCCGTCCATGCAAATAACGCGAAGTTCGTCTTCGTCGGTGCCGGCGGCGGCAGCCTGAGCCTTCTACAGAAGGCGGGTATTCCGGAAGCCAAGGGACTCGGCGGCTTCCCGATCGGCGGTCAGTGGCTGATCTGCGAAAATCCGGAGATCGTGGAGCAGCATCAGGCCAAAGTGTATGGCCAGCCACTCGACTCGGCACCTACCATGGCCGTCCCCCACCTTGATACCCGGATCCTCGATGGGAAAAAGACCCTGCTCTTCGGCCCCTTTGCGGCATGGACCACCAAGTTCCTCCACAAGAAAGGCAGCTATCTGGACCTCCCGCTTTCCGTGAAGCCGGACAACCTTGCCACCCTGCTCAAGATCGGCGTCAGCAATCTCCCGCTGGTCCGCTACCTCGTCCAGCAGGGTACGCAGAGCATGGAAGACCGCATGGACGTGCTGCATGTCTTCTACCCGGCCGCGAAGAAGCAGGACTGGAAGCTTATCGACGCCGGCATCCGCGTGCAGGCGATCAAGAAGACCGACGGCGAGGCTGGCATCGTTCACTACGGCACCGAAGTCATCACTGATCAGGACCGCTCGATTTCCGCCCTTCTTGGCGCCTCTCCTGGTGCATCGGTCTCGGTGAACATCGTGATGGAGGTCGTGAAGAAATGCTTCCCGCAACTCCTTGAATCCCCGGAGGGCAAGGCCCGCATGCGCGAGATGATCCCGACTTGGGACGTGGACCTCCAAAAGCCGGAAAATGCGAATCTCTTCGAGGAAATGAGCCGCCGGACAGACAAGATCTTGCAACTGGCCTGATCCGGGACCGTCACTCGGCTGAATTTTTCCGGGCTGCCCGGCGTCGAAGTTCCGCAACTTCGTGCTCGCCGGGCGGTTTGCCCCGGAGAGCATGGAAGCCGCACTGACCTTCCCGCCGATCCACATGCCGTCATCCCGCCCGATTCCAGCGAACGAAAGCGCGGATGGGGATGATGTGGATGTCGCGCTGATGCGCCGTATTGCGGAGGGAGACGAACGCGCCTTCCGTGATCTCGTGGAGCGCCACCAGAATGCCGTGGTGGGCACGGTGGCACGCATGCTGGGAGACCCGACCGAGGCGGAGGATATCGCCCAGCTTGCCTTCCTTCGCATCTGGAAGCACGCCAAGCGCTGGCGACCGGACGCGAAATTCACCACCTACCTTTTCACGATCACCCGGAATCTCGTTTTCAACGAGAGCCGCCGCCGCTCCCGCCGCAAGGAGGTGTCCAGCGAGGAGCGCGAGGAGGACAGCGGCTTCCAGATGGCCTCCGAAACGCGCCATGAGCCTCAGGAGGAGGCGATGAAGCTGGAAATGCACCAGCAGATCGATCGCGCCATCGCCACCCTGCCGGAGGCCCAGCGCACGGCGGTGATCCTCTACAGCTACGAGTCCCTGCCCTACGAGGAAATCGCCAGCGTGCTGAATACCTCGGTATCTTCGGTGAAGAGCCTGCTCTTCCGGGCCCGGACCACTCTGAGGGAGCGCTTGGCCAGCTATCTGGCGGAATAGCCCCACGGCGGGTGGATCTTCGGCATTGCCAGAAACCGCCACCTCCCCTTATCTCCGATGGAGAACAAGATATCATGAATATCCCTGTCTCCTCCTTCCGGGCAGTCGCCACGCTCCTTTCCATCGCCTTTGCCGGTTCTCTCCACGGAGCGACGGTTAGCTTGGGCCAGTTGAGTGCCGACTACAGCGGAGCGGCTCTCAGCACGATCGGCACTGAAGGATTTTCGAGCTCGAATCTCAGTGATCTGACCGGCCTGACTCCGGGACAATCGATTCAGATCTCCTTTACCCCCAACCAAGCGACTGCGTGGGAAGGATTCTTCTACTACAACGAAGGCCAAGTGGCGATCAACTGGCGTGCCCAAATAGAAATCAGCGTCGGTGGCCACACGACGAATTACACCGATCTCTGGACTTTTGGTCCCAGCCCTGCGATCGGTGGAGAAGGAGGAGTCTCCGGGAGTAACAGCGGCCCAACGCCGATCACACACTCATTGGTGGTACCTTGGGGCACCGACCTTAGTGCGGTGGTGATCACCATTCGGGATCTCTCTTCCATCAGCGGCTCCGCAGGGGCCTACTTCACCGACTCAAAGATGACCTTGTCGGGCGCTACCTTGGTCACGACCAGCGTGCCGGAGCCTTCCGGAATATTCCTCGGCCTCATGCCGGCGGCCCTGCTTCTTCATCGTCGCAGAGGTCTATAACGCAGAAACGGCAGCCCCTCGTGGATGCTGCCGTTTCGATGAAGCGTTCGGGACTACTTTTCGAGAAGCTCCCGAAATCTCGGCAAGATCTTCTGGAAAAGCGAGTTCTTGCCACCGCGGGCGAGTTGCTCACCGATCAAGCCCGCGCAGTCATCCGGATCGACCGGACCCGGTGCCTCGACGACATGACCCGGTGCCTCGATGCGCCGCACAAGATGGCTCTCGCCTGCCTCACGTGAGACCGTGACGGTCACTCCACCACCGCTCAAGCGGACGAGACCCAGCGGTGCCGAATCTTCATCGGACGTCAGTGTGGCAGCGATGGCCTTTCCATTCGCCCCTTCAAAGGAGAAGCCTTCCTTGCTGCCACTTTGACGGGCCACCGCAAGATCCAGTTCGATCCCATCACGCCATCCCGCTTGGACGGCCAGCCATGCCAGCATCTGCAGCGCCGTGGCGCGATCAGAAGGATGATGAACAATCTCCACCGTGGCGACGTCCGGCAGAGCCGCAAGTACTAGGGGATCCTCATAGAGGGCCGCGATCGAAACCCGGAATTGGAAGCAACGGGTCCATGCCAAATCCTGGACCACCAGTTCGTTGGTTGCATTTTCCACCGCTTCGGAAATGCGCGCGAAGGAATCCTTGGGGTTTGCCCAGCTTGAGCTGTCGAAGACAAAACGATCCACAAGGCTGTAGAGACGATCTTCAAAGATCGGCGAGAGCTCTCCCTGCCACCAGAAAATCAGCGGCAAGTCGGAGTTCAAATGCGCGAAGACCGTGTTCCGCAAGCGGCCCGTGACCTTGCCTGTCAGCGCGAAGGCGATCTGCTCGCAACACACCGACTTGCGGCCATGGGAAAGATGGCAATGCGCGGTGATCCACGCACGGATCGAAGCTTCCGGAGCATTGCGATCGATTCCAATCAGCAATGCGCGGCAAGCATGCTCGGCGGTAAGCTCCCGAACAGTCTGCGAATTTTTCTCAAGGGCACCTGGCTCCTCAGAGTAAACCGCAAGGTTCATCAAGGAGGCATTGGTGCGCGCGTCGTCCTCTTCCCACAGCTTGCGCAGCTCCTTGTCGATGGAGCCTACCGATACCTCGCGACCGAGTTCGGGATGCATGGATAAAGTGGTCATTGGAAAGTTGATGGTCTTGGATTGAAAGTTGGGAGTCCGAACCGGCCGTTAGCTGCGAGGCTGTTGCACCTGACATCCAGACACTCACTCCCAAGTCTTTCTCACAGCCTGCGCCAGGAGTTGTCGTCCTTCTGCAATAGTTCGTCCGCTTCCTTCGGTCCCCAGGTGCCGGCGACGTACTGGGCCATCGGCGGCGGGTTCGAGCTCTTGTGCCAGGCGTTTTCGATGTGGTCGATAAAGCGCCATGCTTCTTCCACCTCGTCGCGTCTTGCGAAGAGCGTGGCATCTCCTGCCATCGCATCAAGCAGCAGGCGTTCATAGGCTTCCGGACTGCCCTTGCCGAAGCTGGTGGCATAGTGGAAATCCATCTTCACCGGCTCCAAGCGCAGGCTCGTGCCCGGAATCTTGGAAACCATGCGCAGTGAAATTCCTTCGTCCGGTTGGATGCGGATTACCAGCACGTTCGCACCCGGGACACCTCCCGGCAGCGCGTTGAAAAGGACGCACGGCGGCGCCTTGAAATGCACGGAAATCTCGGTGGCCTTCTTCGGCAGTTGCTTGCCCATGCGGATGTAGAAGGGCACGCCGCTCCAGCGCCAGGTATCAATCATCAGGCGCACGGCCACGTAGGACTCGGTCATGCTCTCCGGATCCACACGGTCTTCCTCGCGATAGCCGGGCACTGCTTTGCCATCGACATGACCGGCGGTGTATTGGGCGCGGATCACGTTCTCCGCGACCTTCTCGGGAGTGTCCCATTGGCGAAGGGAACGGATCACCTTCACCTTCTCATCGCGCACGCCATCGGCACTGAGATCGGTAGGCGGTTCCATGGTCACGAGGCTCAGGAGCTGCAGCAGGTGATTCTGCACCATGTCTCGCAGCGCGCCGGACTTGTCGTAGTAACCGCCGCGGCCGCCTTCCATGCCCAGGTTCTCAGCGCAGGTGATCTGCACGTGGGAGATGTAGCGGTTGTTCCAGAGTGGTTCGAAAATCGCATTGGCAAAGCGCAGCACCATGATGTTCTGCGCCGTCTCTTTGCCGAGGTAGTGGTCGATGCGGTAGGTATCGCGCTCTTGGAAAGTGCGGTTCACCACTTCGTTGAGATGCTGGGCGGTGGCGAGATCGGTGCCAAATGGCTTCTCGACGATCACACGGGCCCAGCAGCCGTCCTTTGCCTTGTTCAGGCCGGCGGCCTTGAGTTGCTCCAGAATGTCATCGAAGAACTCCGGGGCGCTGGCGACGTAGAAAAGGCGATTCCCCTTCCCTCCCCGTTCCCGGTCGATCGCATCGAGCCGCTCGGCCAAACGCTTGTAGCCATCCGCATCGGTGAACTCGCTCTGATGGTAATGGATGTTCTCAACGAACTTTGACCAGAGGGCGTCATCGTGACCAGAGCGCGAGACCTTGCGATTCAGCTCTTCCAAACCTTTGCGGAACTCCTCGTCCGATTTCTCGCGGCGAGCGAAACCGAGGATCTTCACTCCGGGCGGCAATTCACCGTCGACTGCGAGGTTGTAGATCGCCGGAACCAGCTTGCGGTGGGTGAGGTCTCCGGTGGCACCAAAGATCACCACGGTGCACGGCTCGGGACGCGAGCGGGAGACGAGGTCTTCGCGAAACGGATTGGTCATAAAGCAGGGCCGCGGTGTCGCTTAAAGTCGGCTTCGGGGAAAGCGAAATGGGTATGAAATCTCGTCACCTGGCTCATTAGAAAACCAAAGTGGCAGCACTTCACAGGAAGCCTCCAAGGCATCGAAGCACATGAAAGCCAAAGCTCAACGTGAATTGGAGCATCGCCGTGAATCGCCATGGTCCGTGGCATCCTTTTACCAATAAGGTCCGAAGCTAGCGATTGCCGCCGGAACCATTCTTAGTATCCCCTTCCTTGAGCTGCTCGGGGGAGACCATCTCGTAAAGAGTGAAGAGCTTGATGTCCTTGATTGCCCCCATGTAGAGCCCCATGTGACCACGGTCATCCTTGCTGAAGGTTCCCTCCACCACCATGTAGCGCCCCGTCGCCCACTTTCTGGACTCGGCGAGTTCCTCGCTGATATCCAGCCGACGACCACAGGAGGTGACCCCATGCTTCCAGTGTTCTTTGCTGAGGTAGATGGCGTTTTCCTCGAACGCCAGATTGGCCACCCCTTGGAAGCGGACGACTTGGCCATCGAACTTCTCCGGCGTGGCCAGCAGTTGCAACAGCGACACGGTGGGCCGCTGTGCGACCGAAGGAAGCACCGACAGCAGCAAGAAGCCAAGAGTGACGAGAGTTCGCACATCTGGAAGGCACCATGAGATGCCTTGTGGTTCAATCCGAAGTCCGCCTGTTCCGCCTGATAAAACAGGGAAATTAACAGGCGCGACGGTGCCTCAGGGGAAGTGGCCAAGGGTGCGAGCAGTACCCTGCGACGCCAGCCGCGGAGACGAGTATCCGGCGCGGAGACGAGTATCCGGCAAGCACATGAAAAGCACTTCATCGGCGGATCATGCCACGCCGGGCGGCCGGCCGGAATCTCCCGTCGTGGTCCCCGTCGTGGTCCCCGTCGTGGTCCCCGTCGTGGGGTGCCGGGTGCCGGCCCAAGCCAAGCGAACAGCCGGCCAGGCAGCCGGGCAAGGCCACCGCGCCAACGTGCAATGCCATGCATGCGGGATGACCAAGCCAAGCTAGCCCGCTCACGAGCCCGCTTCGCGGACAAAAAAAGAGCCCGGCACCTTCATTTCTGAAGATGCCGGGCAAATACCTGGCGACGACCTACTCTCACAGGACCTATCGTCCCAATACCATCGGCGCTGCAGCGTTTCACTTCCGGGTTCGGAATGGGACCGGGTGGTTCCACCGCGCTCTGGCCACCAGAGGGCGGCCCTGTTGTCGATCTCATCGATCAGGGCCGGGACTCTGGTTGTCTGAGCTGCCAGTCGCATGCCGCTCCCTGACATCCGCACGGAGAGTTTCAAGTTTTTCAATGACCTCAATTCGTCCACTTTGAGCCGGTCGCGATCACTTGGTTGAACAAGCGATTCCGAACGGAATCAAGCCAGACGGATGATTAGTACCGGTAAGCTGCATATATTGCTACACTTCCACTTCCGGCCTATCAACGTGGTAGTCTTCCACGATCCTTCAGGGAAAACTCATCTTGGGAGGAGCTTGGCGCTTAGATGCTTTCAGCGCTTATCTCGTCCGAACTTAGCTACCCGGCCATGCTCTTGACAGAACAACCGGTGCACCAGAGGTTCGTCAATTCCGGTCCTCTCGTACTAGGAATTGAACCCCTCAGTTTTCCTGCGCCCACAGAGGATAGAGGACCGAACTGTCTCGCGACGTTCTGAACCCAGCTCGCGTGCCGCTTTAACCGGCGAACAGCCGGACCCTTGGGACCTTCTCCAGCCCCAGGATGCGACGAGCCGACATCGAGGTGCCAAACTTCGCCGTCGATATGAACTCTTGGGCGAAATCAGCCTGTTATCCCTAAGGTACCTTTTATCCGTTGAGCGACGGCAATTCCACATTCTACCGCCGGATCACTTAGGCCGACTTTCGTCTCTGCTCGGCTTGTAGGCCTCACAGTTAGGCGGGCTTATGCCTATGCACTCGACACATGGTTGCAGACCATGCTGAGCCCACCTTCGCGCTCCTCCGTTACTCTTTGGGAGGATACCGCCCCAGTAAAACTGACCGGCTGACACTGTTTCCCGCCCGGTTTCACGGGTCGGGGTTAGATCTTCCAACACCCAAGGGTGGTATCTCACTGTTGACTCCGCGATCCCCTAAAGGACCACTTCAACGTCTCCCACTTATGCTGAGCATGAGAATCGAAAAACCAATGACAGCTTACAGTTAAGGTCTATAGGGTCTTTCCGTCCTTCTGCGGGTAGGCGGCATCTTCACCGCCATTACAATTTCACTGAGCACCTGGTTGAGACAGTGCCCAACTCGTTACACGATTCGTGCAGGTCGGAACTTACCCGACAAGGAATTTCGCTACCTTAGGACCGTTATAGTTACGGCCGACATTCACGGGGACTTGGGCTCAAAGCTTCGCCTTGCGACTAACCTCTTACCTTAATCTTTCCGCATTGGTCACGTGTCACACCCTATACTTGGACTTAGCGTCTTGGCAGAGTGCTGTGTTTTTGCTAAACAGTCGGTTGGGCCATTTCACTGCGGCCCGCATTGCTGCGGGCACCCCTTCTTCCGAAGTTACGGGGCTAATTTGCCGAGTTCCTTAACCAGGGTTCACTCTTGCGCCTTGGTATACTCTACCCACCCACCTGTGTCGGTTTACGGTACGGGTTGCTTAGCATGCATAGGGGCTTTTCTTGGCACAACTTCCAGCCATGCGGATCGGCCGTAGCCTCACCTCGGAATTCAATCACCTAGTGGCTTTCCATCATGCGTCCTCCCTACTTAAGTTTCGCAAGTGCAGGAATATTAACCTGCTGTCCATCGCCTACGCGTATCCGCCTCGGCTTAGGTCCCGACTAACCCCGGGACGAAAAACGTAGCCCGGGAAACCTGGGGTTTACGGCGGACCGGGATTTCACCGGTCTTATCGTTACTCATGTCTGCATCCTCTCTTCCCAACTCTCCAGTTTCAGTCGCCATCCACCTTCAGCGTGTTGGGAATGCTCCTCTACCGCGCCTACTGATACAGTAGACACCCAGAGCTTCGGTACCATGCTTATCGCCGATCATTTTCGGCGCAGGATCTCTCGATGAGTAAGCTATTACGCACTTTTTAAATGGTGGCTGCTTCTAAGCCAACATCCTCACTGTCTGTGAAATCCCACATCCTTTCCACTTAGCATGGTTTAGGCACCTTAGCTGCTGATCAGGGTTGTTTCCCTTTTGACGATGAAGCTTATCCCCCACCGTCTCACTGCCGCGCTCCACTCACCGGTATTCGGAGTTTGATAGGGTTTGGTAGACGGGTATGCCCCCTAGCCCTTTCAGTGCTCTACCCCCGGTAATCAGCACGCGACGCTGCACCTCAATGCATTTCGAGGAGAACCAGCTATCACGGGGTTTGAATAGCCTTTCACTCCTACCCTCAAGTCATCCGAGAATTTTTCAACATTCACCGGTTCGGTCCTTCACGTCGTATTACCGACGCTTCAACCTGCTCAAGGGTAGATCACCTCCGCTTCGGGTCCAGCACGTGCAACTATGGACGCCCTATTCGGACTCGCTTTCGCTGCGCCTCCGATCCGGAAGATCTTAGGCTTGCCACACATACTGACTCGCAGACTCATTAAGCAAAAGGCACGCAATCACCCCCGAAGGGGCTCTTACACCTTGTAGGCACAGGGTTTCAGGTTCTATTTCACTCCGCTCGCAGCGGTTCTTTTCACCTTTCCCTCACGGTACTGGTTCACTATCGGTCGCTAACTAGTATTTAGCCTTACGCCGTGGTCGGCGCAGATTCACACAACGTTCCACGTGTGCTGTGCTACTCAGGAACACCCTAGGGCCGCGTCGGATTTCGGTTACGGGGATATCACCCTCTATGTCGGAACTTTCCAGGTCCTTCACCTATCGTCAACGGTCCCACGTCGGGGTCCTACAACCCCGGAGGCAAGCCTCCGGTTTGGGCTCTTCCGCTTTCGCTCGCCACTACTTACGGAATCGATTCTCTTTCTTTTCCTCCGCTTACTGAGATGTTTCACTTCAGCGGGTCTCGCGTGCTTTTCCCTATCTTTGTTCAGGAAAAGACGATGGCGTATTAACACCACCAGGTTACCCCATTCGGAAATCTCCGGATCATAGCTCGTTTGCAGCTCCCCGAAGCTTATCGCAGCTTATCACGTCCTTCATCGCCTGTTAGCACCAAGGCATTCACTCTGTGCCCTTTGAAGCTTGATTCCATATCGAAATCAGCGTTCTTGCGACGCACCTTCAGCTTTGCCGTAAAGCAGCTGCGGTTTGCGCCGCGCCGGACTGAGTCAATCCGGCAAATCATTTGTATATCCAAGGACCGCGCAAATAATGGCTCATGTGAACAATTGATTTTTTGCAGTCTTAAAAAACTTTATTTCTCCATGCGGATGTCAAAGAGCGGCAATGCTCTCACAAGTTGTTATTCATGTTCTTTTCCAAGTTCACTCGCGAATGGTGGGCCTGATAGGACTCGAACCTATGACCCCCGCCTTATCAAGGCGGTGCTCTAACCAACTGAGCTACAGGCCCTTTATTCAAGAGGCGCAGCTTTTGGAAGTTGGTGGAGGCACGGGGATTCGAACCCCGGACATCCAGCTTGCAAAGCTGGCGCTCTACCAACTGAGCTATACCCCCTCACGGGGAACTTTTGAAGAAGAAGAGGACGAAAGCTAAATCGTGTGCTGCGGGCTTCAAATCCGCGCGGGAATTAATATTTTGGTGTGGGATTCTTCATCTGATCCACAACCCCTTCATCTTTTTACAGATGAGGCAGGGTCTCGACCTGTCACAGGGACCTTGAGAAGGTTTGTGACTGCTCCATAGAAAGGAGGTGATCCAGCCGCAGGTTCCCCTACGGCTACCTTGTTACGACTTCATCCCAGTTACCAGCTTCACCTTAGGATCGTGCGATACTTCGGGTGCTACCGGCTTCCATGATGTGACGGGCGGTGTGTACAAGACCCGGGAACGTATTCACGCTGCCGTAGCTGATGCAGCATTACTAGCGATTCCGGCTTCATGGAGGCGAGTTGCAGCCTCCAATCCGAACTGGGCCCAGTTTTATAGATTTCCTCCACCTCGCGGTCTCGGTTCTCATTGTGCTGGGCATTGTAGTACGTGTGCAGCCCAAGGCGTAAGGGCCATACTGACCTGACGTCGTCCCCACCTTCCTCCCAGTTGATCTGGGCAGTCTGACTAGAGTCCCCACCATAACGTGCTGGCAACTAATCACAGGGGTTGCGCTCGTTGCGGGACTTAACCCAACATCTCACGACACGAGCTGACGACGGCCATGCAGCACCTGTGCAAATTCCCCGAAGGGTCACGCGCTTTCACGCGCTTAGAGATGCATGTCAAGCCTTGGTAAGGTTCTTCGCGTTGCATCGAATTAAGCCACATACTCCACCGCTTGTGCGGGTCCCCGTCAATTTCTTTGAGTTTTAGCCTTGCGGCCGTACTTCCCAGGCGGTGCGCTTAACGCGTTAGCTCCGGCACAAGGGGGGTCGAATCCCCTCACACCAAGCGCACACCGTTTACTGCTAGGACTACAGGGGTATCTAATCCCTTTTGCTCCCCTAGCCTTCGAGCCTCAGCGTCAGATGTTGTCCAGTAGCTCGCCTTCGCCACGAGTGTTCCTCTCGATATCCACGCATTTCACTGCTACACCGAGAATTCCAGCTACCTCTCCAACCCTCAAGCACGGCAGTATCGGATGCAGTTCCGGGGTTGAGCCCCGGGATTTCACATCTGACTTACCGCGCAGCCTACGCTCCCTTTACGCCCAGTGATTCCGAACAACGCTTGGGACCTTCGTATTACCGCGGCTGCTGGCACGAAGTTAGCCGTCCCTTCCTCTTCCGGTACTATCAACCCTGCCGGCTATTCACCGTCAGGTCTTACTCCCGGATGACAGGAGTTTACAATCCGAAGACCTTCATCCTCCACGCGGCGTTGCACCATCAGGGTTTCCCCCATTGTGAATTATTCTCGACTGCTGCCACCCGTAGGTGTCTGGACCGTGTCTCAGTTCCAGTGTGCCTGATCATCCTCTCAGACCAGGTACCCGTCGTAGCCTTGGTGGGCCGTTACCCCGCCAACTAGCTGATAGGCCGCGAGCCAATCCTGCAGCGGCAGCTTTCGCCACCTTTACCCTTGCGGGACCATGGGGTATTAATCCGCCTTTCGGCGGGCTATTCCCCACTGCAGGGCATGTAACTCACGTGTTACGCACCCGTGCGCCACTGAATGAAGCGGTATTGCTACAACTTCATCCCGTTCGACTTGCATGTCTTAAACACGCCGCCAGCGTTCGTTCTGAGCCAGAATCAAACTCTCCGTAAAAAACGTATGCGATGAGTCCTTGCGGACCATCGTCAAATTGACCGTTTCAAGTTCCGCCTTGCGGCTTCCCTCAAAACACCGCGCGCACTCTCATGCACGCAGCACACAATTTAGCCTTTTCCTCTTCACCCGGTCATTTTTGGCATGCCATCTGTTTACAACCTTCGCCGTGAACAACTTGCACCCTTCAAGACCGGGCCATGCTTGTGAAAGATCCTTCGTTCGAGGGGACTAAAAAGCCGATCGGACTCTCGAGGAGTCGCGATCGACCTTCGTCTCTCGCGTCGCTAGCGTTGCGGCGACGGGGAGACCCTAGTCTGAACCGGCCCCGCGGGTCAATCTCTTTCGTGAAGGTTTTCTCCAGTTTTTTCAGAGGACCACGGCAACCCGTTGATTTTGAGCACACGCTCCAATGAAGTTTTTTCGGGGATTCTGCTACTAGGAGCGGCGTAGACGGCAAATCGGACACTCCAGAATGCAAAACGGGCCTCCCAGAGGCTGCCTCGCCTTCTATTTTCCCCTCCCAAGCAGCCCTCGTGCACGCAGTCCGCCCCATCTACTATATTTATAGTAGTTAGATTTCAACGGCCTTGCATTTGATTCTCAAGGACCTTCAACGGATCCCATTCCCGCCCGATTCTCCACTTCTCTTCCGAAGACCTGCGGTCTCAATTTCGATGATAGCCGTCAGGTCCTCTTTGCGTAGAAGGACCCCATGATGCGATTCCTTCGCGGAGTGCGCTTAGGTTCAAGGATAGAGCGGTGTTTCGCCACCTCCTCGCTGGTGATCTTCACCAGCGGTGCACTTGCCTTCCTCGATGCCAGGCGGCTCCCATTGCCGCATTCCGAGGCGGGATCGACGCAGTCCGCGTCCCGATCCCCTTCCCTCGCTGCCGTTCCAGCTCGTCCGGAAGACCCGGGAGCTTCCCACTTCACCCGGGAGCGCAGGGAAGCACAGGAGAAGCTCTATCAGAACGGGCTCCAACAGGACGCCTTGGGAGATCCGGATCTGGCAGAGCTCCTCAAGCTGGAAGCTAGTTACGGGGCAAGCTCTCCCCCTGCGATGGAGGCCATCGCGAAATGGCTCAGCGAGGTCCCCTCGGAGAAGGAGGCGCGGCGAGAGCATCTCGGAAAGCTCCATGGGCTAGCCGACCTACGGGGACAACTGACAATCCTTGAGGATGCAAAGCTCAGGCACCTGCTGGATGCGGATAGTGAGAGCGAACGGCGGGCCTTCGCGAAGAGCCTCATCTACCAGGACCTTCCCCTTCTATCGTATGCCTCGGCCACACCCCGTGCAGAGGATCTCGAGAGCATCCGCGCCATGGCGGAAGCCGCGACACGGGAGATCATGGAATCCAATGCGTTTCCGCCGGGGCTTCTCAACGACGAGGTAGTGGATCAACTGGCCAAGGCTCACATCGCCTCCGCCATCAAGGCGCGGATCTTCAATCTCTCTTCTCCAGAGACCCAGGAAGCAGGACGACGGGAGTATTCGATGCGCTTGGACCAACCCGTGCAATCCCGCTGAGACCATGGATGCTCCTTCCGTTTCCTCCTTATCCGGACGAGGACCGAGTACAAGGGCCCGCTGTCTCCTCTGGTTAAGCCTTGCGCTGCTGGGACTCGGGGGTTGGGTCTACCGGAGCGCCGTGAAAGCGAGTCTTTCAGAGAGGGCCAGTGCCGGTATGGCCGGAAAGGAGAACCCGCCTTTTTCCAAGGGTGAACGATCTTCGGTTGGCCCGGGGAAAACCGGCACGCGTCCCACAAGACAAGCGATCCCGACGATGCCGGAGCGGAATATCGCGAGGCTCGTCGAGCTGCAGGATCAGCTGGATGCAAGCCGGAGGAACGACGCCTTATCCGATCCGCGGATGAAGGCCTTGTTAGACCTGCGAGAGAAGCATGCGCCGCTGCAGAACATCCGGCATCCGGATATCACGCGCGTCCGCGATTGGGAGAGTGCCGGCGAAGGACCGGAGGAGGTTTCTTTCCGGGATGGCATCAAGCGCCGCGCGGATAGCTTGCTAGAAACCCGCGCTCTGGCGCGGATTTGGTGCAGTGCAGAGCTCCAGAACCTGCACGAAGGGATGGATGATTCCAAGCGGAGGGAGTTCGCGCTGCTACTGATCGACCGGAACATTGATCCCGCGAGCTTCGCCACTCCGGAAGGCCCAAGCTCCGAAGATGCCGCACGGATCCTCCATGAGATGAGCCGCAGGCTGGAGGATCTGCTCCAAGATCCACGAATTCCGGAAGGGCTCTTTTCCCAAGGCTATCAGAACCGAAGGGAGGCATCCCGGATCGATCAGGAGATCGAATGGGCGCTCGAGAGAACCCAGTCCGACACCTCAAGAGCGATCGAGGAAGAACGAATGAAGGTCCTGCGGGAGGGGGCAGAAGAAAGATCCCGTATTGGTCGGATGAGATACATGGCGGGAGAGCGCTAGGATCTTCTATTCCCAAGATGGATTGCGCCCCTTCGGGGGAAGGCTTCAATTCTCTACGGTATGCCAAGAGAGTCCCCCTTTAAGAAAACGAAAGCGCGGTGTGACAGAGGCCACACCGCGCTTTGAGATTTCAGAGGATCGTCGCTGATCGATCAGGCAGGAGCACCGACCACTTCGCCCGGGAGCGGACCGCCGTCATCCGGCTTGTCTTCCGTCGGCTTGGCAGCGGGCTTCTTGCGGAACTCTTCCGGCACTGGAGGCGGCTTCGGCGCGCTCGGCGGATTCTTCATCTCGCCGAACTCGATGAGGTCGCGCATGTGCGAGGCGTCGAGCGTTTCGAATTCCAAGAGGGCATTGGCGATCAGTTCCACCTTGTCCTTGTTGTCGGTAAGGATCTTGGTGGCCTGCTCATAGGCCTCGTCGATGAATCGCTTGATTTCGGCATCGATGACGCGGGCGGTATCTTCCGAGTAGTTCCGGGTGCGCGAGACATCGCGGGCCAGAAAGACCGGGCTATCGCCATCGCCATATTCGATCATGCCGAGCTTTTCGCTCATGCCCCATTCGCAGACCATGTGACGGGCCAGCGAGGTAGCCTGGCGAATGTCGCCGGAAGCACCGTTCGAGACGTCATCGGTGATGAAGCACTCCGCGATACGGCCGCCCATGGTCACCACGAGGTTCGCGAGGGCTTCCTTGCGCTGCGTGGAGTACTTGTCGCCTTCCGGCAGGTACATCGTTGCACCGAGGTAAGGTCCACGCGGGATGATGGTCACCTTGTGCAGCGGGTGCGTGTGCGGCAGCACCATGTTCAGGTAGGCGTGGCCGGCTTCGTGCCAAGCGGTGCCGATGCGCTCCTTGTCCGACATGGCGAGGCTGCGGCGCTCCCGGCCCCAGCGGACCTTGTCGCGCGCTTCTTCCATCTCGGAAATAGTCACCGCGGAGAGACCACGGCGGGCGGCGAGCAGGGCAGCCTCGTTGATGAGGTTTGCCAGCTCGGCACCGGAGAAACCGGGCGTGCCGCGGGCGATGACACCAAGGTCGGTGCCCGGGGCCAGCTTGATCTTCTTCACGTGGACGCGGAGGATTTCCTCGCGGCCATTCACGTCCGGCAGAGAAACGGTCACTTGGCGGTCGAAACGACCTGGGCGCAGCAGCGCGGGGTCGAGCACGTCCGGACGGTTCGTGGCAGCGATGATGATCACGCCTTCCTGCGTGTCGAAGCCGTCCATCTCGACGAGAAGCTGGTTGAGCGTCTGTTCGCGCTCGTCATGACCACCGCCCATGCCGTGACCACGATGGCGGCCCACAGCGTCGATTTCGTCGATGAAGATCAGACAGGGAGCGTGCTTCTTGCCTTGCTCGAACATGTCGCGGACACGTGATGCGCCCACGCCGACGAACATCTCCACGAAGTCGGAACCGGAGATCGAGAAGAAGGGCACGTCCGCCTCCCCTGCGATCGCACGGGCGAGCAGGGTCTTGCCGGTGCCCGGAGGACCCACCATCAGGACGCCTTTCGGGATCGAGCCGCCGAGCTTCTGGAACTTGCGCGGATCACGGAGGAAATCGACGATTTCCCAGAGCTCTTCCTTGGCTTCCTGGATGCCGGCGACGTCCCGGAAGGTCACCTTGTTGTGATCGCGGGTAAGAAGGCGGGCCTTTGACTTACCGAAGGACATCGCGCCCCTGCCCGCCGCCTTCATCTGCTGGCGGAACAGGAAGAAGAGAAGAAGAACAATCAGAAGCACCGGCAGGAAGGTGAAGATCGCGCTGCGGAGGAAATCATTCTTCGCAGTGAAGATCCCGTCTTCCTTAAGCAGGGAGCCGAGCTCATCGCCCAGCATCATCAGCGGGGCCACCACCTCGAAAGGCTTCGTCTGGGCGGTCGCCTTGGCGTCATCCTTGGCAACGCCTTCCGTCGGCACGTCACGGACACCGCTCACCACGCCGACGTTCCCGTTCTGGGAATAGACGATGATCGAGCCTTTGCCATCCTGCGGCTTCACCCAGCCGAGTGCGGCCAAGCGACGGAAACCGGCGTTCGAAAGCACCACCGTATCGGCCGATGGAGTCGGGGCGGCTTCTTCGGTCACGGTGTAGATGTCCTTCTCACCGAGGATGCTTGCCAGCTCGTCCATCCGGACGGTGGCTTGGAAATTCTTCTTCGTGCCAGCCTCTTCACCGGGGAGCAGGCGGACGTTCGAATACAGGTAGCCGGTAATCACCGCGTTATAGGCGCTGTCACCCGTGGTCACCTTCAATTGATGCTTGGGGTCATCCTTGACCACCATGCCCTTGTCCCAGTTCTTGGTGAACTCGGCGAAGGTCATGGGCTGGGCCGATGGATTCATCGGCGAGGTAAAAAACGCCAGACCGAGGATAAGGAAAGCCGCTCCGAGCAAGATGGCGAGACGCCAGTTGAATCCGGGCGGGTCATTAGGTCCGCGCGAGCCTGATCCCTGCGGCGGACGATTTTGGGGCGATTCTGACATGGTTCTTTGTTGGAGCTCCCGCGGGAACTTGCCGGATCATAGCATCTCCGGCGTGACCTGCAAAGGGCGCGGTAGGGTAGCCCTCGTTTAAGGAAAGAAAACCCAATTTTTTCGGACGCTCTTGCCCGGGGGTGCGGGGTTTGCCATGCATGGCGCGAATGGATCGAGACGCACCGCACGATGACCCGCAGGAATCGCGTGTCCGTCCGATCGGCCTTATTGCCCGCCTCAAGCAGCGGCGTCGCTCAGGTTCTTCAGGCTCAAGGGTTCTTGGCTTGATGGTGGATGCCTTCGCGGGCTTCGCGACGCTGGATGGCAGGCTCGATGCGGACGAAGCCGACCTGATCCTCGACCTGCTCCGCAGTGCCTTCCCGGAAGCGGACCATAGCTGGCTGGCCCGGCGCGTGCAAAGGGCAGTCCGAGAGCAGAAGCCCCTCGCCCACACCGCACTGGATCTTAGGGAGTTGCTCGACGACACCGAGAAAATGGCGGTGGGCTTGCAGCTTTACACGCTGGTCGATGCGGTGGGACGATCCGAGCGCAGCCGTGCCTCCTTCGAAGTTTTCCTCCGTCGCTTGGGACGCCCGGACATGGCCCGCCAGATCCTGGCGGAAATGAGCGGCGAGGAGCCGGCTGAGAACCCCGGCTTCGAACGGCTTACCTTTTCCGCCGCGGAGGGAGCGGAAATCAGCCTCCCCTCCCAAGCTGAGGGACACGCGTTCCGCGTCTATCGTGCGGCAGACCTGATTTTGGTCCGGAATACCGGGGAGAATCCGCTCTGGGTCCGGGGACGCTCTCTGGAAAGCGGTGCCTTCCTGCGGATGCGCGAACGCCAGCAACTGGTGGTCCCCGGCTGGACCCTGACCTGCGAGGACCTGCTTTATTTCCTCAATGTGAAGCGGACGGGAAACCGTCCGGCGATCTTCCTCGCCCTCACCGATGAGGGGCTCACCAGCGAGCGTGCCCGCAGCCGCCAGAGCGCGGTCCGGATCCGATTCGGCCTCCAAGCGGAAGTCGAAGCCCTACGTCCGACGGAAATGGCAATCGACGGACGCGGCCTGCTGCATCCCGGAAAGCCGATCCTGTGCGCCCACCACGAGCGGCTCTCCGAACCCTCCGGCTTCTCCACCACCATCGATGCGCTGCGCCGCCGCCGGGCGGAAGCAGGTGGACGTTTCCGTCTTGAAGCCGATCAGCGCGACTTCCGGGTCTCAAACGATCCCTCGGTTCTGGAGCGTGGAGACATGCTTCTGGCTCCCGGCCTTGCCCCGCGCGTGGTCCTGCGAGTCCGCTTCGATCTGGAGCGCCGCACCGGTGATCTTTTCGTGCGCGACGCGGAAGGAGTGGTTACCGCCGACGGGGTGCCGGTGAAAACCTCGGTGCCGCTGCGGGAGGGCTCGATCATTCGGCTTTCCCGCACTCAGGCGCTGCGCTGCCGATTCAGCGAAGGCATCATCGATGAGGAAAGAAACCTCGTCGAATCCCTGCGAGCACAGGACCTCATCCATGAGTTTGTCCCCGGTGTCCGGGCGCTCGACAACGTGAACTTCGAGGTCGGCCGGGGCGAAATGCTCTGCATTATCGGCCCCAGCGGCAGCGGTAAAAGCACCCTGCTTTCCGTCCTCGCGGGGCAATTGGAGCCCAGCCGCGGACGCGTTCGCCTCAACGACTCATCTCTCTACCAGAGCCGCCTGGAGCTGATCCGATTCATCGCCTACATGCCTCAGGAAGAGGCATTGAATCCCCAGCTCACCGTCCGCGAGCACCTGCGGCACGCGACGACGATCCGGCGCCCCTTTCTTTCCTCGGAAGAAGTTGGGCGCCGCGCCGATGGCATCCTGGCGGAGCTTGGACTCCAAGCAATCGCCCGCCGGCGTGTCGGATCGCCCGGAGAAAAGACTCTCAGCGGTGGCGAGCGCAGCCGCCTGAATCTAGGGCTCGACCTGGGGAGCGCGGCGGAGGTCTTCCTTTTCGACGAGCCGATCTCCGGCCTTTCCTCCAAGGACTCCGAACACGTCGCCGAAACCCTGCGATCCTTGGCGCGCGACAAGATCGTGATCGCCTCGCTGCATCGTCCGGGCGCGAAGGTGATGGGTCTCTTTGACAAGGTGCTGCTGCTGGATACCGGCGGAAAGCTGGCTTTCTTCGGCACGCCCACCGCAATGATCTCCTACTTCCGGGAGGTGGCGGCGGAACTCGGAATCTCTCACCCTTCGGTCTCCGAAAATGCGCCTCTGGGCGCCGACTTCGTCTTCGATATTCTCGAAACTCCCCTCGCCCATATCGGCGGCGGGCAGAATCCCTCGGCGGCACGGCGCTTTCCGCCGAACTATTGGCAAGAGCGCTTCGAGAGCCAGGCGCTGGTGAATTCGCTGGGCGAAGGAGTACCTCCCTCGCGGATCGAACGCCTCGCCAATAGCCCGGTGTCAGCCCCGCTGGGCACCACCGGCTTTGTCTCGGGCATCAAGCGGTCCTTCTCGGTTTTCGCGACCCAGTTCCAGCGCTCGCTTTTCTCGAAGGTGCGGAACCGGGGAACGCTCTACTCCACGCTGTTGGAGGCCCCCCTGCTGGCGCTGTTGATCGCGGTGACGCTGCGTTCCTCAAAGGAGGGCGCGTATGAATTCCACACCGCGCTCCACATTCCGGCGTATCTCTTCCTCTCGGCGACCGTGTCGATGTTCCTCGGCCTGACAAATTCGGCCACCGAGATCCTGCGCGACCGCCCGATCCTGCGCCGCGAGCGCAATAGCCGGCCCAATCCTCTCCTCTATGTCGGAGCGAAGTTCAGCGCGCTGGGCTTGGTCGCAGCGGGACAATGCCTCGCCTATACCGCCATCGGTCATTGGTTCCTCGAGATCCGCGGGACGATCCTGAGCCAATGGCTGTGGATGACCCTAACCGCCTGTACCGGCACCGGCCTCGCATTGCTGGTTTCCTCGCTGGTGAAAACGGAGCGCGCCGCGTTGACCGCGGTCCCCCTGTTGCTCGTGCCCCAGATGCTCTTGGCAGGCGCACTCGTTCCCTTCCGCGAAATGAATCGCGGGCTTTTCGACAATAGCGGCGTGGAGCGCGAACGCGGCGGCACGCCTGTCCCATCCCGCCTGATGCCCCTGCGCCATGCCTATGAAGCCATGGTTGTCACTCAGGCGACTCGCAATCCTTACGAAATCGAACGCATCCGCATCCAACGCCGCGTCGATGCCATCAAGGAGGTGCGCCACACGCTGGATGCCTCCACCTCGGAGCGCCTCCAGCTGATGCTGGAAGCCTTGGTAAAGCTCGGCGCAGCAGAGTCGCTCACGGCTGCCGAAGCCAGCGAACTGGCCGAACGCCTCACCAATCTCGCCAGGGCCGGCACCCGCCTGGAGATCGAAGCGATGAAGGTCCAAAACCCGAGCAAGGCAGCGCGCCCCATCTCGGAGTTCTTCGTCAATAACCGCATCGACCTCTTGATCCGCGAGGCCGAGACCTTCCGCGTCGACTATCGGAACAATGACAAGCCGCGGAACATCTTCCTCGGGCTGAAAAAACCATTCGGGGACGATTGGCTGGACACCCTCGATTACGACGCGGGCCTGCTGATCCTCGTCATCATCGGTGCCGGCGTCTGCACCTCCGCCGTGCTGGGAATCCAGAACCGGCGGACGCGCTAGGACTCGACACCCCGCGTCTTCATCGCTCTTTGTCCCCGCGCCCGCATGAAGATCATCACTGCTGCCGAGGTCCACTCCGCGCTTCGCTACCCGGAATTCATCGATGCGCTCCAAACAGCCTTCGCCGGCCCCTACACGATGCCTCCACGGCAGGTGCTCCTTCTTGACGAGGCCTCCGGGCACCACGACGCCTTCGCGATGCTTCCCTCGTGGAACGAAGAGGTGATCGCGCTCAAGGCCTTCACCTACTTTCCCGACAACAAGCCTCCCCGGCAGACCCTGTATTCGCAGATCATGCTCTTCGATCGCCAAGGCGGCGCCCCCCTGGCCCTCGTAGATGGCGTGAGCGTGACCTGCTGGCGGACCGCCGGGGTATCGGCTCTGGCCTCGCGGATACTTTCGCGTCCGGAGTCCGAAACCCTGCTACTGTTAGGGACGGGCAAACTCGCACCTTATCTGATCCGCGCCCATCTCAGCGTCAGGCCCCTTGCGAAGGTGCTGATCTGGGGCCGCTCAACGGAAAAGGCTGCGGCACTGGTGGAGGCATCAGCCAAAGAACATCCTTTGGTGAACTTCGAGGTGGCCACCGATCTCGCCTCGGCCTGCGCACATGCGGACATCCTGGTAAGCGCCACCGGAAGCACCGAAATCCTGATCCATGGCGAGTGGATCCGCCCCGGAACGCACACCGATTTCCTCGGCAATCACCACGCGACCAAGCGCGAATGCGACACCGCGATGGTGACACGTTCCCGCGTCTTCGTCGACACGCGGGCCAACTGCTTCAAGGAAGCCGGGGAAATCCTCATGCCGGTGGCGGAAGGAGCCTTCTCAACCGATCAGGTCGCCGGCGAACTGTCGGAACTCTGCCGGAAAAGCGTGCTAGGACGACAGAGCGAGGACGAAATCACCTTGTTCAAATCCGTCGGTTGCGCACTGGGAGACCTCTGCGGAGCGGTGACCGCGTGGCGGTCGAAGAAGTAGCCTGAGGAAGCGGGAAAGGGAGGCCACTTCATTCGCTGCCCTTCTATAGGCTCGCAGGTATCGGCAAGGCATTCAGGTCACTCGGCCAAGCCATGTTGCATCGCATATCGGGTCAGCTCGACATTGGTGGAAAGCCCCAGCTTCTCGGAAATGCGGCTGCGGTAGGTCGCGATGGTCTTCTCGCTCAACGCCAGCTCCGCCGCGATCTCCTTGATCGTCTTACCCGTGGAAATCATCTGCAGGACCTGCATCTCGCGGTGGGATAGATTCTCATGCGGCGTACCGGACCATCCTTCGGCAGCAGCTTGGGCGAGTTTCTCGGCGACAGCGGGACTAACGTAGCGTCCGCCCGCGAGAACCTTCTTCACCGCACCCACCAGTACATCGGCGGCACTCTGCTTCGAGACATAGCCAGCGGCTCCCAGCTTGAGGGCTCGCAGGGCGAAATCCTCCTCCGTGTGCGCGCTGACTACCAGCACGGGGAGGGTCGGATGCATCTGCTTGAGATCGCGGATCAGCTCCAGGCCACTGCGGCCCGGCATGTTGATATCCACCAGGGCGAGGTCCCATCCCCCCTTTACTGCCGCGGAGACGGCTTCCTTCGCGTTTGAAGCTTCCGTGATATCGACGTCGCGCAAATGATCTCGCAGCAGCCCCCTCAATCCATGGCGGATGAGTTCGTGGTCGTCAGCGATCAGGATTTTCATGATTCCTTCCGGATCAGAGGTAAACGTGCTTCCACCACCGTGCCCCCGTTTTCCCCGGGAGCAATGGTGAGTTCTCCGCCCAGCAATCCGGCACGCTCGCGCATGCCGAGGAGACCGAGCGATTTTGTATCCTGGATCATCGCCGGATCGATGCCCTTCCCGTCATCGGAAATGACGAGTTCGAGCTGGTCCGACTGGATCCCGCAGCCCACGTCGACGCGGGTAGCCTCGGCGTGACGGGTGATGTTGGTGAGGGCTTCCTGAAAGATACGGAAGGCCGCCGTGGTGACCTCCGCCGGGATATCGGCGGAGGCTTCATCCACTCTTACATTACAAATCACTCCCGTACGCAGCAGGAAGCGCTCCCCTTCCTCCTTCAAAGCGTCAGGCAGGCCGAGATTATCGAGCGCATCCGGCCTCAGGTCCGTGGAAATCCGCTGCACGGAGGCGATCAGCGAGTCCACTTGATCCTGAGCTTCGACCAAGCGATCCGTTACCGGATTCAACCGCCGGTCCTCCCGCACCTCGATCCGGTTTTCAATCCAGCGCAAGTCGAGCTTCAGGCCGGTGAGACCTTGGCCGAGCTGGTCGTGGAGCTCCCTGGAAATCCGGGTACGATCGGCTTCGCGCAGGCTTTCGACCCGGGTGGAGAGGTGGCGGAATGCCTCGCTGACTTCGGAAAGGAGTTCTACCTGCTCTTGTTCCGCCCGGCGCCAGCCGCGGTAGGCGCGGCGCAGCGTGAAAAAGAGCAGGATTGCCGTCGTGATGACGAAATTAAGTCCCTTGAACGACTGGATAAAGGTCGAGTTCCCCGGCATTACCGATTGGAGAATGCGGTCCGACCAGATGATCCAGACGCTTGCCACGATCAGATAGGCAACCGCGATCCGAACCTCGGGTCGCGCGGTGACGTGAGGCACCCTGCGGAGGGGAGGCTGGCGGCTCGAGGCTGCGGGGGGATCCGCGAAGTCTGGCGGGGGCCGGTTCTTCACTGACTACCAGCCTAGCTTGAAACGGGCCGGGGTCGAGGAAACGTGAGGAATTCCCCATCCGGAGCGCCCTCCGCGATCGCGTGAAGCCCGTCCATTGACTGAAATTAAACTCTTCCGATAGGCTTGGCGGCGTCCCCCACCCACCCCACCCCGCATTCCCCCCGAATGAAGATCCTGGTCCACGATTACGCAGGCCATGCCTTTCCGCCGTCTCTAAGCCGTGCCCTTGCAGCGCGCGGACATCAGGTGGTTCATGCCTTCGCCAGTTCACTTCAGACCCCGCGCGGAGAACTCCAGCGTATTGAAGGCGATGCCCCGACTTTAGAATTCGAAGAGATCCCGATGGATCCCGAGTATCCGCGCTACAAGTACTCTTTCCGCCGCCGCCGCAGCATGGAGATCCGCTATGGCCAGGCTGCCGCGGATTTCGTCCGAGCTTGGAAACCGGATGCCGTGCTTTCCGGAAATACCCCTACCGAGACTCAGGAGCCGATTACCCGTGCGACCGTGGAAGTCGGCGGCCGCTTTTACTACTGGGTGCAGGATTTCTACAGCCTGGCGGTGGACAAACTGCTGCGCAAAAAAATTCCCGTCGCTGGAGGGCTCATCGGCGCATGGTACCGCCTGCTGGACCTCCGCCAATTCCGCCGCAGCAGCGGGATCGTGGCGATCACGGAAGATTTCACTCCCATCCTAACAAAGGAATTCGGCGTCGATCCCAAGCGGGTCTCCGTCGTCCCGAATTGGGCGGTGATCGAAGACCTCCCGGTATTGCCGAAGGACAATGCTTGGGCGCGCAAGCATGGTCTGGAGGACAAATTCGTGTTCCTTTACAGCGGCACCATCGGCATGAAGCACAACCCTGCCATGCTGCTGGAACTCGCGAAACGCTTCCGTGACAACCCGTCGGTGCGCGTCGTGGTGGTCTCCGAAGGCATCGGTGCGGAATGGCTGCAGCGTGAATCCGCACGGGCGGGTCTGGAGAACATGCTTCTCCTGCCCTACCAGCCTTTCTCGGAGCTGCCTTCCGTGCTCGCCGCCGGCGATGTGCTGATCGCCATCCTCGAGAAGGAAGCCGGCGTCTTCTCCGTTCCTTCGAAGACCCTCAGCTACCTTTGCGCCGCCCGGCCCCTACTGATGGCCGTGCCATCGGAGAATCTTTCGGCACGCATCACGCGCGAGAACGAAGCCGGACTCACGGTGGCTCCGGATGACATGGAAGGCTTCTTGAGGGCAGCCTTGATCCTTCAGGAATCTCCGGAGGAGTGCCGCAGGCTCGCCGCCAATGCCCGCGCTTACGCCGAAGCCACTTTCCCGATTGAAAAAACGGCGAGTACCTTCGAAAATATTCTAACAGCGAAGGCTTAGTGCCTGCGCTAGGGTCTTCCCGTATCCCATGCATTGCCTCTGGATTACCCGCCAGGACCCGCGTCCCGCGAACAGCGGCGAGCTGATCTACACGCTCGGCCTGCTGGGATCACTGGCCAAGCAGCCGGAAACGGAACTTACCGTGCTGGCTCACCGGGCCGCGGCCGGTGCCGAAGGCGGACCACCGGTGCATTGGGAGCTTCACGGCAAGATCCCCGGAGGTCGCTTGAAGAGCCTGCTTTCCGAGCTGCCGGGGGATGCCTTCCGGCTGGGCAATCCGGTGCAGCGACAGGCTCTGTCCCTGCTGCTGGGAAAAAAGTGGGATTGGATCGTGATCGATCAGGCTGCGTGTGCCTGGGCCCTGGGCATGATCGGCACCCACCAGAAGGTCGCCTACATCGCTCACAATCACGAAGCGGCGGTGCGCAAGCAGGTGGCGAGCGACCGCGGCGGCTCTCTACCGATGCGCATGGCCCTGAAGTGGGACGCACTGAAATACGCGCGCATGGAGCGGGCGCTCTGCCGTCGGGCCGACCTGATTTCCGCGATCACGCCACGGGATACAGAGGCTTTTGGCACGGAGTTCCCTGGCAAGCCGGTGTGCACGCTACCGCCCGGTTATCAGGGCGAAGCCGCGGCCGGCGCTCCACGGGAGATCACTTCGGAGACGCCGCGTCGCGTGGTTCTGGCTGGAGCCTTCGAGTGGGTGGCGAAGCGGCGGAATCTGGAAGCATTCCTGAATGCTGCGGCGGAATCATTCCAACGCGGGAAGATCGGCTTTCAAGTGGTGGGCAAGGCGGATCCCGAGTGGTTCGCCGCGCTTGCGAAGCAGCACCCTTGGGCAAGCTTTACGGCGAATGTCCCTTCAATTTCCCCCTATCTCGATCAGGCCCGCATCGGACTGATTCCGGAAGCCTTGGGCGGTGGTTTCAAGCTGAAGGCGCTGGATTACATTTTCCGCGGCCTGCCGCTGGCTTCAGTGGAGGCAGCGCTCAGCGGTGTTCCGGTGAATCCGCAGACCGAGGCGATCGCAGCCCCCGATCCGGAATCGCTGACGAAAGCGGTGGCAGCAAAGATCGATGACCTCGCGTTTCTCAATCACGCGGCGCGCCGTGCGCTCGATGCCTGCCGTGATGCCTTCCACTGGGAAGACCGCGGCGTGACGCTGCGAAAGGCGCTGGGAAATCCGGAATCGTTCCGAGCATGACCGGCACCAGCCACGATCCCATCGCGATTCCCGCCACGGCCGCTGCACCTTGGGTGGAGCGTCTGCTGTGGGTCTTCATGATTTCCTTCGCCTTCGACTATCGCGCGGCTCAGGCCCGTGAAGCCAGCGGCGGGGCGGGCATCGACCAGCTTGTCTTCTTGGCCGGCGCGATCTTTTCGACTGCGGGGATCCTGCTCATCGGCTGGCGGCATCTCCTCGTCCGCCCCGGCGCATGGCTTATCCTCGGTTGGGGATCCTTCCTCGCTTTTATGGGCGCGAATGCCCTGCTGCAAGGGGTGGCACCCGGTCGCTCGATCCGCATCATCCTGCCTCTTTGCCTCTGCCTGGCGGGAATGATGAACGCTCATATTGCTGGCTGCGTGGGCGTCAGGCCGTCGCGAATCGTCGCCCCGGTTCTTGCAGCAGCCTGTACCAATGTGATCTGGCGGATCTTCCATGGCTTTGTCTTCAAGGGGGTAACGCTTGAAACCGCGCGCGTGGAGGTGCAGAGCTCAGCAAACAACTGGATCGCCGCATGGATCGGCTGTGCGCTGCTGCTCCGCCCCCGCTTTCACTGGACGCTTCTGGTGGCCACGGGCGTGCTCTTCATCGGGATCTTCGTCACCATCACGCGTTCCCTGCTTTTCCCTGTGATGGCCTCGGCAATGGCCGCTGGCCTATGCTTCCTGTTAGGCTGCCGGTGGGGAAATTTCCACTGGATGGAGTTGCCCAAACGGCTGCTACCGGTGGGCGCGGCGGCAGGCCTCGCTTTGGTCGGGATCATCGGAGCAGCTGTCGCGGAGCCGCTGCTGATCGAACGCTGGAACGAGCGGCTTTTCCATCATGCGTCCGACCGGAATACCACGGAGGACATTTCCTACCTGACACGCCGTGCGGAGGCGGATGGCATCTTCGAAATCTTGAACCGCGAGCCGGTCCACTACCTCTATGGCAGGGGAATCGGCGCTTCCTACTACTGGCATCCGAAGCACATGCCCGCCATCCATCTGGTCTATCCGCCGGACGAAGAAATCGGGGATGACGTGTGGTTCGCGGGGCACTCGATGTGGACCTACTCGATCTTCTCCGGGGGGGTACTGGGGCTGATGGCACATGTGGCCTTGATCGGCGGCGTGATGGCAGCCTCGCTTTCCGCGGCGCGTGCCAATGCATCCGACCCGGGTCCCGACCAGTGGCTGGCATTCCTGCCCTTCGTCGCGGCATGCTGCCTGCTCAGCGAAACGCTCACCTCGAATCCCTTCGACGAACGTCTCGCCTCGATGATATTCGGCGTGATGGCCGGACTTTCCCAAGCTTTCCTTGTGCGTGCTTCCTGGATCCACGCCAGGCCGCGACTTTCCGACGCATGATTCCCGCCGCCACCGCGCCACCAGCCAAGACCGTCGCGCTCGTCGACCCGCTGTGGGTCGGCCATCATCCGATGTATTTCTCCCAGTTTACGGGAGCCTTCCTGCGGCTGGGTGCTTTCGTAATCGGACTTTGCCCGAAGCCGGAAGAAGCCTTCGCCGGCGCGAAGACAGCGCTCGGCGCGAGCTTCCCTGACTTCGACCGGCGGGTCTCCATGCACAAGCTGCCGGGTGGAAAACGCAGCTTCTTCGGAGGGCGTTTCGAAGGTGATCCGATCCGGACCTATCAGCGCTGGAAGCGCTGTGCGGACATGCTCTTCGAGGCGGAACAAGCGACCGGCAGAAGGGCGGATCTGGTGTTCTTTCCCTATCTGGATAGCTACCTACGCTTTCTCCCCTTTCCCGCGATCCCGCATTTCACGATCGATCGTCCCTGGAGCGGGCTCTACCTGCGGAATCATCACTTCGGGGAAGCACCCTCCGCCAAAAAGCAGCTGCGCCTGTTGGCAAAGGGAGATGCCCTGATCCGCAGCCCGCTCTGCCGCGGCATCGGAGTGCTGGACGAACGCTTCGTGGAACCGATGCAGGCATACTTGGGCCGGCAGGTTCACGGTTTCCCCGATGTGACGGACGCTTCATTGCCGGGGTCTCCCTACCTGCTTGCCCGGGAGATCCTGCGGAAAGCCGCGGGACGCAAGGTGATCGGCCTTATCGGCATGGAGCGGCGCAAGGGTCTGCTCAATCTCATGCGGGTGGCAGAAAAGGCCAGGGAACTACGACTTCCATGGTACTTTGCCTGCGCAGGTCGTTTCGAAAGGCCTGAGTATACTCCGGAGGAGCTCGCCTTCGTCGATGCCACCGCAGCGCGCATCGCCTCCGGGGAGATTGATAACCTCCACTTCGAGTTGGACGCGGGACGCATCCCGGAAGAGGCGGATTTCAATTCGATCTTCAATACCTTCGACGTGGCTTGGGCGGCGTATGAAGACTTCGAGGGCAGCAGCGGTGCATTGGGCAAAGCGGCATCTTACGACATTCCATGCCTCGCCACGGCGGGCGAATGCATCGGTGATCGCGTGGAGCGCTACCGCACCGGCCTGACAATTCCCCAAGGCGATTCCGACAAAGCTCTGGAGGCCATCCAGCGGATTCTGGATAACAAGGATTGGAACGATGGCCCGCTGGAAAGCCGTCACGCCGCCTTCCGAGAGGCTCATGGCTTGGCACGGCTCGACATGCTGTTAGCCGGCTTCTTGAACGGCGCTTGAGAAATCAAATCCCGGGACACCTTGGCAGCACGCCCGGTGGCCTCGAATGCCAGCCGGTCGGCTGGGTGACCGGTGACAAACGAAAAGCGCGAATCGTCGTTCCCCCCGGAAATCCAATTCGCGCTTTTTCTGTTTAACCGAAGATCTTTTTCAGTGGACCAGTTGATGTTCCCCCCGGAATTCAACCGACGCTCAGCTGAGGTCTGATCTTCGATGTTGGCTTGGGTGCCGAAGCGCCCTCGCACACAAAGAAACTGCCCTATGTTTCGCCATTCCGAAAGGTTGAAATGTTCCCGAAATCCGCCAGTTGCGCCCAAAATCAGACATGAAGGGGCAGCTGGGAAAGATCGCCAAGATCGGAAAGCTTGACACGATCCGCATCATAGTGTTCAAATGAACTCATGCTCCAGAACCACTACGAAATTCGCCCCCGCGAGAAGGGTCCCGGCGTCGGCCTGAGTGACTCTCTGGGTCAGCATGCAGATCTCTGGTTCCGCAATGCCGAGGCCGCGCTGGAGTATGCGGTCTTCTCCGCGCGTCGCGACGGAGGCACGATCAGGGTCTATGGCAGTAGCGGGATCTTGCACCTTGAGCGTGAGGTTCGCGGGGACGTCCACTCGGGAAAGGAAGAGCTTTTTCGGGAAGGACGATAAGGCCCGGGATTCCAGGGTGAGAGTTATCGGTGGATCTCCACGCATCTCCTCTCTAAGACGGGGAATCATGGATACCCGGCAATTCGGCTTTCTCACCTTCTGGCTGGGCTTGGCTGGCCTACTTTTTCTCCTCTGGACTTGGTTCGACTCGAAATCGCATCCCTTGGACTTCGGTCACTACGGATCCAAGATCCACGTCTTCTCGAATCGCCACGCCGCACTTCAGCTCAGCATCAGCAACAATCCCGGGCCAGTCACCGGCTTTTGGCTCCGGGGAAAATCTTCTCCCTACGGCGACGAGATCCCGTCCCCCAATGAGGAGCCACCAGGCAGGACCTTCGTCCCTCCGGGAAGAGGAACCTTCGAAGCAGACGACGGAAGGGTATGGTCGGTCTATTGGATCCCCCACTGGGTTGTGCTCGCATTCTATCTCGTCATCTGGGGAGCACTGGGCACGCGAAATAGGAGAATCTACCTGCGCCATCGCGTGGCCAATCCAGCTCCGGACCGAGCTTAGACCACATCCTTCGCCCGACGTGGACGAAGCCTTCCATGGAGCCGGCTACCAGACTCGAACTGGTGACCTGATGATTACAAATCAACTGCTCTACCAACTGAGCTAAGCCGGCGGCACCTTGGATGGATTCCCAGCGGGACGGACCGCGCCGGGGGCGGCGATTTACCGTGAATTCTGGAAGTCGGAAAGCCGAATTTTCGCTTTGATGGAGAATCCTGTATCGGGACCGTCGGTCCTCCGGCAAAGAAGGGGTACGATGGGCCACAGCGAAGACTTGTTCCCCCTTTCGTGTGGCTGGCCTTATTCCCGGCAGACGACGCAGGTGAATGATGTTTGGCTCGAACGCAGTCGCCCGCACCCGGAAGGGCCTGCCGCCAAGTAAAAGACCTGCCCGTGAGAGAAGAAATCCGTTCCATGTCCGTCGCCATGCGTGCCCTCCTCTGCTGCGCTCTCCTGCCACTTTCTCCCCTCTCCGCGGCGGAACGCAGCCCCGTGGTATCCACCACGGAAAGCCCGGTGAAGGCCGAACAACTCGGGAATGGCCACTGGCTCATCGATTTCGGCAAGGCGGCTTTCGGCAATATCTCGATCACACCTGCGAGCAATCGGGAGAAAGGACGCATGACCATCCATCTCGGTGAGACGCTTTCGGGAGACCGCAGCATCAATCGCAAACCCGCTGGCACCGTCCGTTACCAACGCCATGAGGTGACTCTGAACCCCCGCGGCCCGGTCTCCCCGCGCCTGAGCTGGAGTCCGCCGAATTGGATGAAGGAGGGCTTTCTGGATCTTCCGAAGGAGTGCAAGGAGGAGGTGATGCCTTTCCGCTATGCGGAAATTGAAGGAGCTCCTCCCGGTTTTTCTGCCGATCAGGTAAAGCGGGTCTCGTGGAGTGTCGCCTTCGATGAAAAGGCATCCGCCTTCGAGAGTTCCAGCCCCGAACTCAATGCGGTGTGGGACCTCTGCAAGCATAGCATCAAGGCAACCACCTTCATGGGCCTCTATGTGGATGGAGATCGCGAGCGGAAGCCCTACGAAGCGGACGTACTGATCAACCAGCTCTCCCACTATTGCCTCGATGCGCGCTACGACACGGCGCGGCTGACCCACGAGTATCTGCTGGAGAAGCCGACCTGGCCGACCGAGTGGCGCCTGCAATCGGTGATCCTAGCTTGGCACGACTTCCTGTGGTCGGGCGATGACGGCTCGCTGCGGAAGAACTACGCCACGCTAAAGGCCCGCGCGATGATCACACGCCGCACGCCCGAAGGACTCTTCCAAGGATGGAACAAGGGCGACATCACCGACATCGTGGACTGGCCTGCTGGCGAGCGCGATGGCTACGACATGAAGCCTGAGGTGAAGACCGTGGTGACCGCCTTCCACTACCGCGCGCTGGTCTTGTTGGAGAAGATCGCGCTGCAACTTGGCAAAGCGGCGGACGCGAAGGAATTCGCAGCGGCGGCCGAAGCAACCAGGCAGGGCGTGAACGCCAGGCTCTGGGACGAAGCCCGCGGTTGCTACGTCGACGGTCTCGGTAGCAACCATGCCTCGGCCCATGCGAATTTCTTTCCTCTCGCGATGGGCCTGGTGCCGCAAGACCGCGTGCCCAAGGTGGCAGCTTTCCTGAAAACGAAAGACATGGCCTGTAGTGTCTATGGCGCACAGTTCCTGCTGGATGCGCTCTACGATGCAGGCGAGTCGGAATACGCGCTATCCCTGCTCTCTTCCCGCGGCCAGCGCTCGTGGCTGAACATGAGCGAAAAGGTCGGCTCCACGATCACGCTCGAAGCCTGGGATCCATCCCTGAAACCGAACCTCGACTGGAACCATGCATGGGGAGCTGCGCCATCAAACCTGATCGCACGAAAGCTGATGGGGATCGAACCTCTCGAGCCCGGCTTCAGGCGTTTCCGGGTAAAGCCTCAAACGGCATCGCTTGAAAACGCTCGGATCAAGATGCCCACGCCGAAGGGCCCGATCTTCTTGGAAATCCAAGGCAGGGACGCTTCGGCTTGGCAGGCCTCGCTGACCGTGCCCGCGGGGACCGTCGCGGAATTCCATGTCCCGCATGTCGGGGAAGTTTCCGTCCAAGGCCCCGCTGAAGCCACGCCGGTGGGCGACAAGAACGGCCGGCGGATTCTCGGCTTGGGAGAAGGCCGCTGGAAGCTTTCGATCAAAGGCTAAGGCTCGCCTAAGGCACGGAAACTGAGGGAAGGAGACACTTCCCCATTAAGGGGGAGAAGGGGGGATTTGGATTGAGGAAGGGGAGCAGGCCGGGGCTTATGCTCGCCTATTCCGCGCGAGTCGCGGGCAACCCAACCCCTAACAAGACCCAGCATGACCTCCCGATTTCTCTCCCTGACCTGCCTGGCCATGGCACCGCTTCTGATCGGCAGTGCCAGCGCCGTGGTGATCGACAATTTCAACGACGAGAGCCTGTCCGAATACACGCTGACCCGCGTGCTCGACAACAACACCGCGTCCAACATCTCTTTCTCGGCCACGGGCGGCACCCTTTCCACCACGGTCAGCGGCGGTGTATCGAATGTCCCCGAGCAAGTACTCTTCCTCCGCGACGACCACAGCTTGGAAGTGGGGCAAACCCTGCTGATCGACACGACGATCACCAGCAATCTCGCCACTGCGAACATCGTGAATGACTTCGGGATCGCGATCGGCACCACCGAGACACCCGCCGGTCTCACCACCGGAACAAGCGGCGATGTCCGGGCTTCAAGCAGCTACCTCTACATCTCGGTGCGTCCAAACCAGGATTCGATCCGCGCGGGCTACGCAAACAATGCCGCACCGGTCACGAGTTTCACCGCAGCAACCACGGAGAACCTCGTCGCCCAACTCTTCATCACCCGCACCGCGGCGAATTCCTTCGAGGTCGGCTATTACACCACCTCCGATACAAAGGTCACCCTCGATCTGAACGGTGCTTCCGCAGGCAACGAATTCACCTTCACCTCCGCCCTGATGGGAACTTCCGTCGGCTTCTATGCGGACGTCCGGCATGACCAAACCGTGGGATTCATGGACAATCTCGCCATCGTTCCCGAGCCCTCGTCCGCGGCCCTTCTGGGAGCATTCGGCCTGCTCGGCATCATGCGTCGCCGCCGTGCCTGAACCGCTGACACGAGATCCATTTTTTCCAAAGCCGGCGTCTCGCAAGGGACCCGGCTTTCTGCTATTTCCCAAGCCATGCCATTCCCCGCTGCGATGATCCGCCGCATCCTGCGATTCGCGGCCCTCGTGGCGAGTGGCTGCCCGCTGGCCCCCGCGGCGGAATTCCACACGCCTAACGACGTGGATTCCGCCACCTTGCACCTCTGGCATCTCGATGAGGAAACCATACCCTTCAGCGATGCCGGACCATCCCCCACCCCGCTTCGTGGGTTGCTGAATGGCGCGCTCGCAGGCCAGCCCTCACTGCCGGGCTTGGGGACAGCCGTGTCCTTTCGCTCGAACGCAGGAGGCGTCCCCGGCGAGTCGAACCTGGTAGGGGCCATCCTCGCGGAAGCCCCCCACCTCGTTTCCGGAAACCAGGACAACGTGAGGGCCGACTTCCGCTACTTCGGGAAAGACGGTGCCTTCACCTACGAACTGCTGATCAAGCCGGAGATCCTCCCCGGTGAAGCCGGAGTGATCGCCTCGGGTCTCCTCTCGATGGACGGCGATGGCGACGACCGCATCTTCAATTTCCGCATCGAGAAACAAGGCTTCCTCACCTTCATGGCGCTGCCTCACTGCGGTGCCACCGGTGGAGGCCTGGCCACGATCCCGACCACCGGACCCCATGCCATCGCGACCGGTCAATGGTATCACGTCGCCGTCACTTACGATGGCAACGCGGGCATCACCAACAACCTCAAGCTCTACTGGACACGGATCGACACCCATCCCGCGGAAGCAAATCTGATCGGCCGCGGCACTCTTTCCAATGACCTCAACGGCAAAACCGGTGATCTCGCCATCGGCAATGAAGCACGCGGCTTCAACGGCAATGCCGAAGGAGAGCCCTTCCCCGGCCTCATCGATGAAGTGCGCATCAGCGGCGTAGCCCGCCATCCCACCGACTTCTTCTTCGTCGCACCCGGAAAGCGGATCGCCCCCGGAGCCAAGGATGCCACCGCCGCAAAACCCGCGATCCCCGAGCGGCTCGACCTCAAGCTCGCTAGCGTGCTGGTCGATGCTTCCTCCGCCAATCTCTCCGGCAAACCCGGTGAAGTGCTGCGTCTCGGCTCAGGCCTTCACCGCCTTGACTTCGACTTCGGCTTCAGCCCCGAACCACTCGATGCAGACGTCAAGCTTCGCTGCCAGCTCGAGGGCATCGACGAACGCTGGCAGGAAACCGAGCGCGGGATGAGCCTCACCTGCCAGGCACTCGACGCGGGAAACCAAGTGATCTCCCAAGCCGTCTTCTCCGCCGTCGGTCGCAGCGATGGCTGGGAAACGACGTTCGACGACTCGAAAATGACCCGCCGGGTCGAGCCGATCTACCTGCCCGCAGAAGCCGTCGCACTGCGGCTTTCCGTCAGCTCCGGCTCACCCGATACCACCGGCCTGCTGATGGTGGACAACATCGCCGTCTCCGTTCCGGGCGAAGAAGAAGCCTCGCTCTGGCAAAACGGCAATCTCACCATCGATGGACTCACTCCTTCCCCCGGCGACGCGCCGCCGGGCTGGCGCCGCGATGGCAGCGATCCTGCCATCGCTTACCTTTCGATCCGTAGCGATGGACCCGCCCTTGCGCTGGTCGACGGTGATCAGATGAAACACGGCGAATGGACCTCCGTGCAAAAGCTGAATGGCCCTCCCGCAGCAAGCCGCACCCTCGTCCTCTCTTGGGACGAAGCCTTCAACGTGATCGGCGGCCGTTTGAACCGCGCGACCTACATCAACGTGCCGCCCGGGGCCTACACGTTCCGCGCCATCGGCCTCGCAGGCGCGAACCAGCGCACCGGCGAAATGATTGCTCTCCCCATTCATATCGATCCCCCCTTCTGGCAGCGCGTCTGGTTCGGACCAGCGGTCGCCGCAGGTTCGGTCGCCCTCGTTGCCGCTGCCGCCTTCCGCCACCTCCGCCGTCGTTCGAAGCAACGTCTCGAGCGGCTGCGCTTCCAAAATGCACTCGAGCAGGACCGCAGCCGCATCGCCCGGGACATGCACGATGACCTTGGTACGAGAGTTACCGTACTAAACCTTACCGCGGCACTCGCCCGCCGGGATTGGGAAAAGGATCCCGCCAAGGCCCAGCGCCACCTCGACAAGATGACCGGTGCCGCCCGCGAACTCGTTTCCGCGATGGATGATCTCGTCTGGGCCGTCGATCCCGCGCATGACACCCTCGACCAACTCGGCTCCCACCTCACCCGCCTCGCGGATGAAATGTTCCGCGACTCACCGGTCCGCTGCCGCCTCGATATCCCGGCGGAGCTACCGGCACGCCCTCTCAGCGCGGAGTACCGCCATCACATTGCCCTCGCGGTGAAGGAATCCCTCCATAATGTCCTGCAGCACGCCGGCCCCTGCGAGGTCTTCCTCTCGCTCGGGCTTGAGGACGAGACCCTCGCCCTCATGATCCGCGATACCGGCCGCGGCTTCGATCCGAGGTCCCATCCCGATGGCCACGGCTTGGGCAATACCGCGGGTAGAATCCGTGAAATCGGCGGCAGCTACGCTCTCGACTCGTCACCCGGCCACGGAACCTCTATCGTGCTGATTTGCCGGCTCCCCGAACTTCCAAAGTAGAAAACCCGATGTCCGAACCCGCTCATACGATTGCCTTGGTCGAAGACGACATGCTCTTGCGCGAAACCTTGGCAGACCTTCTCTCCAGTTCCCCGCAATGGAAGCTCGTGGCCGCCTACCCCGCTGCCGAGCCCGCGCTCGCAGCGATGAAGGAGAGCTGCCCGGAGGTCGTGCTCATGGATATCCAGCTCCCCGGCATGTCGGGCATCGAGTGCGTCGCGAAACTCAAGGAAATGCATCCCGAAGTGCAGGTTCTGATGGTTACCGTCTACGACAACAACGACCGGATCTACGACGCACTGGCTGCAGGCGCTTCAGGTTACCTCTTGAAACGCGATGCTCCCGCAAAGCTGCTCGAATGCCTTGAAGATTTGCTGCAAGGCGGCTCCCCGATGTCGAGCGCCATCGCCCGCAAGGTCGTGCAGCATTTCCAGAAAACGCCTCCCGCAAAGAACGAGGATCACAACCTCACTCCGCGTGAGAAGCAGATCCTCGAGCTCTTGGTTAAAGGCGGACTCTACAAGGAGATCGCCTGGGACCTTGGAATCGGCGTTGAAACCGTCCGCACCCACCTCCACAACATTTACGCGAAGCTGCACGTGCGCACCCGTACGGAGGCGGTCGTGAAGTATCTGGGAGGGAAGTGACTTTGCTCACTTCCGCGGCAGCAGTGCCTCGCACTCTTCCTTCGTGATCAGATGGCGGAGAAATTCCGGGACCTCGCCACCGTAGCCGTAGCGCCGCCGGGCCCCATAGCGGTAGCGAGTCTTGTAACCTTGAAAGCTGTCCCCCGGCTCAGGCATCAAGCCCCCCTCCTGCATCGGCTGGGAAATCAGGACACTCTCGATTTCCAGTCCATTGGAAGATGAGTCGGAAAGCCCCACGCGCTGGTAGTAGTCGGTGCGTCCGAAATCCATGGTGAGGCTCTCGAGTTCGGACAGCATCCGGGTCTCGAGCAAAGGTGCCTTCCTGCCCGCGATGCGACGCATTCCTTCCAATGCATCATTTTTCACGGACTCCGCGAAGGATCGATCTCCGGGAATCAAACGAACCAACTCTGTCTCCCCTCGCGTGAAATCCTTCACCGCGGCTTCCTCGCGGGAAAAGCATTTCTCGCAGACTTCGCTGATAAGCTCCTGCAATTGGTCCAACTCAGCATCGGTGAAGCCTAGGATCGCCAGCTCGGTGCGGTTCACCTTCATCTCGCTCAGCGCCATGATTTGTAGCCGCTCCGCGAGAGCCGCCGGGAGGAGATAATTCCCATTCTCATCCACTCGAAGCGCCGGAGCCTCCTTGCGAGTCGGCGTAAGGCGAGTCTCGCTCGCGCGGCCATCACTCAAAGAGTCATCCTTTTCGTCCGCATGACCGCTCCGGGAACCATCCGGTTCCCCACGGTTCTTCTTGGACGAGTAGCCGGCAAAGCCGATCACCCCACCAAGCAGAAAGGCGACGAGGAAAATGAAAACCGGACGACGCACGGACATGGAAAGCTACTTTGTGGCCGGAAGGTGGGAAAAGCGGTCCGCATGGTCAGCTGGAGAAATGTAGCTCCGCCAATCGATGCTCAGCTTATGTTCGAATTGCTCGAAGATCGATTCATCGACGGGCACCTCCTTCACGCGATGGGGAAACACATCGATCACCTGGGGATAGGAACCATCCGCCGGGATCTTGATGAAGCGATCCAAGGTGCCAAATCCCGCAGTGAGAAGATTGAGCATGCCTGCACCCGAGTTGCTGCGATGGCTCGGACTGTTGCCCACCGTGAGACGGTAGGTCAGCAGCGGCTCCAGGTCCGGACCGCCGATCTCGACCAGCTTCTTGGTGACGCCCAGCCACTCCTGCTCCGCCACCGCAGGCCCCGCAGCGGGGATAAACCAAAGAACATCTCCCTTCTGCGAGGGAATGCGCTTGGCCGTGGCCATTTCACGCTCGCGCCACCGCTTCACCGCATCGCTCACCATCAGATCCACTTCCTTGATCTGTGCCTCCGTCATCCCTAGCATGCGGCATTCGTTTTTGTTCAGCGAGCTCCCCGATAGCAGTTCCACTTGGATACGCCGCATCGCCTGGGGAGGAACCACGAAGCCCTCCGAGGGCACGCCTTCGGGAACGGGTTTTCCGGCATTCTCCCTCCCGGAAGGTCCTGTTTCACGCATCCGCTTGCTGGTCTTCCCGGCGATCCCCGTGGCCATATCCTCATCCATCGCCTCCCCGCGAAGTGCCCGTCCGCAAAGGATCCCGAGACCCAGCCCCGCGGCCACCAGGAAGAAGAGCAATGTCTTTGATCGGGTCATCCGCGGTCTTTCGAAGATAGCTTGTGAGATAAGCTTCAAAAGGCAATCCAAGTCTCCCCATTTTTGGGGAGCGGGCTGCTTTCGGGTGTAGCAGCACCGCAAGGCTGCCATGCTTCCCGGCAATCATGCTGCGCCCCGGACTGCCCTTTCTCCTCGCCTTGGTCACCACTCCCGCCTTCGCAGCCGTGACAGGACCCTATGTGGCGGACACGGAGACCGTGCACCTGTTCCACTTGGATGAGGCGGTGGATGCGACGAACGCCGCGAACTCAGGCAGCTCTGCCGCGGGATTACTTCCCTACAGCGGGTCCGCCGTGCCGGCCGCGGCCACCGCTGCACAACCGGCAAATACCACCATCCTCGGGGCCACCACCTATTCCGCAGCGTTTGGAAGGGCCGCCTCCATTGCCACCAGCACCGTCGGGCTCGGCCTCGATGCGAATCAGTCGGGCGGCTTTCAACCCGGCACCACTACGAGTCCGGACGCTATTGCTCAGGGCAGTATCGCCGGTGCCGATGGTTCCTTCACCTTGGAAGCCTTGGTCAACCTGCCGTCGATCACCGGTGCCTCGCGCGAGATCATCTCGACCGACAGTTCGATGTCGAATCGCGGCTTCCAGTTCCGCATCGGGACGACAGGTGCGCTCGAATTCAATTTCATCACGGGCAGCGGCAGCGCGATCTCCGCCGCCATCCCGACCACCGGCCCGCATCGCTTTGCCGCGAACGAGTGGTTCCACGTCGCCCTGTCCTTCGATGGCAGCACGAATACCTCCACCTTCTATTGGACCAAGCTGGCTCCCTCCTCGGCGCAGGCAAACGCGATCGGGAGTTCGACCAGCGAAAACACGGTTGCGAGCGTCACCGGCCCCCTCGTCATCGGCAATGAGGCGCGCGGAGCCTCGGGCGAAGGCCTGCAAGGGCTGATCGATGAAGTCCGGATCAGCAAGGTAGTCCGCAGCGCGAGCGCCTTCCTCTTTGCCAATGATGACCTCGATGGCGACGGTCTTTCCGACGCATGGGAAGCCCTCCATTTCGGGAATCTCGGCCAGGATGGAAACGGTGATCCGGATGGCGACGGCTACGACAACATGGCGGAGTTCGTGGCGGGAACCGCACCGGACAACCCGGACTCCAATCCCGGCGACGCGGATCTCGATGGCCTGCAAGACGAGTGGGAGATCCACCACTTCGGCAACCTCACCGCACAGGATGGTGAGGGCGATCCGGATGGTGACTTCGCGAGCAATTCACTTGAGGAAGCGGCGCACAGTAGCCCCGTGAACCCGATCGACTGGCCTGAGACCGATGGCGATCAACTCAATGACGGCTGGGAACTCTTCTACTTCGGAAACCTGAGCCGGGATGGGTCTGCCGATAGCGATGGAGACGGAGCCGGCGACAAGGCGGAACACGATGCCACCACCGATCCCACCCAAGCCGGATGGAGCCCTTCAAGATCCTTGCTGGCCCACCGCTGGAGCTTTAATGGCAACTTGGAAGACAGCGTCGGAACGGAGCACGCCGAGCTGATCGATCCCGACTCCAATCCCGCCACGGGAGCAGCCGCGCTAGGGGACAGCAACGTGTTGCTCCAAGGTGGTGTTCGCTCGGAGGCTTCCTACATTGAGCTGGGGAATAACCTGCTCGGCGGCCGGAAGACCCCGCTGAGCATCGAGCTATGGGCGACACAGATCGCCACCCGGAACTGGGGTCGCATCTTCGATTTCGGCAGCAGCACCACCGAGTATCTTTTCATGTCCTGGACCCAAGGGACCACGCTCGCAAACGACCAGGTCCGGTGGTTGGACGGAGTCTCGAGCCTGACCAACAACAGCAATGCACCCTACGTTCTCGGCACGCCTTACCACATCGTCCTGACCATCGAGCCTCGAGCCGGTTCCGCGGGCAGCACCCGTGTCACCTGGTATGCGGCTCCCGCTGCAGCAGCGACTCTCGGCGGAGCCCGGGGAAGTTTTGAAACGACCAACACCCCGCTCGATTTCAACGACGCGGTGAACTGGCTCGGTCGCTCGATGTTCGCGGCGGATGCTACGGCAAATGCCCGCTATGATGAGTGCCGCATCTGGAATGGCGCGCTGGGTGCGGAGGAGCGGGAGCATCTTCACGTCTTCGGGCCGGACTCTGTGTCCTATGCGGACAGTGACGCGGACGGGCTACCGGATGCTTGGGAGATCGGGCGCTTCGGAGATCTGGATGAGACCGCGAATTCCGACACGGATGGCGATGGTTACAGCAATGGCGCGGAGTTCGCTGCTGGCTCTCACCCGGCGGTGACGGCTTCCATTCCCGGTGATATCGATGGCGACGACCTTCCGGATCAAGAAGAGATGCGCTATTTCGGCAATCTCTCCGCGACAGCTTCCGGCGATCCTGATGGGGACGGGGAATCCACAGCTACCGAACTCACGAACAACTCTGCACCGAACAACCGTGCCTCGCTTTCCACCGACACCGATGGCGATGGGTTGCCGGACCCATGGGAATTGAGCCACTTCAGCCACCTCGGTCACAATGGGGGAGCGGATCCGGACAAGGACGGCTTCGGCAATCTTCAGGAATGGGAGGCCGGCACGAACCCCGCCGACGCGGAATCCCGTCCCGCCGGGACGGCCGTTCGACTCGTTCCCTTGGACGATGGTGATCACGCTACCAGCGAGTTCGGCTACGGCGGCGCGTCCGCGATCAATACGGTTTCCTTCGTCCGTTCTTCCCTGAAGACCGTGGGCAACCAGCAGTTCGTGACCTGGTATGGACGCCATCAGTTCGATGCGAATGCGAAGTTCAACAACACCATCTGGATCGGCCGTCGCGCTCTTGGCTCCTCTGAATGGGAGGTCTTCCGCCATCCGACCTTCACCGCGAACACGATCACGGACGGCCATGACGTGATCAGCTACGGCATCGATGGCGATGGCTACATGCACGTCTCCTGGGGCATGCATGGCGATGCCTTCCACTACTCCCGCAGCGTAGCCCCTGTGACAGGCACCGCCCCGATCGTCCTTGGTCCGGATAGCACCATGACCGGACGGGAGGACACGGTGACCTACCCGCAATTCCTGAAGCTTCCCGATGGGGACCTGCTCTTCCTCTTCCGCGAGGTGGCATCCGGAAATGGCGACACTTTCCTCAACCGCTATGACACCGCGACGAAGACTTGGGACAATGTCCACCGCAGCGGAAACATCCAGCTGCCTTTCATCAAGGGCACCGGTTGGACACCGAACTACAATGCCTATCCCAATATGCCGCAGCTTGGCGGGCCGGATGGCGATGACCTCCTGCTCACCTGGTGCTGGCGCTATGAGCCGGTGGGCGGAGACTCCCCTGCCAACGAAAACGGCTATCAGACGAACAACCAGTTCGCCTTCGGGAGATCCACCGATGCCGGCCTGACCTGGCAGCACCACGATGGCACGGCTTATACGCTTCCGATCTCGCGCGATGGAGAAAGCGGTGATCCGGCCACCAAGGCCGAGCAGATCATGGCCATCCCGGAAGGCAGCAGCCTGATCAATCAGGCAAGCTCTTGCTTGGATGCGAATGGCAATCCGGTGATCGCTTCATGGTGGGCACCCGAGACAGCCGCCGGAAACTATCGGCGGCAATACATGGTCGTCTTCCGCGATGACAATGGCGTCTGGCAGAAGCGTCCTGTTTCGAACCGGACCATCGATCCCACAGGCACGAAGTATGATGAGAATTTCGTCCGCAATCTCGGCCGCCCGACCGTCGTACATGATGATAGCGGCCGCATCATCGTCGCCTATCGCGACAATCAGGGCAGCAATGGCATCACGATCGTCCACAGCTTGCCAAAAGCCGAAGACCCCGAACGCCTAGTCTGGATCGAATTCGATCTTACCACCGAGAATCTCGGCAACTACGAGACAATCATCGACAACGAACTCTGGGATCGAGACCGCCAGCTGCACTTCCTCTACCAAGCCGCAACTGGGGAAGGCTACACCACTTCTGCGAACACCGCTTCGCGCTTCTCGATCCTCGAGTGGGACGCAAAGACCTACTTCGCCCACAAGCCGCAACCGCAGGTAAGCTTAAATGGAGGTCAGGTGCAGATCCGCTGCATCTCCGAACCAAGCTGGTCCTATCGTTTGTGGAGCAGCTCGGATCTAACGGATTGGCAGCTTGAGGAAACCCGGGAAGGCACCGGCACCCCCATCCAGTTCACAGCCCCTCTCGATCCTCAGGGATCCCGGCGCTTCTGGCGGATCGAATACGTCGAGGGCGGTTAAGAAGCTAGCGTGCAGCAGAAGCTCCCCCAAGGCCCCCTTCACTAGCTGTAGCACTTTCGCGAGAAGCCGGGATGCCAGGGGGCGATTGGCGTCTTCCCTCCCCGTTTTCAGTTCATCCTGGCAGTAGAAACCCACCCCTGCGTGCGCCAAACTTCTTTCCCGCATGCTTTTCACACGCCATTCCATCTCGCCCGGCTTCCCCCACTTCGACGTCCCATGTTGGAAGTTCGATGTTCGATCTTCCCCTTTTCTCAGCCTGTTATTTTTCATGTTTTTAACAGGCAGAACAGGCGCCCCCCTTTCCTCCCCTTTGAGTGGGAGAAGCCTATCCCTCATTGAACCACACGGGACGCCCCCCTAAGGCTGGGGGGAATTTTGTCGGATGGGTCCAAGCCATCCGACACCGGGACCGGCCACCTCTTCCGGCGTCCGCCCCGCTCGAAACCCCAAGTAACCCATGAATCGGAAGATCTGTCTCATTCCCGGCCTGGCCCTTGCCCTCGCCCCGCACGCCCGGAGCGCCAGCGTCACGCTCAATGCTGCCGACGCGCTCAATACGAGTTCCTTCAACGCCGCCCTAAACTGGAGCAATGCCGCCGCCCCGTCCGCGGAGAACGATTACATCGTGAACATTCAGCGCCTGCGCACCCCGGCCACGGCAGGTGACTACGCCTTTGCCGGCAATTCCCTCACAATCGGCACGACCACCGGCAACCTGACTTACAAGACCGCCGGTTCGCACATCATCACCGTCAACAATCTGATCCTCTCGGGCGGACTGATCGATCACCTCCAGGGAAGCACGGAAACTTTCACTCTCGCTGGTAATCTCAATGTTACCGGCACCGGATCGCGCATTGGAGCCACGCAAGGTCCGGTGAGCATCACCGCCCCGATCAGCGGCACCGGTGATCTGACTTTCACCGGTGGCAATGCGACATATCGCACCACCATCTCCGGCACCAATACCCACACTGGTAACATTACCGTCACGGGCTTCGTTACTGCGGCGGAAACCAGCGCCTTGGCCTTCACCATCGGAGCCAGCGGCGTAAACAACAGTATCTCGGGAGCGGGCAACGTTGCCTTCAACGGTACTTTCAATCTGAACCTGACGGGTGCCAGCACCACTTCCGGCAGCACCTGGACCTTGGTGAATACCGCCACGCTCACGGAGACTTTCGGCGCCACCTTCAATATCCCCGGCTTCACCAAGACCAACAATCTCTGGATCTCCGCGGATAACGTCTACGCCTTCAGCGAGAGCAGCGGCGTGCTCAGCGTGGTCTCCGGCGATGGCGACAATGACGGCCTGCCCGACCTCTGGGAGCTTGGCACCTTCGGCAATCTCAACCAGACCGGTGCTGGAGATGCGGACAGCGACTACGCGACCAACCTTGAGGAATACACCGCATCCACCAATCCGCTCGACCGGAATTCCTTCCCGGATACCGAAAACGGAACCGGCGACGGCATGGCCGATGCTTGGGAAATCTTCTACTTCGGGAATACATCCCGCCTTCCGGACGCCGATGCGGACAATGACACCTTCTCGAACATCGAGGAGTTCCTGGCGAACACGAACCCGAATGATGCGGCATGGACTCCGGCAAAGGCAAAGCTCGCCCATCGCTGGAGCTTCAATGGCAACCTCAATGATTCCGTCGGCACCAGCCACGCGCAGGTGATCGATCCGGATAATGATCCGTTGGTCGGCGGATCATCCACCTTGTCCGCAACCGATCTCCTGCTTGTGGGTGGAGCGAGCGGAACCTCGGCTTACGCACAGCTCGGCACAAACCTGCTGCAAGGCAAGAAGACCCCTGTCACTCTGGAATTCTGGGCCACACAAGTAGCGGTGCAGAACTGGGCCCGGATCTTCGATTTTGGCAGTGGCACCACCGAGTATCTCTTCATGTCCTGGACGCAGGGCACGAATGCGGCGACCGATCAGGTCGAGTGGATCGATGCCGCGACCACCAATAGCCCGAACACCAACCAGCCCTACACCGTCGGCACGCAGTTCCACATCGTGATGACGATCGAGCCCGGTGCCGGCGCGGACAGCAGCACCTTGGTCACTTGGTATTCCAATCCGGCCAATGGTTCCGATCTGGGGAGCGCCCAGGGCACTTTTAGCACGACGAACCAACTCGCCTTCCTCAACGACACATTCAATTACCTCGGGCGCTCCCAATGGGCCGGCGACAATGTCGCGAATGCCCGCTATGATGAGATGCGGATCTGGAGCGGCGCGCTCACCCCTGAGGAGCGCGAGTTCTTCCATGATGCTGGCCCGGAGGTGGTCAATGCCACCGACACCGACGGGGACGGCCTGCTGGATGAATGGGAAGTGGAGAACTTCCGCTCCAACGCGGGAGAATCAATCGCAACCATTCTCGCGAAATACGACGGCACCGACGACCCCGATGGCGACTACTATGACAACGCCTCGGAGTTCCTCGATGGCACCGACCCGATGGACATCCTTTCTTCCTTCGACGCCGATGCCGACGGCCTGCCGGATGGATGGGAAGTGTTCTGGTTCAAAGAAGCCGGCGATGAAGACCTTTTCGCGATCATCTCACGTTTCAATGGCACGGACGATCCGGATAGCGATGGTTTCTCGAACGTCGCGGAGCGTGCTGCTGGAACCAGTCCCAAGAATGCGGTTTTCACGCCGCTCGATACCGATGGCGACCAGCTGATCGACTCTTGGGAGCAGTTCTACTTTTCCGATCTCGACGAGCTTGCGAGCGGCAACCCGGATGGGGACTCGGGCACGAACCTTCAGGAGCAAAATGCCGGGTCGGACCCGACTCAAGCCAGCTCTACGATCACCGATATCGACGGCGATGGAATCGTCGACACAACCGAGGTTTTCCAACCTTACACCGTGGATTCGGATACGCTGCATCTCTGGCACCTTGATGAGGTGAAGGCACCGGCAGCCGATGCTGCGGCCGGGCGGCTTTCCCTCAATAGCCTTCAAGATGGAGCAATGATGTGGACGCCCTCCCTCGCGGGTTTCGGCACGGGACTCAATCCCTCGGCTGGCCGCGGCACTGCCACCGGCGGCGTGCTTTCGGCACTGCCGCTGGCAGCAGACACCACGGACGATGCCACCTTCAGCTATGCGGGGGCGGATGGAGCTTTCACCTTTGAGGCAATCGTACGCATCGACTTCGATCCTGCGGCAGCTCCGGCGTCGGTGGTGCCAATGCAGATTGTCACCGGTGAAAACGACGCCGATGCTGGCCGCGTCTGGCAATTCCGCATCGTCCCGATCGGCGGCCCGGGAAATACCGCCGGCACCGCTCCCCTGCTGGAGTTCATCAACCTGCACGGCGCAACGGCAGTGCAATCGCTGACCGCGCCGCTACCGATCGGAGCAGCCACCAATGCCATCGCCCAAGGCGGCTGGTACCATGTGGCCGTGACCTATAGCGGAACCGAAGCCACCGCGGACAACCTCAAGCTTTACTGGACCCTGCTGGACCCATCCCGCAACCAAGCCAGCCAGCTTGCCTCGCTGCAGATGACCAACGATCTGTTGGTTTCAACCGCCTGCGATCTGACGATCGGCAATGAAGGCCGGAGCAACGGTGGCAGCACCGATAGCTTCCTCGGCGTGCTGGATGAAGTGCGCATCAGCTCGGTCGCACGCACGGCCGGCCAGTTCCTCTTTGTTGCCGGGCCGGATGGGGATGCCCTCGATGACGCGTGGGAAATGCAATACTTCGGAGGCCTCGGCGAAACCGAAACCGGCGACTACGACAAGGACGGCACCGACAACCTCACCGAGTATCGCCTTGGCTTGATCCCGAATAGCGGGACCTCGCGCTTCGCAGCAACGCGTAGCACAACCGGCCAGATCCAGTGGCCCAGCGTGACCGGTGTGACTTTCACCATCCAGCGTAACACTTCGCTGACCGGAACTTGGCAAGACATTGCCACGGTCCCCGGCACGGCGGGCACAGCCAGCTTCACCGATCCGTATCCACCAGCCGGCAAGGCCTTCTATCGGGTGGTCTTGAAGTGATCACTCTCCTTTAACCGGGTGCCGCTTCAGCCGGGAACCGCCTCACGCGGTTTCCGGCTGATTCATTTTCGAGCAGCTGAAATTGCCCCATTCCCTCCCGCTTTTCACCGTTTTCCGCAAAGACAGGAAAGGACGCCGGATCTAGCGTGGGGATGCACCTCGATCAGGAATCATCATGAACATCGGCATCCCGAAGGAAATCAAAGCGCAGGAAAATCGCGTCTCCATGATCCCGGCCTCCGCCGGGGAACTCGTGAAACGCGGGCACCGCGTCTTCGTGCAGGCGGGAGCCGGCGCGGGCGCCAGCTACAGCGACGAGCAATACCTCGCCGCCGGGGCCGAAATTCTCCCGGATGCAGACGCGGTTTTTTCCGCTGCGGAAATGATCGTGAAGGTAAAGGAGCCGCAGGCCGAGGAAATCGCCCGGCTGCAGCCGCATCATCTGCTCTTCACCTACCTCCACCTCGCCGCGGGCAAGACGCTCACTGAGACGTTGGTGGCAAGCGGTTGCACGGCCTTGGCTTACGAAACCCTCGAAGTGAATCACCGTCTGCCGCTGCTGGAGCCGATGAGCGAAATCGCAGGCCGCATGGCCTCCATCGTCGGTTCCTATCACCTCGCCAAACACAATGGCGGTCGCGGCACCCTGCTCGGCGGCGTGCCTGGGGTAGCGCCGGGTCGCGTGGTGGTCATCGGTGGTGGCACGGCAGGTGTGAATGCTGCACGCGTTGCCACCGGTATTGGCGCGGACGTGACGATCCTTGAGGTAGACTTCGAGCGCATGCGTTTCCTGGATATCACCATGACCGGCACACACACGGTGTATTCCAGCGAAGCAAACCTCGCGGAACTTCTGCCACGGGTCGACCTCGTGATCGGTGCGGTCTTGGTCCCCGGGGCCCGCGCGCCGAAGCTGATCACTCGCGACATGCTGAAACAAATGCAGCCCGGCAGCGTCTTCGTGGACATCGCGGTTGACCAAGGTGGCTGTGCAGAGACCACACGCCCGACCACTCACCAAGCACCGACCTACGTCGAAGAAGACGTCATCCACTACTGCGTGGCCAACATGCCCGGAGCCTACTCCCGCACCGCAACGCAGGCGCTGAACAATGTGACCCAACGCTGGATCACCTTGCTTGCTGACAATGGTCTGGCCGGAGCAGCAAAGATCCGCAAGGAAGTGCTCGGCGCGGTGAACTGTGCCGGAGGCAAGCTGACCTGTGCACCGGTCGGTGAAGCTCATGGAATCCCGGTCGTTTCAGCGGCGGAGATTCTTGGCGTCTAAATCCGCTTACGCGCCCCGGACAGCCTCCGGGGCAGGCTTGAAGGTTCCACAGAACCAAAGGGTCGCCAGAGTCAGAAGAATACCGGAGAGCCCCAAGTGCAACACCTGCACCACGGGGTGAATCTCGACGCGTGCCATGATCAGGCCCAGCACCATCTGGGCGATCACCACCGCCAAGACACCAGTCGCCGTGCGGCCCGGCTTTCCAACCTTCTTTGACAGCCACCAAGACCCGACCGCAGCGCCGAGGATTACCCAAGAAAAGCTACGATGGATCAAGTAGGTCCACGTATGCTCCAGGATCCCGATCCACTCGGCCCGACCCATTCCCTCATGGGTGCGGGCGAGATGGGTATTCGTTTCCCGGATCTGGGTGCCGAGAACGCCTTCGACGAAGATCAGCGCCAGCAGCAGGCCGACAATCCAACGCATCTTTCGACGGAAAGTATCGTCACCCGCGATGAGCCAAGGCGACTCGCAACCACGCCACGCGGCAAAGGTCAGCGGCATTAGAAGCAGCATCGCCAAAGCCATATGTACCGTGAGCACCACGGGCTTCAAATCGCTGGAAACCACTTGGCTACCCATCCATGCATTCACCCCCACTAGGAGCACCGAAACCACCGATGCCGACCGAACCCACGGACGGCGACGCTGGCGGATCAGCGCGGTAACCAGCGTGGCCATCGAGAAGAAGCCCACGGGGAAGGAGCTGAGACGGTTCACAAACTCCGTCCAAGTGTGCACTGCATTGAAATTCTCCAGGATATGTTCAGGGGTGACCGTTTCGGGATCGCGGTCATAGCGCGCCGCCGCCTTCCGGAATTTCTCGAAGTTCAGCTTCGTGATGTCCACCTGCTCCACGCTCGTCGGCGGGATCAGACGGCCCCAGCAACGAGGCCAATCCGGACAGCCCATCCCTGCTCCACTCACCCGGACGATGGCCCCCACAAAAATAAGGACGATCACCGAAACGAGGGCAGCCGAGGCGAACTTCTGAAAGCGGGTCATGGACGCCGCGAATCATCGGCAGCCCGCGCCCCGATGCAAACCCGATAGAGAAGGAAAGATCAGCCTCCTTGCACCTCGGTCGCACCCGGAGGAGCCGATGCGGTTTTCTCGCCGGGACTCCCATTGATGGCCGGGTTTGCCCCATTTCTCTGGTTTTCCTGACCGATCGCCACGGCGACCCAGCGGAACTCGTCGCTATTATCCAGCACGACCTTGAGGATCATCGTCAAAGGAACGGCGAGGATGATGCCGATAAGACCCCAGAGCCAGCCCCAGAAGAGAACGCAGAGGACGACCACCAGAATCGAAAGGCCAAAGCGGCGTCCGAGCAGCATGGGCTGCACGAAGTTGTCCAAGAACATGTTGATCAGCCCGTAGCCACCGGCCACCACGATTGCATCCGTGGTTCCGCCATCCTTGGCAATCAAGGCCAGGAGGATTGGCGGGACGGAAGCGATCAGCGAACCGACCACCGGGATGAAATTCATCACGAAGGCGAGAATTCCCCACAACAGGAAGAAATCGAGACCGGCCACCCAGCAGAGGATCCCCGCCAACACCCCGGTCGCCAGACTGATGACCGTCTTGATGCCAAGGTAGCGCTGGGTATCGAGCATCGCACTAGCCAAACGATCGAAATTCGGTCCCCGGGCAGCACGGATCGCCCCGAAACGGCGACTAAATCCCTGAGCCTCGGAGAGCATGAAAACCGTCAGCACGATCACCACGCCGAAGCTGGCAAAGAAGGTGAGCAGGCGGCCTACCACGCCTGTGCCAAAGCTAAGGATCGTGGAAAACTTGATATTCCGCAGCTCGGCGAGGTTCTCGGTGGTGAATTCCTGCACCTTTTCGGCGCCATCTTCCACACCCCATTCCTCCAGCTTCCCGGCCACGGAGGTACTGGCATCCTGAATCTTCGCCCGCGTGAGATCGTAGTATTCAGCATCCCACTTCTCCTGAAGGTCACCGATGATGGTCACGCCGAGCACGATGACCGCGGCGAGGAAAGCGAAGTCGACCAAAACCGTGAGAATCACGGAGACCGCCGGAGGGACCCGATGCCGCTGCAGCCAGCCGGTCACGGGATAGCTCACCGTCGCAATGAAGAAGGCCAGCAGCACGGGCACGAAAAAGGACTGTGCCGCTTTCAAGCCCGCCACCACCACGACCAGCGCGGCGAACAACAGGATCATCTGCGTCGCCCGGGGTTTTCTTTGGATTATTCCGCCTTCGCTCATCTGGAGGGTGAGGCGATCTTACAGGTATCCTTGCCAATTCACAAAGCTTTCCTGCACTACGCAAACCCGGAGGATCTCCCATCCCTTCCGGGATGCTTCCTCACTTGATGGTGACGTGATCCACGGCCCATTCCTCCTTGGCATCCGCCTCTGTGGATACTTCCGCACCCTCCTGTGCCGGCTCGATTGAAACAGTTTGCTCCTCGGGCTCCGGCTGGGAAGTCCTCACCTGGGGCAGCCAGATCCGCTGCATCCAGATGCCCCCGGAGAACATCACGATGCCTAGGACGGCGAGAACGAGGGCGAGGTACGCTTTCATTTCGAGGAGCAGTTGAGAAGTAGACCCGGAAATGTGACTTTCCTTTGAAACTGTTTATTCGGCCTTCATCTTAGCGATGCCGTGGCTCTTTTTCCTGGAGTCCAGATCCGGACACCGGCTGAGCGGCGTTCCGGCTGGCGGAAAAACCCCTCCAGCCCGATTCTACTCTCAAGATCAGCCAAAGCGGCATCGAGATGCGGCCAGCGCCAGCGAAAGCCCGCTTCCCGGAGTCGGCGCGGATCGGCCCAGCGACTCTTCAACACGAGTTCCGTCTCCGTCTTCAACAGGCGCGCACCAAGTTCCAACATCAGTTCCGTCGCCGGAAGGCCGAAAGGAGCGCCTTGCTGTTCGCGGAAGGCCTGCATCAGTTCGCGGTTGGTCGGAAATTCCGGCGTCGTCAGATTGAAAACGCCGTCGGCCAGCGGATCGGCTGCCAAAAAATCGATCGACCCGAGGAGATCATCCATATGGATCCAGCTCACCCGCTGGCTCCCCTTCCCCATCTTTCCACCAAGACCACGGCGGGTAAGATGACGGAGCACATCAAAGACAGTGCCATCCTCGTTCGCGAGAACCATGCCGATGCGCAGGGCTATCTTCCGGGTCGCTCCCGGAACAGCGGCGGCGAAGAAGGCTTCTTCCCATGCCTGGACGACACCCACCGAGAATCCCTCCCCGGGCTCGCCCATCCATTCATCCTGTCCGTGGTCCTCGGCGTGACGATAGAAGGTCGCCGAGCTGGCGTTGATCCAGAGCTTCGGCGGGATCTTGCAGGTCGAGATCGCTTGACCGATCACCCGGGTCGAGTCGATGCGCGACTCCAGAATTTCCCGGCGGTTTCGCGCATCGTAGCGGCAGTTCACATTACGGCCTGCGAGATTGATCACCCGTTCCGCGCCTTCCAGAGCCAAGGCCCAAGGGCCTAACGTCTTGCCATCCCACTCAAGAAACATGCCATCGCCGCTCCAGCCATCCCGGCTGCGGGCGACACACACCACTTCACGGCCTTGGTTCTGATAGTGGCGCGCCAGATAGCGGCCCAGAAAACCGTTCGCGGCGAATATCACAATTTGCGGATTCACTTCAAACTCCCTTCCTTTTTGAAATCCTCTTTTTCCTCTTTTTTCAGAAAAATTTGAAAAGCCACCTACCGAACTAACCGAGCAGCTTGGCGGCAAGTTGAACGGCAAAGCCGTGCTTCATCGATCCGATCCGGTCCGCCACCTTCGAGGCAAAGCCAACGAACTCTTCCAACTGGCGGACTTGATCATGAAAAGCTTTCGCTTCCGGCGAAGTGAGGTCACGAGTACTCTCGGCACAGTGATTAAGCACGGCCAGTGCGGGCTCAATCTCGCGCTTCTTCCTCTCCCGTGTGACGGTGGTGAAGATCTGCCACACATCCTTCTCCGCCTCGAAAAATTCGCGCCGTTCGCCCTTCTTCACCACAATCCGCACGAGGCCCCAAGCGACAAGATCCTTCAAGTTGGTATGGGCATTCCCCCGGCTCACCTGCAGCTCCTCCATCACCTCATCCGTGCTGAGGGGTTCGGGCGAAATCATTAGCAACGCATGGATTTGGGCCATGGTTCGATTGATTCCCCATTGCGAGCCCATCGCACCCCATTGGGCGACGAATTCCTCGCGCACCGTTTTGAGTAGCTCACGTTCCTTGCTCATTTATTTTTCAGTATTTACTGAAACTTCCGTAATTCAAGGAAAATTCCAAGAGATCTTCTCTTCTCTCGCCTAGTGGGGCTCATCCGAAGCTAACGGACTCCAACCATTATTTTGCGCAGCATTTCAAACAGTGGCTGTGCTTGGCACGACTTCAATGCGAGGTAATTTATCGGGAAGCGGAACCGCTTCGGCAGCCGATGATCCGCAATCGACCTATTGTTTCACTGCTCAAAAACTGGGCGGCAATTCCGATCTTTGCCTCGGTTCTCACGGGGTATCTTCACGCGGCACCGTTACGGGTTCTCGCGATAGGAGACAGCATGACGGAGGAATATGCCTTCGAACTGACCTTTTCCGCCCCGGACTCCGATCCGGACAACGCCAATGTGAGGAATTGGCCTGAGCTGTTCCGAATTTTTCGCCCTACCGACCTGGACATGGGGGCCTATCGAACGGGTATCCCCTACGGTGATCTCCGTACTTTAGGCCACCGGTATAACTTTGGCATTCCCGGAACCACGACAACCAATTGGACCAATCTCATCAACGGTGCCTGGGAAGATGATCCGCTAGGGCCCCTTTATTCGGTCACGAAGAACGCGATCGAGGAGGAGATCTTCAATACCCCTGTGGTGGTGATCATGCTTGGGGCCAACGACCTGAAACAGGAATATAACGACATTTTCAATAACACCGAAGATCCCGCGTTCTTCGACAACATCATCACCCGCATCAATTTCATCCACTCCTGGGTGCGCGCAATCCGCGGAGTCAAGCCTCCCAAGGTAGTGGTCTGCACGGTGCCGGATGTGGGGGCGACACCGCAGATCTCGAATATTTACAACGTTCCCGAGAAGAAGGTGACGACCCGTGCGAAAATCGCAGCCTTCAACCAAAAGATCATCGCCTGGGCTGCGTCGAAGCAGAATCCGCCGGTGGTCGCGCGCCTGGACCTCTTGACCGACCGCGTTTTCGATCAGGTTCCATTCCAGATCAACGGTACGGTTTTCACTCTCTCCGGGAGTAATGAGAACTCGCCGACTCAAGTTTTCTGCAAGGACGGCTTTCACGCGTCCACGGTAGCGCAAGCCTACATTGCGAACGAGGTGATCGCCTCGCTGAATACGGCGATGGGAACCACGATTCCTAAATTCTCCGATCGGGAGATCCTGAAGAACCTGTTGGGGCTGAATCCTGACCAACCATACCTGACTTGGATTTCTTCTGCCGGCCTGCCAAGCTCGGGGATGGACGCTGATCCGGACGGTGATGGGTTGCCGAATCTGGTGGAGTATCTGCTGGGAACCTCGCCCGGCAACTACAGCAATCCCTTCGCGGGAAGCTTCTCGCCGGGAGCCTCGCTGAGTTGGAAGCCGGATGCCGTCGGTCTGAGGTTCGGAGATTTGATCGCGGAAGAATCGAATGACCTGGTGGCTTGGACGACGGTGCCTGCAGAAAGGACCAGCGTTGCGACAGATGGCACGGTCTCGGTGGTACCCCCAACGGAGAGGAAATCCTTCGTCCGATTGAAGGCGGTGGCGAAGCCATAGAGGGCTGCATTGCCAATGTCGGATAGGGGGAAGAAATCTTGGTAAAATGGTCCCTTGGTAGCAAAGGATCTCTTTTCGGGTGCCCCGATGGGGAGGAGCGGTTAGAAGCGGCATTTCAGCGAAGATCCGCAACTCATCCCTCCACTTCATGATGAAGCCATTCCTGTTCAGCTCGTGCCTTGCCCTCGCCACGTTCCCTAGCGCCCACGCGGCTGTGATGATCGTGCCGGACTCGATCCATGAGGTCAGTTCCTTCTTTTCTCCCGAGTACAAGCCGCAGAACACGATCAATGGTTCGGGGCTCCCCGGTGATTACTCCGCATCGAGTATCCACGCGGCCTACTCCAATACGGGGGGCGGCAATCATTGGACAAGCGCGGCGGACACCCAGCCGCTGGATCAGTTCATTACCTTCGCCTTCAACACGGCGCAGGACCTAACGAGCTTCGTCATGTGGAACCACCAATCGAATGGCGGGATCTCGACCAACTCTGGCTACGACGTCACGCTCTTCGACCTCACCTTCTACGCCGCGGACGGAACGACAGTTCTCTTCACCCTGAATGACCTCGCTGCCCAACCGGACACAGCGTCCGGCCAAGTTTTCAACTTCAGCGTGGTCGAAGGTGTATCCCTCGTCCGCTTCGATATCGAAGGCGTGCAGGGGTCCAATGATTACACCGGCCTTGGCGAGGTAGCCTTCATGGCGGTGCCGGAGCCGGGCGCGGCGATGCTTGGGGTCATGGCCTTGGCCGGCTCCGTGATGCGACGCCGCCGGAACTGAGGGTGCAGAAAGAAAAACGGCCAGGACATCGCTGCCCCGGCCGTTTTCGAAATCACTTGTCGACCTTCACCTTGAAATCTCCGAGCGCCCACTGGATGCCCGCGAGGTAGTGGCGGAGGACCTTCGGGTTCCAATACATGTCGTGGTTGTGGCCCAAGGAGCAGTAGAAGACGCGACCCTTGCCCCATGAACGGGCCCAAGCAACACCCCAGTCCTTGTCCTCACGCTTGAGACCCTGGACATTCATGTCCGACTTCTCGGGATCCAGACGCAGGAGCATGTGGACCTTCTTCGAGTCGTAAGGAGCCTTCAGCTGATAGATCTCCTCTTTGAAGTCGACATTCTGGCCGTCGAACATGGCCACCAGCGGATGCTTTTCCTGGCCGGGTTCCACCTTGATCGAGACCTGGGTGCCGGCACCCCAAGGGTGGCCGTCGAAGTAGCCGCCGATCATGTCACCGTAGTCGGACCAATCGTAGAAGGTATCGGTAGCGGCGTGGATTCCGACGAAGCCCTTGCCGCCCTTCACGAAGGCCATGAGACTTTTCTGCAGGCGCTCGACCTTCTTCTCAGCATCCTTCTTGGCCTTGTCATCCATGGCCTTCAGCTCGTCCCCTGAGGGTGCGAAAGGATTCATGGTAGTGCTGAGGAAAACGATGGCGTCGAACTGATCGATCGTCTTCGGCTCGAAGTTGGAAAGATCGTCGCTGATAACGGTCTCGAAGGCTCCGGTCTTTTTGCCGAGTTCGGTCAGGGCGACCTTGCCGGTGGCGATGGACTCGTGACGGAAGCCGGCGGTCTTCGAGAAGATGAGCACCTTGCGGGCCTTGGCGGGCTTGGCGTAGGGCTCGGACGGCAGGGCCTCTGCAATCTTGTCAGCGGCACCCGGTGGCGGTTGCTCGGAATCGTTGCTGGCGGCAACGAGGAAGAACGCGGCGGCCGCGCTTGCAAGGGGGAGGAATAAGGTGGGTTTCATGGTTTGGACGTCATTTGAAGACCAGAGGATACAAGGAAATTACGGTAAAAGGAAACTACGGATGATTGCCGGGATTCCTCTCCGATTTCCGTGCCGTCCCGGATCCGGTGGATGTGGTTTTTTGGAATGCCCCCACCCCGGGTCCAGACAGGGCGGTGGCCATGCAGAGAAAGACCACGGGACACGCCGGATGACCGGGCGCCCCGTGGTCCAAGTTTTTCAGTGACCCGGCTTGGTCCAAGCCGCGTTGTTCTTCGCGGAAGCCACGGTGGCCTCGATGAAGGCCATGCCCGCCACGCCGTCATCGACGTTCGGGAAGTCATAGCCCTCAGGGCGCGGGAACTTGCCTGCCAGCTCGTCGCGAATCGCTTCAGAGGCGGCGAGGTAGACGTTCGCGAAAGCCTCGATGAAGGCTTCCGGGTGGCCGAAGGGCAAGCGCGTGAACGCGGATGCCTCCGGGCCGTTGTAGGAATTCCCGCGGCGCCAGATCTCGCGCGGCTTGTCGAGGAACTTCACGACCAGCTCGTTCGGATGCTCCTGGTGCCACTCGATCGATCCTTCCGTGCCGTAGACGCGGATGTTCAGGTTGTTCTCGTCACCGGTCGAAACCTGCGAGGCGTAGATGATGCCCTTCACGCCGTTCTGGTAACGGACCAGCACGTTGCCATCATCATCAAGGCTGCGGCCCGGAATGAAGGTGGTGAGTTCGGCGGCCAGTTCCTCGATCTCCAAGCCCGTGATGTAGCGGGCAAGGTTCTCGGCGTGCGAGCCGATGTCACCCATGCAGTTCGATACACCCGAGACATTCGGGTCCATGCGCCAGTTCGCAATCTTGCTCGGAGCGGCTTCCTTGAAAGCGCTGGAAGCATAGCCCTGAGGATACTCGGCGACGACCTTGAGCAGGCGGCCAAGCTTGCCCGCCTTCACCATCGCGCGAGCTTCCTTCACCATCGGATAGCCGGTGTAGTTGTGCGTGAGTGCGAAGACCTTTCCGGAGCTCTTCACGATCTCCGCGAACTCCTTTGCCTCGGCGAGGGAAAGTGCCATCGGCTTGTCGCAGATCACGTTGATGCCCGCCTTGAGGAAGGCCTTGGCCACCGGCACGTGGAGGTTGTTCCGGACGACGATCGAAACGAAGTCGATCCGCTTGTCCGCCGGGAGCGCGGCTTCCTTCTCAGCCATCTCCTCGTAGGAAGTGTAAACGCGGGAAGGATCGAGGAAGAAGTCCTCGCCCGAGAGCTTGCTCTTCTCCGGATCGGAGGAGAAGCAGCCGGCGACGAGTTCGATCTTACCATCGAGATTGGCAGCCATGCGGTGCACAGCGCCGATGAAGGCACCACGGCCACCACCGACCATGCCCATGCGGAGTTTGCGGTTCATAGGAGATTGATTGAAAGGAACGAACCGCAGAGTCGCTGAAGTCGCTGAAGTCGCGGAGGTGAACGCGGAGAATCCCGAAGGGGCTATCTCTTTGCGCTATTATCTGCGGCCTCCGCGTTTTCGCGTCTTCGCGGTTCGTTGATTTGATTAGACGGCCACCGGTGCCTTGGTGGCAGCGGACTCGTAGATGGCGTCGATGATCTTCATCAGCTTCAGCGCCTGGTCCGGGGTGTTGAAGGCTTCTGCCTTGCCTTCGATCGCTTCGATGAAGTTCGCGGCGGAAGCGCTGCGGCCCATGTCTTCGCACGCTTCGGTGACGATGCTACGGTTGACCGAGCGACCGTTCTCCTGGACGTAGAGTTCGCAGGTATCGATGGCGGTCTCATCGATGCCATCGCGGCCGAAGAGACGCTCCACCTTGCCGCCAGCCTTGGCACCTTGGAAGACCACGGAGACTTCCTCGCGCTTGATCATTTCCGCCCAGGAGACCTGGAGGGAAAGAACCTGGCCGGTCTTGAAGGTGACGAAGCCGTGGGCAGCCGCCTCGACATCGTTGGTTCCGTCGGCGCGGTCCGGGATACCCCAAGGACCCTTGAAGCCCTTGTCGGTGATGTGATCGTCAAAGGTCTGGGCAAGCACGTGTGCCGGCTCCGGATAGCCCATGAAGTAAAGGGCCAGATCGATCATGTGAAGGAGGTCGATGACCGGACCACCGCCGGAGAGAGCCTTGGTGGTGAACCAACCGCCGAAGCCCGGGATGCCGGTGCGGCGGATCCACTTGGCCTGAGCGGAGTTGATCTTACCGACCGTGCCATCCGCGATGTACTGCTGCATCGCGATCGACTCGGGCCGGGCGCGATTATTGAAGTTGAACATCAGCTTCTTGCCGGCGGCGTTGGCGGCGTCGATCATCTCCTGCACCTCGGCGGCATTGAGCGCCGGGGGCTTTTCGCTGAAGACGTGCTTGCCAGCCTTCAGACACTGAAGGGCCAGCGGCTTGTGGAACTTGTTCGGAACGATGATCGAGACGGCATCGATGTCAGCCTCGGCAAGCATCGCGTCAACACTCTCGAAAGCGGACGGGATCTGCCACTGGGCGGCGGCGCGATCGGCAGCGCCCGGAGCCGGGTCGGCGACGGCATTGACGACGGCTCCTGCCTGGCGAAACCCGGCGGCGTGGTAGCGCAGCATGCCGCCGGCTCCGATGACTCCTACTTTGATGGACATGAGTGTGGAAATTATTGGTTCGATTTGTCGAAGGCGGCGTCGAAGGCGACGGTGTTCCGCGGGAAGTCGAGGTTCTTCACGAAGGCGCAGCTTTCGGTCGCGCCGTGGAAGCGGTCCATGCGGCCGTCTTCCCACTCGATGGAAAGCGGGCCGTTGTAGCGAGTGTCATTGAGCGCGACGATGACTTCCTCGAAGTTGATGTCGCCGCGGCCGACGCTGCGGAAATCCCAGTAGCGGCGGGCATCGCAGAAATCCGTGTGACCGCCGAAGACGCCCACGGTGCCATCACCGTGGCCCCACCACACGTCCTTCATGTGGGCATGATGGATACGGTCCGAGAATTGATAGATGAACTTCACGTAGTCCACGCCCTGATAGCCGAGGTGGCTCGGGTCGTAGTTGAAGCCGAAGCGCTTGTGGCCGCCCACGGCCTCGATCGCCCGCTGTGCGGAGACGATGTCGAAGGCGATTTCGGTCGGGTGCACTTCCAGGGCGAAGTAAACGTCTTCCTTATCAAACGCATCCAGGATCGGCTTGAAGCGCTTCCCGAAGTCATCAAAGCCCTTCTGGATGTATTCCTGGCTGGTCGGCGGGAAGGCATACAGCGCGCCCCAGATCGAGGAGCCGGTGAAGCCGTTCACGACGGTCTTGCCGGAACCGGCAGGATGACCGGCCATGTATTCCTTGCCGGCATCGAAGAACTTGCGGGCTGCCTTGGCGGTGTCGATCAACTCTTGGGCAGCACGCTGACGGACGCCTTCCGGATCGCCATCACCCCAGATTGCCGGAGAGAGGATCGCCTTGTGGCGGTCATCGATGGGGTCACAAATCGCCTGGCCGACGAGGTGGTTCGAGATCGCGTAGCAAGCGAGGCCGTGCTTCTTCAGCAACTCCCAGCGGGCCGGAATGTAGGCCGGGTCATTGAGAGCGGCCTGGACATCGAAATGATCGCCCCAACAGGCGAGTTCCACGCCATCGAAGCCCATGGCCTTGACCTTGGGGAAGAGTTCCTCGGCGGGGATATCGGCCCACTGGCCGGTGAAGAGTGTGACGGGTCGTGACATGATGGTTTGGGCGGAATGGTGCGTTGAGATTGGCTAAGGCCTTTCACCGGGGGAAAGGCAAAATCTGCTGGAAGCATGAAAAATGCGACATGCGACCGGCCACGCTTGAGCGATCCGGCGCGGTCCAGCAAGAGCGCGCCGCACCCTACCCGCTTTCGGGGACAAATCCTGAGATAGGCCGGTTCCCGCGACCTCTGCCCAAGCAGCCTGTTCCGCCTGTTAAAACAGGGAAAATAACAGGCGAAACCGGTCGAATCGAGGCGCGCCTGCTGCCGGACGGAGGCGTGCCGCCTTGGGGATGCCGGGGTTTGGAACGACTTTGAATCTCATGGCAGCGGGAAACTTGGCCCATTTCGCCACAGGCTTCTACTGCCACGCGGAGCCGATTTGGATCAAAGCTGTATGGCAGATTTAAGCGAGCCGGGTGAATATGTCCCCTCTCGCCCCACCCCCTCCCTTGACCTGAGGCTGGTCCGGGCTGAATCTCGGCGCGCCCATGGCCACCGAGCTTACCTTCAGCCCCATCGAGGAAATCATCGCCGAAATCGCCGCCGGCCGCATCGTGATCGTGGCGGACGATCCGGATCGGGAAAACGAGGCGGATCTGATCGCCGCCGCTTCCCTGTGCACCCCGGAGATCATTTCCTTCATGGCGGTCCATGGCCGCGGGCTTGTCTGCGCCCCGATCACCCAGAAACGGGCCGAGGAGCTGGACCTGCCGCAGATGACCCGCCGAAACCGCGAGGTCCAGCGCACCGCCTTCACGATCTCCGTGGACGCCGCGGATGGCATCACCACCGGGATTTCCTCCCCCGATCGCTGCCGCTGCGTGAAGCTGCTGGCCGACCCGAATGCCGGGCCGGATGACTTCGTCCACCCTGGACACACTTTCCCGATCCAAGCCCGCGATGGCGGCGTGCTGCGGCGTGCCGGCCACACGGAGGCCGCGGTCGACCTCGCGCGTCTGGCCGGACTCGAACCAGCCGGCGTGATCTGCGAGATCATGAACGCGGATGGCACGATGGGCCGCGTGGGTGATCTGGGCGATTTCCAGAAGGAGCATGGTCTGAAGGCGTGCACGATCGCCCAACTGATCAGCTGGCGCCGGAAATCCGAGAAGCTAGTGGTCCGCGAGGAAACGATCGGACTTCCGACCGACCACGGCGAATTCACCTGCCACCTCTACCGGGTAGAGACGGATGGCTCCCACCACCTGGCGCTGGTCCGCGGGGACATCGACTCGTCCCAACCGGTGCTGGTCCGCGTGCACTCCGAGTGCCTGACCGGTGATGTCTTCCTATCCCAGCGCTGCGACTGCGGCGGCCAACTGGATGCCGCGATGGAGCGGATCTCAAAAGAGGGCGGTGTGCTGCTCTACCTCCGCCAGGAAGGTCGCGGCATCGGGCTGGCGGCGAAGATCCATGCCTACAAGCTTCAGGAGCAAGGACTCGATACGATCGAGGCGAATGAGAAACTCGGTTTCGGCTCCGACCTCCGCGACTACGGCATGGGTGCGCAGATTCTCTGCGACCTCGGTGTTCGCAAAATCCGCCTTTTGACCAACAACCCGAAGAAGGTGGTCGGCCTTGAAGGCTATGGCTTGGAAATCGTGGAACAGCTTCCGATCAGCCTGCCGGCGAACCCACACAACGCACGCTATCTGGAAACGAAGCGCGAGCGGATGGGCCACAGGCTATAAGGGAGCGGCAGATCGTGGGCAACTGGATCGGAGCCGGAGCGGAAGCCCCGTCGTGGTGCCGAGGGTGGATCTAAACATCTGCAACGTCGGTGCCTCGAATGCCGACGAACAGCATTTCTCGACCCCCACGACCGTCTTCACCGGCAGCTCCATCGTGGATCTTTCGAGTTTCACCAATCTCCCTGCGGCGAAACGATTGGGAACGTGGCCCTAGGCTATATGCCTACGCAGGCCAGGGCGGCATCATCAGTCAGTTCGAGGTGGTCCCGGAGCCGGCATCCTGCGCGCTCGCGGCCTTGGGTGCGGTGGCCGCATTTCTGCGCCGCCGCCGTTAAACCAGAGCTTTTTTATTCAGGTTGCGCCGGAATCCGGGCGCAGCCTGTTAGGACCCGCCGCGAATCCGCGCAGTCCTAACAACCGGGGAATCCAGTCGAACGGGACGGAGACCGCGGAGTTTTCTCGTAAAAGGGCGACTCCCTGCTTCACTGGCGGAAGAGATGGTGAGCAGCGTCGGATCCGCAGCTATCACATGGCTGGCTCTTCTTTCCCTGGGCGTGCTACAAGTCACTGCCCAGGAACGCGACACGGCTCTAGCGGAGATTGTGGGGCCCTTCCTTGAGGAACATTGCATCTCCTGTCACGGTCCGGAGAAGCAGAAGGGCAAGCTGCGGCTGGACACGCTCTCACCGGACTTCCATAGCCCGATCTCCGCGGAAAAGTGGAAAGAGGTGCTGAATGTCATCAACGGCCATGAGATGCCGCCGGAAGATGAACCGCAGCCTGCGGCGGCCGATGCAGCACGCTTCGCGGAATGGGTGGAAGCCGAACTCGCCCGTGCGGAGGTGGCGAAGCGATCGACGCGGGTGGTGCTGCGGCGGATGAACCGCACCGAGTATGACAACACGATCCGCGATCTCATCGGCGTGGATTTTCATCCTTCGGAGGACTTCCCCGAAGACCCACCGGCGGGTGGCTTCGATAACATCGGGCAGGCGCTCACGATCTCACCGATGCAAGTGGAGCTCTACTATGCGGCGGCCCGGGAGATCCTGGACCGGGCTCTGCCCGAAGGCCCGCGGCCGGAGCGTGTGAAGTGGCGTTTCGAGCCGGAAGAAAACACCCAAGGGCTGGACCGTTACCGGGTGCGGCGTGGAAACGACGACGTGCTCCTGAACCCGGGGGAGAACCCGGTCGAGAAAGGCTTCACGGTGATCCACCACAAGGCCTGGAACAAGAACATCGGTTTCAGATCCTTCCATGTGCCGGCGGCCGGCGAGTACATCGTTCGTTTCCGGGCTGCAGGCCGGGTTCCCAACAGAAAGCAGGTGGTGGCTGCGGGGCAGAAGATCCTGGCAAAGCATCGCGACGAGGAGATCGCGAACAATCCGGAAGGAGCGAAGTGGCACCACGAGGCATTCGAGCAGAAGATGAAGATCTTCGCCGGGCACCGGATGTATGACTACGGCCCGCCGCGGGTGAAAATCACCCGGCATCTGGGCGGCGCACCACGAGTGGTCGCGGAGATGGACGTGCCCGCACCGGCCAATGCGCCGGAGTCGTACGAGGTTAGGGCCTACTTCAATACCGAGGAGGGAGGGATCGACCTGGAATATGCCTACGATGTCCCTAGTACTCTGGAGAATTTCTGGATGCAGGAGCGCGAGGAATTCCCGCGCCCCGAGCTGATGGTGGATTGGATCGAGCTGGAAGGACCGGTGTATGAAAGCTGGCCGCCGGAGAGTTCTCGGCGGCTGCTTCCCGACATCCCTGTCCGTGAGCAGGATGAGACCGCGTACGCCCGCGAGGTGTTGGCGCGTTTCATGCCACGGGCTTATCGGCGGCCCGTGGACGCGGCGGAGATCGATGCGAAGCTGGAGCTCTACAAGAAGCTCCGTGCAGAGAAGCCGTCCTTCGCGGAAGCGATCAAGGTGCCGCTGGCCGCCGTTCTGGCCTCTCCCCATTTCCTCTATCTGGTGGAGCCTGAGTCTCCCGGCACTGCTCCGAAGCCGCTGAACGGCTACGAGATCGCGACCCGGCTTTCCTATTTCCTCTGGTCTTCCATGCCGGATGAGCGGCTGACGAGCTTGGCGGCAAGCGGCGAACTTCAGAACCCGGATGTACTACGTGAAGAAACCCGGCGCCTGCTGGCGGATCCGCGGAGCGGAGCCTTCGTGACGAACTTCGCGGGCCAATGGCTTGGACTGCGGAAGGTGGGAGCGAATCCTCCATCCCGAACGCTCTACCCGGACTACGACCGGCATCTGGAACTCAGCATCGTCCGGGAATCGGAGGGGTTCTTTGCGGAGATCCTGCGCAGCGATCTGGATGCGCGAAACTTCATCCGTAGCGACTTCGTCACGATCAACGAACGCCTGGCACGTCACTACGGCATCCCTGGCGTGCGGGGTGATGAGATCCGGAAGGTGATGGTGAGCCCGGAATCGCGCCGCGGCGGGCTGGTCACACAGGCGTCCTTTCACTCGATCACTTCGAACGGCACACGCACCTCACCGGTGCTGCGCGGCACCTGGATCCTGAAGACCTTGCTCGGTCGGGACCCGGGCCTGCCGGTGGCAAACGTGGGCGAGATCCAGCCGAAGGTGCCGGGCATCGACAAGGCGACGGTGCGGCAGAGGCTGGAGATCCACCGGCAGATGGAGTCCTGTGCGCGCTGCCACGACAAGATCGACCCGCTGGGGCTGGCGCTGGAGAATTTCAATGCGGCGGGCGAGTGGCGCGATCAGGAAGGCCATGGCTACAACGGGAGGATCGAGAAGGATGATCCGGTGATCGATGCGAGCGCGAAGATGCCGGATGGCACGGAGTTCACGGGAGTGGCCGGGCTTCAGGAGCAGCTGATGAAGAGCGAGGATCTCTTCCTGAACGCGCTGGCAAGCCGGCTCACAACCTACGCCCTCGGGCGGGAGTTGGGATTTTCCGATCAGCCTGCGCTGCGCGGCTTCGTGCAGGAGATGAAGGGAAATGGCTACACGATGCGTTCCCTGATCGAGGCGATCACGACCTCCGAGCTTTTCACCACGAAATAAACTGCAGCCACGCGATGAACCCGCTCTTCCACACTCCCCTCTCCCGGCGCACGGCCTTGCGCGGCATGGGTGTCACGCTGGCGCTGCCACTGCTGGAGGCGATGCTGCCGCGGACGCTCCATGCAGCGCCATCGACCTACCGGCCCTTGGCCAAGTCGGGTGCCAAGCCGGTGCCGCGCGCGATCTTTTGCTACGTCTCGAATGGTGTGAACATTCTGGACTGGGTGCCGGAGGAGAAGGGCAAGGGCTATAAGCTCTCCCCCACCCTCGAGACGTTGAAAGAGCATCGCGAGCAGTTCTCGATTTTATCCGGTCTCGGACATCCGCACTGTCTCGGCGGGCATAGCGGTGGCGATACGTGGCTGACCGGGGCAAATCTGCAGGCGGTGCCGGGAAAGGACTACACCAACACCATCTCGGTGGACCAATTGATCGCGGAGAAGGTGGGGATGAATACCCGCTTTCCTTCAATCGAGATCGGGGATGAATCCGGCACGGGGACGGCGATGCATAGTCACACGCTGGCATTTGATCGCAACGGAACGCCCCTGCCTGCCGAGAATAGCCCGCAGCGTTTGTTCGAGCGGCTCTTCGTGCCGGATGGCGCCGATTCGCGGGATGCGACTTTGAAGCGCTATGCGGAGAAGCGCAGCATCCTGGATGATGTGCTGGGCGAGGCGCGGGCGCTGGAGAAGAAGCTGGGCAAGGAGGATAAGGGCAAGCTGGGCGAATACCTGGCAGCCGTGCGCGAGACGGAGTTGCGGGTGCAGCGCCAAGAGGCATGGGTAGATGTGCCGAAACCGGTGATCGATTCCGCGGGCCTGCAACTCAATAGCAAGCCGGGCGATGCGCATGACCGGCCCATGTGGCTGGATGTGATGCTGGAGCTTTCGTATCTGGCCTTCGTGACCGACACGACGCGGGTGATTTCCTTCGAGTGGGCACGTGAGGCGGGTGGCTATGGCGTGGGTGGTGAGAATCACCATGAGCTTTCGCACCACGGCGGAGATCCGGAAACGCTGAAGAAACTCGCAGTCGTGGACCGGGGTTATCTGGAGCGGCTCGCTCGTTTCATGGAACTCCTGAAATCGACGGATGAAGGAGGCATCCCGATGCTGGATCACACGATGCTGGTGTATGGCTCCGGCATGAACAGTGGTCCGGGCGGTGATCATTCGCCGAAAAACCTGCCGCTGCTGGTGGCGGGTGGCGGTGCCTACGGACTGAAGCACAACCAGCACATTGCGCATGATCCGGACAAGCATCCGCCGCTGAGCAATGTACTCCTGACGGTGGCACAGAAGATGGGAGTGGAAACGGAAAGCTTCTCCGATAGCAGCGGAGAGTTCTCGGAACTGCTGTAAGCGCAGGGGCGGCTTTTCTTTTCGAGGAAGACGAGCCTAGGGTTCAGGCATGATCCGGAAGGCATTCGTGATGTCGGTAAACGCCGGCTGCGAGGACGAATACGAGCGGCGGCACAAGCCGATCTGGCGGGAACTCGAAGAGGTCCTGAAGGCACATGACGTGCACAACTACTCGATCTTTCTCCATCCGGAGACGCGGCAGCTTTTCGGCTACGCGGAGATCGAGAGCGAAGAGCGCTGGGCCGCAATCGCCACGACGGAGGTGTGCCAACGCTGGTGGCGGCACATGAGCGATGTGATGCCGGCGAATGAGGATGCCTCGCCGGTGTCAGCAGAGCTGCGGGAGGTGTTTCATCTGGCTTAACAGCTACTCTTCGAAGAGCTCCATGAGAGAATCCGCGAAAAGGGTCATCCCCCGGGCATTCGGGTGATTGATGGAATTTACCATGAGCGTGGTGTAGGGGATGCCCTGCCGCCAGAGCCTGCCATAGCGTCGCGCGGCGTCTGCAAGGAGCACCGGGTTGTCCGCGGCGAACTTCCGGAGCATGGCCACGTAGGGCCTAGGATCTTCGTCGATCTCGCGCTCACGGCTCAGTCCCATCCATGCCGGGATGACGTAGTGAGGAGTGAGAATGATCCACTCGGCACCGATCCCCTTGAAGTCTGTCAGAATGCGGGCGTATTGCGGAGCCATGCCATCCAGGGGTAGACCGGCGTCGTTGACGAACTCCGAGATCACGAGATCAGGTTTCAGCGCCAACACCTTTTCCTGATAGTTGTGGGCACTACCCGGTGGCTCCGCGAGGTAGGCAGAGGTGGTGCGGCCACCCCAGGCTTCCGAGAGCAACTCGATCTTTGCCTGTGGAAATTTCGCACGCAGGCGGGCGACAAATTGCTCCTGCCACTTTTCTGCCTGCGGGAGATAGCCCGCAGCGGTAACGCTATCACCCCATGCTAGGATCCGCAGGGGCTCCCCGGAGCGTAATTTCTCCATGATGCGCGGGAACTTCTCCGCGACCTTCGGTGGCACGGGAGCAGACCCGGCAGGATAAGCAGCCTCAATCACCGGAAAGAGGTGATCACCGGTGAGCCGAGGAATGGGTCCGGGGATCCAGATATTCGCCAGGCGGCGCTCCCCTTCCTTCAAGCGGGGAGCTTCCGGAGCTGCAGGAGCTCCCCTGCCCTGGCGAACTACGATATTTCCCGTAGTTTCCTGAACGATTGAATCGAGCCGCAAGGAGGTGTGCCGGTAGCTGGCAAATATGGGGACAGCTTCGCCGATCGCCCCCCCGGTGATCCGGCCGAAGGTGCCCCAGCGATTCTCCATCTCCCAGTCCTTCCCGCGAACGAATGCCGGTGAAGCCGGATCCGCACTGGCCCGAAGCGTGACCGTGGCGGCGTCAATGAGATCCGGGGTCGCGCATTCCTCGGCGAGGTTGCCGGCGAACTTTGCGCCATTGTTCCAGCCTCCGCCGTTCGCATTGTAAACCGGGAGCGAGGCGAAGGCCTCTGATGTCACCTCTTGATAGGCAGGCGGTGCGATATCAAGCAGTGTCACGGTTTCCGAATGGCCATGTTTCACAGACACCTGCCAATCACCCGTGATCGAGACGCTGAAGGGGTTGATAGCCTCGGGAGATGGAGCGGCAGCGGACGACTGCTTGTCCATGAGCCATGCGAAGAGGTCACGGACCTGCTCATGGGAAAGAGCGTCGAGCATCCCTTCCGGCATGAGCGAAACGGGCAGGGTGTCCGTTCTCACGACATCGCCTGCGGGCACGGAGGTCCTTTCGGTGAGGGTTTGCAAGGTGACCATCCGCTCGTCCTTCGCACGGATCATGCCGCTCAAGACGCGACCATCCTTCAGAGTCAGGATGGAAAGCTGGTTCTCCTTCGCAAGCACGGCACTGGGGTCGATGATATTCGCAAGGAGGTAGTGCAGGTTATCCCGCCCTCCTCCGGTGAGATCCGGACCGATCGCACCGCCTTGCCCATACATCGTGTGGCAGGCACCACAGGTCGCAGCGAAGAGAAGCTTCCCTGCTTCCTTGTTGCCAAGGGCGATCGTCTTCGGGGTGAGATAGGCTTCCCATTTCGCGACGGCTGCCCGCTTGTCGGCACTGGAATCCCGAACGTCTCCCCAAAGTTTCGCAATGCGTGTGTCGAGCGTTTCGTCCTTCAAGCCACGGATCTGGCGGACTTGAAAGGCGCTGATTTCCGTCGCCGGAATCGATCCCGCGGCTATCGCATCTAGCAAGCGCATCGCCCATGCGGGGCGAAGGATCAGGACACCGATCACCGCGCTTTTCTCCGCAGGGTGCACCTGATTGAAGGCTGCGATGATCCAATCCGCCGTCGCGAGATCATCTTCCAGTGACAGTCCTTCCGCGGCAGTGGCTGTCAGGCCGGGAGTGGCGAAGGAGCCGGTGCACAGTTCGTGGAGCCCGTCCACCCGCGAACCGATGAGGGCCCGGAGCGCGGTGCGGCGTGCCTCGATATGCGCCGTATCATCACGCAGGATGGCTACTGTATCGGCGATCGATTTCGGATCGGAGAAGGTCAGGCCGAGCTTGCGAGCGAGGTCTTTCACGGAGGCATCTCCGGATTCGGCCAGAGCTTGCGCCAAGAGGGACCAAGCTGCGGGAGACTTCGTGCCGTGCAGCCCTTGAAAAGCGCGGATCATTCCTTCCAAGAGATCCGCCTGCCATGCGGCGCTTGCGGACGGAGCGTGACGCAGGAGCGAATCGAGCGCGCCATCCGTGTCCACCGCCTTGCTGGCGAGACGCCGGGAGATCTGGATTCTCACCAAAGGAATGGCGCAGTCCTTTGCCAGCACCGCGAGTTCGCCGGGACGAGAATCGCCAAGCGGCTCAATGCCATACCACAGCATCAGCGGCAGATTGTGATCCGCAGCATCCTCCGCCCGGGCAAGCAAGGGACCAGCGATGGATGAACGATGCTCCAGCGGGAGCCGCTGCAAAGCAGATGCTAGTGCAAGTCGGACAGTGGCAGACTTCTCCTCCTGTGCGATCCTCGAAAGGACGGCCAAGGTTTCCGGTTCCGGCATCACCGCGCGGTCATCTAACAACAAGCGGAGCGCCCACACGCGAACGTGCTCCTGTCCGTCACCGAGGAGGGATCGTAGGAAAGCCGGATCCGCCTTGCTGATGGCAGATAGGGACCAGAGGTAGCGTAGCCGAAGGACTTCATTGCTGGTCTCCGAGAATCGATGGTGAAGCGCGGCGGCGATACCGGCCATGTCTTCACCGGAGGCGGCACGCTGCTGCAATAGCAAGCGGCTGCGGCGGGCGAACCATTCATTCCGATGATCAAGAAGCGGGAGCAAATCGCTGCTGGGTAGCAGTGCCAAATCTCGGACGGAAGAAGCGGCGGGGGCTCCATGGGTAATCTTGTAGATACGCCCGGAAAGACGATGCACCCCATCGTCATCATGGCACTCGCCGGTATCCGACCAATCACTGATGAAGACGCCGCCATCGGGCCCATAGAGCAGATCGATCCCCCGGAACCAAGGATCGGGTGAGAACGCCAGGTCGGGGCGATGCCGGCCAATGTAGCCGCCGCCCTCCTTATCCAGCCGCTCTCGATTCAAGCGACGGCCGTGGAAGTTGATGGTGAAGAGATCACCGCGGTAATCCTCCGGCCAATTGTCCCCCTGATAGATCATCAGGCCGGTGTGGGCATGACCACCACCGGCCGAGGAGGACTCCTTGCTCATCCCCTGGCGGATCTCGTCCCACTTTTCCGAGGTATCCCAGTGAACGTGGTCGGCGTGCTGATCGATCAATTCGTAGACGTGGGGATTGTGATCATCGCCGAACATCCGCTTGTAATGGGCACCGGGAATCACATGCCAAAGGTGGCCGATGACGGTATTGATGAAAAAGGCTTCTCCATGAGCATTCCAATCCATGCCCCACGGATTCGTGGTGCCCTCGCAAACAAGCTCCGTGCTGCCGTGCTGGGGATGGTAGCGCCAGATGCCTGTATTGATCCGGGTTCGCTGCTCATCCGAAACTCCCGGTTTACCGATGAGGGAAGTGCCTAAGATCCCCTGTCGGCCATAGAGCCATCCGTCGGGCCCCCAACGCAACCCATTGGCCATGGTGTGCGCGGAATTTTTGATATCAAAGCCATCCAGCACTACCCGCGCGGGTTCGTCCGGCACATCGTTGCGATCGAGATCCGGAAGAAAGACCATCTGCGGAAGGGTGAGCGCCCAAACGCCGCCCATGCCGACCTCAATGCTGGTAAGCCGCTCCAAGCCCTCGGCGAAAATGGTGCGCTTATCATGGCGGCCATCGTGATCCGTATCCTCCAGAATCACGATGCGATCCCTAAGTTTTCCCTCATAGTAGCCGCCACTATGCCCGGCATACATGTAGCTTTCTGCGACCCACAAGCGCCCGCGGTCGTCGAGACACATCGAAATCGGCTGGCGTACCGCTGGCTCCGCGGCGAAGACCGTGGAACGGAAGCCCGGAGGAAGTTCCCAGCGGGAGGCGGCTTCCTCAGCGGCAAGCGGGGCGTCGCTTGATTTCTCGGAATTGAAGGGCTCCGGAGTGTCCGCCCCGGCGGCGGCCACGAGGGCCAAGAGACAGAGGAATCCGGGTGTCGCCCGAGGACAGGCCTCGGGAAGACCGAAATTGATGATCCGGAACAAGGATGGCATGAAGAGTCTCGGGTTTGCGGACGGGGTCCAACATCCCTTAACGGATGCCGACCCCTCGACTCTATCAAGTCCGGCAAAGAGACACCCCCGCGGAGGGGCCACCCGCTACGAGGCCAGCCACTGCGCCGCCCGCTTGGCGTAGTAGGTCAGGATCATATCGGCGCCGGCACGCTTGATGCCCATGAGGCTTTCGAGGGCGATGGCCTTGCCATCCACCCATCCGGCGGCGGCAGCGCTTTCGATCATGAGATACTCGCCGCTCACCTGGTAGGCTGCTACGGGAAGCGTCGTACATTCGCGGACTCCGGCGATGATGTCGAGGTAAGGACCGGCTGGCTTCACCATCACCATGTCCGCACCTTCCGCTTCATCAAGCAGCACCTCGCGGATAGCTTCGCGGGCATTCCCGGGATCCATCTGGTAGGTCTTCTTGTCGCCTTCCTTCGGCGCGGAATCGAGTGCACCGCGGAAGGGTCCGTAGAAAGCTGAGGCATACTTCGCGGAGTAGCTGAGGATCGAGACGTTTTGAAAGCCCTCCGCATCCAGTGCCGCGCGCATGGCGGCGATGCGGCCGTCCATCATATCGCTGGGTGAAACGATGTCCGCACCGGCACGGGCGTGGCAGAGCGCCTGCTGGCAAAGGATTTCCACGGTCTCATCATTGAGGATGTGGAGTTGACCATGTTCATCACGGCGGACCACGCCGTCGTGGCCGTCGGAATTGTAAGGATCGAGCGCGACATCCGTGATCACGCAGAGCGTGGGATGCGCGGCCTTCAACGCGCGGATGGCGCGGGGCACGAGGCCATCGTCATTGTGGCACTCTTCGGCAAGCGGGGTCTTGAGATCTTCCTCGATCTTCGGGAAGAGCACCACGGCGGGCACGCCAAGTGCATGGGCTTCGCCTGCTTCCTTCACCAAGCCCTCCAGAGACCAACGTGTGACGCCGGGCATGGAGGCGATGGGCGTGTCCCCGGCATCTTCATGGAGGAAGAGCGGCAGGATGAAATCGCCGGGAGTGAGCACGTTTTCACGCACCAGAGCGCGGATCGCGGGCGTGCGGCGGTTGCGACGGGGACGGATCGGAAGATTCATGAGTCAGGTGTTCACGAGGGCCGGCTCAGTAGTCGCCGACGCCAAGATTGCGGTAAAACTGGCGAAACTCCGGGCTATTCATTTCGCTCTTGGTGGTGCCGGTGAAGAGAAAGGAGTCCACGGCCGAATCCCCCATGAAATGCACGGCGCGCGAATGCTTCGCCAAGTCAGAAACACCGGGCAAGGGGCGGCACCGGATGTCCACAACCTGAGCGTCGTTCACCCGGTAGGTTTTGACTGAATCGATCACATGATTCTTGCGGGTCATCGCGATGTAGCTCGCAGCACTGTCCCCGGACTCGCATTTGATCTTCATCTGCTGGACGAAGCGATGGGAGTCGGGGGAAAGCCAGATGGATGCTTTCTTCGAACCACCTTTTGCGAGATCACCACCGCTCCATCCCGCGGGCCGCGGCCCCATTCCGCGCAAGGAGGGTCCGCCGCCGGATGGAGCACAAGAGCTGAACCCCAGGCAGCAAGACAAGAGGAGAAGGGCAGCGGCGAAGGGATGATTCATCGTCATTCAGACTCAGGAAACAGGACTCAGTTCGTAGCTTTCCTTGCCATCCTTCATGTTCCAGCCCAGGCCGGTGAGTTGCTGGCGCATGGCATCGGCCTTTGCCCAGTCCTTCGCGGTACGGGCGGCCCAGCGTTCTTCGGCAAGGGCCCGAATTTCTGCTGGCACCTCGGCTTCGGGTTCTTCTTCCGGCAAGGTCAGGCCCAACGCGCGGAGAATGCGGTTGAAGGCCGCAAGGGCTTTCGCGGCGTCCTCGCCCTCCAGCTTCACAGACTCCCGCAGGCCGGTGAACAACCCACCAAGGCAGCCCGCGGTGTTGAGATCATCGGTGAGGGCCTCCCATGCGGCTTGGAAGGGGCCGAAGTCCACGGAACTGAGGACGACATCAGCGGGGACCTTCGCGGCGAGATTACGCTGGCCCTTGGCGAGCTTCGCCATGGCCTCGCGGGCTCCGTGCAGGGAGTCCAAAGTGAAATTGAGCTGCTTCCGGTAGTGAGCGCCGATCAACACGTAGCGGAGCTCCATTGCGGTGAAGCCCTTCGCTTTCAGCTCATCGAGCGTGTAAAAATTCCCCTTCGACTTCGACATTTTCCCGCCATCCACGAGCAGGTGGGTCGAGTGAAACCAGTGGGCCGCGAAGTGGCCACCGCAGGCGCACTTGCTCTGGGCGATCTCATTTTCATGATGCGGGAACATCAGGTCCTCCCCCCCGCCATGGAGGTCGAAGTCGGCACCAAGGTATTCCTGGATCATGGCCGAGCACTCGAGGTGCCAACCGGGACGTCCCTCACCCCACGGAGAAGCCCAATAGTTCTCGCCGTCCTCGGGCTTGCGGCCCTTCCACAGCACGAAGTCGGAGAGGCTGTCCTTCTCGTATTCGTCGGAATTGGCGCGTTCGTTCTGGGTCTTGCCCAGCTCCAACTCGCGGGTGTCGAGGCGGGAGAGCTTTCCGTAAGCGGGATAAGAGCCGATGTTGAAATAGACCGAGCCATCCTCGGAGGCGTAGGCATTCCCCTTCTCCACCAAGGTGGCGATCATCGCGATTTGCTGCGGAATGTGATCGACCGCACCCGGTTCGACGTGAGGCGGCAACATGCCGAGTGCTTCGCAATCGGCATGGAACTTCTCCGTCCAGAAGCCGGTGAAGTCCTTCAGCGATTTGCCCGCAGCTTGGGAATCCCGGATCGTCTTGTCGTCCACATCGGTAATGTTCCTGACATGGAAGGTCCGTGTGCCGCTGGTTTCCAGGGTGCGACGGAAGACATCCTGCAGCACGAAGGTCCGGAAGTTTCCGATATGGGCGGGACCATACACGGTGGGGCCGCAGCAGTAGAACCGGTAGGTCGTGCCGTCGAGGGGGCGGAGCTCCTTGAGCTCGCGGTCCAGCGTGTCGTAAAGCCGCATCGCCGCGGGTCTAGCGGGTGACGCGGGTGATTTCAACCGCGACCATGCAAACAGCGCAGATCATTGCCCCACGCGGACCTGATGCAGGCGGGGCGGCTGGCCGGCCTCGACGATTTCAACAGGGATTACCCATGCCGTTTCGCCGGCTTCCGCCGAAATGGAATGTACCGAGGAATCCGCTGCGTGACGACCAGACGCATCCGCAATCGACCGACGCGCCGCCAAGGTCAAGGCGGCACAGAGCAGCGCGAGGGCAAGGAGCCTGATCCGGTCGAGGGTCATGCGAGGGCAGCCGCAGAAAACTTAAATTTTTACAAATTATCAAGTTTATTTAAAAATTTTTGAGATTCGCCAGCTCCCCTTCCCCATGCTTTTTTATGGCAGCCATGGCGCGCGACGAACGATGGAAGCAGGTAGGAATCGGACTGGCGGTCCTCGCAGGGGTCCTCTGTGTCGGCCTCCTGCTGGTCTTCGGACGTCATCTTCCCGGCTTGGCTGGGGAGTTCTTCGCGCGGATACTGGGCATGGTCACCACGCCCTTCATTTTGGAGACCACGCTGTGCGTGCTCGGCTTCGTGATCGTGATGACCCTGAACTACTGGCGGCAATGGCGTGACGGCGATGAACTCGTCTATCTGGACGAAGTGAAGAATCCGCCGGAAAGCATGCCAGACCAAGCCAAGTGGGCGGTCTACAAGGACAAGCCGCTGGAACCCGGCGTAATCGCACCAGCCGACCTTCTGGAAGGCTCGATCGCCATCGGCGATCATGAAGCGGCCATCGAAATTCTTACCTCGATGAGCGATGCCGAGCGCTCCGCGCCGGAAGTCTTGAAGCTTCGCATCACCCTCGCTGAAGCGAGTGGCAAGACCGAGCTGGCCGCACAACTGCGGGCTCAGCTTGGCAAGGCGGGAGTCTGAAATGGAGTGGCGCCGAGATTAGCGCCACCCCCTTCCAAGGGAATTTATCGATTCCGGCGCGCTGCTTCCTCCAGGAAGATCTCAGCAAGACGGAAGCAACGGCGCGAAATCTCACGCGCGTCATGGTCATCGATGAGGGCAAGCCCCTCTTCCCCGACCTCGGCTTGGAAGATTTTCCAAGCCTTCTTTGCCACTTGTTCAGGATCGAGCTTGGGACGCGGCGCGGCGTGCATGGCCTGCGCGGCGGGAGCATGCGCATGCTCCGAAGTTTGCTGCGAAGCCTGTGGAGGCGCTTCACCATGCGGCACCACGGCGTGCGGATGCTGCTGCTGGGAATGGGAGTGATTTCCCTGCGGCTGCCCCTGCGCACCTTGTTGGCCGTGCTTCTTCTTGCGCCGGCGGCGCTTCTTGGAATTGCCTCCGGGTTCACCTGCCGGAGTTTCGACAAGCAAAGCAATGCGACCGGCGTCGTGGCCGTCGGAACCGCCCTCGGAATGAGAACTCGAAGCGGCAATCTCGGCGGGCACGGACTGTTCCTTGCGCTCCGGCCTAGGCTCGGCAGGAGCTGCGGGAGCAGGCGCTTCCACCACTGCGGGAGTGGGAGCGGCTTCCGCTTCCGGAGCGGGCTTGGCCTTCGCCGCCTTGCGGACAGAAGGACGCTTGCGAGCCACCTTCGTGGCCGGAGCTTCGGCGGGGGTGGGTTGATCTACGGAATCTTCGCTCATTGTTCGCGGGAAAAAAGCCTTCGTGATGGTGGAACGTCGAGCCGAAAGCCCGGTTCTTGGCAGATAGATGAAAAATAAAAGCCGCCGGGATGACTCGGCGGCTTTATAAAGTTGTGCGGAAAAGAGGCCGCGCAAGCCCGGCCCCGACTATTCCGTTTACCAGTTCTTGATGTCGTCCAAGCAATCCTTGTGCTTCGGATCGGCATTGGTCTTGCCGTCTGGACCACAGGACCAGATATCGAAGTCAGGATTCACGGCATCCGGCGTGTCACCGGAACGATAACGGAAATATTTACCCCAAGGATCGATGATGCGAGCCTGCTGGCCCTTTCCTTCCATCCACGCTTGGCCGGACTTGGTGTTGTTATCCGGATCCAGCTCCGGAAGATAAACCACGCCGCCGTTATCGCGGGCTTCGAAGCCATCATAGTAAAGATACTTGTAGAGCACCTCGTCACCGCGTTCGCCAGCCGGGTCATTGGCCGGTGGATAGGAGCGGTTATCATTGAAGTAGTTCTCCAAGGAATTCTCGATGAGCTTCACCTGAACCTTCGCCTTCTCACGGGCGTTCTTCTGGTTGATGAAGGACATGCCCGCCATAGTCAGGCCAGCGAGGAGCACGATGATCGCCACGACGACCACCAGTTCCATCAGGCTGAAGCCAGCGGCATTGCGCCGGGATTCGTTGATTTTCATGGGTATCCGGGTTTTATGATTCGGGTGCCTGTTTTCGGAACCGGCACCCGGTTTCCGATCACATGTTGCCCATTTCGGAGATGATCTTGATCAGCGGCAGGAAGAGCGCGAACACCACGGCACCGACGACAAGAGCAAGGACGACGATCATGATCGGCTCCAAGATAGAGGTAAGCGCGGTCACGGCGTTGTCCACTTCGTCGTCGTACACGTCTGCCACCTTCAGAAGCATTTCCGGGAGCTGACCGGTTTCTTCACCCACGTCCACCATGGAAATCACCATGGAGGGGAAGATGTTCGAGGTCTGCATCGGGGACACGATGGATTCACCTTCCTTCACCGCCTCGTGGACCTTCTCGATCGCGTCGGACACGACCACGTTACCGGCGGTGTCACGGGTGATATTGAGGGCTTGGAGGATCGGCACACCGGATGTCACGAGCGTGCCGAGCGTGCGGGAGAAGCGGGCGATCGCCGACTTCCGCTGGATGTCACCGAAGATCGGGAGCTTCAGCTTCAAGGAGTCGATGATGCGGCGGCCCTTCTTGGTCTTGCCCCACATGTTCATCAGGAAGCCGATGAGACCGAAGGCGATGAACACCCAGACGATGTTCGGGATGATCCAGATCGAAGGCTTGAGGAAGAACTTCGAGGTGCCGAAGACGATCTGAGAGATCATCGGCAGCTCCGCGTCCTTGCCGAGTTCGGCGAACATCGTTTCGAACTTCGGAACGATGAAGAGCATGAGGAAGACGAGGATCGCCACGGCGATGAACATCACGATGACCGGATACACCATCGCGGACACGATCTTGTTCTTCAGCTTGTGGGCCTTTTCCTGGTATTCCGCGAGACGGACGAGCACGACTTCAAGCACACCGCCCAGCTCACCGGCTTTCACCATGTTCACATAGAGCTTGTTGAAGATCTTCGGGTGCTGGGCGAGCGCCTCAGAGAAAGTGGAGCCGGATTGAACGGAATCGGCGAGGGCGCCAATAGTGCCCTTCAGTACCGGATTCGGTTCCTGCTTGGCGAGAACGGTAAGACCGCGGAGCAGCGGCAGGCCGGAGTCGATCAGCGTCGCCAACTGGCGGGTGAAGATCATGAGGATCTTCGGCTTGATGCGGCCGCCGGTGGTCGCCTTCGGTCCCTTCTTGGCAGGAGCCTTGCCCTTCTTGGCACCCTTCTTAGCGGCCAGCTTGCCCTTGCCGGCCTCGACAACCTGCAGGGGGTAATAGCCCTGCGAACGCAGTTGCTGGATGGCTTCCGCTTCGCTGGTGGATTCGATGGTGCCGGACATCTGCTCGCCCTTGGCATCCGCGGCGGTGAATTGGAACTGAGGCATGGGGTTGTTTTTAAATCGAGTGAAAGGAATGTGATCGCACAATCGATGGCTGGCGACTCAAAATTCGCGTCGAAAGGTGTTGGATCAGGTGTATTTCAGGACCTCTTCGATGGTGGTGTGGCCAAGGTAAATATTCCGCAGACCGTCCTCGCGGAGGGTATGCATCCCCAGCTCCATCGCCTTCTGCTTCAGAACCACCGTCGGGGCACGATCGGTGATCAGCTCTCGAAGCGGGTCGGTGATATCGAGCAGCTCGTAGAGACCCTTACGGCCCTTGTAACCGCTGTTTCCGCAGATCTCGCAGCCGCGACCGGTGAAGAAGTCCTTGTCACCCAGTTCATGGACAGCCACGCCGAGCTGCATGAGGATGCTTTCGTTCGGCTCGTAAGAGGCCTTGCAGCTCTTGCAGATCGTCCGGACAAGACGTTGGGCAAGAACACCTTCCAGCGAGGCAGCCACAAGGAAAGGTTCGCAACCCATGTCCACTAGACGGGTCACCGCACCGGGCGCATCATTGGTGTGAAGGGTGGAAAGCACCAAGTGACCCGTGAGCGAGGCCTGGATGGCGATCTGGGCCGTGTCCATGTCACGCATCTCCCCCACCATGATACGGTCGGGGTCCTGACGCAGGAAGGCGCGGAGCACGCGCGGGAAGGTCAGACCGATCGACTCGTTCACCGGGATCTGGACGATGCCGTCGATGTCATACTCGACCGGGTCTTCCGCGGTCAGGAGCTTTGAGTCGATGGTATTGATCCGAGCCAGCGCGGCGTAGAGCGTGGTCGTCTTACCTGCACCGGTTGGACCGGTGACGATGAAGATGCCGTTCGGCTTCTCGATCGTGTCGCAGATGTATTCGTAAATCGCATCCGGCAGGTGGAGATTCTCCAGCGAGAGATTGACTGAAGAGCGGTCAAGAACACGAAGCACCACGGATTCACCATACTGCGTCGGCAGGGTCGAAACACGCATGTCGACCTGACGGTCACCCACCTGCTTCACGATACGACCGTCCTGCGGCACGCGGCGCTCGGCAATGTTCATGTTCGACATCACCTTCACGCGCGAAATGATCGCCACGGAAAGGTGCACCGGCGGCGGGGCCATTTCGTAGAGCGCACCGTCCACGCGGTAGCGGATCTTGAATTCCTTTTCGAAGGGCTCGAAGTGAATGTCCGAAGCGCGCTCCTTGATGGCCTGGAAGAGCACCAGGTCCACGTAGCGGATGATCGGAGCGGAGTTCGCCTCGGCTTCCAGTTCGGCGGCGCTGAGATTGGCGTTCACGCCGGTCTCAAGCTGCTGGAGGATGTCCTCCATTGCCTTTCCTTCCCCGCCGTAGCACTCGTTGATCTTCTGCTCGACCAGGTAGTCCGGCGCGATCGCCAGCACCACCTCGCGGCCGAGCGCGAAGCGCAGGTCTTCGATGGTCTGGGGATTCATCGGATCCACCAGCGCGATGTGCAGACCTTCCGCATCGAAGGCTACCGGCAAGGCACCGTGGAGACGGGCCATACCAGCCGGGACCAGGGCAAGAAGTTGCTCCGGCGGAGTCCAGTTGCGGAGTTCCACCAGCGGGGCACCGAGTTCGGAGGCCACCACCGGCCAGACATCGTCGCGGTGATTGATGACCTGGAAGTCTGCGAGGATCTCGGCGGCTTCCTTGCCGCTGTTGTCCACTTCGTGGAGAATGTCCTGCGCCAGCGAACGGTCGATCAGTCCGCGGCTTACAAAAAGTTCTACGATCTGGTTACTGTCCATGGATCGGGTTTTAAAGAATCGGAAATAAGAATTCGGTGGGTAGGGCGTCCGCGGATCAATCGAAGTCGGACATCGTCACGTGGATGACTTCGTCTGCGGAAGTCAGACCGGCGAGCACCTTGCGGATACCGTCATCGCGGAGCGTGCGCATCCCCAGTTCGCGCGCACGGCGGCGGAGCTGGCTGGATGTCAGGTTTTCGTTGATCATGTGGCGCACCTCGTCGTCGATCTTGAAGAGCTCGAAGAGGCCGAGACGACCGCGGTAGCCACCCTGGCGGCACTTTTCGCAACCGTTCGGGCCCATGACCTGCGAGCTGTCGCCACGCGAGGTGTCGAAACGGAGCGCACGTGCTTCCTTGTCGGTGAGCTCGTGGGGCTGCTTGCAGACCGGGCAAAGCTTGCGGACCAAACGCTGGGCGAGCACGGCGCGGACGGCCGAAGCGATCAGGAAGCGCTTGATGCCGATATCCGCGAGACGGGCGACGGCGGAAGGCGCGTCGTTCGTGTGGAGCGTGGAAAGCACCAAGTGACCGGTGAGCGATGCGTTGATGGCGATATTCGCCGTCTCCGCGTCACGAATTTCCCCGATCATGATGATGTTCGGCGCCTGACGGAGCATGGCGCGGAGCGCCGCCGCGAAGGTCATGCCGATGTCCGTCTTCACCATCACTTGGTTGATGCCGGGAAGCTCGTATTCCACCGGGTCTTCCACGGTGATGATCTTCTTGTCCGGCTTGTTGATGACGTTGAGACAGGCGTAGAGCGTGGTGGTCTTACCCGAACCCGTGGGGCCCGTCACCAGGATGATGCCGTCCGGCAGGCCGATCAGGTTCTCGAAGTTCGCCTGGTCATCCGAGAAGAAACCAAGCTCCGGCAAGCCGAGCACAAGGGCCGACTTGTCGAGAATACGCATGACGATCGATTCGCCGTGGTTCGAAGGCACGGAGGAAACACGAAGGTCGACCTCCTTGTCACCGGCCTTCACCTGGATACGTCCGTCCTGCGGCAGGCGCTTTTCGGCGATCGACATGGTGCCGCTCATCACCTTCAGACGGGCGACGATGGCGGGAAGCAGTTTTTTCGGGTGATTGTCCACCTCGACCAGCTTGCCGTCGATGCGGTAGCGGACCCGGACGGAAGTCTCCAGCGGCTCGATGTGAATGTCGGAGCAGCGGATCTTCATCCCCTCCACCAGCATGTTCTGGACGAGGCGGATGATCGGGGCATCGCTATCGGAGGATTCCACGTCGTGGCCGCCGGTAACGTCCATCGAGCTCGAATCGGTAGCCCCGTAGAATTGCTTCAGGAACATCTGCACCGCATTCGCCGGCGCACAGACGAAGTTCACCTCCCGACCCAGCACGTGGGGCAGGCTGTCCATCGTCTCGAAATTGAAAGGGTCAGCGACCGCGACCGTAAGATAGATGCCGTCGTCCGCGACCGGGATCGCCTTGTAGCGGCGGGCGATATCGTCCGGGATTTGGTCCGCCACTTGGGGAGGAATCGCCATTTCCGCCAGATCGATCGCATCGATCCCGGCATTTTGGGCAAGAACGGCGGCAACCGTGCTCTCCGAGAGATCGGTATCGCTAAGCAACTTTTCGATCACGGAACCGCCTTTGCGACGGGCCTGATCGACACTATCGGGTGACACCGCGCCTGCCTCCACGAGCAGGTCGGCCAAGTAGTCTTCGTTAGAGAACACGGGTTTTCGGGCCTTTGGGAAAACGATTCGTCTGCCGGGATGGCATTGTGCACAACTCGGCGGTCGCACATTGGTCAAGCCGCTCCCCCTTTGTCAACCTGCCGACCGAACATCGCTGAGGATTCCTCCGCGGGTAGGCACGAGGTATTGACGATGCGGTGTCCCGACCTTGCGGAATCGGGGATTTCTCAGGCCATCGGAGCCCCGCAGCGCCGGCAAAAACGGGCGTCCGGCAGGTGCCCGTGGACGCCGCAGGAAGGGCAGGCGTCGGAAGTGTCATCCCCACCCAGCTTGGAGAGCTCTGAAGTGACGATTCCCGTGGGCACTGCGATGATCGCGTAGCCGGTGAGGACCAGCACGGACGTCAGCAGCCGCCCCAGCGGCGAGTTCGGGGTGATGTCCCCGAAACCGAGGGTGGTGATCGTGACCACCGCCCAGTAAATGGAGGTCGGGATGCTGGTGAAGCCGCTTTCCGGTCCCTCGATCAGGTACATCAGGGTCCCTGCGATCAGGGTGATGGCCAGCATGAAGGAGAAGAATACGGTCACCTTTGCCCGGCTGGCGTAAAGCGCGTGAAGCAGCAGCTCCGCCCCATTCACGTGGCGCACCATTTTGAAAATCCGGAACATCCGCATCATGCGCAGCACCCGGATTACCTGAAGGGCCTGCATTCCGGGCATGACGAGCATCAGGTAGCTCGGCAACACCGAGAGGAGATCGACCAATCCGTAGAAACTCCGGGCATAGTGCATGGGATGCCGCACCACGCAGAGACGGACGATGAACTCGATCGAGAAAAGGATGGTGAAGCCCCACTCCAAGGCATGCAGGAAGCGACCGTGTTTCGCCGAAATCTCCGGGACACTTTCCAGAATCACCGCCAGCACGCTCAAGGCGATGAGCGAGAGCAAGATGGTATCAAAGCGCCGGCCTGCGGGAGTCTCCGCCTCAAAGATGATCTCGCGCCATTGGTCGCGGCGGGATATAGGTCCGGCTTGAGAATCAGGCATAGTCCCAGCTTGAAGCAAAGTTAGAGAAATGGCACGCAGGAAGAGCAATCGTTGACCGGGACGCCATCAGCAACGAGGAAAGAGCGCGCTTGAAAACCGATGAGTAGCGAGGAGCAAGTCACCGAGGAGAAGAAGAAGCGTCCGCGCCGACGCCGCTGGAGGAAGGTTCTGGGAGTACTATTCCTCCTTTTTATCGCCGCTCTCGCGTGGCTGAACGGCCCGGGATGGCGCTGGCTTGGCGGGATCGGGCTGAGAAATTCGCTCGAAAAGGCCGACATGAAGGCCGAGTTCGAGCTGAAGGGAACCCTTTTGAGCGGCATCCGGGTGGAGAAGCTGAAGCTGAGCGGTGGAGTGATCCGCAAGCTGGAGATCGGCTCTGCCGGCCCGCTCTACAAGGTCAGCCGGGTCATTCGCGGGGAGATCGAAGGCGTCGCCGTTAGCAGCGTCGATGCGGTGATCGACCTCGCCGCCGCTCCGCCAAAGGATCCGAATGAGCCGGAAAAGCCATTCGATCCCGATGGTCTCCCGGAAACCCTGCGGAAGGTGCGCCGGATCCTGCTGCCGATGGACCTGAGCGCGGCTGATTTCCGCTTCCGGTTGGTTCGGGGCGAAGAGAACCTTGTGACTCTCGACACAAGCGGCTTCACCCATGCGGCGGGCAGCAGTGATTTCCGCCTGAAACTCGGAGCGCTGGCCGCCGGGGAGGGTTATGCCTTTGCCGCCCAAGAGACGGTCATCCACTGGACCGAGGAAGAGCTCTCGGTAAATCAATTCGACCTGACCCCGCGACTGGGCGTGCGGGAACTGCGGCTGAACATGCCCGAGAGCGGAGGACTCTCCGCAACCGGGATTGTCAACGTGGAGGATTCCCGCCTGATCCTTGAGGGCACCCTGAACTCCGCCAAGCTGCGGATGGAAGGCGACCCTTTGCCGGTGCATGAGGCAGTGAAGAACCTGGCGCTCGGCCTGCCCGCCGAGGTCACGGTCCGCGCCTTCGAGGCGGATTTCGCCGGCTTCGACAAGACACCCGAGCAATGGCAGGCCAGCGCCAAGGCCGAGGTGAGCGATGTCGTCTACGAAGACTGGCAGGTCCCCTCTCTCAAGCTGGAGGCCAGCAAGAATGGGAGCAATGGCAAGGCGACATGGACCTTGGCAGCTCTGGATTCCGAAGTCAGCGGCGAAGCGAATCTCGTCTGGCGCGATCTGGCGAATGGAGCATGGACGGATTTCGAGGCGACAGCGAAGGCCGCCGTGCCGCGCGTGCAGCCGCTCTTCTCGGCGCTGAAGGAGCGCTTCAAGTTTGCGCCCGCCGAAGCCCCTCCCCTGCCCGCTTCCACCCTGACGCTCGATGCGAAGGTGGACTCAGGAAAGGAGGGCATCCGCTCGGCCGACGCCCGCTGGCTGCTCGCTCCAGAGACCGAGGCACCGGCTCTTGCCGGCGAGGTCAAGTGGACTCCGGATGGGAAGCTCAATGGCACTCTGGGCACCGATGGCCTGCGTGCGATCTACGCGCTCGATCTGACGGCGAAGCTTTATGAGGGCAGCGCCACCATCGAAGCCCTGCGGCCGGAGAAGCTGGCCCCGTGGGCCGCCGCGGCCGGCGTCACCCTGCCCACCGGGATGAATGTCACCGCAACTTGGAAAGGCAGCGGCAGCTTCGCCGCACAGCCTCATAAAGGAACCTTCGACCTGGCCTCTTTCGAGTGGGTTCGCAAGGACGTGCCGCCGCTGATCGTGCGAACCAAGGGTGACTACAACTGGCCGCAGGAGGTGAACCTCAGCAGCCTCACCGCTATTTCCGATGGGCAGACGATCGAAGCGGAAGCCGCGCTGGCGAACAAACTGCTGAAACTCACCAAGATCGAGTGGAAGGACGGCCAGACCCGTCTGGTAGGCGGGCGCGCAGAGATCCCCGTGCCGGAGAATCCCGGTGATGTGAAAGCTTTCCTCAAGCAGACGGAGCCGATCAGTGTCTTCCTGGAGTCCGAGTGGATCGACAATGCGCGCCTCGCCGCATGGCTGCCGGAAAAGAAGTCGCCGCTCGCCTCCGGAAGCGGACGCGTGAATCTGGTAATCACCGGCACGCCCGCTGCCCCGAAGCTCGATTTCGAAGTGCAGTTGAAGGGTCTCACCGTTCCTGACCAGCCGGATGTGCCCGTGACCGATGCCACACTGAGCTTGGACGGGGCGGATGGAAACCTGGTGCTACAGGGCGAATTACGGCCCGCATCGTACCCGGCGGTGACGCTTTCCGGAAAGATGCCCTTCAAGCCCGGCGAGTGGGCGGAGAATCCCGGCATGGTCCTGGAAGAACCGATCCAAGCCCGCGCGAATATCCCGAGGCTAGAGCTCGGTATCTTCCAGAAGATGGTGCCGAATGCTCAGACGCTGGCGGGCAATCTCGAAGGCTTCGTCAGCGTCGGCGGCAAGGTGGGATCTCCCGAACTTGCCGGTGAGCTACGGCTCGCCGACGCCGCCTTTGCCTTGAAGGACTCCGAGGTGCCACCGATCACCAATGGCAAGGCGCTGGTAAAGCTGGAGGGCAAGGAGGCCCGGCTGGATCTTCTCTCGATGGAAATGGGAGGCGGCACGCTGACTGGCAGCGGCAGGACCAGTCTGGCGGATGCCGCGAAACCGACCTTGGACTATTCCCTGCGCGGGGTGTCTCTGCCACTCAAGAGGGACGAATCAATGATCGTCCGTGCCGATGCCAATCTCGATATCCGCGGCGATCTCCAGCAGGCCGGCATTTCGGGCACGGTAGAGATTGTGGATAGCCTGTATTATCGCGACTTCGAGATCCTGCCGGTGCGCGTCCCTTTCACCGCTCCCTCACGCCCCTCGCTTCCCGCGATCGATCCCGACGAAAAATCCGCCGAACTCCCGGAGCCCTACCGGAATTGGACCCTGGACGTGCGGGTCCGGACGCGGGATCCGCTTCTTATACGCGGTAACCTGGCGAACGGCACCGCAGTGGCGGATGTCCGCTTCGGCGGGACGCTCGGAAATATCCAACCGCAGGGAAATGCGATCGTCGGCGATGCCACGGCGCGCCTGCCCTTCAGCACGCTGCGGGTGGACAACGGGGCAGTGACATTCACTCCCGCGGGTGGTCTGAATCCGGAGCTCAACATCCGCGGCACCTCGACGATCGGCCGTTATGAGGTGAATGTTTTCTTCTATGGTCCGGTGAATGCACCGAAGACCGCGCTGACCTCCGACCCGCCGCTGCCGGAGTCCGAGATCATGACCTTGCTGGCCACCGGCACGACTTCGGATGGCCTTGAGGGAGGACAAGCCGCCACGATGAAAGCAGCCCAGCTTCTGGTGGAAGAGTGGCGGAAGGGCCGGCTGCCCTTTGCCGAGCAGGTGGCAAAGGTGATGGAAGTGGTCAATCGCGTCGATGTCCGCATCGGCGAGGATGATCCGCTCACCGGCAAGCGCTTGAATTCCGCCACGATCGAGCTGCATGACCGCTGGTTTGTCAGCGGGTCCGTGGACAAGCAGAGCAACACCCGCGTCCTCGGCGCCTTCGTGATCCGCTTCAAATGAAGAGAGACAAAAGATTGTCAGACCACCGACCGAAGACCGGAACCCTGCTTTCTCCGGTCTTTTGCCTACTGTCTTCAAGTCTCCTGTCTCCGGCCCTCCTCTCCGCGGCGGATATCCGCGTGGAAGGCATGAGCTCCATGAAGGAGAGCGAAGTGCTGGACCTGCTGGGAGACAGGCTGGTCCACGTGAAGAACAAGCCGCCGAGTGTCTCCCGCGCGAGCGATGCCGCCTTCCTCCTGGAGTCCCTGATGAAGCGCCAGGGCTTTCAGAATCCGGATGTGAAACCGGTGATCTCCGGCAACACGATCCGCCTGGTGGTGAATGAAGGCCAGCGGCTTTCGATCGGCTCGGTCTATGTGCCGGGATTCGAGGAAGAGGAGCAGGTCCGCCTTTCGAAGCTCTTCAAGCTGCCCGGACAGGAACGGGTGTTGCGGCCCGGCCAAGAGCCGCCGTTCAAGGAAAGCGATGTCGCCGAAGGACTCTCGCTGCTGACTGCCGATTTCCGCTCGCGCGGCTACTGGCGTGCCGAGGCGAAGGTCGAGAAGGAAGGAATCGCACCGGGCACTGCGGAGATGACCTTCGTGATCCGGATCACTCCGGGCAAGCTCCACCACCTCGGTGAGCCGCGCTTCGACGGAGCTCCGGATGAGTTGATGGCGAGCCTGCGGGCGAAAACCGCGCCGCACGTCGGCAAGGTGGCGAATACCGACCTGCTGACCACGCTGCGGAGCGAGGTGGAGAGCATCTTCCGGGCGACCGGTTATCCGCTCGAGACCTTCAAGATGAACCGTATCTTGAGCGACACGTCGCTGGCCAATGCCACGCTGACACCGCGTTTCATCATCAAGTTTGGCACCCGCCAGAAACTCGATCAGGTGATCGTGAAAGGAACCCAGAAGACGAAGGTCGACCGGGTGACCGCGCGATTCGAGGACCTGCGCGGCGATTGGTTCGATGCGGAGGAATTCGACAAGCGTCTGAAGAAGATCCTCGCGACGGGGGCATTCTCTTCCGTGCGCGTGGAGAACACCACCGATGCCGACGGCAATCTCGATGCCACCTTGCAGATGGTGGAGGGAAAGGCGAAGGGTGCCTCCGTTTATGGCGGCTTCGGCAGCTATGAAGGGGGGATCATCGGTGTGAAGTATCACGACCGGAATCTCTTCGGGAACTTGTGGAACTTCGGTGTCGGCTTGGAAGCCAGCTCGCGGGGTTTCCTCGGCGATATCCGGCTTTCCGATCCCTGGCTTTTCGATACGGACACCTACCTCGGCCTCCGGCTGTATTCGGTGACCCGCTCGCTGGAAGGCTATGACAAGTTCGAAACGGGCTTCTCCGCGGAGTTCTCCCGCGATGACCTTGGCGAACACATCGACGCCAGCGTGATCATCGGCACCGCGATCGTGAACGTGGATAGCAACGGCATCCCCCGCGATCAACTGGGCGAGACCGTCTACACTCACAACTACATCCGGGCGGACGTGGGCTACGACCGCCGTGACGACCCGGTCTCTCCGACGAGCGGCTACCACTTGAATGCACTGCTTGAGGCGGGCTTCATCGCGGCGGATAGCAATTCGAACTACGTGAAGTTCGAGACGCTCGGCGCAGGCTACATTCCCGTCGTGCCGAAGAAGAGCCAGGTCAATGTCGCGGCTCGAATCGGGATGCTTTTCCCCTCCTCCGGCGTGGACGAATTCCCGATCGACCTGCGGCTCTTCACAGGCGGCGCGGACACGGTGCGGTCTTTCCGATTCAACGAACTGGGCCCGCGCTCCCGGAGCAATGACCCGCTCGGCGGCGAGACCTACTGGGTGGCGAATGTGGAATATGTCCACACGCTCTTCGGCCCGATGAAGGGCGTCGGCTTTGTCGATGCCGGCCATCTCTCCGCGGTCAATGACGGCTTCAGCTTCGATTCCCCGGAGATCGCGGTCGGCCTCGGCCTCCGGATCGACCTGCCCGTCGGCCCCATCCGCCTAGAGTATGGCCACAGCCTGACACAAGACGCTGGCGACCCATCGGGCGTGTGGCATTTCGCGATCGGAACGGCGTTCTGAGGCGGGAAATCCACGGCACCGGCAAGCGGGATTCGACATGGCGGGGGTTCGGGGTTTAATATCCGGCGATGTTCATCCTTTCCTGCGAGCCTGCCACCTGCGCCGTTCCCGAATGGCACAAGGAGCTCTTCAAGGGCCACGAGGAAACCCTCACGGCGGAAGGCTGGTCGCCGGGGGCACTGAACCTCGCGCAGGCCTTCGCCACCAAGCTGCGGACCTTGCTCGCCCACGGTGATGTGACCAAGCTCCTCGTGGATTTCTCCCGGCGACCGGATGACCCGGAACGCTTCAGCCGTTTTTCCAAACGACTCACCGAGGACCAGCAGCGCAAGCTCGACGAACGCCACCACCACGCCCACCTCAACTTGCTGAAGCAGCGCATCCGTGAAGAGAAAGCCAAGGAGGGGCAGGCACTTCATCTCTCCATCCGCACGGAAGACAGCGCGGACATGGGAGCGATCGAGCTAGTCTTCGATCCTTCGAGAGAGATCGAGTCTGCATTTGTTAGAAAATGGGCGGATGCCCTGCGGACCGCGGCTCCGGAACTCCGCATCCTGACCGTAACTGATCCGAACTACGGGCTTTCCGCGGCGCTTAGGGAGGAGTTTACCTCTGGGTTCGGCAGCATTTCCGTGGTCGCCGCGCGCTCATCCTTTCTCGAAGGGAACCCGATCCGCTGGGACAAGTTGAAGAAGCTGCTGCTGGACACGCTGCCGAGGTAGGACGCCATCGGCTTTTCGTATTCTCCCCTGAAGTCCGCAAGCTTCAGAAGCCGACAGGCCGGCTATGTTAGCGCCTATTCCTCCACGAGGTTTGGGAAGAGCTTCCAAAACGGGGGCTAAATTCCCTCGCCGTGACAATCGCGATGGGATAGCTTCATGGGATCGCCTGAAACCAATCCGGATTTCTCAGCCATGATCCGCTTGCCTGTTATTCTCAGTGTCTGGGTCTTCGCCCTTAGCCTAGGTGCCCATGGAGAAGCCACAGTACCGCTGGTGCCGCCGGGAGAGATCGTCTTCTACCGGAACGCAGGCATTCCCGAGGGATCCAGCTACAAGAAGCTGGGCCCGGACCAACACCTCGGGTCGAAGGTCTACGCACTTGCCCCGTCTTCGGAATGGATCGCCTTGCGCAAGGCGTTGTTCCCCGATGAGACCAGCGAATTCCCTGTGGTCTTCGCGGAGGAGCGTCGCTTTCCCGATGGGGGTCGCGCCTTGGTCGCGGCCCAGCTGTCCCTTCGTCTTAGTGGAGACGGCAATGCCGGCCCTAGCCCGGTGATCTGGTGCGATATTTTCGTGATCGATCGTAACGATCCCAAAGAGCCGAAGCTGCTCTGGCGTGGAAGCCAGCATTTCGGAACCTTGCAATCCTCGGTTGTCCATCGCGGCGTCGTGGACCCGAAGGATGAAGGAGCCTTCTCCGTGAAGCTCGTCTGCGAAGCAACACACGAGCGGGTCTTCCGCTTTACCTCCGCCCCGCTATGGGAAGTGAAGGTAGAGCAGAAGTGAAGTTCGTCGACGAGCTGTCTTTGCTGTTAGGCCTTGCCCATCGGCCGGGCGAAGGCCTCCGCCCCTAACCTTTGAGAATGAAAAAGCGGTGCCACCCTTCCGGATGACACCGCTTTGAAATCAGCCAAGCTTGGCGGGGATTACATCTCCAGCATCAGGCGCGTCGGGTTCTCGATGCAGTCCTTGATGCGGATCAGGAAGGTCACCGCTTCCTTGCCGTCCACCAAGCGGTGGTCGTAGCTCATGGCGAGATACATCATCGGGCGAATCACCACCTGACCGTTCAAGGCCACGGGGCGCTGCTGGATGGTGTGCATGCCGAGGATACCGCTCTGGGGCGGGTTGAGGATCGGGGTGCTGAGCAGCGAACCGTAGGTGCCGCCGTTCGAGATCGTGTAAACACCGCCTTGCAGGTCTTCGATGCCGATCTTCCCTTCCTTCGCCTTCTTTGCGTAGTCGATGATGTCCTGCTCGATCTGAGCGAAGCTCTTCTTGTCGGCATCACGGATCACCGGGACGATCAGTCCCTTCTCGGTGCCAATGGCCACGCCGATGTCGTAGAAGTGGTTCTGCACGATGTCCTGGCCGTCGATCATGCCGTTCACCTGTGGCACGTCCTTCAGCGCCTGCACCACGGCCTTCACGAAGAAGGACATGAAGCCGAGCTTCACGCCGTGCTTCTTCAGGAAGTCTTCCTGGACCGCCTTGCGCAGGTCCATCACCGCGGTCATGTCGGCCTCGTTGAAGGTCGTCAGGATCGCAGCGGTCTGCTGGGCATTGACGAGATGCGTCGCGATCTTGCGGCGCAGCATGCTCATCTTCTTGCGGGTGGTGCGGCCGTTGGAAACTTCGGCGGAAGCAGTCTCGCGCGGAGCCGGAGCGGACAGCGCGGTGAAGTCCGGCTTGGGCTTCGCGGCCTCTGTCGGAGCGGGAGCAGCAGCGGCAGGAGCCGGGGCGGTTGCCTGAGCAGGCGCGGGCGTTGCCGCGGCAGCAGGAGCCGGCGCTGCCACAGGAGCACCAGCACCCACAGTGATCTGTGCGATCACGGTGCCAATCGACACCTCATTACCTTCCGCGACCACGATCTTGAGCGTGCCGGAGGCGTCAGCCTCAAGCTCGCTGGAAACCTTGTCGGTCTCCAGGGTCACCAACACGTCACCCTTGTTCACGGCAGCGCCATCGCCCTTGTGCCAACGGGCCACGTTGGCGGAGGTGATGGACTCACCGGCGGCGGGTACCTTCACGTCGATCACCTGACCGCTCGGCGCGGAGGCAGCAACAGGAGCGGCGGCGGGAGCCGAAGCTGCAGCGGCAGGTGCAGCCGAAGCGGCACCCTCCTCGATGCTAGCGATCACGGTGCCGATCGCCACTTCCTCGCCTTCCCCGACGATGATGTGCAGGGTGCCATCAGCGGAGGCTTCGAGCTCGCTGGAAACCTTGTCGGTTTCCAGCGTCACCAGGACTTCGCCCTTGCGGACGCTTTCACCTTCCTTCTTGTGCCAACGGGCCACGTTGGCGGAGGTGATGGATTCACCGGCGGCGGGTACTTTGACTTCGAGAGACATGCGGAGAGGAAATGACGGATGACGGATCAGGAATTTTTAGGGACCGGCGGACGAGGGATCAGATTTTGAAGGCGGCTTCCTGGAAGGACTTCGCCTCCTTGTAGCTCTGCGCCTTCGAACCTGCAGCCGGGCTGGAAGCACGGTCGCGGCCGGCGTAGCGGACCTTCTGGCCGAGCGCCTTCTCCAAGCGCGGGAAGATGTAGGACCAAGCACCCATGTTGAGCGGCTCTTCCTGACACCAGACGAAGTTCTTCGCGGCCGGATACTGGCTGGCCAAGGCACTCACCAGCTCATCGTGGAAGGGATAGAGCTGTTCGATACGGATGATCGCCGTGTTCTTGATGTCGTGCTCCTGACGGTAGGCGGCGAGATCGTAGAAGACCTTGCCGGTGCAGAAGATGATGCGCTCGACCGACTTCGGATCTTCGAAGTGGATCGGATCCGGCAGTGCTTCCTGGAAGCAGGAACCTTCGAGGAAATCCGCCTCGGAGGAAACGGCTTCCGGACGGGTCAGCAGGCTCTTCGGCGTCATCAGCACCAGCGGCTTCCGGAAAGGACGCATCTTCTGGCGGCGCAGCGCGTGGAAGTACTGGGCCGGCGTGGTGAAGTTGCCGACGATCATGTTCTTGTCCGCGCAAAGCTGCAGGAAGCGCTCCAGACGGGCGCTGGAGTGCTCCGGACCCATGCCTTCGTAGCCGTGCGGCAGCAAGAGGACCAGGTCGGTCGGCGTCTGCCACTTCGATTCCGCGGAGGCGATGAACTGGTCGATGATGACCTGGGCACCGTTCGAGAAGTCACCGAACTGCGCTTCCCAAAGGGTCAGCATGTTTGGAGCACCGATCGAGTAGCCGTAGTCGAAGCCCAGCACCGCGAACTCGGAGAGCAGCGAGTTGTAGACGCAGAACTTCGCCTGCTTCTCGCTCACGTGCTCAAGCGGGATGTAGCGGTCGCGGCTCTCGGAATCGTAGAACACCGCGTGGCGCTGCGAGAAGGTGCCGCGGCGGCAGTCCTGGCCGGACAGGCGGACCTGATGACCTTCGGAAAGCAGGGCGCCCCATGCGAGGGACTCGGCGAAGGCCCAATCGATCGGACCACCATTCTGCAGAGCTTCCTCACGGCGCGGGATGAAGCGCTTGGCCAGCGTCGGGTGAAGGTTGAAACCTTCCGGCACGGTGGTGAGCACCTTGCCGACGTGTTGGAGAAGATCCTTCGAGATACCGGTGCGGACCGGGGCATGGTTGTATTCCACCTGCTCCACCGCAGTCGAGCCGCTGAAAGCGCTACGCTCGCCGGTGGCCTGGAGTTCCAGCATCTTGGCGTGGCCCGCTTCGAACTTGTCCCAGATGTCCTTCTCGATCTGGTCGGCCTGGGCCTGAGTCAGCACGCCTTCGGAGACGAGTTGCTTCTTGTAGATCTGGCCGATCGTCTCGCGGCTCTGGATCAGCTTGTAGATGTGCGGCTGGGTAAACGCGGCCTGGTCGGTCTCGTTGTGGCCCTGGCGGCGGTAGCAATACATGTCGATCACCACATCGCGGCCGAACTTCTGGCGGAACTCGAGGGCGAACTGCGCCGCCCAGTAGAGTTCCATCGGCTCCTCACCGTTCACGTGCAGGATCGGGGCCTCGATCATCTTCGCCACGTCCGTCGCGTAAGCGGAGGAGCGGGCGTCAGCCGGCATCGTGGTGAAGCCGATCTGGTTGTTGACGATCAGGTGGATCGTGCCGCCCGTGCGGTAGCCGGGAAGCTGGGAAAGGTTGAGCACTTCAGCCACGGAACCTTGGCCGGCGAAGGCGGCGTCCCCGTGAAGGAGGATCGGCAGCACGCGCTTGCGGTCGGTCTTCACGCCGTCATCGCCGATCAGGCGCTGGCGGGCGCGGGCCTTGCCCTCGACCACCGCGTTCACGGCTTCGAGGTGGCTCGGGTTGGCGGCCAGGCTCACGCGCACCTTGCCATCGGGCAGTTCGCGGACGCTCTCGTAACCGAGGTGATATTTCACGTCGCCATCGCCCGCCACGAGGTCGGGCATGTAATTCGGCGTGAACTCATAAAGAATGGTAGTCAGCGACTTGCGGACGAAGTTCGCCAGCACATTGAGGCGACCGCGGTGGGCCATGCCCATCTCGATCTCCAGCACGCCCGCGGACGGACACTTCTCGAGAATCGCATTCAGGACCACCATCGCGCCTTCACCGCCCTCCAGCGAGAAGCGCTTCTCGCCGAGGAACTTCTTACCAAGGAAATTCTCGAAGCTGTCCGCCTCGATCAGCCAGCCAAGGGCACGGACCTTGCGGTCGGCCGGATCGGCCTCGCGGAGGGCGTGCTGCTCGATGTGGCGGCGCACCCAATGGCGCACCGTGGTATTATGGATATGCGTGAATTCGAAGCCAATGAAGCCGGAGTAGGTGGCTTCCAGCGCGGCCAGCATGTCGCGCAGCTTCATCTTCGAGCCGTCGCGGAAAAGCGGGTTGGAGGCCTCCTTTTCGAGGTCGGCTTCGGTAAAACCGAATTGCTCCGGGCTCAGGCGCGGATTGCGCTCCGGGCCGCTGAGCGGGTTGATCGACGCCTGGGTGTGGCCCAGCGTGCGAAAATTATAAACAAGGCTCACGACCTTCCCGTAGAAGGTCTGGTCGGCCTCGGTGGCCGCGGGAGCGGCTGCGGCCTGGGCGACGGGGGCGCTCTCTCCGGCACCGCCCCGGGGCTTGGTCTGAGCCACCCCCAGTTCGAAGCCTTCAAAAAAGGCCGCCCAAGTGGGGTCGACCGAGCGGGAATCCGCGCACCACAGCGCGTATTGTTCCTCCAGCAAGTCCGCATTGAAGCGGGCGGAAACCGACGATTTCATGAGCGGTAATTTCGGGTGCCGGCGGGAGATCGCGGAAATTCCCGCTTGGCCCCTCGCGCGCAGCGCTTAGGTAAGAGGCCGTCCCCGACGCGTCAACGCACAAGGCCGGTTTTTCCGGGGAAATCCTGCTCCTTATCCCTTTCCATGATCGAAGTCCGGAACCTGACCAAGAGCTTCGCCCGCCACCAAGCGGTGCGCGGCATCGATTTCAACGTCGAACGGGGCGAAATCGTCGGCTTCCTCGGGCCGAACGGCGCAGGAAAGACAACGACCCTGCGGATGCTCACCGGTTACCTGCCGCCGACCTCCGGGAGCGCCACGATCGCAGGCTACGACATCTTCCGCCAGTCCCTCGAAGCGCGCCGCTGCATCGGCTACATGCCGGAAAACGTGCCACTCTATGACGACATGCGGGTGCGGGAGTACCTGAAATTCCGCGCCAACCTGAAAGGTCTCTCCGGCAGCGACGCCCGACGCCGCGTGAACGAGGTGATCGAGACCTGCGGCCTTGAAGGTGTCCGCCGCAAGATGATCAAGGTGCTCTCCAAGGGCTACCGCCAGCGCGTGGGCTTGGCCGATGCCCTCGTCCACGAGCCGCAGCTCCTGATCTTGGACGAACCGACTAACGGACTGGATCCCAATCAGATCCGCCAGATCCGAGACCTAATCAAGAAGCTCTCCGAGAAGCACACCATCCTGCTTTCCACCCACATCCTCCACGAGGTCGAAATGACCTGCGGCCGGGTCATCATCATCGATGGCGGCCAGATCAAGGCCCAGGACACCCCGCAAAACCTGGTTGCAGGAATGCGCGCCGCCGGTCGGGTGCATGTGGAAGTCCAGGGCGACACCGATGTGATCTCCCCCGCCCTGCAACGGCTGGACCACGTAAAGCGGGTCACCTCTGAAAAGCTGGCCGAAGACTGGACCCACTATGAGATTCTGGTCGATTCCGGCACCGATGCCCGCGAGCGGATCCATGAACTGGTCTCCCAATACGGCTGGCCAATGCGCAGCCTGTATCGAAAGGACGCCACGCTGGAGGATGTGTTCGTCGAGCTGACGCGGCGGGATTGAAGATCGGGCTCCTCTAGTGCGAGGCTCCGCCGGGCAATCACCCTAGCTCAAAGTGCCGCAGGGCACGCCGGAATGGGTAGAAGGCCTCATCTCCCCCGAAGCGGTGAGTTTCCGGATTGAAAACCGCCGCGGTCGGGTCTCCGTAGAGGGAAGCACATGGTCCGGATCCCGCGTTTCCCGCTCCTCTTCCTCCTCTTTCCCGGAATCTCGCTCTCCGGCCCTGCCGAAAGCTATCCTTGTGAGAACGGCCTCGTCCGCTCCCTCGTGGCGCGCGAGCCGATGTTCATGAATCCCGTCGCCGTGGCGGTGGACAATGATGGTTCGGTCTACGTCACCGAGACCACCCGCCGGAAGGTGGCGGATCTGGATATTCGCGAGGTCACCTGGTGGATTCCGGACGACCTTTCACACAGCTCGATCGAGGACAAGCGGGCCTTCTTCCGGAAGAACATCACCAGCGAGCGCTTCCGGAAGCATCCCTCGCTGAAGGACCACAACGGCGACGGGAAGATCGATTGGCAGGATCTCACCGTCCACACCGAGAAGATCCACAAGCTGGCGGATACCGATCAGGATGGGGTGGCGGACAGCGCCACCCTCTTCGCGGAAGGCTTCAATACCGAGGTCACCGGAATTGCGGCGGGGGTACTGGCGCGGAATGGCGATGTCTACGCAACCATCGCGCCCGATGTCTGGAAGCTTCGTGACAGCGATGGCGATGGAAAAGCCGACGAGCGCGAGGCAATCGCCAGTGGCTTCGGCGTGCACATCAACTACGCGGGCCACGACATGCACGGCCTCATCTTCGGACCGGACGGGAAGCTCTACTGGACCATCGGTGACAAGGGCACGAACGTGACCAGCGGGGGCACCCGTTGGCTCTATCCGCATGAGGGGGCGCTGCTGCGCTGCAATCCGGATGGCAGCGGGTTCGAGGTTTTCGCCCGCGGCCTGCGGAATGTCCAACAGATCGCCTTCGACGATTACGGGAACATTTTCGGCGTGGACAACGACTCGGACCAATCCGGCGAGAAGGAGCGCCTGCTCTACATTGTGGAGGGTTCCGATACCGGTTGGCGCTGCTTCTACCAATACCGCGCGGGGAAATATAATCCGTGGATGGCAGAGCGCATCGCCTTCCCTGATGGCCCGGATCGCCCGGCCTCGATCCTCCCCCCTCTTTCGCTCTACCTCGACGGCCCGAGCGGCTTTGCCCACAATCCCGGGACCGCACTGAACGAGCGCTATCGCGGTCACTTCTTTCTCACCCAATTCCCCGCCGGGAAGATCAATGCCTTCAAGCTGGAGCCGGATGGTGCGGCCTACAAGATGACCGGTGATCACCTGATGGCCAGCGGCACGCCCTTCGTGGGCTGCAACTTCGGGCCCGATGGCGCACTCTACGTGGCGGATTGGCAAGGTGGCTATCCGCTCAAGGAAAAGGGTGCGGTTTGGAAGATCGATGACCCCAAGGAAGCAGGTAGCGAGATCAGAAAGGAAGTCGCTGAGCTGCTGAAGGAAGGCACGGCGAAAGCGAGTGTGGAGGATCTGCTCACGCGACTCGGACACGCCGATCAGCGCGTGCGCCTGGATGCCCAGTGGGAACTTGTCACACGGAAGCAATGGGACGGACTGAGGAAGATCGCGGCTTCGGATAACGCGGCGCAGTTGGCACGGATCCATGCGCTGTGGGGCCTTTCGCAGGGCGGACAGTTCGATGAGGTGTTGTTTGCCACCTTGTCATCTAACAAGGACGCGGAACTCCGCGGACAGGCAGCCAAGTGGGCCGGAGAGTGCGGTGGCAAGTTGCCCGCGAGCTTTGGGCCCTTGCTCGCCGATGATTCCGCGCGCGTTCGTTTCCTCGCGGCGATGGCAGTGGGCAAGGCGAAGGACAAGGCACAGCTCGATGGAGTGCTGGCGATGCTTGAGAAGAACGCCGGGAAGGATGCCTACCTGCAGCATGCAGGGGCTTTCGCGCTTCATTGCGCTGCGGCAGGCACTTGGCAGCGCGCTGCCAGCCATCCATCTCCTGCCGTAAGGCTCGCGGCGATCGTTGGACTTAGAAACTATTTCCAAGACGCCTTGAGAATCCAACGCGGATCCACGAACCAGGCTCCCTCACCCGCTCTGCGCCAAATGGCGGAATCCCTGCTGTCGGATGCAGATCCAGCAGTTGTCGCAGAAGCAGCCCGCGCTCTCTACGGTGAACCGCAGGTCCTGCCGCTCTCCGACGCCTTGGCCGAACTTCTGGAAGATCAGCCCGGCTCCCGTGAATCGGCACTCCGCCGCTCGATCACCACGAACCGTCGGATTGGAGACGAGAAATCCCTGCTCCGGATCGCCAACTTCGCCGCCAATTCCTCACGTCCACTCCCCCTGCGCCAGGTCGCCTTGGAAGCGCTTGCCAGCGTGAACTCGGACGAGCCTCTCGATCCCGTGGATGGCCATCACGACCCGCTCAAGCCATTGAAGATCGAGCCGACGCTGGCGGCGAAGATTGCCGGACTACTCACCCCCTTCGCACAGGATTCGCAGCTCTCGAAGGCCGTCGCCGCGGCACTGGATGCCTTGGGCGTCAAAGAAGATCCTGCCCAACTCGCCAAGCAAGTGCTGGATCCGGGGCGCGATCCGGCGCTTCGCATCGCGGCTCTCCGGCATTTGAACAACAGCAAGGCCGCCGAATGGCCGCAAGCCGCGGAGGCAGCCTTGAAGGACAAGCTTCCCGCCCTGCGCACTGAAGCGGCCACGCAACTCCGGGCCCAATCTCCCGAAGCGGTCCTCGCCTACATCCGGGAGACAGGAATGAAGTCTAGCGACCTTGCGGAACGCCAGGCCGCGGTGCGCCTGCTGGCTTCGCTGCGCAATTCCAAATCCACCCTCGATTCGCTCCTGACCGATCTCTCTGCGGGCAAGCTTGATCCCGCAATCCAGCTGGAGGTCATCGAAAGCGCTTCAGCACAGCAACTCGACAGCGTACATGAAGTCCTAGCGACACTTGCCAGCAAGGAACCGCTGGAGAAATGGAGCTACGTTCTCCAAGGAGGTAACGCTGCTACGGGCAAGCGGATCTTCGAGGAGAACCTCGCCGCCAATTGCACCGCTTGCCATCGCATCGGTGAGGAGGGCTCGAATGTCGGCCCGCCCTTGGCCAAGATCGGCAGCAAGGGTCGGGAACATTTGCTCAAGGCCTTGGTCGATCCACAGGGAGACATCGCCCCGGGCTATGGAAACATGACCGCGACGAAGAAGGATGGCAGCACCGTGGCGGGAGCCTTCGTGGAAGTGAAGGACGGGAAGCTGCTCCTCGCCCTGCCGGATGGCAAGAAGCTGGAGGTGCCGCTGGCTGACATCGCCAGCAAGACCACACCGATCAGCGCGATGCCGCCGATGGGTGAGATCCTCAAGCCCGCGGAACTCCGGGACCTCCTCGAGTTCCTCGCGGGCTTGAAGTGAAATGGTGAGGCTCGCCCGCACAGCGGGTGTGCGGACGACACCGAAGGACGATCTTTAGCGGGCCGATCTCTTGCGGCGACGAAGGAGCAACATGACGCCACCGACCGAACCGAGGAGAGCACCGCTTGGCTCCGGTACCGCAAATGTGAGCGCGACACCTTGGGGACTTCCGGTGCTGGTGAAATAGGTTGTGAAAGAGTTCGTGTTCTCCGTGAGCCTGAAGAAGCCGAATCCGGACACGACCAAGGGCAACTCGGAAGTTCCACCTGTCGCCGTGTAAAGCGGCCCATTGGCCAGACCTTCGGTGCCCGCAACCGGCAGCAAGGAGGCACTACCATCCGCTGGAACGGGAATTGTCCCGGATTCGACACCGCCAAAGGATGACCCCGGTTGGAAATAGGTGTGGCGGTTATTCCCCGAACGATAGTCCAAGCTTCCAGCGCCAAAGACATCACCGATCGCGAAGGTCCCGCTATCCAAAGTGAAGGTAATACTAAAGCCGGACAATCCACCGCTGGCAGCGCTGGCATTGTGAGGAGAGAAGACAATGGCCGAATCCAGATGCAGGGTATCGCCATTACTCAGGGTCGTATCCGTGACCGAGTAGCCGAGGCCCCCAAAAGATTCGGGATTGGTCGGGAAGAATTCGCCGGAACCGCCGCCGAAACTCGTCACTTGGATGGTACCCATGCCGTGGCCGGGACCGAAATCGACACGGACAGTCCCACTTGCCCAACTGCTTCCCTCAAGTGGGGCAAGGCTGGGAGTAACAAAAGTGGCCGAGTGAAGCGGAGACAAAGCAGCGGCAAATACCGCCACCGAACAGAGGGGGTGGGATAATTTCATAACGAGGGCAGTCGCCGCCAAAAACACCGCCGACGCTTATAAAGTAAATCAAAATATCATCTAACACCAAATACGCATAACATTGTCACAAACTTCTCTTTCACCCGCCCATTATTCATACCCTGCATATACCCGAAGCGCTCTAACATGCATTAAGGCAAGACTGGAAAGCGCTTTTACAAACCGGTTCGCGATCCGAAACGCACTATTCCGGATCGCTTGGGTTACGCGAGGAAGATCTTGAAATACCGGCTCACCCGATAGCGGGCACGTCCACCCAGCAGCCCTTCTTGTGGGACTCCCAGCTGAGTTCCGCGAGCTGCACACCCTTCGCGCCTTCGCGGAGGGTCCAGCGGAAAGGTTCGTCATTCACGACATGCTTCAGGAAGAGTTCCCACTGGATCTTGAAGGCATTGTCGAAGGCGAGTTGGTCCGGCACCTCGGTCCAACGGTCATAGTAGTTGATCGGGCTGTCGATGTCGGGATTCCACACCGGCCGCGGCGTGACACTCTCATGCTGCGCCCAGCATTTGCGCAGGCCGACAATGGCAGAGCCTTTCACGCCATCCACTTGCAGGGTCAGCAGGTCATCGCGGCGGACGCGGACGTTCCATGAGGAATTGAACTGGCAGGTGATGCCAGTGTCGGTCTCAAAGATCGCATATGCCGAATCGTCTGCGGTGCACTTGAAGGGCTTACCGCTTTCGTCGAAGCGTTCCTCGATATGGGTAGCCGCCTTGCAGAATACGCGGGTGACGTTCCCGAAGAGATTGTCGATCACGTAGCGCCAGTGGCAGTGCATGTCCACGATCATGCCCCCTCCATCTTCCTCGCGGTAGTTCCAGCTCGGGCGCTGGATTGGCTGGCCTTCATATTCACCGGTGAAGACCCAGTAGCCGAACTCGCCGCGCACACTGAGGATCTTCCCGAAGAAGCCCTGCTCCTTGAGAAGCTGGTATTTCCGCAGACCAGGCAGCCAGAGCTTGTCCTGCACCGCTCCGTTCTTCACGCCTGCCTTCTCGGCCACCTCCGCGATGCGCAGCGCCTCGGAGAAAGAAACGGCCGTCGGCTTCTCGCAATAGACGTGCTTGCCCGCGGCGATCGCCTTCTCAAGGAAGCCGATACGATACGGCGTGCCCGAGGCATCGAAGAAGATCTCGTTGTAGGGATCGGCCAAGGCGGCATCCAGATCCGTGGTAAAGCGCTCGACGCCATACTTCGTCGCGAGGCCGCGGATCTTGTCTTCGTTGCGCCCGGTCAGGATGGGGTCAGGGATGACGAGCGTGTCACCGCAGACCACGCCGCCCTGCTCGCGGATCGCGAGGATGGAGCGCACGAGGTGCTGGTTGGTGCCCATGCGTCCCGTAACGCCATTGAGGATGATGCCGAGCTTGCGGGTCTTCATGTAGGTGGAATGCCTTGGGTGGTTCTTGGAAAGGAAGGGGCGTGAAAGGAGCCCCTCGTTGCTTTTGTTAGAGATCCGCGCAGCTCGCGATGATCTTTTCGAGAAAGTCATGCTGGTTCTCGGACCAGTATTTGCGGGAGAAAATCTCCACTTCGGTAAGGCCGTCGAAGCCGCTGGCACGGACCATCTTTGCGATCCGCACAGATGCATTCACGCCCTCGCCAGGCAGACCGCGGTCGAGCAGGACGTGATCGAAGTCCGGCTTGAATTCGCAGACATGGAAGGCGAAGAGCCGCTTCGCATCCGCACAGCGCCGGATCTGAGCTTCTAGCCCGCTTTCCCACCAGACGTGAAAGACATCGAGCGCCACGCCGACCAAAGGATGACTGATCGACTCCGCGAGTTCGTTTGCATCGCGCATCGAAGCAACGCCCGAGCGATCCCCGGCATACATCGGATGCAGCGGCTCGATCGCCAGCTTGATGCCCGCACTCTCCGCCTGCGGCAACAGCGCCATGATGCCATCGCGGATCTGATCAAGATTCTCTTCCGGCGTCTGGCCGAGGGTAGCTCCGCAGACCAGCACGATCATCGGCAAACCAAGCGCCTCCGCTTCACGCAGGGCAGCCTGGTTCGATTCGATCGCGGCCTGCCTCGACGGCAAATCCTTGCCAGTGAAGAAGCCGCCGCGCACCAGACTCACCGGCAGCAGCCCACTGTCGTCGAGATGCTTCTTCACCACCTTCAAATCCAGGCCCGCCACCGTCTCGCGCCAGATCGATACACCGCCGATGCCACGGCGCGCATAGTTCTCCAAGCACTCGTGGATCGACCACGGCTTGTTCGTAAAGGTATGGATGGCAAGCCGGTCGGGACTCATGGGGTCGATTCTCCCGGGATCAGATGGCCGGCTACCCGGAGTAGCGCCGCAGGGGCCTCATTCTCGATGATCTCCGCCTGCAAGCGCGTGGCAGCATACCGTGCCAGTTCCTCCACCGGCAGGCTGACGGTTGTGAGCAGCGGACGCGACAAACGGCGGACCGGTGAATCGTCGAAGCCGGTCACTGCCATCTGCGAGGGCACATCAATGCCGAGGCGGTCAAGCTCGCTGAGGATGACAGTGCCAACGATATCGTTTACGCATACCAGAGCATTGGCACCCTTTGCCGCCGCAGCGACGCCTGCAGTTTGAATCGAGGAGATGTCCGGAAAGACCACGGCGTCCTTTGAGCGGTCGAAGGTGATACCGCGGCGGCGGCAAGCCTGCTCGAAGCCATCGAGACGCTCTTCATGAACCTGGCCGATCCCTTCGATAGAGACAAAGCGCGGGCGGATGTCCGCCATTTTCGAGCGCAGATGATCGAGCAGATCCAGCATCCCGCCTGCATGATCTGAGCCCACACAGGGCAAGCCCGGGATCGAGCGGTTCAGAATCACGAAAGGTGTCCCGTGCTCGCGCAGGCTTCTGAGCGCCTGCTGGCTCGGACGTTGGAACGCGAAGACGAAGGCATCGATGTCCCCACCCTTCTTGTGCGGGTAGGGCTCGAAGTCCCATGAATTCACCTCGCAAAGCAGGTTCAGACCGCACAGCGTGAAACCGCGGCGCAAGCCCTCGATCAAGGCGGCGAAGTCATAGAACAGCGCGCGCTCCGGCTCCGCGTGACGGGGCAGGACCAGCTTCACGCTAAGGATCGCCCGTCCGCGATGCCGGCGGATCTGGCGTTTTTCGTAGCCAAGTTTTTGCGCTGCTCCCTCCACCTTCTGACGCACCTCGACGCTGACCAGCCGGGAGCCATTCAGCGCACGGGATACGGTGGCGGAGGAGATGCCCAATTCACGGGCGATGTCATCAATGGTCGGCATGGCTGGAGAGGAGTGGAATCATACGTCGTAGCCGAGACGCTTCGCGCAGTCTTGCATGATTCCGGCTTCCCAATCCGGGCGGCGCGGACAGAGACGGTGCGGCTCGGAGGTCGGGATCCGTCCGAGGAGATGCTGGAAAACCGCGCAGCTATGCTTGTAAGCAGGCACCGGTGCACGGAAGCCGACATTCCCGAGATACTGCAGGGCGTCGGTCAGTTCGGCATAGCGCTCATCTCCCTCCTGCCAATACGTGTCGCGCAGCGCGAACTTCTCCGGGCAGAACGCGGCGAGGCCCAGCAGGTAATCGGAGCCGTATTCGGTCATGTCGATCCCGAGATCGTTGCCGGTGAAAATCATGAACCCCGGGCGGACTTCATCGCGGATTTCCAAGCGGCGCAGCTCCTTCCCCCGGTCGAGCGAGGAATGCTTGATCCCCTTCAGCGCGGGAATCGTCATCAGCCCGCGGATCGTCTCCTCGTCATAGATCATGCCATTCGGAGCAAACATCCTGCCCAGCTCGAAGCCGAACACCGACTCGTGGCCCTCGCAGACCTTGGCGTAGAGATCTACGATTTCAGCGGGTGCCCATGCGTGGAAGCGGGTGGTCTGGAACAGGATGGGCGTGCCGCCGTAGGAGACGATCTCATCCATCTGGCGGCGGTAGAGATCCACCAGATCCCCTTCCAAGCCCTCGACGAAAACCCCGGCCACGAAGTCACGGCGACCGGCGATCACGCCCTGAGTCAGGCCTAGGATCTCGCTGCGTTCCGTAGCGGTCAGATAGTTTGCATAGCCGGTGTCCATGTTCACCGCGCAGCCCAAGCCCGCCTCCGTCGTCCTGGCCACCGCCGCTTCAAAAGCCCCGCGGGCAATCGAGCCATCCGCTTCAAAAGGCAGCAAACAGGCAGCATATCCAGTGGTCTTGCGACGAAAGCGCTTGGCAGCGTGGCGGGTTTCCAGAGACATCTCGCGCAATTATTTGCATGCAAATTTCATCCATGCAAGGGATTTCCCGCCTACCCGTGCGGGGCATTGCGTCATCAGGAGCAATCCCCTTTCCTCTCTAACCATGCGCTACGCGATCTGCAACGAGACCTTCGGCAACATCCCACTCGCGGAGGCCGCGCGGATGGCGGCGGAAATCGGTTACACGGGCTTGGAAGTCGCCCCTTTCACCTTGGCGGAAGATGTTTCGAAGCTCACCACCACTGATGCCGAACTGCTCGGCACCCAAGTCCGGGAGCAAGGAATGGAAGTTCTGGGCCTCCACTGGCTGCTGGCAAAAACCACCGGCTTCCACCTTACCACTCCCGACGACAGGGTGCGAAAGGCCACCACCGACCGTGCCCGCCACCTCGCCGATCTGTGCCAGGCGATGGGCGGCAACATCATGGTCTGGGGCAGCCCGCTCCAGCGTTCACTCGAAACAGGCTGGTCCTATGAGGACGCCTTCGCACGCGCGGTCGAGGTCCTGCGTTCCGCGGCGGAGCATTGCGGGCCGCTCGGCGTGACCATCGCGATGGAGCCTCTCGGTCACGTGGAAACCAATTTCCTGACCTCCGCGGCGGAGACCATTCGCCTCTGCCAAGCCATCGACCATCCCTCGTGCAAGCTCCACCTCGATGTGAAGGCCATGAGCTATGAGAACAAGCCGATCGACCAGGTCATCCGCGAGAGCAAGGACTGGACCGTTCACTTCCACGCCAACGACCCGAACCTGCGTGGTCCCGGTATGGGCGAGGTCGAGTATGGCCCGATTGTGGCGGCGTTGAGGGAAACGGCGTATGACGGATGGGTCTCCGTGGAGGTCTTCGACTACACCCCGAGCCCGGAAGAAATTGCACGGGAGAGCTTCGCAAATCTCCGCCGCTTCTTCGCCTAGGCCATTCCCCTTCACAGCACTGCTCCCAAACAAAAAAGGCGGACCCTTGCAGGCCCGCCTTCTTCTTTGAATGCTTCAATCCTCGGGCAGCGGCTTGCCCTTCGTCTCGGGAGCCCAGAGCAGCGCGATGATACCCACGATGTAGATCGCACACATCGTCATGGCGGAATAGCGTTCCATCACGGGCGAGCCGAATTGGCCATAGGCACCCTTCGCCAGCGCGGCGGAGAAGAAGCTGCCGCCTGCCGCGGCAAAACGGCCAAGGTTGTAGCAGAACGAAGTTCCGGTGCTCCGGAGGCGGCTTGGGAAAAGCTCTGGCAGATAGATCGCGAAGCCCGCAAGAATGCCAAGCTGCGCACCGCTCATCAGCGGCGTCATCCAGTAGGCATCCATCGGGGAGTTCATCTTCCAGTACACGAGCGCCGTGATCACCGCGGCAGAGGTAAAGCCAACCGCGAAGGAGGCCCGTCGGCCCAGCTTGCCGCATAGCCACGTGAAGAAGGACATGCCCAGGGCCGCACCCACCATGCTCAGCAAGTAAGCTTTGCTCACCGCCGCATTCATTGCCTTGTCGATGTCTGCGGGAGCCATGCCGAGGCCTTCGAAGTGCTTGCGGAAGACGATGCGCTGGAGATCGACCGCATATTCACCGATCGCCCAAAGCCCCACTACGCCAGTGGAGGCGATGATCGCACCCACGATCAAATTGTGCCGCCATCGTTTGTCGCTTAGCAGCGCGGCGTACGGAGCGAAAATCCCGCCTGTCGGAAGACGCCCCTCACGCTTCAGCTTCAGCCAAGGCTCGGGCTCTTTCAGGTGGCCGCGGATGAAAAAGACCAGGAAAGCCGGCAAGGCGCCCACAAGGAAGAGCCAGCGCCAGCCATTGCCAGGAGCAATGGTTCCGCCCGCCTCCAGATTATCGATGCCCATCTTGATGAAGGCTGCGGAGATATTTCCCACGGTGGAAAGCACCTGCAAGGTGCCCAAGGCCCCGGCGCGAGCCCCATCCGGCACCGTCTCCGCGATCAACGCCACCGCCAGCCCGAAGACACCTCCAACGCCCACTCCGGTAAGAAAACGGTAGATCGCAAAGTCCCAATAGTAGTGACTGAAGAAGCTCAGTCCCGTGAACACCGAGTAAAGCAGCACCGTCACCGTCAGCATCTTCGAGCGCCCATAGCGGTCACCCAGCGCACCGAAAATCATCCCGCCAATCCCCCACCCCACAAGGAACAGCGCGGTCACTTCCTTACCCACCGCCTGGATCTCCCCGGCCTCAGCTCCGGGCATCAAAGATTTGAGCGCCGGATTCCGCGCCAAGGAGAACAAACGCTGGTCAAGACAGTCGAAAAACCACGCCAAGGAGGCCACGATCATTACGAACCAGTGGTAGCCATTGAGCTGCGTCCACCACGGCCTGTGCTTCGGGTTGTCTGACAAGTTTGCCATCGGGAATGTTTCTTGAGTTTCCGGAGTCCAGAGTGCGAAGCGCATTCCGGCAAGCATGAAAGCGCTGATAGAAACCGTCTTTTTGGGCGGGGTCCCTCAAACGGGTCATTCTTGAGCTTTCAAGCTCCGCTGGCATCTTGTCATACAACAAAAGGCTTGGCAAAATCCCCTGCTTTCGACTCTGCTCTTCCCTGCCCGAGAGGGCCCGTTTTCCAAACCCTGCTCCACTTTACAGACAATGAAATTCGGAATCATCGGTGCCGGCATGATCGGCCACTTCCACGCCAAGGCCATCACCGCCATGACCGGAGGCGAGCTCCACTCCGTCTTCGACCTTCGCGCTGAGGCCGCCGAGAAACTCGCCACCGAATACGGCGCGAAGGCCTACTCCGACATGGCCGCTTTCCTCGCCGACCCCGAACTGGAGATTGTCACCATCGGCACCCCTTCCGGCTCGCACCTCGAGCCCTCCCTCGCCGCGCTGAATGCCGGCAAGCACGTGATCTGCGAAAAGCCGCTGGAAGTCACCGTGGAGCGCATCGACCAGCAGATCGCCGCTGCCAAGGCCAACGGCAAGACCATCGCCGCCGTGCTGAACCGCCGCTTCCACCCCGGCATGGACGCCTTCAAGAAGGCTGCCGATGAAGGCCGCTTCGGCAAACTCACCTCCGCCTCCTGCTATGTGAAGTGGTATCGCGACCAAGCCTACTACGATTCCGCCGCATGGCGTGGCACCTGGGCTCTCGATGGCGGCGGCGCGCTGATGAACCAATCGATCCACACCATCGATGCCCTGATCTACCTCGCCGGACCGATCAAGTCTGTCCAAGCAAACACCGCTTGCCTCGCTCACACCGACATCGAAGTGGAAGACATCGCGGTCGCCATCGTCGAGTTCGAGAATGGCGCACGCGGCGTGATCGAAGGCTCCACCTGCACCTGGTCGAAGGACGGCCACCCGGCCCGGGTCCAGCTCTGCGGCACGGAAGGCTCCGTCTTCCTCGCGGACGAAGCCTTCGAGCTCTGGGACTTCATGCATGAGAAGCCGGAGGATGCCGAAATCCGCTCGACCCTCATGAAGGGCCAGGGCGCGGGACTTGGTGCCAACGATCCCAAGGCTATCAACTTCTACCAACACCAGCGCAACTTCGAGGAAGTCGTGAACGCCATCAAGGAAGGCCGCGAACCCACCGTCTCCGCCAACGAGGCACGCAAGCCAGTGGCCGTGATCCGCGCCATCTACGAGAGCGCCCAGAACGGCGGCAAGAAGATCGAACTCTAACACGCGCCCGCCCCTTCCATGAAACTCACCGGATTCGCCGACGAAGCAGGCCGTGATCTCGATACCCAGATCCGCGCGACGAAGGAGCTCGGATGGTCCGCCATTTCCTGCCGCATGGTGGATGGCGTGAACCTCCACGAACTCCCGCAGGAGAAGTTCGATGCCGTGGCCGACCGACTCGATGCCGAGGGCATCCAAGTCCCGGAGTTCGGCTCCCTGATCGCGAATTGGGGCAAGAAGATCAGCAGTGACTTCGACATCACCCTCGCGGAGATCGAGCGTGCCATCCCGCGCATGAAGCGGCTGAACACACAGCTCATCCGCGTGATGTCCTACGCGCAGGAAGCTTGGGGTGAAGACCAGCAGGAGCAGGAGCGCTTCCGCCGCCTGCGGGAAATCGTGAAGCGTTTCGACGATGCCGGCCTGACCGCCATCCATGAGAACTGCATGAACTGGGGCGGCTTCTCCCCGGAGCACACCTTGCGGCTGATCGAGGAAGTCCCTGGCCTGAAGCTCGTCTTCGATACCGGCAATCCGCTCTTCCAACGCGATCGCTCGAAGCCCGAGCCATCCCCATGGCAAGATCCCTGGGAGTTCTGGACGAAGGTCCGCGACCACGTCGTCCACATCCACATCAAGGACTGCATCAGCCCGCCAAGCGATGGCGTGGAGCCAATCTACACCATGCCCGGCGAAGGCGACGCGAAAATCCCGGAGATCCTCGCCGATGCGAAATCGCGCGGCTACGACGGCTGGGTAGCGATCGAGCCCCATGTCGCAACCGTCTTCCACGTGAAGGATCAATCGCAGGTCGATTGGCAGCAGTGCTTCGACAGCTACGTGGACTACGGCAAGCGCATGGACCAGATCATCGCCGCACTCTGACACCCGGGGCCATGAAGACACATTGCTGTGCAAGAATGGTCGCAGCGATCGAAAGCACCTGTGAAAAGCATCCGGACCGTTTCAACTGTCCGGATGCCTTGATCCATTATTCCACCCGATCCGACGGATACGGGCTCATCGTTCACGACGGTGGCTCCTCCGTGATCGGCATCGATTACTGCCCTTGGTGCGGGGCAGCCTTGGCATCTTCGGAGGAAGAGAGCTGATTGCTCGCCCACTCCACCGCGATCACCGTCTCGACCAAATCCTGAGGGATCGAGAAATAATGATTTGAGGCCTCGAAGCCGATGCGGCTATCGGCTTTTGCAAGCGGGTAAAGCTTGCGCGCTTCCCCGCCCCAGCGGGCCAGATGCCCGAGCATCTCACGGCGCGCCTTGTCTTTCTCTTCCGGGTCATCTGCGGCCAGCCATCGCGAGCGCGCCATGAGATAACGCACCTGAACTGCTGCGGATGAAAGGTAGCACCCCGCCGCTTCCGCGAGCCGTTTGTCTTCCAACAACGCTGCCTGAAGCGATGCATCTGCAGCGCTCGCCGCCCGAATAGCCTCGTCCATTTTCGCGATGCCTGCCGCCCAGCCGGTGGCCACCTTCTCAAACTGTGAGGCAAGAATCTCCGGTGGATAGGGTCCACGCCACCCATCGAGATCATCATAGGGAAAGCCCACCATACTGGAAGGCAGTCCGCTCGGTGTGAGGAGAGGAAGATTGGCAGGACCCACATGCTGGGGACCTTGATAGATCACCGACCCACAATAGGGATACTCCGAGAATGCCCTGCTGAAAGCTGCCCATGCCTCACGCACCCAGGGACCCGCCTCTGCTCCATAGCGGTCCACCGCCACCGCCGTTAGCACATCATCCACCGGCGGGAGAACTTCGCCCTGACCGCTGAAGAAACGTCGTGCCACCTGCAGGTTCGGCGAGGGATGCCCGCCAAGGGACCACGAAAGCAGGAGCCCATCGACCTTTTCCTTCCCCACATTTTCGCAGTGCCGTGCCACCAGATCAAGCACCGGCAGCCATGGGACCGGAGCAAGCTCCCAAGTGTTGTTGAGCTGGAGCTTCGCCGAGGTCTTCAGTCCTGCCTGGCGAGCCCATTCCCAATGCTTTTTCGCCCGGGAGCCGGGACCGACGACCGATAGCGAATACTCCCCTACCGTGCCGTCGATTCCTCCGCGGTTGAAGGGGACCTGCCACTCGCTGACAGATTGCAGCCAGACATCCTTCGGCAGGCGGGAAATCACGCCGGGTGCTTCACCATGCCCATGCCATCCCCAATCCCAGACAATGAAGCGGGCATCCGGCGCGGCACGATGCACGCCTGCGGCCAAGACGGCATTCGCCTCCGCCGTGATCTCGTCAGCGTCGCGCTTGCCACAGCGCGGACACTCTTGCTGACGACCGTGGGAAGCACAGTGGGTTAGATTTTCGGAACCGGAAATGGTGATCACGCCACCGAGACTTGGAACCTTTGTGAAGACATGGGCACTGGCATCCTCCAGCCAGCGGCGCACCTTGGGATCGCTGGTGCACAGCGCGCGATGATCTCCATCCGTGACGCCCGCCATTTCCGGACGCTTCGCATAGAACTCCGCGGGCATTGCGCGGGGCTCATTCAGGTAAAGATAGATCGCGATTCCCTGTGCGCCCGCGCGGTCCACCAGCCTCTTGAGATTCTCGAGCCGACCTTCGCTTCCACGGCCAAAATCCGGGAAATCGGGACCGCCGGGAGCGAGTTGTTGCAGCACGGCATGAAGCCAGACGCCGTTCACCCCTTCCGCAGCCAAGCGGGCGAGCAATCCATCCGGAAAGGGATCCGGCGCGCCATCCGCAAGCGGATCGCCAAAGGTCGCGAAGTACGAATAGATGATTCGCGGAGGAGCCTTCCGCCAATCGCCTGTAGGCTTGGCCATGCCCGAAGCTGGGAGTTGGCTGAGTTCGTGAATAAAAGAGAACGGCGCTTCTCCGGAGACTTCCCCCAAAGCTCCGAAGCGCTCCTTCACCAAGCGACCGATCCTACCTTCAGCCGCCCGGATCTCTTCCGTGCGAACTGGCATCGTGACGTGAGGGCAGCGCGGCTTGCGGCTGCCGAGCTTGATGAAAAGGAAATCGTCCTCCCGGAGTGAAAAGGCCAGTTGGTCCTGGCTCATCCCTAACAGAGGAAGCAATTGCTCGTAGGGGAGCAGGTGCCAGTTCCTCCTCAGCAGCGTGATGTAGCCGCGCCGCGCCCACTCCGGGGAAACGGAGGCCTCCGCAGGCAAGCCCATGGACACCGCTGCGGAAACGACCTCGCTTTCGGTGGATTCCAGGATTTCCGCCAGCTTGGCAGGAGGAACCAAGGTCCAGTTTCTCCAGACCACGGCATGAGCCGCGCTCGGAAAATGCGACGCGGGCAAGGGCGCGGTCTCCGGCCCCATCGGCAATTCGCGAGGGCTCTCCGCCCGGCAGAGAGCCGTCGAAAAGAGTGCGATTATCCAACAACAGAGAAACCTCATGGGCAGGAAGCTACGCGGCGATCCGATCGTGAATTTCGAGTTTCAGCCCTCCCCGGAATCGACCCGGGGCGATTTTCCCGCAATCTTTCCTGAGATGCTTCCGCCCAACCTCGACCAGCGGCTTGCCGCACGTGAACGTCCTCCAGGACGTCCCGTGATGAAGCAGCGCTGGTCGCGCCTGCTCTTCCTGCATTGGCGGGCGGATCCGGATCTGCTCAGGCCTCTTCTTCCTCGTGGCCTACACCTCGATCTGCATGAAGGCACCGCGTGGATCGGCGTTGTGCCCTTTTTCATGGAGCGCATCCGGCCCACCTATCTGCCCGCCGTTCCGTGGCTCTCATGGTTCCTTGAGCTGAATGTCCGCATCTACGTACATGATGAAGAAGGCACACCCGGGGTGTGGTTCCTCTCGCTCGATTGCAATCAACCCGTCGCCGTCACCCTCGCGAGGAATCTCTTCTTCCTCCCCTACCACCACGCTCGCATGCACAGCGGCGGCACCATCGCGGCGACCACCTATCACTGCCGTCGCGATGGAGAGGAGGGCGATGCTGTCTTCCACTACGGACCGAAGGGTGATCTGGCCATCGCAGAACCTGGCTCGGAGCAGTTTTTCCTGCTCGAACGCTATGTCCTCTTTTCCGGGGACAGGCATGACCAACTCTTCAGCGGAAGGGTCCATCACGCCCCCTATCGATGGGCCCCTGCCACCTGTGAAAAGTGGTCCAGCCTGCCCATCAAGTGGAATGGCCTGATCGAGCCAAACGCTATACCAGAATCGATGCTTTGGGCAGATCAGGTCGATGTCGACGTCTTCCCGATCCGTCGCCTAGGCACTCCGATTTAGCCCCTACGGAAACGCAGGCCGATTATTCCATCTTTCTTCCTCACCGCGTGTCATCCGCGGTGCTTTGTCAGCCCTGAAAAAAGGTGAAAGCAAGGTCGTAGCCCCCATGTGCGTTGCCTGCTTTACATCACGATTTTGACCTATGGAACGGCGCTTGCCCAAGACGGCAAGCCAGCCAAGGAGCAACCATGGCACCAGTATGGCGGCCGCGCGGATCAATCGAAGTACGTCGATCTGAAACAGGTCACGCCGGAAAACGTCGGGAAGCTGGAGGTGGCATGGACCTACGCCGCCGGCGATGCCCCTTACATGTTCAATCCCCTCATCGTGGATGGGGTGATGTATCTGCTCGGAAAGGAAGAATCGCTCGTCGCCCTTGACGCCGCCACGGGCAAGGAGATCTGGTCGCGCCCCGGCATGAACGGGATCATCAAGACCGGCCTCAACTACTGGGAGAGCAAGGATCGCAAGGATCGCCGCCTGCTAATCTGCCGCCGGAATATGTTGGAGGCGATTGATGCCCGGACCGGTGAAACCATCTCCAGCTTTGGCGACAATGGATCCACCTCGCTGAAGGAGGGGCTGGGAAGAGATCCCACCGCGATCAATCGCGTGCAGAGCACCACACCCGGACAGATCTTTGAGAATCTCATCGTGCTCGGCTCATCTCCCGGAGAGGGCTACTTTACCGCACCCGGGCATGTGCGCGCCTATGACGTCGTCACCGGGAAGCTGGCGTGGACCTTTCACACGATCCCCCAGCCCGGCGAGTATGGCTACGAGACCTGGCCTGCCGATGCCTATAAATACATCGGCGGTGTGAACTGCTGGGGAGAGATCACCATCGATGAGAAGCACGGCATCGCCTTCGTGCCTCTGGGATCACCCACCTACGATTACTATGGTGCGGACCGCATCGGGGAAGGCCTCTTCGGGAACTGTATTCTGGCTCTCGATGCGCGCACCGGAAAGCGGCTCTGGCATTTCCAAGCCGTGCACCATGATCTGTGGGACTACGATTTCTGCTCGGCCCCCCAATTGATCACAGTCGATCATGATGGGAAGCGGGTCGAAGCCGTCGCCGTCGCGGGAAAGCAAGGCTTCCTCTATGTCTTCGAGCGCCTCACCGGCAAACCGCTGTGGCCGATTGAGGAACGCCCGGTCCCGCAGAGCACCATGCCGGGCGAGAAGTCATGGCCCACACAGCCATTTCCGACCGTCGTTCCGCCTTTTACGCGCCACTCGCTGAGCATCGACGACCTGAATCCTTACTTCTCCGCCGAGAAGAAAGAGCAATGGAGGAAGCGCTTCGCCGCGGCAAAGGTGGGCCTCTACGAACCGCTCTCGGATCAATACGAGACGATCGCGGTGCCGGGTGCCGTGGGCGGCGCGAATCGCGGCAATACCGCGGCCGATCCGGAACGCGGCCTCGTTTACATCATCACCCAGGAGTATGCCTCGGTGTATCGCCTGAAGCCCGAGCAAGCGCTTCCCAGCGAGACCGTGCCGGAGGTATCCGCCGGCATCGTGCCACCGGTCGCCATCGCCGAAGGCCAGACACCCTACATGACCTACTGCAGTGCCTGCCATGGCGAGAAGATGCAGGGCCGCGATAATGTCCCTTCCTTGGTGGACGTCGGCAAGCGGCTCAACTTCGGGGAATTCAGCAATACGATCGCCGTAGGCAAGGGCGTGATGCCTGGCTTCCCGCACTTGGAGGACCGGGCGCTCATTGAGATCTACACCGCCATCGGTGGAAACGTGAACCTGACCGAGGCCCAGTCCAACCGCGAGCGCCGCAATGATCGAAACCGGACCCCAAGGCGCTACCCATCCGGAGTCGGCGGTCCGGTGCAGAATTACAGCTCCGGCTATGGCCTGGAGCATTCCGACCTGCAGGGTCCGCCGTGGTCGTGGATGGTCGCCTATGACTTGAACAAGGGGGTTATCAAGTGGCGCACGCCGCTCGGCCACGACCGCAAGATCCCACGCCCCGAAGGCAAGGACCTGGGCCTGCCGATCGGCTCGCAGCGGAAAGGCATGGTCGTCACATCCACCGGCCTGATCTTCTCCACCTGCCTCGATGGCCATGTCTACGCCTATGCCGCGGAGACCGGGGAAAAGCTCTGGAGCAGTCCCCTGCCCCGCAATCCCGAAGGCCTCCCCGCGATGTATGAGGCAGGCGGGAAGCAATTCCTCGTCATCTGCGACATGGGGCCGGTCATCGACAAGGACCTCGCGAAAAAAATCCCCTCCGGCTACATCGTCTACTCCCTCTCCGAATCCTGAAAACAACCCCGATCATGAATCGCCGATCCTTCGTCTTAAAAACCTCGGGCATGGCCCTGAGCTTCTCCATGGCACCCACCCTCTTCGCCCAAGAGGCAAAGGGCGGTGACAAGATGGACCGCATCGCGCTAGGCACCTTGCTTTTCCGCTATCGTTTCCAGCAGACCAAGCCGAAGGGCGTGGAGAAGATTGAAAACGAGCTCACCTTGCTCGATGTCCCGCAGCATCACCGCGACCGCTTCGGCATCCGCAAGATCGAGTTCTGGAACGAGCATTTCGAGTCCCTCGAGCCCGATTACCTGGAGAAGCTGAAAGGGAAGATCAAGGATGCAGGATCGGAGCTAGTGAATGTCCAGATCGACCGCATTTCCTACGACTTGGCTTCCACCGATGAAGAGGCGCGCGCGAAGAGCGTGAAGTCGGTCTCCGAGTGGATTGATGCCGTCTCATTCCTCGGCTCGCGCTGCATCCGCATCAATCCCGGCAGCCCGAAGGGCTCGGTCGAGCAGAGCATCAAGTCGCTCACGGAGCTCAATGCCAGGGCCAAGGAGAAGAACCTGATCATCATCACTGCGAACCACTTCGGGATCGAGATGGACGCGGACAAACACGTGGCGATCGTGAAGGGGTCCGGTGTTTATACCGAGCCGGACTTCGGCAACTACCCGCCTGACGACAAGCTCTTCGCGAAGCTGGAGAAGATTGTACCCCACGCCTACATCGTCTCTGCCAAGATGGTCGACTTCGACGAAAAGACCATGCAGCACGTCTCCTACGACTTCGATCGCTGCGTTCAGCTTTGTGAAAAGCTCGGTTTCAAGGGCCTCTACATGGTGGCCCAGTACAGCCCGAAGGTGCAGCCCATCGACTACTCGAAGGTCGCGGATTGGGGCATCGAACATCTGAAGGCTAACATCAGCGCTTGAATCCCATGAAAGCCTCCTCATCCCTGCTACCCGTTGGCCTGCTGGGCGTGCTCGGTGCCTTCGCCGTTTTCCGCGCTGCCGAGCCTCAGCCCGGCGACGTGACTGGCACCGGCCTTGTCTTCAAGCCTGACTTCGTTTTCGAAGGTTCGAGCCTCGATGGCTGGACGCGCTCCGGCAGTGCCGAATGGTCCGCCGCCGATGGCATCATCACCGCGAAAACCAATGGCGGCGGATCCCTCGCCTTCGGCAAGTCCTACGAGGATGTCGGCCTGAGGGTCATCTTCCAAGTCACAAGCGAAGCCGAAGCCGGCATCCTGCTGAGACAGGAAAAGACGGATAGCGGTTCCAAGGGCATCCTTGTTTCCCTGAAGGATGGCGAGCCGAACTCCTTCAGCGTCACTCTCGATCCGCAAGGCAAGGAGCTGAAGCGCGAGTCTCTCGGCTCACCCGGACAAGATCCTCTGGTCCGGATCGCGCCCCCGCCCGATCCCAATGCCCCGGCACGACGCGGCGGAGGCGGCGGCAATCGCAACCGTCAGGGTGGCGGTGAAGACAACAAGCCCTTGGTCCGACCCGACACCTCCTATCGCCCCGGCGAGTGGAACCAGCTCGAGATCTTCCTCGATGCAAATGTCATCCGGGCCTTCCTCAACGACGGCGGACAGGGCGGCATGGGTGCCACTGCGGAGAGCGATGGCAGCTTCGGTCCGTGGGCGCTCTATGCGGGTGGACAGGGTGAGGTGAAATTCCGCGATATCGCTTTCAAGGACATCTCCGTCCGCAGTTCTCCTCAAGAGAGCAGCGCCCCGCGCTTCAAGGCGCAACGGATCAGCGACATGTTCTATTCGTGGGCAGCTGCCGCCGGAGACTTTGACCGCGACGGCGTGCAGGACATTGCGGCCGGCCCCTACATCTACTTCGGTCCGGACTTCAGCCGTTACCGCGAGATCTATCCGGCCACCACGCTGAGCCCGTCGAAGATGTTCCCGGAGATCAATTGCCAGTATTCCTATGACTTCAATGGCGACGGCTGGCTGGACATCATGACCGGCCCTCCGAAGGCCACCGTTTACATCAATCCGAAGGGCGAGTCACGGCGCTGGGACAAGCACATCGTCATCAATTCCGTGCAAACGGAAGTCACCGTCTTCAAGGATATCGATGGCAGCGGCGTTCCTTCCCTGGTGTACGGCGCGGATGGTTCCATGCGCTATGCCAAGCCCGATCCCGCGGACCCGACCAAGCCATGGGTGGAGCACATCGTTTCCGAAAAGGGCTACGCGATGGCCCATGGCGTGGGCGCGGGCGACATCAATGGCGATGGCCTGCTGGATGTACTCAATCCGAACGGCTGGTGGGAGCAACCGAAAGACAAGAGTGCCGGCGGCCTGTGGACCTATCACCCGGAAGCCTTCGCGCGCTACGGTCACCGCAGCGGCGGTTGCGGTGGCGCGGCCATGGCGGTCTATGACGTCAACGGGGATGGCACCAACGACGTGGTCACCAGCTTGAATGCCCACGGCTTCGGCCTCGCATGGTTCGAGCAGAAGCGGGACAGCGGCGGCAGCATCTCCTTCGTCCGCCACATGATCGCGGATGACTATGCCTCCCAGAATGCCGGCGGTGTGACCTTCTCCCAGCTTCACGGAGCCACCATGGCGGACATGGATGGCGATGGCATCCCGGACTTCATCGTCGGAAAACGCTACTGGTCCCACCTCGATTGCTACTTCGATCCCGATCCTTACGGCGATGCCGTGGTCTATTGGTATCGCACCGTAAGAAATCCGTCCGCTCCCGGCGGCGCCGAGTTCGTTCCCGAGCTCATCCACAACCGCTCCGGAGTCGGCTCGGACGTCCTCGCCGCCGATCTCAACGGTGACGGCACCGTCGAAGTCGTGACCTCAACCAACCGCGGCACCTTCGTCTTCTGGAACAACGCCAAGTAGTGGCTCCAAGGGAAGGACGAGCACCCCGCTCGTCCTTCGGCGGTCGGGTGAATACCGTTTCACCCGCGCCGTCCTCTCATTGCGCCTCTGCCTTCAAAACCCCCACGTACGGCAAATTCCGGTACCTCCCCTGATAATCCAGCCCGTACCCCACCACGAACTCGTCCGCGATAAAGAAGCCCACGTAATCCGCCTCGACCGCTTCGGCCCGCTCCTTGTCCTTTGCTAGCAGGACACCGGTCTTCACCTCCGTGGCTCCTTCTTCGATCAGGCGGTCTTTCACCGCCTTCAAGGTCCGGCCGGTGTCCAGGATATCATCCAAGAGCAAAACCTTCCGCCCCTTCACATCGGGCAGCTTGTGATCGAGGAAGTTCACCGTGCCGCTGCTCTCCGTGCCACCGTGGTAGCTCGCCACATTGATGCACTCGATCTCCAGCATCCGGGGCACCCGGCGCAGCAGGTCGGAGGCAAAAACCAGAGCCCCCTTTAAGAGCACGACGACCACCAGCACCTCGCCGGGGAAGTCCTTGCGGACCTCCTTTGCCATGACATCGAGCCGCTTGAGGATCACCTCTTCGTCCACCAGCACGCGCTCGATATCGTTCTCCATGCCATGGAGAATTCCCGCTTCAGCGGCCTGCTTACAAGCGGCAAGTGAAAGCCGCGCCCGGCTCAGTCGTTGTTGCGCCGCACGCGGAAAACCCGCTCTTCCTCGCGGTGCAGGTTCAGGCGATCCCGTGCCTTGAGTTCGAGAAACTCAGGATCTTCCTTCATCGCCCGATACTCGATCTCGCGATGCTCCTTCTCAGCCATGACCTGCTTTTCCTCCTCCAGCACCCGGGCCAGTTGGAACTCCAGATCCTGAAGCTTCCGCTTCTGCGGGAGCGCGGAAGCCACCACGGCCAAACCGAGGACCAGAGCAATCACTGCGACAACAATGCGATTCGCCGTGCAGATGACGCGCGTCTGGGCTTCCAGACGCTTCAACTTCACGCTCGCACTCTTTGCAGTCTTGACGCTCTTTTTCCGCCTCGCGGCCATTGGATGCTAGCTGCTTAGCATCCCTTAAGGATCCGGGACAGGAAAAAATCCGTCGTATTCCAAGGAAGCTCCACGATTGACCGTATGTGCTGCGGGGAGGTACATCCTTCACGCGCATTCGAGACACCATGAAAGCACCTATCACCGTTTCCGTGACCGGCGCCGCCGGCCAAATCGGCTATGCCTTGCTCTTCCGCATCGCCTCCGGGGCACTCTTTGGTCCGGACCAGCCGGTGAATCTTCGCTTGATCGAGATCGAGCCCGCGCTTCCGACGCTTGAAGGCGTGGTGATGGAGCTGGATGACTGCGCCTTCCCGCTCCTCCGCGAGATCGTGCCGACCGCCGACCTGAACGAAGGCTTCCGCGGTACCAACTGGGCTCTGCTCGTCGGCTCCGTGCCGCGCAAGGCCGGAATGGAGCGCGGCGATCTGCTCGGCATCAACGGCAAGATCTTTACTGGCCAAGGCCAGGCGATCGCCAAGAACGCCGCCTCCGATGTCCGGACCTTGGTCGTCGGCAATCCCTGCAACACCAACGCCCTCATCTGTGCCTCGAACGCCGACGGCGTGCCGAAGGACCGCTTCTTCGCGATGACCCGCCTGGACGAGAACCGCGCCAAGAGCCAGCTCGCCAAGAAATCCGGTGCCCATCACTCGGAAGTCACCAATCTCTGCATCTGGGGCAACCACTCCGCCACCCAGTATCCGGATTTCACCAACGCCAAGATCAACGGCAAGCCCGCCACCGAGGTCATCAGCGACCACGAGTGGCTGAAGGGCGAATTCATCACCACCGTGCAACAGCGCGGTGCCGCCATCATCAAGGCCCGTGGTGCTTCTTCCGCCGCTTCCGCCGCCAATGCCGCGATCGACACCGTGGTCAGCCTTGTCAACCCGACTCCGGCTGGTGACTGGCACAGTGTGGCGATCTACTCGGATGGCAGCCACTACGGCATCGAAAAGGGTATCATGGCCTCAATGCCGATCCGCACGGTGACCAATGGCACTTGGGAAGTCGTGGACGGCGTGCCGGTGGATGCCTTTAGCCAGGGCAAGATCGACGCCACCATCAACGAGCTCCTCGAAGAGCGCGAGGCGGTGCAGAACCTGATCCCGGCCTAAGCCGAGATCCGCTTCACCTTGATTTCACGGAAAGCCGCGGGACATCCCGCGGCTTTCTTGTTACCGGATAGCGGCTTCAAAGCGGCATGAACGATAACATCCAAGCGGAGTTCCCCGCGATCCTCGTCGAAACCGATGGCAGCTTGGGTGGACTTCTCGACCTTGGGTATTGGACGGACGATGTGGACCAGTGGTTCTGGAGCACCGGGGACGCGTATCTCGTGGATTCCCGCGGGAGGAAATTCACCCAGGTAGCAGAGAGAAAAGTCGACCGCCCGACCGAGATTCCGCTCTGGGTCTTCGACTCGGAATTGGGAGAAGAGGACCTGAGAACCTTATTCGTTGCGGATCCCGCCAGCGACGGGAAGCTACGAGCCTTGGTATCCCTTCGCTCAGACTCCAGTCCTCCAGAGTGGCTGAAAGACGCGATCCATCACATCATTCAAACCTGAAACGATGCTGAAGCTGCCCGCGGTCACCGGAATGATCGGCCGCCGCCTGCTGGTGAACTACCGGGTGGACCCCGGCGTGATCTCCAAGATCCTGCCCGAGGGCTTTCGGCCAAAGCTTCACCAGGGCCACGCGATTTCCGGGATCTGCCTGATCCGGCTGGAGGACATCCGGCCAAAGGCATTCCCCGCGTGGTCAGGCATCACCAGCGAGAATGCAGCCCACCGGATCGCGGTGCTTTGGGATGAGGATGGGGAGACGAAGGAGGGAGTCTTTATTCCGCGCCGCGACACCGGCTCTCTTGCGAATCATCTGGCCGGGGGCCGGCTTTTCCCAGGCGAGCATCATCTGGCGGACTTCGAGGTCACGGATTCGGAGGGCAAGATCGACATGAAAATCCGCTCCCGGGATGGGAAGATGACCCTCGCGCTCGAGGCAGCAGAGGCCGAGCAGATCTCCGCGGCTTCCTGTTTTGCGTCTCTTGAAGAGACCTCGGCCTTCTTTGAGCCTGGGAGCATCGGTTTTTCGGTCACCAAGGACTGCTGCAAGCTCGATGGCATCCGCTTGGAAACCCATCATTGGGCTGTGAGGCCGCTGGCGGTCTCGCGGGTGGAATCGTCCTTTTTGGACGATCGCACCGTCTTTCCTTCCGGCAGCGCGGTCTTCGACCACGCCCTGATCATGAGGGATATCCCGCACGATTGGCACGAGCTGTCCGCCCGCCGCGCCGCCGTCCCGGCCTGAGACCGACACTCCGCTTGCATGCCGGGGCCTCTCCCCTAAAGTCCGCCGCCGATGTCCCAGCCGCTTGTCATTGCCGGTCGCGAATTCTCCTCCCGTCTCTTCGTGGGCACGGGGAAATTCTCCTCAAATGAAGCGATGCGCGATGCCCTCGCGTCCTCCGGCACCCAGATCGTGACCGTGGCCCTACGCCGCGCCGACCTCACCGGAAAGGCCGATCCCTACGCGAACATTCTCGATTTCATCGATCCGGAAAAATACCTGCTGCTGCCAAATACCAGCGGCGCGATGAACGCGGAGGAGGCCGTGCGCCTCGCCCGTCTCGCTGCCGCCGCCGGCCTGCCGAAGTGGGTGAAGCTCGAGATCCATCCCGACCCGACCTACCTCCTCCCGGACCCGATCGAGACCCTCAAGGCCGCCGAGATCCTGGTGAAGGAAGGCTTCACGGTGCTTCCCTACATCAATGCCGATCCCGTGCTGGCGAAGCGCCTTCAGGAAGTCGGCACCGCCACCGTGATGCCGCTCGGCGCTCCCATCGGCTCGAACCGTGGCGTCGCCACCCGTGACCAGATCCGCATCATCGTGGAACAAGCGATCGTGCCGGTGGTGGTCGACGCCGGCCTCGGCGCACCCAGCCATGCCGCAGAGGCCATGGAACTCGGCGCGGATGCCGTGCTGATCAATACCGCCATCGCGATCGCTGCCGATCCCTCGCGCATGGCCATCGCCTTCAAGAAAGCCGTCGAAGCCGGACGCGATGCCTATGAGATGGGTCTGCCGGAAGTCTCTGATTCCGCTTCGGCGACCAGCCCGCTGACCGGTTTCCTCAACGCATGATGCCATCCGCGACGCTCGTCTTCGCTCTTACCTTGGCGGCCTTCGTGCTGCTTCACATTGTCGCTTGGAAACTGGCGGAGAAGCTCGGCAGGAAGCCGAAGCTCGTCGTTGGTATCGTCTCGCTCCTGCTCTGTCTTCCCGGCGCTTGGTTCGCCTTCTACTACCTCCACCTGCTTCCGGAGCCGCCTTTGCTCTATCAGCTCAGGGCACTGCCTTTCTCGGAAGGCTTCCTCACCCTCTTCGGCATCGCTGCAGGGGTATGGCGCTCCCTGCTCCCGCGAATCCTGAAACCGCTGCCCACGGCCGCCACGGTCTTCGTGCTCGTCATCCCCTTCCTCAAGCCGGTGCTGCGCCCTATTGATCCCGCGATGCTCACCGAACATTGGGAAGCCGATGCCTGCATCCAGAGCTCGATGGTTACCTGTGGCCCTGCCAGCGCCGCGAGCATTCTCCGCTACCTTGGAGACAAGGAAACTCTCGAAAGCCATTTGGCCAAAGACGCATGGACCTCCCGATCCGGCACCGAGGCTTGGCATCTCGCCAGGGCCATCGAGAAGCGCGGCTTCAAGGTTCACTTCTCCGCTCCTGCCGGCCTGCCCGACGCGAAGGAACACCCCGGCATCATCGGCACCGGAGGCCAAGGCGCGGGACATTTCATCGCCTTGCTGGAGATCTCCGGAGACGAAGTCATCTTCGTCGATCCTCTTCGCGGTAGAGATCAAATGACCATCGAGCGATTTCTGAAGTGGTATCAGCTCGAACCCTTCTTCATGTCGATCCAGCGGCCCTAGCCGCCCAGATAGCTCATCTCCGCCTTCGGCCGATGCACGATTCCGCGCTCTTCCGAGTAGCGGTCTTCCCGCACCCTCCACATTCCGCGAACGGCGGCCTGTAGCAGATCGTCCCCTGCCCCGCCGCGCAGCATGTCCCGGACGTCGTGCCCGTTTGCGGCGAAGAGACAGGTGAAAAGCTTTCCATCCGCCGACAAGCGGATCCGCTGACAGTCCCGGCAGAAGGGCCGCGTCACCGATGCAATCACTCCGACCTCACAACTCCCGTCGGCATGCCCCCAATGCAGTGCCACTTCACCGCGATAGGCCGGATCGCGCGGAGCCAGATCGAACTCCGTGGAAAGGATCTCCAACAACTCCGACGCGGATACGACCTCATCGAGCTTCCACCCGTTGGTCTCCCCCACATCCATGTATTCGATGTAGCGCAGGTCGATCGAATTCTCCTTCGCCCAGCGGGCCAAAGGCAGCACCTCGCTCTCATTCACCCCGCGCTGGATCACCGCATTGACCTTCACCTTCAGCCCATAGGCTTGGGCTGCATTAATCCCAGCCAAGACCCTCTCCACCTTCGCTCCCACACCGTTCATGCGGGCGAAGATCTCCGGATCCAGCGCATCCAAGCTCACGGTCACACGACTCAGCCCGGCCAGCGCCAAAGCCTCCGCGTGATGGGCGAGCAGGACGCCATTCGTGGTGAGGGCGATGTCCTTTACCCCCTCAATCGAGGCTAGCATCGCCACCAGATCCTCGATGCCGCGGCGTAGCAGCGGCTCGCCACCGGTAAGCCGCACTTTTTCGACTCCCATCGGCACCAGCAGGCGCGTCATCCGCACGATCTCCTCGAAGCTCAGCAGATTTTCCCGCGGCAGAAAGCGGTAGCCCGGGCCGAAGACTTCCACCGGCATGCAGTAGCGGCAGCGGAAATTGCAACGGTCCGTGAGCGAGATCCGCAGATCCCGCATGCCACGCCCGAACTTGTCCACCGGCCCGATCACGCGCGTATGATGGCCCCGGATCGCCTTTCGGGAAAATGAAATCCTCTCAACCCGGTCATGACAAACGCTGGAGCCTCCGGAGGAAGCGCTTCATAGACTTCGCCGACCGCCACTGGGAGGCGAGCTAGAGCCACGTCACTTCACCGGCGAAAAGTCCACCGGCTTGAGGAAGACGTTCTTCACGCCGTCCGGCAAGACTGTCAGGGAACCGCCGTTCGCATCTTCGGACGCCTTCTTGGCAGCCACCCAGACCGGGTCTGCGCGGAACTCCGTCCAAGATTTCGTGGCAGCGTCCTGATCCTTGTGAGCGAGGAAATAGAGCAAGGTGTTGGCAGCATCCGGCTGACCTTCGTTCAGCTTGAAGTAGCCGAGATTGGTGATGCCGTGCTTCTTGAAGAGCTCGATCGTGTGATCGTTGAAACGCTTGTGCAGCGCGGGCAGAAGACCATCACGCGTGGTGTAGGTGCGCATCTCGAAGACGCGATCGGCACCGCTGTTGGCTGGTCCCGGGAAGCCCGGGGAGAAGTCGGTGGAGGTCAGATAGAGTTCATCGATCTTGCCGACCAGCTTGCCGTTCACCTCGGAAGCTGCGGCAGCCTTCTTCCAGTCCTCGTCGCTGAGGAAGCCCTTCCAAGCGGCATCGCGGGCAGCCTTGTCGGGGTAGGAGAGGAGGTAGATCAGGACATTGTCCTTGTTCTCAACCGGCACCCAGTAGCCGACGTTGGTCATGCCGTGCTTCTCGAACAACTTGCAGGTGTGATCACGGAAGCGCGTGAGCAGCGCATCCAGTTTGCCCGGTTCCGCATGATAGGTGCGAAGCTCGTAGAGAAGCTTGTCAGCAGCGGAGGCGGAAAGCGAAAGCCCGACGGCGAGAGCAGCGGATGCGAGGACCTTGATCATGGCATGACCTTCCACAAGCCGGGGGCGGCTGGCAAACGGGAAGCGTGGCTGTCTAACGATTGCCGCCGGGCGGGGTCCGGCCCTCGCCGAAATACTTCTCGCTGCGGTAGCGGAGCCAGACCCGCAACTCCTGGGGAATCTTCTCCTTCTCCGCCTCGCTCAGCGTCTCGTAGAGCGCGATGGCCTTTTCCCGCTCTCCGCGGCAGGCGGCATTCCGGTGAGCATCCCAGAGGCTACGCGCCAAGCGGATGCGCCGGTTCACCTCCTTGATCAAGGCAGTGCCGGTCAGCGGCTTGGCGTTGGCTTTCTTCTTTGGAGGCATCAAGGGGAGTCCAAATGGCTTATGCCCAAGCACTCATTTCCGTGGCGAGTCCTGCCATCCAAGCGAAACTGGAGTTCCGCGCTCCCAGTGAAAAGGCGATTACTCCGGTCCGTGGTCGTTCTCGTCGCGGGCCCGGGTTTCGAAGCGCATGAGTTCGGCGATGAAGGTCAGCGGGACGTGGCCGGTTTCACCGTTACGGTTTTTCGCGAGGAGGAGCTCCGCCTTGCCGGCTTCCTGCTCCTTCTCTTCCTCCGTTTCGGCGTAGTAGGCAGTCCGGTAGAGCAGGCCGATCATGTCGGCGTCCTGCTCGATGGTTCCGGATTCACGAAGGTCGGACATACGCGGCACCCCGAGGGATTTGCCGGTTCGACCTTCAGGACCACGGTTCAACTGGGCGAGCACCAGAATCGGGACGCTGAGTTCCTTTGCGAGGGCCTTGATACCGGCGGAAATTTCACCAATTTCACGTTCACGGGAATTCTGCGCCTGCTTCGATCCGGATTTGAGGAGCTGGAGGTAGTCGATCGCGATGAAGCCCAGGTTGTCCTCACGCTTCCGGCGGCGGGCCTTGGCGCGCAGCGTGTCGATCAGGATGCCCGGGGTATCGTCCACGAAGAGCTTAGAGGAGGCGATCTCTTCAGCGGCGCGCTTGATCCGCAGCAGGTCCTCCTTGCGCGGCTTGAAACCCTTCCCGAGCTGGGTCATGGCGAAACGGGAGCGCGCGAAGACCAGACGTTGAACGATCTGGAACGCCGTCATTTCGCAGGAGAACACCATGCTCGGCACGCCCTGATCGACGCAGATGTGCTCCGCGACGTTCATCATGAAGGAGGTCTTACCCATCGAAGGACGGGCTGCGACGACGAACATTTCACCGGGCTTCAGGCCCTTGCACATCCGGTCGAGATCCGAGTAACCGGTCGGCGCGCCCTGCACCTCCACATCACCGGAAAGCAGCGCCTCGAAGTGGCTGATCACCTCGGCCACGGATTGCTTGATGTGGAAGCCGCGGACCGTCTCGGTGCCTTGGCGGATACCCAGCACGCTGGTCTCCACGCGGTCGAGCAGCGACACGGTTTCCTCCGGATTGTCGAAGGCCTCCGAGACCGCTTCGGTGCAGGTGCGGATGATCGAGCGAAGGACGAACTTGTCCTTCACCAGCGAGAGGTGGTTGTGGAAGTGCGCCGCATTCGGCGCGTAGGTGAAGATGTCCGTGATCGCGGCAGGACCGCCCACGCTATCCAGCATTCCCCGGTCGTGGAGGAGGGCTACGAGCGAGACGAGTTCGATCTCCTTACCTTTCGCATTGAGATCCTTGAGCGTCTCGAAAAGGAGGCCGTGCGCGGGCAGGTAAAAGTGGTCCCGCGTCAGGCCTTCTTCCAAGGCCATGCCGATCCAGGTTTCCGGATCCTTCAGCATCGAGGACAGCACGCTTTTCTCCGGCCCCAAGGCGTGGGGCATCGACCGAGTCACGTCCGGCCCCACGGCAGCGGCGTCCTGGGCCTGGAGGTTCGGGGAATCGGGACGAGCGGGCTTGGTGTCGACGGCCATGGATAGGGAAAGCGTAGAGCAAGGAGCGAAGAGCGGAGAAGAAAAGGTCTTCGAGCCCCGGTCGGACAGGGAGGAATTGTATAGCGAGTCGGGTGCCCTTCGGTCAACAGAGGCGATTGTGAACAACCTGCGCACAAGTTGAGCCCTAACCGAAAGCTGTTGATAGAGAGCAGCCGGGATCAGCCACCCATCTTGAACACAAGGCGCAGACACAAAAAAGCGCGGGTCCTTCCGGAGCCGCGCTTTTGGGAAAAACGATAGGAGAGAATCAGGCTTCTTCCTCTTCAGCGATCTCGCCGTTGGCTTCGACGTTGATCGTGAGGATGGTGCTGACTTCCGGGTGGACGCGGACGACCACTTCGCTCTTGCCGGACTTCTTGATCGGCTTCTCGAGTTCGATCGCGTGGCGGTCGAGCTTGATGCCGGCGGCTTCGAGTTCCTTGTGGATGTCCAGAGAGGTGACGGAACCGAAGGCCTTGCCACCTTGACCGAGTTCGAGCGTGAACTTCGGACGGAGCTTGGAAACCTTGTTGGCGAGTTCCTTGGCCTGTTCGAGTTCCTCGGCTTCGCGCTTGGCGCGGGTGGCCTTGAGGTTTTCGACGTGGCGGAGGTTCGAGCGGGTCGCTTCGTAGGCCTTGCCCTGAGGGATCAGGAAGTTACGGGCGTAACCGGCACGGACCTTGACGACATCGGCTTCGGCACCGAGACCTTCGATTTTTTCGCGGAGAATGACTTGAGCGTTGGCCATGAGAGTCGTGGGTCGTTCGTTGGGGCGGCGGAGGTAGGCTTCCAGAGCGCGGGAGTCAAGGGAAGAAAGCCGCTTTGTAAAGAAAAGGCTAACGTTGAACACCGAACATCCAACTTTGGACGCTGAATTCCGAGGAAGTCAGCCCGCCTGTTACGCCTGTTAAAACAGGGAAATTAACAGGTGGAATCGCTCCGGAAGGTCGGGCGGAAGCGTGATGGATGGGCGGCGTTCCGGCGTTCACAACTCGGCCATCTTAGCAACTCTCAGCAATTTTTCTTCTGCCAAGTGCGGGGCCAAAATCTGGAGGCCGACAGGGAGATCGGTCCCCTCGCCCGACGGAACCGTCCCGCATGGCACCGAGATAGCGCAGAGACCGGCAAGGTTCGGAGCGAGGGTGAAAATGTCGGAGAGATACTCGTGGAGCGGATCGTCGGCAAACTCCCCGATCTTCCGAGCCGGAGCCGGGGCCACGGGGGTCAGGATAGCATCCACCTGCTCGAAGGCCTTCTCGAAATCACGCCGGATCAGGGTGCGGACCTTCTGGGCGCGGGTGTAGTAGGCGTCGTAATAGCCGGAGGACAGAACGTAGGTTCCCAGAATGATGCGGCGCTTCACCTCCGGGCCAAAGCCGTCCTCGCGAGAGCGCTCGTAAAGATCGAGCAGGTCTTCCGGGTTGGCGGCACGCTTGCCATAGCGGATGCCATCGAAGCGGGAGAGGTTCGATGAAGCCTCTGCCGGAGCGATGATATAATAGGTCGCCACCGCGTGTTCGGTGTGCGGAAGGGAAATGTCGACCAACTCCGCCCCTTGGTCCTGCAAGCGCTTGGCCGCGGCCTCCACATGGGCGCGAACGGCGGGATCAATCCCCTCCCCGAAATACTCGCGAGGAATTCCAAGCTTCAGACCAGCAACCCCTTTATTTAATTGTTCCGAATAATCAGGAACCGGCACATTCAAGCAAGTGGAGTCCCTACGATCGTTTCCAGCGATCGCTTGAAGCAGTAGCGCCGCGTCCTCCACGCTCTTCGTGAGGGGTCCGATCTGGTCCAAAGAAGACGCGAAAGCGACCAAGCCGTAGCGGGATACACGCCCGTAGGAGGGCTTCAGCCCCACCACCCCGCAGTGCGAGGCTGGCTGACGGATCGAGCCGCCGGTATCGGAGCCGAGGGCGGCGATTGCGAGGTTCGCGGCGACTGCGGCAGCGGAGCCACCGGAGGAACCACCGGGGATGCGCGAGAGATCGTGCGGGTTACGGGTCTTTTGGAGGGCGGAGTTCTCCGTGGCCGAACCCATCGCAAACTCGTCCAAGTTTGCGCGGCCGAAAAGCACGGCTCCGGAGGCCCGCAGACGTTCGCTTACATGGGCGTCATACGGTGCCTTATAGCCGCTTTCCAGAAAGCGGGAGCCGCAGGTGCAGGGCTGGCCCAGCACGTTGATATTATCTTTCAGGGCGATCGGAATGCCGCCCAGCGGCAAGGAAAGATCGGCAGCCGCAGCGGCGGCACGGGCGGCTTCCAGATCGTAGGAGAGATAGGCACCGATCTCGCCATCGCGGGCGGAAATCGAGGCGGCCAAGTCATCGACGATATCGACGGCGGTGATTTCCCCGGCTTGGAGGCGCTTCCGCAGGGCGGAAATGGTGGAGGTGGAAAGGGACATTTTGAAAGAGAAGTCGGAGATCGGAGTCCAGAGGTCGAAAGACGGTATTTCGGGCCGATCTCCGGGGATTTCAGGCGTCGGCGATCACTTTCGGGACCCGGATCTGGTCCTGCGCTTGGTCCGGGGCATTGGCCAGCACGGACTCCCGCGGCAGGCTTTCGCCGGGGACGTCCTCCCGCATCACGTCGTAGACCGGTGCCGGATAGGAGGTGGGTTCGATTCCCGAGACATCCAGGGTGGAGAGAGACTCGACATGGCCGAGGATGGCATCGAGCTGGCGCTGGAAAACCGCGCATTCCTCCTCGCTGAGTACCAGCCGGGACAAGCCGGCGATCTTGCGGACATCGATGTGTTCAGTGGCCATTCGCGGGCGGATTGGAGAGGAAAGCCCCGGCGGGGGCAAGGGCGGGAATTGCCCGGATGCACCTTCCGTTCACCCGCCGAAGGGGGGACTTGTCAGTTGCGCGGAGAAGGCTAGCGTCTCCACCATGCGTTTTTCACTGCTCCTCGCGCCTGCCGCCGTGGCAATCGTCGCTCCCGCCTTCGCGGGCCCTGCCGAGCAAGCACACGAGATCAGCAGCAACTACGACCGCGATTTCAAGCTGTGGGTGCTGAAGCTGAATGTGGCGCCGACCGCGGAAGAGCGGAACAAGATCGCGCTCGAACGCCCCGATACCGCAGCCGCTGTCAAAAAGATGTGGGCCATCCTGCAGCCGAATCTTTCGCAGCCTTGGGCACTGGAGCCGGCCGCCTGGCTGCTCCGGAACTCCGGCAAGCTGGTGACCCGGGATGAAGTGGGCAATGCGAAGCCGATGATGGCGGAAGCCGCGATCGCGATCCGCGAAGCGATACTGAAGAATCACATGGCCAACAAGGACTTGGGGCCACTCTGCCTGGCCTTGGTCGCCTCGAACGACGGCGGTGCCCTCCCCTTCCTCGAGCGCGTCGAGAAAGAGAGTCCGAACAAACAGGTCCAAGGGGTCGCCGCCCTTTCCGTGGCGATGATCCTGAAGAATCTCAGCGACGAGCCCGAAGTGATGCGCCGCCGCCTGACCATGCTCCGCAAGGCCATCATCGAAAGCAGCGACGTGGAGATCAGCGGTGTCTCCGTGGCGAAGCTGGCGGAAGACGAGCTCTACATCATCCAGTATCTCAGCAAGGGCAGGCAAGCCCCTGACCTCCAAGGCGTAGGCTCGGGCGGCCAACCCATGAAGCTTTCCGACTACCATGGCAAAGTGGTGGTGCTACTCTTCTGGCGCTCCGAAGAAGGTAACAACGAGCTGCTTCTGGAAATGGTGCGCAACATGCGCGAGCGGTTCACAGGCAAGCCTTTCGAAGTCGTCGGTGTGAGCCGGGACTCGAAGGAGGTTCTTCGCTCAATGCAGGCCGGCGGCGAGATCGCATGGCCGAATTTCTCAGACCCGGAGAACAAGCTGGGCGCGGAATTCCGCGTCGCCGGCTGGCCGCTGGCCTATGTTCTCGATGGGGATCGCAGAATCCACTATGTGGGCGCGATGGGATCCTTTGTGGAGCTGACGGCGGCAGCGGTTCTGGAGGAAAAGTAAGCCCTTCTCAGCGTTCCATCATTTCCGCCGCGAGCCAACGCTCGAAGGCAGGATGATCGTTAAGATCGTATTGAAAGGAGCGGAAGCCGAGGCGCTTGCCCGTCTCGATGTTCGGGCCGAGATCATCGATGTAGAGGGTCTCGCCCGGCCTCAGCCCGTGCTTCTCGATGGCGTGGTGATAGATCGCGTCGTGCGGCTTGATCGACTTCGCTTCGTAGGAAAGCACGGCTTCCGGGAAGTGCTTGAAGATCTCGTAATTCTCGAAAATCCACGGGCAATGGATGCCATTCGTGTTCGAGAAGAGGATCAAGCGATGACCCGCCGCGGAGAGGCTTTCCACCACCCGCCACATCGGTTCGACGGGAGTGAAGATATTCCGCCACGCATCGATGAAATGCGTGTGCTCGATTCCCCCGCCCATTCGCTCGATGGCCCAAGGGATGTAGACCTCGTTCTCAATCAGGCCGCTTTCGAAGTCGTCTTTCTTCTCTAACAAGACCATCAACCGCTCCACCGCATCCGGAGTTTCCGGCGGGAACAGCTTCGCGAGCGAACTCTCGAAGTGGAAATCGAGGAGCACTTTGCCGATGTCGAAGAGGAAGGTCATTCTTGAATGGACGTGACTTGGGAAGACTGGTCTTTCGCCGGCGATTCCTTGCACCTTTCGAGGATATGCCGTGCGGAGGCGATAGCTCCGGCATTCCGGCCGTGGACGGCAAGCTTGCGCTTCATCGAGCGCCATAGCGCAGCGTCGTCGGCGAGAAGATCTGCCACGGCGGTGCGGAGAGCTTCCGGAGTTTCAGCGAGGCCACCGGCACCGATGGCTTCGAGGAGCTTAAGATTCCCCTCTTCCTGCCCGGGCACGAGGTGATGAACGAGCATGGGGACGCGGGCGGCAATCGCTTCGTGAACCGTCGCGCCGCCGGCCTTGCCTACGACCAAGTGGTGACTGTTGAGCAGCGCGGGCACCTTGCGGGTCCAGCCCTTGATTTTCACGCGGCCCGGGAAGGCATCGCGGATCTCCTTCGCCTTATGCCAGAGGTGGCGGACGTTCCGACCGAGGATGATGGTGATCTCGGTATTCGGCGAGGCATTCAGGATCGCCTTCGAGATACGCCGCACCTGCAGACGCCTGCCGGTGGTGAAATGCAGCACGCGGAAGGGCTTGCAGGGATCGTCCGCAGGAACCGGATCGAGACGAGAGAACGCGGGGTTTACCGGGAAGCCGGTATCGACCACCCTCTCCGCAGGCAGTCCCGCCTTGATCAAGGCGGTCCGCGTGAAAGGATCGGAAACCAACCACTCCGAGGTCGGAGCTTTCACCCAGGCGGCATTGATCTCGATCGAGTCGGTGACGACCGTGAAAATCTTCGGCGGATTCGGATGCCCTTCCAAGAGGCGTTCCAGAAAGTAGGGATAGAGCGGATAGGTCGCCACCACGGCATCGGGCTTCCAAGTCTCCACCAGTTCGCCAAGCTTCCGCTCGGGCTTCCGCATCAGCGGCATGCGCTGCTTGGTAAAATCCACCTGATCAGTCTGCAGATAAACCCGGTACCAAAGCCGCGGTGCGCGGGTGGTGACGAGGCGGTAGCCCTTGCAGATCCACTTCGTGCTTACCGGAGCACCGAGCATGCAGGGATCGGTCACGCGAGCCTCCGCCCCCGCTTCCTCCAGCGCGAGCGCCAGATTCCGCGCCGCGCTATTATGACCTTCGCCAAAAGCGGCAGTGCAAATGAGAATCCGTGCAGGCATCAGCAGGTGTCACGGGCTTCTTAGGCAAAAGGCGGGCATTGCGTCGAACGGCATTTACGGCTTTCGTCTCCAGACGCCCTTTTTTCATGCCAGAGCACGATCCGACCCCCAAACTGCGCGTCATTGAGGACCAGGAGGAAACCCCGGCAGAGGGCGTGGTGCGCCTAGGGCCGGAAAAACCGGAGAAGGCTCCGAATCAACGGCTTCAGCAGGATCAGGCGCCTACCGTCCGGCCGATCCAAGAGCCGCGGCCCGCACCAAACGAGTCCCCCGCCCGTCTTGAAAGCGCGAGCCGTGATTACTTCGACGGCCGCAGCGTAGAACCGGGAGTCGAGGCGATCCTGGACCAACAGGTGGCCACGGAGACGATCGAAACCCCTTGGGGTGGCCAGGAAAAACGGGTTTCCGGCATTCCCTATGGCTGGTTCTTGCTGATCGGTCTCGTCGTGGCGGGTGCCGGACTCTGGTCGATTCTCCAAACGAAAAAGGGCGAGAAAAACGTCGCAGCGGCCCACGAAACGGTGCGGGAAAAGGTCGAGAAGGACGAACAGAAGGATGCAGCGGCGCGCGATCTCGTGGCCGAAGTCGAAAAGGTGGTCCGCAGCTATCTGGCGGCCGACACCATCGAAGACATCGTTCCGCTAATCCGCCAGCCGGAGCGGGTGCGCCCGCTCATCGAGAAGGAGTGGCAGACCAAACCAAAGGTAGCTTCGAAATTCCGGCGCCTGGCAATGTTTCAGCCGGCAACGATCGAAGGAAAACCCTTCTGGGTGATTCGCGCGGAGGTGGAGAACTCACCCCCGGAAAACCTGCTACTGGAGCAAACCGGAGACGCCGAAGTAAAGGTGGATTGGGAAACGCAGGTCTGCCATCAGCCGATGCCATGGAACGATTACGTTTCCAGTCGCCCTTCGGGCCAGAGCTTCGATTTCCGAGTCACCGTGGAGCGGGACAACTTCTTCAGCCATGAATTCTCCGATGCCTCGAAATGGCGCTGCTTCCGGATCGGGGCGAAGAATTCCGTGGAGCGTCTCTTCGGCTACGCTCCCGCCGATAGTGAAATCGCCAAGTTTCTGGAGGCCTATTGTGCCGGAGCACCCCGCAAAACGGCATCGGTGATCCTGCGGCTGCGCTTCCTGCCGGAAGCCGGTTCGCCGCGAGGCGTGGTAATCGAGAAGGTGGTGGCCCCGCGCTGGGTCTACCTGAAGGACCCGACGGACGCGCCTTGACCCACGCCGCCCGCCTGCGAGCGTTTCCCGCACGTGAGCAAGGCAAAGACAGCGGCAATGGGATGGCGCCCCCTTTTGGGAGGAGTCGCGGGTGGGACCCTGCTTTTCCTAATTTACCAGTATGGCAAGGCCCTTTGGAGCCTGGCCAACCGCACCGGCGGAATGGACAACAAGTTCAGCCAGCTGGCGCAGAGCGAGTATCTGTCCTACCTGATCGGCCAGAATGTCGTGGTCTTGCTAGCCTACCTGATTCTCTGGATCGCCGCGATACTCCTTGTAACTCCCTTGGTATCGCTGATCCGGCGGTGGCTGCCATGGCAAGGAAAGGGAGCGATCGCCCTTGCGGCGCTGATCCTGACCGCATTGATCCATTCGTATTTCGAAACACGCTTGGAGTATAACCGTCCCTATTTCCTCGGTGGAGGAGAGCAGCGAGGGATGATTTACCTGCTACCGGACGCTTGGCAGGCTACCGCCAAGACAATCGTCTTCACCGCCTTTCCCTTGCTGGCATTTGCCGCGCTCGCCGCGTGGTGGCTGATGAAAATGAAGCCGCGCCTGCGCGCCGGAGTGATCGTCGCCGGCGTGCTGGTTTCCGCGGCATTCGCCTTTGCACCCGCCCGCCACAAGACGGAGGCCACGGCCACAGCACCCAATGGCAAGGCCTTGAACGTGATCATCGTGGGCTCCGATTCACTCCGTGGAGATCGGCTTGGTTTCACCGGCTACAAGCCCTCGCGAAGCGATGGCGCCGCCGCCGCGGGGGTTTCCCCGAATATCGACAGCTGGGCGAAGGACGCAGTCCGCTTCGAAAGATGCTACGTCCCCATGGCGTCGACGCTCGAGTCGGCGGTAAGCGTGATGAGCTCCACTTATCCGCATACCAACGGCATCCGCCACATGTATCCGGGGAAAGAGCAGGTGGAAGCAACCCAAGCAAAGGTCCGCCCAATCGCGGCGGTGCTCTCCGAGAAGGGTTACGATACGGCCGCGATCGGAGATTGGTGCGCCGGCTTCTATGAAATGATGCCACTGGGCTTCAACGAGAAGCTGGTATCCACCTTCGAGAACTTCCGGATCTACATGACCCAGGCGGTTTTCATGGCGCACTTCGTGGTGCCGCTCTATTTCGACAATCCGCTGGGGTACAAACTCTTCCCGCAAATCACCTCATTCGCGGAATTCGTCACTCCGGAAGTGGTAACGAAGCGAGTGGAGGACAAGCTGGCAGACCAAGCGAAGACCGGCCGGCCCTTCTTCTGGCACGTCTTTTATTCCTGCAATCACCTCCCCTATAATTGCGGACAACCCTACAACCGCCTCTTCACCGATCCTGCTTACAAGGGCCGGAACCTCGCGAAGGTCGACTTCGACATCAATGAATTCGTCAGCGGCACCTCACTGGAGGACAAGATGAGCGCGCTGCCGGAAGCCGACATCCGCCAGGTGCGGGCGCTTTACGATGGCTGCACGAGGCAATTCGACGATTGCTTCGGGCGGATTCAAGCAGCGTTGAAAAAGAACGGCCTGGCGGAGAACACGATCGTGATCGTCACCGCGGATCACGGTGATGACCTTTACGAACCGGGTGTGACCTTGACCCATGGTCTCGGCTTCAACGGTGGCGACCATTGCTTCCACATCCCGATGGCGCTGCATGTACCCGGCGCGACCCCGGCTTCGCTCCCGGATCAGATCCGGAGCATCGATCTATCCCCCACCCTGCTGGACCTGCTCGGTGTGGAGAAGCCGGCGCAGTGGGAGGGCAAGAGCTTCGCGGGACGGATCCATGGCACCGCTCCGCAGGAAGACCGCCCGTATTACGGGGAGACCAGCTTTCCCTTCATCCAATTCAAAGTGCCGGGCGTGGACCGGCCGAAGCTGCCGCCGATGGACGAGCTGACGATGATCGATCCGGGCTTCAAGCATCAGTTCGTGATGAAGCCGGAATTCAACGAGCCGGTGAACATTGCAAAACAACGCTGCCTGCGCACCCGGAATTGGAAGGTAGTTTGCACGCCATGTAGCGAGGGGAACCGCCATTACGGGCTTTTCCGGATCTCGACGGACCCGGATTGCCGGGATGACCTTTCCGGGCACATGCCGGAAATCCTTCATCCCATGCAGGCTGCGCTGGAGCGCTGGATGGACCGGCACGAGGAAACGGCCATCGCCGAAATCTTCCCCGGGGGCGAACCGTAACGCGCTAAGCAGGATTGCCGCTTGAGTTTCCGCCCGGAGCGGAAATGCTTTCGCCCGCTCCTCCGGCAAACGACCCGTTTCATGAAATTTGTCCAGTTCCCTCTCGTCGCCCTCGTGTGCAGCAGCGCCTTCGCGGCTGATGCCCCGAAGCTCCTTGCCGACTACCTGCCGCCTGACACGCCGATCAAAGGAGAGATCGTCGTGGTGGTGCCGCCGCCGGAACTCGACAAGTACATCGCGAAGGTCGAGGAAACCGCACGCAGCTCGAAGGCCAACGCGGATTGGTTCCGCGAGCACGCGAAGACCGGCAAGCCGGGTGTGCCGCTGCCCTACGACGAGCGCCTGGGCCTGACGAAGGAGGAATACGACGAGTATCTCAAGTTCTGGGGTAAGCGTGAGTTCAAGCCGGTGGAAGCCGTCGCCATTCAATTGAAGAGTGACAAGGAAGGCCGCTGGAACATCAACATGACGGGCGGTGCCCAGTCTGTCTCCACGCTTCGCTACGACGTGAAGGATGACACCTTCCGCTCACCGAACGGCCCGCTCAAGCGCATCGAGGACGTGAATGCCGACGCCAACAGCACCTTGGGAGCTTGGTCCGGGCAGGAGTGGAAGTATGAGGAGCAAACCGGCCTCGGCACCACCAAGGAGAACATCGCGATCGGCAAGACCGGCGATAAGAAGTACGGCCTCGTCGTTTACCGCCTCCAGGAAGTTTCCTCGCAGGGCACCCGCTTGCTGGACCGCGGTCTGGTAGTGCGGTTCCCGCTGGGAGAAGCGGGCATCATCAAACAGAAGCCAGCTCCAACCGCAGCGCCTGCGAAGCCAGCCCCAGCTCCGGCCAAGCCTGCTGCGAAGCCGAAAAAGAAGTAAGTGATCTTCACCGGGTCTCAGGTCTCTTCCTTGCGAAGGCCCGGCGACCATGGCATCTGAGATAGCGTGCGAATCATCGCGGGAACTGCCGGGCGACTGGCCATCAAGGTACCAAAGGCCGTGGCACGGCCGACGACCGATTTTGTCCGTCAGGCGATCTTTTCGATCCTTGGATCAAGGATAGAGGACGCCCATGTGCTTGATCTTTTCGCGGGATCCGGGGCGATCGGCCTTGAAGCTTTGAGCCGCGGGGCTGCCAGCTGCGTTTTCGTGGATGAGCATCGCCAGGCTGAATCGGTGATCCGGGAAAATCTGGAGAAATCGAAGCTTCAGGGAGCACGCGTGGTCCGGGCGGATGTACACGCTTGGTTGTCACGGGATCCGGGCAGCTACGATCTGATTTTTGCGGATCCCCCCTATGCCAAGAATCCGGGCGACAGGGACCACCTGAAAGAACTGCTGTCCAAGCCGGCCTTGGGCGAGCGACTGGCCAAAGGTGGCTATTTCATTGGGGAGTGCTCCGCTTCTTCACGCTCCCCCGAAGCCGATGGCTGGACGCTCGAGGACCGCCGCGAGTACGGGGGCTGTGCCATCCTGCTTTACGCTCCGGCCACGCCTTCCTAGCCTGCACGCGATGCCGTTCCGCCTTGTCCTCGGGCTCTACCGCCTCTTGTTACCGCTGCTGTTCTTGGTCGCTTTGCCGGGTTGGCTGGTAAGAATGGGCCGCCGCGGAGGTTTCGGCAGCGGGCTGCGGGAACGTTTTTCGATCTACAAAAGGCCGGAGGAGGCCGAGCCCTGCGGCGAGGTTCACCTGCATTCGGTGAGCGTGGGCGAAACGATGATCGCGCTGAAGCTGATCCGTGCCTGGAAAATCCGGGAGCCGGGCAAGCGCTTCGTCGTGGCGGTCGGCACCGCCACAGGTCATGCGGTCGCGAAGGAGGCTGCGATCGAGGGCGTGCGCGTGACTTATGCGCCGTTTGATTTTCCAGTCTGCGTCGGACGCTACCTTGGACGCTTCGAGCCTTGCCAGATCGTGCTCGTCGAGGGTGAGGCGTGGCCCCATTTGCTGCTGGAGTGCCAGAAGCGGGGCATCCCGGTGCGTCTGGTGAATGCCCGGCTTTCCCCGCGCTCGGAGCGCCGCTATCGGAAGGTGGCCTCGCTGGTACAGCCGGTCTTCGGCATGCTTGATGCGGTGGCCGCGCAAGAGCCATCGGACATCGCGCGCTGGGAGGCGCTTGGCGTGGCACGCGAAAAGATCACGGTCACCGGCAGCTCGAAGTTCGATCCCGGCGGGGCGGCGATGCCTGCCATGCGTGAAGAATTTTCCGCGATGATCGACCCTTTCGGCAAGGGGCGTCCCGTCATTCTCGCTGCCAGCACGCATGGCAAAGAGGAGGGATGGCTGGGCAATGTCCTGCATAACATTCCTGCGCTCTACGCGGTGGTCCCCCGCCATGCCGAACGACGCGCGGAGGTGCGTGCCGCGCTGGAAGGCGAAGGCTACGAGGTCGTGCTGCGTTCGAACTATCACTCACCTCGTGATCCGCTGAATGCATGCCTGGTGATCGATAGTACCGGTGAGCTCCGCGATTGGACCGCGCATGCGACGATGGTGATCATCGGCAAGAGCATTCTCGGCACGGGAGGACAGAATCCTGCGGAGGCGATCCTTGCGCGCAAGCCGCTGCTCTTCGGACCGCACATGGAGAACTTCGAGCCGCTGGCTTCGTCACTGGTTGCCAGCGGCGGCGCGATCCGTTTCCGCGACCGCTGGGAACTGCTTCACGCGGTAAAGGAACTGCTTTCCGACAAGGCCCGCTACGAACAGATGTGCGATAACGCCGCGAAGGTCCTCGGCGGGCACACAGGAGCGACCGGGAGAATCCTTGATCTCCTGACGGAAGGCTGACGAAGATCCCACCGATGAGCTTGTGGGATATCGTTCAGCACTACCAAATCCAGGAAGCACGCGATGAAGCGCGGGACGCCGCCGAGCGCGCATCCCGGCAGGAGAACAGGGCCGCAACCAGCAATGACCAGATCGAGCGGCTGATGCTCGCGACACAGGCGATGTGGGAACTGGTGCGCGAGCAGACCGGGTTGAGCGATGCACACCTGATTGCCAAGATGGAAGAAATCGATGGTCGCGATGGCCGGCTGGACGAGAAGATCGGCGCGGAAACCATCGATTGCCCGCATTGCGGGAGGAAGACGAATACCCGGAGCGGTGCATGCTTTTATTGCGGCAAACCGGTCAAGGATTCGCACGTTTTCGCCCGCTGAGGGGGCGGGATGAAATGTTAGGCCCGGTTTGGCCGGAAAAGTGGCGCAAAACCGGTCGTGAGAATGTTGTAAGGCGAGTTTGTCATTTCCAGAACGTTCGCTAGTCTCCGCGCCGTGAGCGATCCCTCCGATGAGCTGGCCAAGCGCCTGCTGTCCGCATTCGAACTGGGCCCGTCCTGGGCACGGAATGATGCACCGGCGAAAAAAACTCCCGAATTCCGCGAAGAAGAAGCACCGCGCGAGCGGCGTGATCGAGATCGCGGAGATCGTGGCCGACGTGACTTCGACCGCCGTGATGGTGATCGCAGGGACTCGCGTGGCGGCGGAGGCGGCGGAGGCGGCGGAGGCGGCGGTGGCCGTGGGGATTTTCGCCAACGCGGTGGAGGTGACCGCGACCGTGATCGCGGTGATCGTCGTCATGGTCATGGCGGCGGCCGGGATTTCGGCCCGCGAGAATTGCCACAGCCGGCGGAAGGCGTGCGCGTGACTTTGGTGCCCGCGGCGGAAGCCGTGCATCTCGTCGTGCGTGAGATCCATCACGTCGCCCGTGTTTACTCCCTTTTCGATGTCGCACAGATCCTGCTCGCAGGACGTAACCGCTATCACCTGCAGTTCACGCTTTCCGACAAGGCTCCTTCGCTCTTCGTCTCGAAGAAGGACCAATCGCTGTGGCTGACGAAGGAAGAAGCGGTGGCTCACTTCTGGCAGTCGGAAGCAGCTGCTGAATACTACGAATCGGAGGAAACCGAGACCGAACCCCCAGCTGGAAATTTCCAAGTGGTGGCGCGCTGCGGCATGAGCGGCGAGTGGCTAGGCCCGCCGAATTTCCATTCTTATCAGAGCACACTGCGCCGCATTCACCGCGAGCGTTTCCCGAATCTTCCCTTCGAAGTCTACGCTTCACGCGTGCGAACCGAGCGCGGCGAGGAGGCGGTGAATGCCTGGCTCGACACGATGCGCAAGCGAGTGCGCTGGCGGCCGAAGGGTGGGGATGACAGCGCATGGCGCTTCGACCGCAGCGAGATCGAGCGCGATTTCGCGACGCGCCTGTTCCCTGAAGTCTTCGATGAAGTTCGTAGCGTGGAGATTCCCGGAGACATTCCGGCGAAGAACATGTCGCACGGGCTGCTGGCCTGCGTCCGCATCGCCGGATCGCACGCGCGCAAGCATCCCGCGATCCTGATTCCCGCGATCTGCCGTTTGCTGGAAAGCGAGCATCTCTCCGTCTTCAAGCGCGAGGGCAAGCTCTTCACCGGTCCGGCCCGCCCGCATCCGCTTACCACGGACGCCGTGCTCGCCGAGCGCCCGTCCATCATCGTGAATTGGCTGGAGGCGAATCCGGACAAGAAGCTCGCCGCTCTCTGGGCTGGCGTGCTGCCGGAAGGTCAGACCGAGCCGGGCAACGAATGGTTCGCGGATCTGTTCTGGCTGCTGACGCAAGGCCACGTGCTGCTTTTCGCGGATGATTCGCTGGTGCTCCCGCGCCGCCGTGCTCCGCAAGGCGGCAATGCAGCGACAGCCAAGGACAAAGAGAAAGCTCCGGCTGCCAAGGCTGCAAAAAAGAAGAAGCGCAAAAAGCGGAAGCGGACACGCAAGCCCAAGGTCGCAGTGCCGAGCCATGCGAAATTGATCCGCTCGATCAGCCGCATGTCCCCCACCCGCCTGAAGCAGCTCAAGGGCCCGGCATTGATCTGGAAACGACGCCTTGAGAAGCGCGGCAAGATCAGCTCGCTGGTGCAGGAAGATTAAAAGACGAGGGCGGCCTGAAGGCCGCCCTTGTTGTTTCTGGAGTTGGACGAGGCAGCAAAAAGAAGGCGCCATAGCCATGCTACAGCGCCTCTCTAAATTCGGTTAGATCAACGCGGTGATCACTCGTGATCTGCCAGGTAGCGCTCGGCCTCGAGGGCGGCGGCGCAGCCTTGGCCAGCAGCGGTGACAGCCTGGCGATAGTAGTGGTCGGCGACGTCGCCGGCGGCGAAAAGGCCCTCGGTCTTGGTCGAGGTGCGACCGGGGTTCTGGATGATGTAGCCGTTCTCATCCTTGTCGACGAGGTCTCCGAGGAAGGCGCTGTTCGGCACGTGACCAATCGCGACGAAGACGCACTTCAGCTCAAGCTCGCTCTCCTCACCCGTGACGAGGTTCTGCAGCTTCACGGCACGGACTTCGCCCGCAGCGTCGGTGAGGTATTCGGTGACGGTGGAGTTCCACACCGGCTTGATCTTCGGATTCGCGAGAGCGCGGTCCGCCATGATCTTCGAGGCACGCAATTCATCACGACGATGGATCAGGTAAACCGTGCTGGCGAAGCGGGTCAGGAAGGTGGCCTCTTCCGCAGCGCTATCGCCACCGCCGATCACAGCCACCGGCACATCACGGTAGAAGGCACCATCACAGGTAGCGCAAGAGGTCAGGCCACGGCCGATGAGACTCTTTTCATTCGGCAGGCCGAGATGCTTCGGAGCGGCTCCGGTAGCGATGATCACCGTGTGGGACTCGTGCTCGCCGGAGGAGGTCTTCACCAGGAAGGATCCATCAGCGCGCTTCTCCACGGATTCGACGTTCGCGTATTCGATGCGGGCGCCGAATTTCTCCGCCTGCTTCTGCATGTTCATCATCAGCTCCGGACCCATGATACCTTCCGGGAAGCCCGGGAAGTTCTCCACCTCGGTGGTGGTGGTCAGCTGGCCACCCGGCTGGGTGCCGGTGAGCATGAGCGGATTCAGGTTGGCGCGGCCGGTGTAGATGGCGGCGGTGTAGCCGGCGCAGCCGGTGCCGATGATGATGACGTTTTCCATGTTTACTCTGCGGGAGTCGGGGCGCGGGAGTATTCCGGTCGGAATGCCGCTCCGTCAACCGCAGGCGACGGGGAAATGCCCGGGGAGCTTGGCTAGTGAATCCCCCGAGCCTCCTTTTGCTGTTGGATCCAGACCCGGTCCTCGGCAGAGAGGCGCTTCTCCTGGGTCCGGGCGCGGGTGCCATCCGGCTCCACCAGAATCAACTCGCCATCCTTATAGGCACCCAACTTGGCAAAAATCTTGCGTCCCTTGACGTCGGACCACTCGCGGTAGCCCTTCTTTTCCAAGGAACTACGCCATACCTTCTGATTTTCCGCCGCCACATGAACACCCTGCTTCACCTGGCCGAAAATGAAGTCCTCCTTCCCCCGACGATAGCCGGTGTAGCGTCCGATCACCTCACCGGATGGGGCGACGACCATTAGCGTGGGATAGCCCCGGGCATTGTATTTTTTCTTCAGTTCCCGGGAGTGGATTTTTTTGCGGACCGCATCATCGATGTTCGAGCCCTGATTCTGGTCAACCACCAGACGGACCGTATTTTCCTCCGCCCAGTCTTGGAACTCCGAGGTGGTAAGCAATTGGTCACTGAGTGTCTTGCTGGCGGAGCTATTCAAGCTGTCCGTGAACCAAATCAGCATCGGCTTGCCGGTGCGGCGGGATTCCCGGAGAGACTCGGATTCGCTTCTCCGCCAGCTGTCCTGCTTGGGGCCTTGGGCCATCAGCTCTTGAAGTTCCGGCAATTCGGCGTCCGGATTATCGGGATCGGTGTGAGCCAAATCCGTTTCGGGATTGTAGCCAAGCGCCTTGGCGGCGGCTTCGGCTGCCGCGGCCTGATTTTCACCGCGTTTGATCGGTGTGCCGAATTCGGCTGCATTCGCCGCCAGTGCTCCGGTGGGGATATTGTAAGGATTTTCTCCGGTTTCCGCACTGCTCCCTCCTTTGCCGGCGCAACCGGTAAACAGGAGGCCCGCCACAAGCGCGGGAAGGTGATACTGCCATCTCATGGCGGGACGCTAGAGAGTTCCCGGCGGGGATGCAATCCAACCGGTTTGCCTTGCGAGGTCTTGTGTCAGCGGGAAAATGCATAGCGATGCCCATCAAGCTCTGGACCCTCGCCATCACGCTGATTTTTACCGTCCTCATGGCGCTGCCTTCTTCCGCTGCCGAGCTGCCGGCTCCGGAATTCCTGACCAAGATGGCGGAATTTCCGAAGGAGGAGGCAAGTGCAGGAATCGAGGGCATCGGCGCGAAATTGGCCTACCGGGCAAAGGCACAACCCTTCCTGCTCGTCGCAACCGTCATCTTCATCCTGGCGATCCTGCATACCTTCATCGCAATCCCGATCACCCGGCTGGCCCACAAGGTTCAGCATGAACATGAGAAACGCATCGGAAAGGAGGCTGCCAAGGAGACGGTGAGCTTCAAGGCCACGATCCTTCACTTTCTCGGTGAGGTGGAGGCGATCTTCGGCATCTGGGTGATCGCGCTGCTGGGGGCCATCCTATGGTTCTACGATCTCACGGCGGCGAAATCCTATCTGATGGGGGTCAATTTCACCGAGCCCCTCTTCGTGGTGGTCATCATGGCGCTGGCCTCCACTCGGCCGGTGCTGCGCTTTGCGGAGAACTGCCTCGGTTTCTTCGCCCGCTTCGGAAAAGACTCACCGGCAGCGTGGTGGCTCTCGATCCTCATCGTCGGCCCTTTGCTCGGGTCCTTCATCACGGAGCCGGGCGCCATGACCATTTGCGCGATGCTTCTGGCGAAGAAATTCTACAAACTCCGTCCGAGTGCGAAGTTCGCCTATGCCACGCTAGGTCTGCTCTTCGTGAATATCTCGGTGGGAGGCGTGCTCACCAACTTCGCCGCCCCGCCAGTGCTAATGGTCGCCGCGAAGTGGAAACTGAGCACCACGGAGATGCTGCTGCACTACGGCGACAAGGCAGTGACCGCGATCCTGGCATCAACGGCGCTTTATTATCTCTTCTTCCGGAAGGAACTCGTCGCGATGAGAACACGCGCGGGTGATCATGATGGCGATGGCATCGGAGACCTGAAGGAGAAAGCGCGGCCGATTCCCTTCTTCATCACCCTCGCGCACCTCGGCTTCATGGCATGGACCGTGGCCTTCGCCCACTATCCCCCGCTCTTCATCGGGGGCTTCCTGTTTTTCCTCGCCTTCTCGCAGGCCACCGCCCACCACCAAACGGCAATCCAATTGCGAGGACCCATTCTTGTCGGCTTCTTCCTCGCGGGACTCGTGGTGCACGGAGGCCTGCAAGGCTGGTGGCTGGCCCCGATCATTAGCAGCCTCGGCAAGGGAGCGCTTTTCATCGGCTCGACGATCCTGACCTCTTTCAACGACAATGCGGCGATCACTTTCCTTGCCAGCCAAGTGGAGGGGCTACCCGCGCAACTCAAGTATGCGGTGCTCGCCGGCGCGGTCACCGGCGGCGGCCTCACGGTGATCGCCAACGCGCCGAATCCCGCCGGCCAAGCTTTGCTGGGACGTTTCTTCGGCGAAGGCGTCTCGCCCCTGAAGCTGCTGACCGGCGCGCTGATTCCCACGATCATCGTCGCGCTGTGCATGTTCTACTTTCCGGACAAGGGCATCGACGAAATGTTTGCCCCGGAGAAGGAGCGCGGTTACGTCGCGCCCGGAGAGAGCCATCCGAACCCCTGACAACACCATGTTTACCGGTCTCGTCGAAACCACCGGCCGTGTCCGTTCCCTTGAACGGCTCGGCGCTCAAGCCCGTCTTTCCCTGGAGATCCCTTTCGCGGGGGAACTGGAGATGGGAGAGTCCGTAGCGGTGAACGGCTGCTGCCTGACCGTGGCGGCGATGGATGAGCAGGGCGCGAGCTTCGACCTTCTGGCCCAAACCTTGGCCGTCACTTCGCTGGGAGATCTGGAGAAAGATTCGATCGTGAATCTGGAGCGCGCGCTGCAGGTCGGTGATCGTTTCGGCGGCCACTTCGTCCAAGGCCACGTGGATGCCACGGGCAGCGTGGTCGCGCTGGAGGCACAGGGGCAGGATCACATCTTCGATGTCGCCTTGCCACCGGAGATCGAGCGCTTGTGCATCGACAAGGGCTCACTCTGCGTTGACGGAATCTCGCTGACGATCGCCGAGCTTTCGGAAGGCAAGGCGCGGTTCTGGATCACGCCGCATACTTTTCAGGCGACCCATCTTCCCGCGTTGAAAGCGGGAGCCCGCGTGAACCTGGAGGCGGATTTGCTAGCCAAGCACGTGGCAAAGCTGATGGAAGGCTTCAGTGCGGCACGAGGAGCGTGAAGGGCCACCAAGGCAAGTTCCGCACCACGCCGAAGCCAATCACGACGATCGCAAGGCTCCATGCCACCCATGAAGGGAGCAAGGGCAGAGGCCGAGGCTCGCCTTTCCATTCCCGAAAGACGCCATAGCCGATCCAGATGGTGCCAAGCGCGGCAAGCAACACCACCAGCGGATTCATGGCGATTGCACCGGCGATATCGCCATCCAGCAAGCGGACGGCGCAGCGCGTCCCGCCGCAGCCCGGACATTGAAGCCCGGTGAAGCGGCGGATGACACATGACGGCGAGGCCGTGGACCATCCGGTCCACAAAAAGCGCAGCCCGAGAAACCCCAGCGCCCCGGCTACTGCGAGCCATGTCCAAGGGCGCCGGATTCTTCTCATGAGTTACGGCGCCTGCCGCTTCTGCTGCTCTTTTTCAATCTGCTCCCGCATCTGCTGCTGCATGTCCTTCGGGAACCAGTTGACGATCTTTTCTTGCACCTCGGCCTCGCTCAGACCTTGGAACTGCATGGCCACGACGGCCATGACGATCGCACCTACCAAGCCGAGGTAGCCGGTGATCAGACCGGTGCGGGCCAAGCCCTTGCCGGTGTATCGCTGGGGATTGGCGTTCACCTTCGAGATCGCGATATGGCCAAGCACGATGGCCACGATGGCCAAAGGCAAAGCGATGACCCAGCCGCAACAGAAGATCAGGGCGATGATACCGCAGATCATGGAAGCAATGGCCAAGCCTTGCGAGGGCGGGGCCAGCACCGTGCCAGCAGGAGCGCCCGGCGGAGAGTATGGTTGAGGAGCAGGAGAAGCGGCCGGAACATGGGAAGCAGGAGCGGACGGAATACCGGACACCGGAGGCGCGGCTTCGACGCGTGGTTCCGGTTCGGCGGGCTTCAGCTCGGCGATACTACCTACCGGCATCCAGTCGGCCATGCCCTCCCGCCATGCGAGGTCGGTAGCGGAAACCTCTCCCATGGCGATGCGGGATTTCAGGTCTTCCGTCGGGACAGGGCCCTTCTGGGTGCCATTCGTTGCGTAGTACCAGTTCATGCAGTTCGAGAAGAGTTAGGGATTACCTGTCGCGATGGCGATTCCTAAAAAAATGCCAAATCCCACTGTGATGAGGATCTCCAGATAGCCCAATACGAGCCCGGCAATGGCCATACCCCTGCCTCCCATGGGTAACTGGCTGTTATTGATCTGGGAAAGGGCCATATGGCCGCAGATCACGGCAGGGATTCCCAGAAAGATCGCGAAGTAGCAGGTGCAGATGCCCACGATCCCGCAGACCATGCTGGCGATCGCCAAGCCACTGTTCGGGATCACGGGAATCACCGGATAACCAGGAGCACCCGAAAAGGGGGCATGATAGGGCGCGGGGTAAGCCGCCAATGGCTGGCCCGAAAATTCCGGAACCGCCCGCATGGGAGTCCAGTCCTTCATGCCATCCCGCCATACCAAGGTCTCCGGCACGACGGTTCCGGCGGCAATCAAGGCGCGGATCTCGTGTTCCTCGACAGGACCGGACTGGCCCGCCGCTGATCCGTAGTACCACTGTGGCATGGTTCAGTGAGGATGATTAGGCTTGGCTCGGCATCGGGCGAACGGGATCCGCGTCCGCATCATAGTCGATCCCCTTCAGTCCGAAACCGAAGAGACGATAGAATTCTTTCTGATAGCCTTCGAAGTCGGAGACTTCGTCGATGGTTTCCGTGCTGACCGTCGCCCAGATCTTCTCCACTTCGGCTTGGATCTCCGGGTTCATCTCCCAGTCGTCGATGCGGATACGGCCTTTCTCATCAAGCTTCGGTCCGCCGGGAGCATCGTAGTGATCGGCGAAGAGACGCTGGATCTGCTCGATACAGCCCTCGTGTGTACCCTTCGCCTTCATGAGCTTGTAGAGGATGGAGATATAAAGCGGAACCACCGGGATCGCGGAACTGGCCTGCGTAACCAAGGCCTTGTTCACGGACACCACTGCGGTGCTGGCACCGTAGCTGGCGTTGAGCTCCTTAGCGGTCTCTTCGAGGTGAACCTTGGCACGGCCGATGGTGCCATCGGTATAGATCGCCCAAGTCAATTCCGGCCCGATATAGGAGTAGGCCACGGTCTTGAAGCCATCGGCGAGCACGCCGGCTTCTGAAAGCGCATCGATCCACAGCTTCCAGTCCTCGCCACCCATGACCTTCACCGTCTGGGCAATCTCGTCTTCGTTCGCGGGTTCGATGGTGACCTCGGTGATCTCCTTCTTGTCGGTATTGAGATTCTTGTTGGTGTAGGTCTGGCCGGTCGGCTTGAGCACGGACTTGTAGACCTCGCCGGTGACCGGATCGGTACGGCGCGGGGAAGCAAGGCTGTAGATGACCATGTCCACTTGGCCGAGATCGGCACGGATGGCATCGATCACCTGCTGCTTCACTTCATTGGAGAAGGCATCGCCATTGAAGCTCTTTGCGTAGAGTCCTTCTTTCGTTGCGGCTTCTTCGAAGGCCACGGAGTTGTACCAACCGGCTGAGGCGGTCTTCTTCTCTTCACCTTCCTTTTCGAAGAACACGCCGATGGTGGCGGCACCGGCACCGAAGGCCGGGACGATGCGGGAGGCGAGGCCATAGCCAGTGGAGGAACCAATCACGAGGACCTTCTTCGGCCCGTGGGCCAGCGCGGGTTTCGACTTCACATAGTCGATCTGCTCCTGAACGTGCGCGGCGCAGCCATCGGGATGGGCGGTCGTGCAGATGAATCCACGGATCTTAGGCGAAATGATCATATCGGCCCGGCTTTTCTGACGGCTTTCGCGGCGGAGGGCAAGCACAGGGGTAAATCCTTCATCATCAATCCCCCGATCATTGATCGAGGTTGCACTTCGCAGGAAAAAGGCAACCCTAGGATTTCCCGGGAGATGATTGGTCATTCACCTCGCTCCCACTCGCCCGGATCCATCCCGTAGAACTTCACGAGCTCGGCATAGATCTCGGGCTCCTCGCGCTTCAGGCCCTTTGCCCTTTCGAAGAAGGTCTCCGTGGCGACGGCGAAGAATTCCGCAGGGCTTTCCGCGCCGTAATCATCCAGTACACTCCGTTTTCCGGCGTTCACCCGCTCGCAGAACTCATCGTAGGCAGGAAGGAAGGCCTCGGACCACTTGCCGTAATCGGTGAGCTCTTCAAACTCCGGGACGCCATCCGCGGCTCCGTCCTCTTGATCGATCTGGTGCGCGAATTCGTGCAGCACCACATTGAGGCCGTCCTCCGGATTGAGGTCGCCCTGCTTCACGGTCTGCCAAGAAAGCACCACGCTGCCGGTGCCCCAGGATTCGCCGAGGCGGATGTCCTCGATACCCCACTCGTCTTTCACCGAGAAAGCATCCGGATAGACGAGGATACTACGAAGCCTATCGTAGTAATCCTGCGGGCGGCGCGCGATGAGCAGGCAAGCAGGGGCCGCGATCGCGAGACGCATTTCCTCGGTGACCTCCGCCAAGCCGCCACAAGGCTCGAAGCTTTTCTCCGCGAGGAAGACCTGCATCCAGCGCTCCGCATCTTCGCGAATATCCTCGGGAACCTTTTCCCAAAGCGGGAAATTCGCGATCACCAAGGCGCGCTGGCTTTCATCCAGACGATTCTCGCGAAGCTTTGAGCGCAGCTTCTCCGCCCGCCGGGAATGCCAGAAGACGAAAGCTCCCACGCAGACCAGACCACCGATCAGGATCAGCAGCCCGGTCATGGCCGCAGCCCGATTCGACGAATAAGGAAGTAGACGAGCCCAGCCCCCCCGCCGAGACCTGCGATCAGGAAGAGCCAGAACCAGACTCGGGACAGGCCGCCATTCATGCTGCCCACCGCTCCAAAGATGAAGATGGGAAACGCGGCAATCATCAGGAAGACGAGCATCGTGGCGACGCGGGTCAACTTGTCGATCGACTGCTGCTGCTTTTCGACGAGCTCGACCTGTTGGAATTCGAGGGCGAGGCGGGCATCCTGATTCGCCTGATCCGCAGCGCGCTCGACCTCGCGGGCGCGATCGCGATAGGAGCGGAGCTCGCGGTTGTCCTCATCGTTCGAGAGAGTTTGATCGATGGCGGTGGCGAGATTCTTCGCGGCGCGGGCGAGAGGTCCGGCAGAACGGGCCAACTTGAAAACCGCCGCAGCGGAGGTGGTTTGGTCGAGAAGGGTCTGCTGCTCGGTGATGACGCGGGTGTAGCGGTCGAGCAATTCCCCGAGCTTGCGGAAGCCCTTGGTACCGGAAAAGTCCACCCAGACTTCATCCTGCCGGCGCCAGAAGACCAATGCGTCCCGGCTGGGGGTGCCGCCCCGCGGGACATCGTGGGTGATCAGCAGCAGTTCGTCCCGCCCGACCACGCAGCGCTGGTTGCCGGGATGGTTGCTGAGCTGATCGAGCAACTCACGCTCAAGTTCGAAGGGCGCGGGGAGGTAAGGAAAGTCGGGAGACTTCGACATCGCGGCCCCATTTCAGGGCGGGATTCGGAAATCTCAAAGCCAAATTCAGCGACGGTTCCAGGACACCAGTTCCCCGTAGCGAACGCCGCTGCCGCCAAAGATATCCAGCGCGGAGCCAACGGTGACGTCCACGGTGCCGCCGGAGAGGACCTGGACCTTTTCCACATCGGCCATGGAGGCCGCGCCCCCGGCATAGGTCATGGGGCGACCGCCCCATGCGCCGAGCATGGAAACCAGCTCGCCATCGATTCCTCCGCAGAGGCCTTCGACATCGGCAGCGTGGATCAAAAATTCGTCACACCAAGGGGCGAGACGATCGAGCGTGGCCGACGTGACGTCCAGATCGGTGAGGGTTTGCCAGCGGTCCATGGCCACGGTCCAGCCTTGGGCGGTGCGGCGGCACGAAAGATCGATCACCAGGCGGGAAGCGCCGATCTTTTCAACCAACTCCTTCACGCGGTCTTCGGAAAAACGTCCGTCTTCAAAAAGCCAGGAGGTCACGATCACGTGAGAGGCACCGGCATCGAGCCACTCCCGGGCATTTCCCGAGTGGATCCCGCCGCCGATCTGCAGGCCGCCGGGCCATGCGGCGAGGGCTTCCCTGGCCGCTTCGTCATTGCCGGGGCCTAGTTTGATCACATGCCCGCCCGTCAATTGGTCGCCGCGGAACATCCCCGCGAACTCCCCTGCCCCGGCCGAGGCCACGAAATTTTCCCGCGGACCCGGGCCGTCATCGCGCAAGGTGCCGCCGACGATCTGCTTTACCTTTCCTTGGTGGAGGTCGATGCACGGGCGGAACTGAGTCATGAGCGGGAGAGCCTCCGCGCTGCCAGCGGTCCGTCAAGCATCAGAAAGGCATCAAAAGGACTACAAGACCCCGCTCTGGGCTGCGGCATGCCCGCGCTTTTCGTTCACCAGAAAGGTGAGGATCAGGCCGACGATGAGGAAGCCGGCCAGGAGCACGAGGGCCTGCGGAGTGCCCAGCTTGTCGCGGGCATAGGCGAAGGGGAAGGTCATGATCGCCGCCAGCTTGAACATCATCCCCCAGAGGCCGAAGACCTCCGCCGCGCGATCCGGCGGTGCGAGGTAGCCGACAAAGGCGCGGTTCGCGGAACCGAGGGAGCCCAGACCGAAGCCAAGAAGATTCCCGATGACCCACAGCGGCCATTTGATGAAGCCCTCCGGGTCACCGCCGGCCGCCACAAAGACCTCATGGCGGTAGGCGTAGAATGCGAAGCTGACCGCCGCGAGGATCCAGACGACCAGTAGTACGACGGTGGAACGCCGGTGACCCACGCGGTCCTGGAACAGCATGGGGATGATGGTGCCGATGATTCCTGAAACCGTGATCACCGCGAGGAAGATCACCCGCTCCACGTCCTTGAAGCCGTATTCCTTCGCGAGATTGCTGGCGAAGAAGACCACCACGCTCATGCCGGTGCCGTAGAAGAGCGAGGCGAGCAGGAGCGTGGCCAGATCGCGGTAGCCTTTGAGATGGCGGAGGGTCTCGCCGAGGCGGACAAAGCCGACGGTGAGCAGGTTCTTGCCCGGGTGTTCGGGGCGGTTCAGCTCCGGCTCTTTCAACCAGAGCATCACCGGGATCATGAAGGCGAGGAACCAGACGCCAGCGAAGACAAAGAAAGGACGAGGCTGATCTTTCAGGCCGAAGCCGACGATCGCTGCCGCGGTGACACAGAGCAGGAACAAGGCGGCCGCGTAGGCGCAGCCCCAGGAAAAGCCGCTGACCCTGCCGACCTGATCCTGCCGCGCGAGGCTGGGCAGGAAGCTAGCGAGGAAGTTCTCCCCCACGGAGAAGGCGAAGTTCGCCGGGATGTAGAGCAGCATGGCCAGCCAAACCTGGCCGGGCTGAATGAGGGCGAGCAGGCAGGTGAAAATGGCGCAGATGAAGCCGGTGACGATCAGGCCTTCCTTTTTCCAGGCCCGTTCGTCCGCCGCCGCGCCGGCGATCGGGGATGCCAGAGCTGCCAGCAGCATGCTGGCGCCGAAGGTGATCGACCAGAGCTGGTTCTCATTCCCCTTCGAGGTCACCACCACATCGGTGAAGAAGACGGAGAAGAGCAGCGTGTTCACAATCAGGGTGAACGACTGGTTTGCCACGTCATACGAGATCCAGCTCCACAATTGCTTCTGCTGCGGCAGCCCCTTGAGCGGATACAAATTCATGTGAATGCGGCCTAACGGCCCGGCCATGCTCGCTGGATCTGGCCTGATTGCAATGTCGGGCTGCGCGGGATCCGGTCGGGGCCGCTTCAAACCCTCTGAACCGATTTCCACCGCAACCGGCGGCGAATCCGGCGGTTTCCTTGGCCCGGTTGACCTTGCAAAGGAGGCTCGGAAAAAACTTCGTGCCCGCGGGCACTGAACACGCCACTTTGCCATCAATCCAATGCGCCCGATGAAGCGATTTCTCGTCGTCCTCGCCCTGCTGCCTGCGTGCCAGAAGGAAAAGGACAAGGACCAGAGCCCTGCCGCTGCAGCCAATCCCTCTGCCCCGGCCCAAGAGGCTGGTTTGGAAAAACAAGACGGGATGGTGAAGTTGAAGGGCGGCTCCTACACGATGGGCCACGACGGTGCCTTCCAGACACCATTCGGGCCCAAGGAATTTCCGGAGGAAGGCCCTTCCCACAAGGTGACGGTGAAGCCTTTCTGGATCGACGAGACGGAGGTCACGAACGCCCAGTTCGCCGCCTTCGTAAAGGCCACGAACTACGTGACCTTCGCCCAACGCGAGGTGAAGCCGGAGGATTTCCCCGAAGAAGCCCGCGCCAATTTGCCGCCGGGCGGCTTTGCGAACGGCTCGATCGTTTTCCGCGAGGATGCCCACATCGAAGGCAATCCCAATATTCCCGGCCGCTCGATCGAGTGGTGGCGATGGGACCCGAAGGCAAACTGGCAGCACCCCACCGGCGAAGGCAGCTCGATCGAAGGCAAGGAGAACTACCCCGTGGTCTGCGTGACCTATGAGGATGCCAGCGCCTATGCCAAGTGGGCGGACAAGCGCCTGCCAACCGAGGCCGAATGGGAATTCGCCGCGCGCGGCGGGCTGGAAGGCAAGATCTACTGCTGGGGCGACGAACTGAAGCCAGGCGACAAGTGGATGGCGAACACTTGGCAAGGCGAGTTTCCCAACAAGAACACCGGCGACGACGGCTTCACCGGAGCCGCTCCGGCACGTTCCTTTCCGCCAAATGCCTATGGCCTCTATGACATGGCCGGGAACGTGTGGGAAATATGCAACGATCTCTACGATCCGAATTACTTCACCGAGTGCGATCCGGATAATCCCCAAGGCCCCGCGCAATGGGTAAACCGAGACACCGGCCAGAAGAATGACGGCAAGGTCCACCGCGTGACGAAGGGCGGCTCTTTCCTCTGCCACGTGTCCTACTGCATGCGCTACCGCCCGGCGGCGCGGCACTCGCAGGATAGCGAGTCCCCGACCAATCACACCGGCTTCCGCTGCGTGCGCGATTGAGACATCGGTGGAATTCCTTTGTCATGGCTGATAGCCTCGCGGGTGCCCCTTGCGTTTAGGGACAACCCGATGAGCGCCGTTCGCCATATCAAACTCCTTCCCTGGCTCCTGTTCGCAGGGGCGGCTTCTGCCGTTGAACCCTGCCGCGTGGAGATCGTGGACAAGGAGAACGGCTGGCCGGTGCCTTTGGTCGAGCTGAAGACCACACATGAGGCGCGCTATGTGAGTGACAACGCGGGACTGATCGCGCTGGAAGACTCCGACCTGTTAGACCGTGAGGTGTGGTTCCATGTGAAGGGCCACGGTTATGAAGTGGCGAAGGACGGCTTCGGCTTCCAAGGCGTGCGTGTGACTCCCAAGGCGGGTGGAAAGCTACGGATCGAAGTGGAGCGGAAGAACGTCGCTAAGCGCTTGGGCCGCTTGACCGGTGCCGGGATGTTCGCGGAAAGCGGGAAGCTCGGGATCAAGGCACCGCTTCCGGAAAGCGGGGTCTTCGGCTGCGATTCGGTATTGATGGCGAAGCACGGCTCGAAGCTCTTCTGGCTCTGGGGCGATACGACCATGCCCGGTTATCCCCTCGGGGTCTTCGATTCGACGGCCGCGCTCACCGACTTGCAACCGCTGAAGAAATTCGAACCGCCGATCGCGATGCCCTACACGCATTTTCGCGATGACAAGGGCAAGCCGCGCGGCGTGGCAAAGATGCCAGGCGATGGCCCGACGTGGCTTGGTGGAATGGCAAGCGTGCCGGACAAGGAGGGCAAGCCCCAGTTGGTGGCGCTTTATTCGAAGATCAAGGGCCACCTCGATGAGTATGAGGTGGGGCTGTGCCGGTGGGATGAGAAGGCGCAGTCCTTTGAAAAGGTTCAGGCCATCTGGAAAGACGGAGACGGCAAGAAACCGCTGCTGCTGCGCGGACATCCATTCGCTTGGAGTGATCCCGCCGGGAAGAAGTGGCTGCTTTTCGGGGATCCCTTCCCGGAAGCGCGTTGCGAGGCCACCTATGAATCATGGAGCGATCCGAAGACTTGGGAGAAGATCGAAGAAGCCGCCGCTCCGCGTTCCGCGGAGGATGGTTCAGAGGTGAAGCCGCATCGTGGATCGGTCGTGTGGAGCCCTTTCCGCAAGCGCTGGGTGGCGATCTTCACGCAACAATATGGCAAGCCATCCACCTTCGGCGAGATCTGGTATGCCGAGGCGGATTCGCCGATGGGGCCTTGGGGCAAAGCGGTAAAGGTGCTGACGCACGACAACTATACTTTCTACAACCCGAAGATCCACGCGGAACTCACTCCGGAAGGGGCTCCCTTTATCGTGTTCGAGGGGACCTATACGGCAGAGTTCGCGGACCGTCCGGTGCCAACGGCGCGGTACAATTACAACCAGATCCTTTACCGGTTGGATCTGGATGACCCGAAGCTGGCGGGAGCGAAGTAGGGCACATGGCCCCGGTCATTTGAGAAACCACGACCTAATGAAAGTCGTGCGACTCCGAGGCATGAACGGGTTCTGAGCCAGGCAAAGGAAACACCTCGCTGACGAATACCGTTCGCTGCCCGCCTTCGGAGATCTGCACCCGCCCTTCCGCCATCAGGAAGGGTTCGCTGACGATGACCAGCTTGAGACGATGGAAGTTCTCTTTCTTCACGAAGAGATTCGAGATTCCCGTCTCATCCTCGAGGGAGATGAAGCAATGCCCTTTCGCGGTGCCGGGACGCTGACGGCAGATCACCAAGCCCCCCACCCTCACCGGCACGCCATGGGGCAATTGCTGGAGTCCGGCCGCAGTCACCACCTTGGGGACATCGGTGCGTTGGCGCCATAGCTTCATCGGATGCGGTCCCGTCGAAGCGCCTTGCACGGCAATGTCGGAGGCGAGGCGTTCATGGATCGACATCGCCGGAAGCACCTCTTCCATCAACCGGGTATTCGCATCGAGGAGGTCACCATAAAGCGGCAGCTCCACCTGCCACATCGCCTGACGCCGATGGCCGACTTCCGGCAGGTCGTTCAAGGCTCCCGACTTCGCGAGGACTCGACGCTCCTTTACGTTCGGAGAGACGCGATGGATAAAGTCTCCCAAGGATTCAAAGGGCTCTTTTTCCCGTTCCCGAAAGATTCTTTCCTGAGTTTCCTGCGAAACGCCTTTCAAGCGATGCAGCCCGAGACGGACGACTTTATCACCGGTCACCTCGGTCACCACTTTGCTATGCACGCATGAGGCGGGCAGCACCTGCACTCCATGGCGCTTCGCATCTTGGATCAAGGAGTGAGCCGAGTAGAAGCCCATCGGCTGATTGTTGAGCAGGCCGGCGTAAAAGGCCGCCGGTTCATGCACCTTGAACCAGCAGGACCAGTAGGCAATCGAGGCAAAGGACAAAGCGTGGCTTTCCGGGAAACCGTAGAGCGAGAAATTACCAATCGCGTCGATCACCTTCACCTGAACTTCTTCATCCACCCCGCGTTCGGCCATACGACGGCGAAGTTCGGCAGTAACTTCCTGCATCCGCTTGTGCGAACGATTGAAGGACATCGCCCGTCGCAACTGCGCAGCCTCGTTGCCGGTGAAATCCGCAATGATCTTTGCCATTTCGAGCACCTGCTCTTGGAAAAGAGGAACGCCCAGCGTGCGCTCAAGAGTTTTCTCGAACGAAGGATGAATCCAATCCGGCTTGTCCAAGCCCTTTCGTCGTCTCAGGTAAGGATTCAACAAACCGCCCACGATCGGCCCCGGACGCACGATGGCTACTTGAATGGCCACTTCGTAGAAATGATCAGGCAGTAGAATCGACAAGGTCGCCATCTGCGCACGCGACTCTACCTGGAAAGTACCAATTGTGTCCGACCTCTGCATCAGGTCATAGACCGCCCTGTCATCGAGATCGATGCTCGCGAGCTCGAATCCCGGATCCTTGCGCCTCCGCACCTCGATCATGTTCTCCATCGCCGCAAGCATGCCGAGGCCCAGCAGGTCGATCTTCACGATCCCCAGATCCTCGCAGTCATCCTTGTCCCACTGGACAATCGTGCGACCGGGCATGCTGGCATTCTGGATCGGTACCACTTCATCAAGGCCTTGGTTACAGATTACAATCCCACCCGAATGTTGCCCCAGATGACGCGGCAGGCCGAGCACGGCGTGGTAGAGCTTCTCCAAGGCTGCCAAGCGCGGATGCGAAGGCGGCAAGAGGCTGGCCATCCTTTCTTCAAAGGCCTCATGCATTTCGGCTTCGAGCTGCTCAGACGTTTTTTTCTCCTCTCCCTCCTTCTTCTCCTCGAAGCGGCTATCTTGGGAAGGCGTCCCGCCGAGGGTGGAAAAGCGATCTGCTACGGATGGAGGAAAGCCGAGCACCTTCGACATCTCACGGAAAGCGGAGCGCGGCTGATAGGTGATGACATTCGCGGTCATCGCAGCACCACGCGCACCGTATTTTTTGAAGACGTATTGGATGACTTTCTCGCGCTGGTCGCCGGAGGGGAAGTCGATGTCTATGTCCGGCCAAGACTTGTATTCGTTCTTGCTGGGGCCATCGGAAAGAAAGCGCTCGAAGACGAGCTTCTGCTTCACCGCATCCACGTTGGTAATGCCGAGCACGAAGCAGACGACCGAGTTCGCGGCAGAACCCCGCCCTTGGCAGAGGATCTTTTCCTCACGGGCGTAGTTCACGATGTCCTGCACGATCAGGAAGTATCCGGAAAGCCCGAGCTTGCCGATCAAGGCAAGCTCCATATCCAGCTTCTCGGCCACTTCCTTGGTGAGCTTTCCATAGCGCCACTCCACGCCTTTCAAGCATTTCGCCTTCAGATATTCGGTCTCTTCATCCAAGGACATGAAGCGCCCGTTCTCATCCTGAAAAGACGGAAAGTCATAACCCAGCTTCTCCAAGGTAAACCCGATGCGCTCGGAAAGCTCCCGGGTATTGGACAAAGCTTCCGGCAAATCCGAAAAGAGCTTCGCCATCTGCTGCGGTGACTTCAGGTAACGCTCGCCATTCGGCTCCAGCAGCAGGCCCGCCGCATCGAGCGCAGTCTTATGGCGCAGGCACGTGAAGGCATCCGCCAGCAAGCGATCCTCGCGCGTGGCGTAAATGGGCGCATTGCTTGCCAGCAAGGGCAGGCGCAACTGGCGGGCAAGGTCGATGAGATAGCGGTTCAACTTCGCATCGTCCCGCAGGCCGTGGCGATGGATCTCCACATATACGTTTCCATGGCCGAACATCTGGATCAGCCCGCGCGCTGCCTGAATCGCTGCCTCCCGATCATCCCGGAGCAGATGCCGGATCACCGGTCCTTCGCGATCCCCGGTGAGGGCCATGAGATCGCCGCCGTTCATTTCATAGCAGCGGACAATTTCCTTCAGGTGCCCGTTCGTGAGATGACGGGACAGGATGCGATAACCCTTCCGCGTCGCACAAATCACCGGCACCTGGGCGCCATCGATATCCAAGGTCGCCCCGGTAATCGCGCGGAGGCCGCGTTTCGTCGCCTCATGATACGCCCGGGCGGAACCGTAGAAACCGGCATGATCGGTGATGGCGATGGTCTGCAGACCGATGTCCGCGGCGCGTTCCATCATGATCTCCGGATCGCTCGCGCCGCGAAGGAATGAGAAAGCGGAGCGCGCGTGAAATTCCGCGAATGGAGGCGCGGCTTTCATGCAGATAAGAACCGCGGGACACCTTCGCAAGGAAGAAGAGAACCCACGGAATACCCGGAACACACGGAAGCAGGGAAAGGGCAGGTTGTCATGAGCAAGCCCTTCTTCCGTTCCGTGTATTCCGCGTATTCCGTGGTTTTCATCCCTTCACTGGTAAAGCCCATCGATCAACCATTGGTCCGGAGGCTGGAACGCGAGGCGAAGCAAATGCTGGTTCGCCAAAAGAACATCCCACTCCAGGCGACGCCACTCCGCCTGAGGATCCCACCAGTGCCCGGATTGCCGGAAGGGGCCTCGTGCTTCAAGGATTTCCCCGCGATAGGGTCCCGTGAGCAGCGCGTAAGGACGCGGCGGCCGTGCCTCAGCATCGGAAGCCACGTTCACCTGATACGCCGGGCGGAAACGCCTCAGGGGCAAGGAACACGAGGGCTGAAAACGACCGGGGTCGGGAGCCGGGCTGCCATCGGCAGAGCGGAGCTTGAAATCATCCGGCCGATGGCTTTCAGGAGGTAGCGGGATGCCCATCTTGCCGGGGCCTAACAGCCCTTCGAGCTGTGCCAGAGTATCCGTCCAGCGTTCCGGCCGGGGAAGCTGGCGGATGAACCAATCCTTCTGCGCCGCGGTGGGCAGCGTGATCTCCACATCCAGCGTGATGCCCGTGATCCCCTTCCCCGTCTTCAAGGAATCCAGCAGCACGCTGATCGGCCTGAGCAGTTCCTCTTCCTCCACCCGCGGCTCCGGCAGACGGATCTCCCGCAGCAGACAGGCCCCGCCATCCAGATGGAAAATGATCCGCAGCGTCTTTACCGCCACATGACGCGCGGCCAAGCGCGCGGAGAGCGAGTGCAGCAAGCGCTTGAAGGAAAAGAGCAGCGGCTCGGTGGAACGAAGCGCCTCCTCGAAGTCCATTGTCTGCTCCATGCTTTCCGGAGGACGATGCAACCTCAGCAAGCGGCAGGACTTCGCATGCAGCAGATCATGCCACGCCCCTGCCCTAGGTCCCAGACGCTCGGCCAAGGCCTGCCGCGGCAACTTCATGAAATCACCCAAGGATCGGATGCCCCAATCCTTCAAGAGCGGCAGGAAGCCCTCGCCCTCCGGCAAATGGCCCAGCAGGGAGAAGGGCAAGACCGCAATATCCTTCGGGCTTATCTGGAGACCGTGGCAAGAAGCATGGCGCACCGCCAGACGTGCGAGGTCGGGTGTCGGCGCCTTGGAGTAAAGCAAGCACGCGCCCGGCAGCTCCAAGCTCGCAAGACGGGCCGCATGCCTTGAAGTCGTCCGCGAAAGATCGAGGATCAGGGTGTCTCGCCCCGCGATCTCCAGATCCGGCGTGAGGCTTTCCGCCAGCGCGATCAAGTCCCGCATCAACTCCGCCTCGCCAGCGGGATCGGGCGACAGCACCTTGAGATCCGGGCAACGCACGAGGGCGCGGTTCAGCGGCCAACCGGAAGCAATCCCGGTGCTGCGCGCGAGTTCGTTCACCGCCTGCAGGGGCAGCTTCACTTTCTCGGCCATTGCCTCCGGATCGATTTGCAGCACGGCACAAGGCATCCCCCGTCCTTCGGGAAAGGCTTTCAACGCGGCAGCCACCGTGAGGTCCGGCACATGGAGAGCAGCAAACATGATCCTCAAGTCGCGCGACGCATCCGTTCCGGCACTACCCGCAAGCGCGAGATCAGCTCGCGGCGCGGCACTTCAAAGTCCTCAAGGGCCAGCTTCGCATTCAGCGAGACACGCACGGACGCACAGGGCACCTGCGCGGAGGGAGACATCACCACCAGGCGGCAGCTCGAAGCCTCCGCAGCCAGCTTCAGCCGCCACCACGCAGAGGCCGGGATGCCGCTCAGCTCCCGCCTTCCGATACCGCAGGTATCAAGCAGCACGAAGGGGATATTTGCATCCCTCACCAGCAGGTCGGTGGCCTTCAGCATCTCCAGCGCGGAGGAACAGCGCACCCAGACCAAGCGCGAGCATGCTTCCTGCGTGAAGGAGGCGGGATCGAAGCAATCGCCACCATCCACCAACACGAAATCGGGAAGCGCGGCGATCTCTTCCGGCTCTCCCAACAGGCCGGCCACCAGCATGTTCACGCCGGAGCCGATCACTTCCGAGATCGCACCCGGCGGGAAAAACGCGGGATCAAAGGGCTGGCCTTCATCCGCTTTTTCCTCCTGCTTGATCAGCGAAACCGCATGGGCCTGAGGGAATTTCTCCCTCAGTTGCCTGCGCAGATCCTCAATCGCCGGGGCGGACACCCCGGCACGCTAGGATCAAATTTCAAAATGTTCAATCGAACAGTTTATAACTGTTCGGAAAGAGGCAGCACTTTTACGGGCATCTTCGGATCCACTCCGTCCGAGACGTAGATCAAGAATTGCTGGCGGGAGCCTGACATCCGCTCCACCTGCGTGCTCAGACAGGCCTGAAGACTGCCATCCGCTGCCGGGTAAAGGATGCTCATCGGCAGGACCTTCGCGGTATCCGGCATTCGGCGCACCATCACGGCTCCGGGATTCAACTTCAGCTTTTCCTGCCCCCAGGTGATGCCCATCGGCTTCCCGGTGAGATTCACGAAACGGAAGTCACCATCCTTGGTATCATCCGGAAGGCTCATCACGCGGGCTTGGTCCCAGGATTTCCCGCTCCGCCAGACGAGCGCCAAGGTCGAGCTGCCCTGAGCCAAGGGGATGCGGACCCATGGAGTGCCCGCTTCCGTCTTCACCATGATGGCACCATCCTTCGGCGGCGGGATCTTCAGTTCCGGAGTAATCGTGCCGAGGCGCAGCTTCAGCGGCCACTCTTCCTTCTTCTCTCCTTCCGCGACATTCTGGAACAAAAGGATCTGGCGTGGCGGCACGGTGCCTTCTTCCGCCGGGATCTCATAGCGGATGCCTCCGCGCAGTTCCTGGCGGAATGGCGGCGGATCACCCAAGGGCAAAATCCGCAGCGTGTGTTTCGGTGCTTCCTGTGCAAAGGCAGCGGCTGCACTGGCGAGCAAGAGCGACAAAAGGACTTTCATTCGCGCCCCAGCTAGGAGAAATCCCGCGGGAGTCCACGACCGGCAAAGTGACTTTACCGTCGCATTCCCAAATGATGAAGGATGCGTGAAGTCGCAATTCCCTTTAATGCAGCGCCATAGGTGCAGAGTGTCCCCTGTGTGACAACGGCGACACTTCCGATGTGGCGAAGATGTTACATAAGTGACTCAATCCAAACGATTCTGGTGTCTCATCTGTAACTCTTGTTTCATAGCCACGCAGGTACCTTTTCCTAGGGTCCGCGCCGCATGAAGAAAATACCCTCGTGTTTGAGCGCGCTCGTGGTCCTCGCCAGCCCGGGCCTCAGCTTCGCTCTGGAACATGGCAACCTCGACGTGGTGCAGCTTAACACCACGAACAACGGCCAAGCATCCCCCGAACCCGCCGTGGCGGTGACGATCAAGCCTGGTGCCACCCCCAACTTCGCCGTGCGTGGTCACAACCGCGGCGACTTCGACATGGCTTTCAGCGCGACCCCTGCGCAAGATTGCAACAATGGCGTGATGATCACTTCGGTGACGCAGAACGGCCGCAATAACGTTTCAGGTGGCGGCCCGGACGGCATCACCTACTCGACCAGCATGGCGGAACTCAGCGCCAATGGTTTTTTCATTCCCGTGCACGCGGCTTCCGGTGGTGCCGAATCGGTGGATGGCAACCCACCGACCCTGCAGCTCAATGGTGGCGGTGAATTCAACGTCAACCTCGCCGCAGCTTGGTTCCCCTATGCCGAAGGTTGGCTCGGCGCGCACGCCAGCGCCGGCTCCGTGAACGGTGGCCCGCTGACCGCCGACTTCCGGAGCAATCCCCTGATCCGTCTCGGCGCCGGTCTGGAATTCGTCGACAACAGCACCAGCACCCCCGCGGTAAACGGCACCGCCTTGGTGAACCTGACGGCCCTGCAATCCCACGGAGTACCTGCCACTTCGTCCAATGGTGTGGTCTTGGTAGTCGGTGGCAAGAATGAGGATAACTACGCGCTGAGCCGCGACAATGCCGACGGCACCTTCAGCTTGACCGTGAAGGACAACGGCCAGAACGGCGTCGGATCCGAGCAGGACGGTGTGGCTTTCGTGTATGTCCCGACGGCAGCCGCCGGTCGTGGCCACGTGAAGGCCGTGGGCCGCATCCAAAGTGATGGCTCTTCCGAAGTGGGCGGTGGCAATTTCACCATCACCAAGCAGGGCGTCGGCCAATGGCTGCTGACCATCCCCGACCAGACCGATGCCACGGGCACTCTGATCATTTCCGCAGAAGGCGGAAGGCCAGCTGCCGGCACCACGCCGAACCCGAACAACGTGGACAACATCGTGAGCTATGAGTGGAACCAAGCACTGGGTGGCTGGCTGATCGAAAGCCGCGACCTCCCGACCATCGTCCCCGTCGCTTCGACCACTCCCACGCTGCAACCAGCGCTGGAAGATGGCCTGACGGCGGACGAAGACATGTTCAGCTTCGCCTTCCTCACCACCGCGCCAGCCATCGCGCTGACCAGCCCGGTGAAGGATGCGATCTACCCGACCGATCCTGGATCCCAGCTCACGCTGTCTGCCACGAACACCGTGGCCACGCCGGCCGAAATCCAGCAGATCGAATTCTTCATCGATGGCGTCTCCGTGGGCACCGATGCCACCGCGCCTTTCGAAATCAGCGTTCCTTCTCCTCTTCCAGGCCAGCGCAAGGTGGAAGCCGTCGCGACCCTCAATGGTGGTGCCGTGGTTTCCAGCGTGCTGACGCCGATCCTGATGGAGGCCAAGATCAATCCTCCGACCATCTCCGGTTACAGCCTCGGCATCATCGATGGCGGCGACCCGGAACTGGATCCGGACAAGACCTCCAATCCGGCCCCGGCCTGGGCGACCGTCCTCGGCACGCCTTCCCCGCTCGGCTTTACGGCACTCGGCAACGTCTCCGGCGAACCTGCCGTGAAGATCAATGACAATGCCGTGCCTTTCAATTCCGGCATCCTGCTTGGACTCGACTATGCCGGTGAAAACTGGCTGGACATCACCACCCGTGGTTCGATCGACAACCTGCTGATCCCGCGCAACGAAGGCGGCAACTATGCCCTCTCCGTGAAGGACCTCGCACAGGATGCCTCGACCGATCCGGTCAATCGTCCCGAATCCGGCCGCTTCACCATGGGCTTCTTCCCCTACGCCAATGGCTGGGTGGGTGCTCACGTGAATGAAAACGGCACGATCAACACCGACAGCGCCAATCTGCCTGCCGGTATCACCGTGACCAACAACGCCGCCGGCACCTACACCATCTCCGGCCTGCCACAGACCGGCAACATGCTGGCTCTCAGCACCGGCACCACGGCCGGCGCAGACAACGTGTCGAACATCGGCCAAGTGGGAGTGAACTGGTCGGTCATCAACCGCGACAACAGCCAGAACGTGGAGAACGGCGACTTCGCCTTCCTCTACATCCCGCAGGAAGCGACAGGCGTCTACAGCGGCAAGATCGCCAATGACGGCACCCTGACCCCGCTCAATGTCAGCATGGCTGCCGTGGGTGCGACGGTGGACGAAGTGGCTGGCACTTACGAAATCATCTTCGGTGATGGAACGATCATCAATCCTTCCAACACCGCGCTCTTCGTGACCGCCGACTATCAGAACGGCAACGGTGGCGACAACGTGTATTCCTACCATGCGGATGGAAACAAGTTCGTGGTCTTCTCCCACGATCTTCCCGGCGTTCCCGGCACCCCGCAGGCTGGCGGCTTCCGTTTCCTGGCAGCCCCCTACGCTCCCGTCGCCGCCGCTGGCGATGAGGTGTTCGTGAAGGTTACCGACAACTTCGCGCAGGAAAACACTGCCGACACCACGTTGCAGTTCGTCTTCACCCGCACCGGTGACACGACTCCCGCGCTGACCGTGAACTACGGTATCGGCGGCACGGCCACGAACGGCGCCGACTACGAGACGCTCCCCGGCGCGGTGACCTTCGCTGCCGGCTCCGCGACCGCCACGGTAAACGTGACGATCAATACCGAAAGCCTGTATGAAGAAGACGAGACGCTGATCATCTCTCTCCTGCCAGGCACCGGCTACACCGCCACGGCCTTCCAGGCTTCGGCGACGATCCGCAATGCTTCCTCGCTGGTTCCCGTGGCGACCGCCTCGTTCCAGAACGGCGTGGACAACTACACCGGCACCTTCTCGAAGCACATCGGCAAGAACGCGCTGCCCGATGCCTCGGGCAATCCGGTTTACACCAATACCCTCGGCAGCTCGGCGGCCTCGTACTATCTCGACGGTTATCCGGGTCATGCCGATAGCGCCGACCAGAACGCGATCATGCGCTTTGACAACATCTTCGGCAATGGCCCGGGACAGATCCCGGCCGGCGCGAAGGTGACCAAGGCCGAGCTCATCCTCACCACGGCCAACGGCGCGAACTCCCGTTCCCCGGGTCCATTCGTGGTGGACCGCTTGATCGTCCCGGTAACGGCTGAAACCACCTACGCCGACCTCGATGCCGGATACGGCTTCGAAGGCGTGCGTGGTTCTTCCTCGGGCCTTCCGGTGGCAGCCTTCGGTTCGATGACGAACCAGACCGCACAAGTCGCCGACGTGACCGCCATCGTGCGCTACTGGGCGAACGAACTGATCGCCAATCCAAACGAAAACCCGAACCTCGGCTTCTCCATCTACACCGGTGGCACCGCCGACGGCTGGGAATACTGTGCGGAAGGCAATACCACCGTAGCGCTGCGTCCCAAGCTCGTGGTGAGCTACGTGACCTCGCCGATCTCGATCCACACCTACTCCGCCGATCGCTCGGCACTGCTCAACGGTGCTGGTCCGACGGTTGATGGCTCCACCCTCAGCCTGGCCTTCGTCGATCTCATCGCCGATGCCACCACGGAAGGATTCATGCGCTTCCCGGTGACCTTCGGCACCGCCGAGACCGACATCCCCGAGGACGAGGAAATCGTGCGCGCCGAGCTGGTGCTCACCACCGGCACGCCGCTGCTGCTGGAAGGCAGCACGAATGCCCACAGCCCCGGCCCGATCTCGGTGCATCAGGTGCTCACCGATTGGACCGTCGAAACCGCCTTCGGACCTGCCGGTCCGGTGGCAGGCACGAACATCGGCCCTGAAGTCAGCCGCGTGACCGGCATGGGTCAGACCAGTGCCGCGTATCTCGATGTCACCGCGATCGTCCAAGCATGGCGCCGTGGTGCTCCGAACTACGGGGTGAACGTCAAGCCACAGACCACCGATGGCTGGCAGATCTTCTGGCCGGGTGCCTCCGAGCCCTATCCAGGTGCCGAGCCTACGCTCCGGATCGTGACTGCCGAAACCACCGCTCCGTCCGCCTTCCAAATCTGGGCGGAAAGCAAGGGCGCTGCCGGTATCCTGCCTACCTCGGATAACGATCGCGACGGCCTGACCGCCGTGGTCGAATATGCCCTGGGCTTCGATCCCCGGAAAGCGGATGCCTCGCCGGTGCCGATCAAGAACGGTAACAATGTGACGCTCCAATTCGTGAAGGGCAGCGCCGCCAAGAGCGACACCGCCGTGAAGTACGAGATCGCGGCGAGTGAAGACCTCATCGAGTGGGCTCCCCTCGCGGAAGCCGTGGATGGTCCCGATGATATCTCGGTGACCCTACCCGCGAACGCGACGAAGAAGTTCTTCAAGCTCGTGGTCACCTACACCCCCTGAAACGGCCCGCCGTTTCTGAATTGAAACATCCCATGAAGCAGCCGCCAAGGTGGCGGCTGCTTCTTTTTCCCGAGGCACTTCCCAAGGGATCCTCCAGCCGGACAAGCAGGGCTGGAATGAATTTCCCGGGCCCATCGGCCCACCGTCCATTCCGGAGACTTATCTCAGGATCGTCATGTCACGGATTCGTCATCATGTGACTACAATGACCATCCCTTTTGCCACGGAACTGTGACAGCCGGACACTTTAGATTCCGGAAAATTTCCCCGATTGTTTGCGCATCCATCACATGTCCTTCACTCACATCAAGCTTGCACGATCCCAACAGCAGCGAGGATTCGCATTGGTGGCAGCACTCCTCGTGATGCCGCTGCTTGCACTTCTTGTTTTCGGACTACTAGGTTTATCGTCGATCGAACTCCGTAAGTCCACCGTGTCCATGGCTCGCGATGAAGCCAGGGCAAATGCCCGGCTCGCGTTGATCACAGCCATCGGGCAACTCCAGAAGCACCTGGGGCCTGACCAGCGCGTCAGTTCCGATTCGACCCTCCTTGAAGACGAGGTCGGCCCCGGGGAGAACTCGAATCTCGCCCAGCCGCACTGGATGAACGTGTGGCGCACCGCCAAGGAAGATGGCACCTCTTATATGGTCCGGAGCGCCGAAGACGGTGGCCTCCGCGATCTCCGGATGTCTGAAAACTGGGATCGCGAGGACGAACGCATCGCCTGCCTCGTCAGCGGCAACGAAGGCGGCCTGAACTACGAACAGGGCACGCAGAGCAATGCGCCTGATGAGGATGAGATGATCGAGCTCGTCGGAAAGGGCAGCGCGGATGAAAACACGCCGGGCAGCAAGGTTTCCGCCCCGCGCGTGGAGCTGATGGAAGGCGAGGAAGTCCGCGGCCAGTATGCCTGGTGGGTGGGCGACCTCGGTATCCGTGCGAACGTGGCCACGGAAGACGGCTCCAAGGAATCGCGGGCGAATCTCGCGGAACTCCGGCCCACGATGCTTTCCCAGGACGCTTCGATGCAGGCTGTCACCAAGGCGGAATTGGACAACGGGGTGCGTTCGAAAATGCTCTCGGAAGGCCAGCTGGTTCTCGCCAACACCGACGCTGATCTCCTCAAGAAGCATTTCCATGATCTCACGGTCGATTCGATGGGGCTGCTCGCCGACGTCCGCCAAGGCGGCCTGAAGAAGGACCTGACCGCTTACCTGTTGAGCAGCGGAGGCATTTCCGACGAAGGCACGGGAGGTGTCTCCCTGGGTGTCCAGGATAGCGACCGGCTGGTGGGACCTCGTAACAACGAGGCTGATTCCCATTCCTCAAGCCCGGGCCAGGCAGGCCGTTACAACGTGACATCTCCCACCTTCGGACTGCTGCGTGACTGGGCACGGCGTGCGGAGCAAACCCCCTTCGGCAACTACTCGACATCGCCGAAGTATCCATTGAACAACGGGAACAAGGTCCAATTCCGCAAGCTGGGTGAAAGTGATATCTCACCCGTCCTGGTGGAGGGATCGCTTTACTACAATATCAGCTACTACCGCCGTGCCGGGGTGGATCCGCAGAACCCCTACGGCATGCGCCTGCACATGTACCCGCGCGTGGTGATGTGGAACCCCTACAACTTCGAAATGAAGCTCGGGGATTCCATGATCAACCTGCACATCAACGGGCGGAAGATGATCGAGGTCGTGATGGATGGGAAGCCCTCGAAGAAATACCGCATGTATTGGGGTCTGCCCGGCGGGATCACCGGCGGTGCTTCCCAAGGTAGTCTTTTCTTCAAGATGCAAGGCGCGACCTTGGGACCTGGCGAAACGGTGATGTGGTCGCCTTCAGGCAACCAGCTTTACCAGCAAGAAGGTTTCTCCGGAAACGTTCTGTCCCCCGGCGTGGCACCGAGCCCGTCGCGCAGCTTTTATCAGGATTCCCGCATCGATAACGAGCCGCTCTTCAAGCCAGACACCAGCTGGCCGCCGACGCCGGGCCTGAAGCCAAACTGCCTGGCTGCAATGCCAAAGGAGTGGCGCGAAATCGTGCTCCCCAAGCCCACCGGCAACCTGCAGGAAGCCCAGTGGACCCAGGCGGACGATTACCGCATGATCTGGAAACCGCTTTCGGGCAGCGGCTCCATTAATTCCGCATCCGATTTCAACGCGCTGCCCACCGCAAAGTTCATCTCCTGTGCTTATCAATACGGTGACGAGGATGAGATCCCGGTGGTCTGGAGCAGCATCGACCCCGTCCCCTTCCCCGGCTCCACCGCCGAGAATCCATCGATCCAAGTGGCTCCCGACCGCCGCACCCGCGATGGCTTCCGCCTGCGCTGGTCTGAAGAACATGCGTCCAATCGCCTGGGATCCGGCAGCTTGGCCGGCACCGCTCACCTACAGTGCGCGCCGATCGCGAACTGGAACATGCGCGGATCCTACTTCTACCGGAACCCCTTCGACAACGTGACCGACATCGCGCCGAACTTCTTCGGCATCTACACGCGGGATCTCTTCGACGCGGAAGTCGATTGGAACCAAATGTCGCCCCGCTTCCAAGGCAGCACCTACCGGGGCGATCCGTTCGATCACCCGCTGAAGTTCACCAGCCCCCGCATCCTTTTCGACGTGCCACGACGCGGTGCCGAGATTTCATCCCTGGGTGCCTTCCAGCATGTGAACTTCTCACCCTTCGTCTGGCACCCGAGCTACGCCTTCGGGAACTCGCTCGCGGATCCCCGCGTTGCCCTGAACCGCACGGAGCCGAGCCGCCGCGAAACCATCAACCGCGAAAAGGGTGGCTGGAATCAGGACTCGATCGGCTACTCCACGGACGGCCGCTCCGATACCAACCAGGATAACCCCACCACGAACGAGGACAACTGGGCCTATCACGCCCGCAATTTCCTCGACCAGGTGCCGCTCGACCAGAACGTCATCTACGACCTGAGCTACGAGTTGAACTACTCGCTGTGGGATGAGTTCTTCCTTTCCAGCGGAACGAATGCGGAGAAATCCGACTTCTTGAAGAGTCCCGAGCGTTCTGCGCTGCCGAACGGCCGCATGCGTCTGATCTCCGGCACGGCGGATACCGCGGAAGACGACATCACCGACTATCATCGTGCCGGTTCACGATTGGGCGTGGATGGAGCCTTCAATGTGAACTCGACCAGCGTGACCGCTTGGGAAGCGATGCTGCTTTCCAGCGTGGGCACCCAGTTCGGGGATAACAAGGTGGCCTTCCCGCGCATTCCCGGACTGGACCGCACCTATGATGGCCGGGGCGCACGCTCCACCGAGGCTTGGGGCGGTGTCCGCACGCTGGGACTGGACGAGATCAGGACCTTGGCGGAAGAAATCGTGCGCGAGGTGAAGACCCGCGGCCCCTTCCTTTCAATGTCCGACTTCGTGAACCGCCGCTTGTCCGATGACGCCACCGGCAAGAAGGGTGCCCTGCAAGCGGCAATCGACCGTGCGGGACTCAACTCCGCTTTCCAAGCCGAGTGGCCTCTAGACAACACCCGCGCGCTGCCGGACTACAACCACCCGGATCACATCAAGGACCCGACCCGCATGGAGCAGCGGAATAAGCCGGACACCACGGCATGGGGCGCACAAGGCTTCCTGACCCAAGCCGACGTGCTCCAATTCCTAGGACCCGCGCTGACGGCCCGCTCGGATACCTTCGTGGTCCGCGCCTACGGCAACACTGTGGACAAGGATGGCAAGGTCGTCGCCGAAGCCTGGTGCGAGGCTGTGGTCCAACGGACCCCGACTCCCCTGCGCCCGGACTCGACCGGCCTGAACCCGGAAATCAAGTCCTCCGAAGCCGACTTCGGCCGCCATTTCGAAGTGAAGCGCTTCCGCTGGCTGGGTCGCGACGAGGTCTAAGGGCCCCCGGATCCCGCGCAATCGCTTAATCTTATTGGATAAATCCCTCGCCCGGTCCGCGTATCCTATCGCGGACTGATGCGAGGGATTTCCGTCTATCTGTGGACCGGGCTTGCGGGCATTTTGCCTGCTCAGGAAGCCGTGCCCACGGGTGAGGCGATTTACGCGCAGCACTGCGCCTCCTGCCACGGGAAGAATGGCGAGGGCGTGGAGGACGAGTGCGACGAGCCGCTCCAAGGCGATCGCTCGCTCCAATCGCTGTCCCGCTACATCGACAAGCGAATGCCGGAGGATGATCCGGATCTCCTGAATGCGGAGGAATCCCACCGGGTGGCCGAGTATATCATGGGCGCCTTTTACTCGCCGGAAGCACGGGCCAAAACCACCCCGCCCCCGAAAATGGCAGTCGCCAGGCTGACAAACCGGCAATACCGGGAGTCGGTCGCCGACCTGATCGGCAGCTTCGGCCAGATCACCGCTCCGGGGGAGGGCCGCGGGCTGAAGGCGCAGTACTTCCAGTCCGACGGGATGAACAAGAAGGCCCGCAAGGTGCTGGATCGCGAGGACCAACACCTGGACTTCGAATTCGCCGAGGGACCGCCCTGCGAAGGAATCACCCCGGATCAATTCTCGATCGCCTGGGATGGCTCGCTGCTGGCGCCTGCGACAGGCTGGTATGAATTCCGCCTGAGCACGCCGAATGGCGCACGCGTCTACCTCAATGGCGAGCAGCAGGACGGCGATGGAAATTTCCGCGATGACAGCAGTGCGAAGCGGCAGACGACCCTTATCGACGAGTGGGTGAGTTCCGGGGCGGAGATGCGCGTGAAGACGGCGCGGATCTTCCTGCTGGGCGGCCGCAGCTATCCCTTCCGCTTGGATTACTTCAAGTTCCAGGAGAAACGCGCCATGGTGAAGCTGGAGTGGAAGCAGCCACGTGCCGACTGGGCGGTCCTTGCCGCTCCTTATCTTTCCCCTGCCTCTGCCGCCCACGTGGCGGTGGCGGATACGGTTTTTCCCCCGGATGATGCCAGCGAAGGCTACGAGCGCGGCACGGAGGTCTCCAAGGCATGGCATGAAGCCATCACCGCCTCTGCTGTCGACGTCTCGAACCAAGTCGTCGCCCGGCTCCAGCGCCTGAGTGGCGTGAAGGACGATGACCCGGAACGCGTGCCGAAGCTCAAGGACTTCACGGCCAGTTTTGCGGAGCGCGCCTTCCGTCGACCGCTGAGCGCCGAGCTGCGGCAGACCTACGTGGACCGCGCTTTCGGCGAAGGCATCGCACCTGATCAGGCGATAAAGCGAGCGGTCATCCTGATCCTCACCTCCCCGCGCTTCCTTTATCCGGAACTCGGGAAGGAAAAGGATGAATTCACGGTGGCCTCGCGGCTGGCCCTCGGCTTCTGGGATTCCTTGCCGGATCAAATCTTGGCCGATGCAGCAAAGGCAGGACAACTCCGTACACCGGAGCAAGTGCAGGCCCAAGCGCAGCGCCTGCTCGCCGATCCCCGCGCGAAGGCAAAGGTGGGCGAGTTCTTCCAACGCTGGTTGAAGCTCGATGCCGAGGCGGACCTGCAAAAGGACGCGGAGGATTATCCCGGCTTTGACTCCACCTTGGTCGCGGACTTGCGACGCTCGCTGGAGCTCTTCGTCGAACGCGTCGTCTGGGGTGAGAAATCGGATTACCGGGAGTTGTTAGAGGCCGATTACGTGCTCTTCAACGAGCGCTTGGCGAGGTTCTACAATGCACCGATCCCGGAAGGCGGAGGTTTCCAGCCGGTAAAGTTCGATCCCGAGCACCGCGCCGGGGTTCTGACACATCCGTTCCTTATGGCGCGATTGGCGCATCACGATGGCACCTCGCCCATCCATCGCGGGGTCTTCCTCACCCGCAATGTGCTTGGTGGATTCCTGAAGCCACCTCCGGAGGCTATCGCCTTCGACGATCATCGCTTCGATCCGAAGATGACCATGCGTGAGAAGGTCGCGGAGATGACCCGGAATGCCAATTGCATGACCTGCCATGAGACGATCAATCCGCTGGGCTTCTCATTGGAGAACTTCGATGCGGTAGGCCGTTTCCGAACTACCGAGAAGGAACGCCCGATCAATACCGAGGCGGACTTCCTCACGCAGGAGGGTGATGTGCTGCGGCTGAAAGGCCCGCTCGATGTCGCGGGCTACGCGGTGAAATCCGAGAGTGCGCGGCGCGGATTTATCAGGCAGCTTTTCCAATACGAACTGAAGCAGAACCCGAATTCCTACGGGCTCGATACCCTGTCCCGCCTGGATACTTCCTTTACTGCCTCCGGACATCACGTCCGGCAACTCCTTGTCGACATGCAGAGCCTGGCCGCTAGCCACGGCGTGAATAATCCCGACCAAGCAAGCCGATGAACCTCTCGACCCGCCGCAATTTCCTCCGCCAGCTCGGCCTTTCCGCCGCGGCCCTTCCTTTCCTGCCCGCGTTACCTTCCCTCGCGCAAAATGCTCCGGGCTCGAAAATGCAACGGATCATCTTCGTCTTCACTCCGAATGGGACGATCCCTCCGGAGTTCTGGCCGGACCAGACGGGGCCGGATTTCCAGCTGAAGAGAATCCTCGCGCCCTTGGAGCCATTCAAGAAGCGGATGATGACCTTGAAAGGAGTCCACAACAAGATCCGTGGCGATGGCGATGGTCACATGCGCGGGATCAGTTGCCTGCTGACCGCGGACGAGCTCTTGCCAGGAAACATTCAGGGCGGCAGCGACAAGCCGGCCGGATGGGCGCGAAACATTTCCATCGACCAGGAGATCCGCAATTTCCTGCAGGCCCGCCCCGAGACCGCGACGCGTTTTGGCTCGATGGAGATCGGCGTAGCGGTGCCGAATCGGGCCGACCCATGGACCCGCGAGTCCTATGCAGGATCGAACCAACCTCTCGCACCGAACAGCGATCCCTATTCGCTCTTCGACAAGATCTACGGCCAAACCAAGGATCGCGAGAACCTGGGCAGCGTGCTGGATGAAGTGCGCGATGACCTGAAATTGATCTCCGCAAAGATCGACCAGGAAGAACGAGACCTGCTGGAGAAGCACGAGACTTTCGTCCGCGAGATGGAGCGCGACCTCCAGAGCGCGAACACGGTGAACCTGATGTTCCCTCCCCCTGCCTTGGAGCAAGGTGTGGCCCTCGACAACGACGGGATCCCGAAGATCAGCTCCATGCAGACCGATCTGCTGGTGAATGCCTTTGCCAACGGCATGGCCCGTGTCGCAACGCTGCAATACACCAACAGCGTGGGCCAGGCCCGCATGCGCTGGCTGGATATCCACGAGGATCACCACCACCTTTCCCACGAGCCGGATAGCAATACCGATGCGCAGGAAAAGCTAGTGAAGATCAATGTCTGGCTCTGTGAACAGCTCGCCGATCTGGCCCGCAAGCTCGATGCGATCCCGGAACCCGGAGGCCAGGGCACGATGCTCGACAACACCACGATCGTGTGGACCAACGAGCTCGGCAAAGGCAACAGCCACACGCTGGATAACATCCCCTTCGTGCTCGTCGGCGGCGGACTCGGCTTCAAGACCGGCCAGGCGATGCAGTTCGACAACGTGACGCACAACCGCTTGTGGATGTCGATTGCCCACGCCTTCGGCCACTATATCCCGAGCTTCGGCCACAAGGGCTTCAGCGACGGCGGGCCACTGGGCTTGTCCTAAGCCCGGAAGACCTGACGCAGCCGCTGGCGGAGCTTTCTTGAAAAGGGGTGATTTCCCGGTCACCTTTTTTCAGAGCATGCCGGATAGCGGTTGAGTCATGGAATTGTCCGACCGGGATCTACTGGAGCGATTTGCCGCGGGCCGCGATGAAGCGGCCTTCCGGCTGCTGGTGGAGCGGCATCTACCGCTGGTCCACGGAGTTGCGCGGCGAATCACCGCGAATGAGGACCTGGCCAAGGATGTGGCGCAGGACACCTTCATGCGCCTGGCCCGGCGCGCCGCGTTGATCCCGGAAAACCTCAGCCTGACAGCGTGGCTGCATCGGGTGGCCCAACATCTGGCGATTGATCTTGTGCGTGCCGAGTCCCGCCGGAAGAAGCGTGAGATCGCCAACCCCTATCATGCCGCCATGAGCAACACGCCCTCACCCGATTGGTCGGCGCTGGCGCCGCTTGTGGATTCCCTGATCAACCGCCTGCCAACTGCGGAGCGCGAAGTGCTGCTGCTCCGCTACTACCGTGACCAGCCTCATGCCGAGGTGGCCCGACAGCTGGGCGTGAGTGAGGTGGTTGCAAAGAAGCGCGCCAGCCGGGCGCTGGAAAAGCTGCGTGGCCTGTTGGCTAGCCGGGGAATCGCCACAACCACCGCCGCACTTGCCACCCTGCTGCCGGCAAACGCTGCCACGCCGGTCTCCAGCACCCTCGCCCTCTCCATCAGCACTGTATCGAAGGGAGTCATCCCGCTCGCGCCGCAAGGCCTCAATCTTCACCTCGCCATGACATCCGTCCAGAAATCCGCAATTGCCGGAGCGGCGATCGTTTTCATGACTTCGCTGGGCTACGCCTTTCGTAGTAGTCCAGAGGATCCCGAAGCCGGTGTAAAATCCGCTGCAGCCCTGACCGCCGGCAGCAGCGAAAGCACCCTACCTCGCACGCGCAACGAAAGACGGAATGGTGCCAGCTCCAGAGAACGCTTAGAACGCCTCCGGTCAATCCTGGCACTCTCCAGCCGCGTCGAGCAACCCCGGCAGATGCTGGCCTTCATCGGGGAACTCGCACCCGATCAATTCGAAGAGACTGCGGACCAGCTTCAAGAACTTGGTGTCGACACGGGTTCCAGTAACTTCCGCATGTTCTTGGCTGCCTGGGCCAAGCGCCATCCATTGGGTGCCGTGGGATGGGCGCGGAAGAGTTCCGCCGGCGGGATACCCGCTGTGATTTTCAAGACGTGGGGCGAGGATGACCCGGCCACCGCGGTCGATTGGGTCGTCAGGAACCTCCCGGATGTCACCGGCAGTGATGCGAAGGCGCGCCTCCCGCTGGTGCAGATCCTGTCCAGTCTCGCTACCAAAGATGCATCCGCCGTGGTGAAAGCGCTCGGGGTGATTCCTGATGAAAAGGACCGCATCGAAGCCCTCAACGCCATCGGTACGACGCTCCGGATCGAAGACCTGGAACGACTGATCGCCGCCACCAGCGATGGCCCACAGCGGAGCGCGATCGTCGGGGCAAGCGTCAAAACATTCGCCGACTACAGCAAATACGGTCAGGCTTTCGAACTGCTTCTCGCCGACAAAGACGCGCGGCACCTCGCCGACATCGAGTCATTGTTCGCACGTTGGCACAATGATTATCCGGAAGACACCCTCGCCGCGATCGACGCGCTACCGGAAGCCAAGGTCCGCGAGCAAGCGAAGGCAGGAGTCCTTACCCGGGTCGGGCTCCTTGAGCCGGCGGACGCCATCGCCCTCCTCGACCAGCATCCGGAATGGACCAGCGATCCGCTGATGCTGCTGGTCGCCGACCGTTGCGGCCTAGTCCTAGGGGCGGAATTCAGCCTCCGGATTCAAGACCGCGAACTCCGCGACAAGACCCTCACCCGCCACCTCAAGGCATGGCTGGAAACAAGGCAGGAACCCGCTGCGCGAAAATGGATCGAGCAGCACGAAATACCACCGAGTGTCCGCGAAGTCTTGGAGACCCGCCCATCTGAAAATCCATGAAAGCCCGCACCGCCACCATCGCTATCATCTCCCTGTTGCTGGGTATGTCCGCCCTGAGCGTCGGCGGTCGTCTCTATGTGGATGCTCAGGCATCGAAACAATCCTCTGGCCAGCATCCAAGAGCAAAGGCCCGGAAGGCAGAGTCCACCCCGCTGCCCTCGGTCCCTGCCGGCCAAACAAAGGCTCCACCACTTGAAGGAGATGGCTTGATCAAGCAGCTCCAAGCGCTCATGGCCATCGGGAACGAAGCGGACCGCACACAAGGAGTGTTAGAGCTGGTGTCGCACTTCAAGCCGGAGGATTGGCAGAGGGCTCTTTCCAGGGAAACGCTCCAGATGATGAGCAAACCTGGCCCTACCGAGGCGGGGAGCATTGCAGATCTGATCATCGCGGCTTGGACCGAAGTCGACCCCGAGGCCGCGATGGAGTGGTCCGGAGCGCAGGGCTACCGGGGTTTCCGGGTAATCACCGCTTGGATCGGGAAGGATCCGGACGCGGCCTTGGATTATCTCAGGGATCATATGAAGAATGGCAACGACGGGAATGTCACGGCAATGGTGGGCAAAGCCATCGATGCCTTGGGCGATGATCTCCCGCGCATCGCACGCGCCATCCGTGAAGTTCCTGAGGATTGTCGTGAATTCGGGCCTTGGCGCGCGCAACCGCAGTTCGGAAATCTACAACCCGGGGACATCAAGGCTTTCCTGGACTCGCTTGATCCTCCCTTCAAGTTTCACGGGCTTGACCTGCTGCTCCGGGGATTGAAGGACCACGAAGCACGGCTCGCCGTCCTCCGCGAGTATCCGGACGCGGCTCAGCCATGGTCTTACCATCCGATCTACAAGGAGTGGCCGAAATCCGATCTGCCTGCAGCAAGGCAATCGGTCGAGCAAATGGAAGCAGGAGAAGCACGTGAGGCTGCCCTCCGCGGCCTGCTAACAGGATTGGCACGAGAGGATGACCTTTCTGAGCTGTTCTCAACCATGCGGCGCTTCCTGGACGACATCTCCGAGGAACAGATGGCGGACCTGATCGCAGGGGCGGCTTCCAATGACAACAACCGGTCCGGAGTCCGGTTCATTCCTGACGAGGCGGCGAGACCGGCGACTCCGCGCCCCACCACCCGGAATGCTGCAATCGCCTTGGCCGAGGTGCCCGGAATCCAGTCGGAGGCCTTGAGGGAACAGCTTTACCGGCACATCATCGAGGGTTGGCTGGTGGAGGATCGCAACGCGGCGAAAGAGTGGCTCGGACGGAATGAACTGCCGGAGCGTTTGCGCAAGGAGTTCGGAGAATGACGAAAAGGCTGCGATTGGCAGGCGCAGGGATCGCAGTAGAATCATACCGGCATGGATCTATTTCACCAACCTGGCATCAACCTGCTGCCCCGTGATGGCATAGTGAATTACTACGGATGTGTATTGGATCGCTGTGATGCATGGGACTACTTCGAGGCGCTGATGGTCACGGTGCCTTGGCGTCACGATGAACTGGTGATGTTCGGCAAGCCGGTCGTCACATCGAGGAAGGTCGCGTGGTTCGGAGACTCGGATTTCTCTTATACATACTCCGGAAGGACCAAGAAGGCTCTGCCGTGGACACGAGAGCTCTCCGCCCTAAAGAGACTGGTGGAGGAAAGGACCGGTGCCACCTTTAATTCATGCCTGCTGAACCTCTATCAAAACGGCGGTGAAGGCATGGGCTGGCACAGCGATGACGAGAAGGATCTGGTACTCGATGCCTGCATCGCCTCGATGAGCTTGGGAGCAGAGCGGCGGTTCGACTTCCGGCATAAGGAAACGAAGGAGACGGTCTCAATTCTGCTGGAGCATGGCAGCCTGCTCGCAATGAAAGGTGAGACGCAGCGATACTGGCAGCATCGCCTGCCGCCAGCGAAGAAGATCGCGGAGGCACGGATCAACCTGACGTTCCGGGCGCGAGTCATTTGACGCCCCGCAGAGCCTGCCTCTTCATCAAACACGGAAGCGACGAGGAATATCGCATCTCCTTATTCTTTCAACGGCACGAGAACCACTTGCCGCAGATCCATGACTGCGACCCCGGGTTTCGAGAGGGCGCGAACTTCCAAAGTTTGCGGCCCCGCTTTATCGAAGGTCACTTTTCCAATCTCCCGCTCCTTGAAGTTCTGGAAGTGTCCGGTGTCCTCCACTTTGAAGCGGCTGCTTTCTCCCGCACACTTGATTTCCACCTCGCTATCGCCGCTGCCCGCTCCGCACCCTTGCCAGATGTGGATGGCGTATGTCCCCGCTTGTTGGACCTCGAAATCCCACGATGCCCAGTCCGCGGGATTCACCCAGAAGCCGAGGGTGTTCTTGTTCTCCTGTTCTTCGTAGTGGAGCTTCTCGCCATGGGCTTGAGCCTCGCAGGAGTGGAGGACGATGCGACCACCACTGAGTTGCGCCGGGCGGGAGTAGAGGTAGCGCGTGATGAAATCACCCTTCGGAAAATCCTCATGACAAGTGGCGCATCGCTCCATTTTCCCACGCTCCGCGATTTTCGATGCACTGGCATCCACGGTGAAGAACTCCCAGTCTCCCACTTCCGGATTGAAACCCTTTTCACGCTTCACCATGCCCGTGAAAAGCGTGGCAGCGCCATTCTCACGGGAGATCTTCTCCTTCAAGACGATGCTTCCTTCCGGAAACTTGCCGTAGGGGTCGAAGATCGGGAGGGCGGCGGCTTCGCTCGTGTAGATGTGGAAAAGGGAGCCTCCATGGTCCTTGTCCGCAGCTAGGACGGAATCAATGCTGCAGCGCGTCGCGGTCGCCTTGTCCATGTCGAAGGGCTTTGGCGTCACGCGCTCGGCCTTGGCCCGATCCCGGACAAAGCTGAGCAGCGCCTCATCCGTAGGGGCGGCGTGGAGCGGCAAAATGAGCGCGAGAAGAAACAGCCGTTTCATGGGATCTCCTTGCTCGCAATCCTGCTGCCGATGGTCAAGCCTTGGAGCGTCAATTTACATTACGAAGAGACAAATCGGGCTAGATTGAGGCGCTCTACTTACATCCCATGAAAACGATCCGACTCATCTCAAGTGTCGCGTTCTCCGCGGCTTCCCTGGCTGCATCGCTTCACGCGCAGGAGTTCCGGGAGATTCCCGTGACGCCCGATCCCAAGGAAGAGCCCCTGACAATGGAGAGGCTCTATATCGAGGAGCGGGCAAAAGAGCAGCAGCAACGGGACCATCTCCCTCCGATTCCGGACGAGTCACCCGTGAACCCGAAGACGGAGTCCGAGGAAATCCAACGCCAGATGTTGGATCGCATCCACCAGCACATGCTTCTTGAGCAACCCAAGCCGGAATTCCAGGAAGCGAAGCAACCGGACTGGGTGATCGGGCTGGGCGTGGAGCCTTTGGATCCCTTCGTGAGAGCCCACCTGCGTCTCGACGAGAATAGTGGTGCGCGGGTAAGCCTCGTCGCCAAGGATCTACCGGCCGCAGCAGCAGGGATCGAAATCAACGATATTATCCTTTCCGCGAACGGGAGGAACATCACCAAGGTGGACGAGTTGAGGGAGATCGTCGATCAGTCCGGAAAGGAAGGACGCCCTATCGCGATGGTCGTGGTTCACCAGGGTGAGCGCCGTCCGGTGGTGGTGATTCCTAAAAGCACCAAGCCCGTCGAACCGCCAGAGGAAGCAGGTCCGGACAGGGCCGCGCCCGAACGCCCCTTTGCCGAGTTTGCCAAGCGGCTGGAGCGGCAGGAAAAACAGATCCGCGAGCTTCAGAAGGAAGTGCGGCGCCTTCGCAAGGAGCTCAGGGAAGATCGGGATGAGGATCACGATGATCACGACCACGAGTGAGCCAGCGATCGCCGATCACTTGTAGTCCCGGATGCTCTTGAGCAAATCCTCACACAGCGGCCAGTAGTCAAAGGCGGGATCGAGACCGTTTGCCATCAGGGCAAAGGTCACTTCACGCCCATCCGCCAGCGTGAGGAAGCCCACTTCTGTCCGGACTCCCGACATCGCACCAAGCTTCGCGCGGACGCTACCGCCAAGGTATTCCTTCAGGCTTTGCTTGAAGCGGTCGCCATTGGAGCCGTGACGCGCGAGGTGATTGATTTCCGCCAGATCGATGGGGCGGATCATCGTTGCGCGGGCGAGGCCGCTGCCATCAATCAAACGAAGCCCCCGGAAAAATACGCCCTTCTGTTCCCAGTAGCTGCGCAGCGCCTTGCCCCCCTCCATTTTCCGAAGACCACCCATGGTGAGGAAGAAGCACTGAGCCTCCAAGTTATCGCTGACGAAATGGAGGTGATCGACGATCTCCGGCAACGCTGCCGACTGATGCGTTGCCAAGGTGACTTCCGGCTTCGCGATCGGAATTTCACGTCCCAAGAGGTTGATCCCCTTCGCTTTCAATGTTGCCATGAGATACTCCGACACTGTCGCCGGGGGATCGGGCAAAGCACCGGTCACGATGAAAGGTGACTCTCCCAGAGGAACAGTCCCCTGAAGCATGATGGCACGGCCATAGGGCTCCGAATAGACCACCACCTGATCGCCGCTGCCCGCCGGCCCGGTCGTCACGCGATTCAGCCAGCGGGTATCTTTCGCCACGAGCAATCCCGGGCCGATCTTGGCGGGCTCGCCTTCCTTGGTTCCAGGCAGGAAGGGAATTTCCAAGCGATTGTGATTCAGGTTCACTCCAAAGGCTCCTGCCCCATAGGCATTGCCGATATCGCCCCAGTTCCAGTGATCGCTCACTGCTTGGGCAGGAAAAATGGAGGCATCCACCACCAGCTTGCCGGTGACCTGCTTCAGACCGGCCTTCACCAGATCAGCCACCATGGCATCCAGATCGGCGGTCTCCAGCGTGGGATCTCCACCGCCGACCAAGACCAGATTTCCATCCAGCACTCCGTCTGCACCCATGGCAGAGCCGCTACCGAAGTGGGTCTCAAAACGGAACTCCGGACCGAGCAAATCGAACGCCGCCGCAGAAGTCACGGTCTTCAGTGCCGATGCCGGACAAAGGGCGGTCTCCGCAAGCGGCGAGGCGTAGATCGTGTCGCCTTCGCCATCAAGCATGCAGAAACCGATCAGAGCACCCTCCAAGCCGGGATCGGTTGCCCACTTTTCAAAGATTCGTTGATACGGCCCCTTCTCGACGGGAACCAGCTTGTCCGCCGCCTCCCCGATCGAACTCGAATCGAAGTTGATCGAGATCGGCTCAATGCGTGGAGCGACGAGAAGCCATCCGGCGATGACCCAGCCAGAGAGAAATAAGATGACTTTCGCGATGCTCGAACCTTGCACGGTGCTTTCTTAGCGGAAATGGACGGATGGGAACCGGGAATATTCGGCGAATACGGCGATACGCTGCTATTTTTGCCGCTGCACCAGATAATCGATCCAGATCGGAGCGAAGGGTGATGTGCAACCCTTTGGCACCGGATAGTCCTTCAACACCTCGAGCTTGTTCGCGATGTCGATGGCTCTTTGGCGATGCTCCGGGTAATTGGCTCCAATCATCACCAGGCAGTAGTTCATGCTCTCCTGTTTCCGGAAGGGAGCCTTCTTCATCTCCGCCTCGATCGTTTGCAGCGCCTCCTCAACGGTGGAAGCATCGGCCTTCACCTTGTCCGCCATCAGGCTCCATCCGGCGCGGCCGGAACACTCCGCCTTTGAATCCCGCCAGCGGCCCAAGAGGTCGTCCGCGAGCTTCGTCTTCGGAAGCACATAGGACACGAGCCAATCCGAGATCTTGAAGTAGGAGACCTTCTTCATCATCGCATCCAGATCCTTCGCCGTGAGCTCCTTTGGATTCATGATCAGCGAGGCCAGCAGCATCGCGTCCACATTCCCCGTAGCCCATAGCTCCAGCGCCAACGGGTGATTCGTCTTCAGCTGCTTCGCCAAGGTCCGGAGCTTGGAAAGATTCACGCCGAAATGATTCTCCCCCGCCCCGTGCTTCATATTCACGGCCCGCATCTTCGGGTCACCCCAAGCCTCAAGCTGTTTCAGGATTTCTCCGGAGGTCATGGCATGGGACTACCATGCCGATGCCTCCGCCGGGAAATCAATTCACACCCTGAGACCCGCCCTCTCAGCCTTAGGCGCCGAGGTTCTTGATCGTCTGGAAGATCGCCGTGATCATCAAGTAGGCCATGGTGCCAATGAGACCGGCCATGATGATAAGAATGGTCGGCATGATCAGCGCCATGATCCGGGAAAGGCTCTTATCAAGCTCCTTGTCATAGCGCTCCGCAGCACGGCGCAGGGAGAGGTCCAGCTTACCGGTCTGCTCACCCACCGAGACCATGTCGATCAGGAGCGGGGGGAAGGCACCGGTTCGAATCAGGGATTTCGAGAAGGCACGGCCATCTCCCACCTGGTCGATCACGATATTGAGTTGCTGGCGCAGCGCGAGATTCTGCGTCGCATCGCGGGAAAGCTCCAGCGCGCGCAGCAGAGGCAAGCCGTTGCCTGCGAGGTTCGCCATCGTTTCCAGGAACTGGACGTAGAAGCGGCTGGCCACCACCGGTCCCATCAAGGGAGCGCGCAGCTTGAAAGTATCCCAAGTCATCCGGTTGTCCGGATTGTCCTTCCACGCCTTGAAGAAAAGGCCACCCGCCACGAGGATGATTGCGATGATGTACCAATAAGACTTCAGGAAGTCGGTGGCGGAAACCATCAGCTTGATCGGTGCCGGCAGCTTGCCGCCAGGCGTGCTCTCGATCAGCGTGGTGAGCTGCGGAATCAGCGTCGTAACGAAAACGAAAGCCACACCGATGCCGGCGACCACAAGGAAGGCCGGATAGATGAGGGCCAGGATCAAGCGGCTCTGGAGTTCCGAAATCGTCTTCAGGTAGTGAGCCTGGCGCTTGAGAATGGTGTCGAGCGCACCGGAAGCCTCACCCGCAGCGGCCAGCGAGCAATAGAGCGGGCCGAAGCTCGGGCTCACCCGCTTCAGTGCCGTGGAAAAGTTCATACCATCGCGCACCAACTGGCGCACGCGGCTGGCCACATCCTTCAAACCGCCAAGTTCCTGGCGATTCTCCATCGACTTGAGTGCCGGCTCCAGCTGGAGACCGGCGGAAAGCATGTCTGAAAGCTCCTCGGTGAACATGATCACCTCCGGACGCTTCATCTTCAGCGGACCTTCGGGGCTCTTGTCCTCACCTTCCTTGCCAGTCCCTTTCGCAGCGGCCTTCGCTTTGGCGGGGGCAGGAGCCGGGGCGGCATCGTTCTTCGCCTTCTTCTTCGCCGGCGCTGTGACCGACTTCGACGCCGATTCGCTGAGATTTACCGGTTGGAGACCACGGCGATCCAGGACGCGCAGGGCCTCCGGACGATCTGCAGCATCGATTTCGCCGGTCTGGACACCACCGGAGGAGCTGATGGCTTTGTAAGAGTAGATGGGCACGGCTTGCTTGCTAGAGATCGTTTACTCGGTGGCGATGTCCGTCGCGGTCACGGAGATGACTTCCTCGATCGTGGTGAAGCCCTGCATCACCTTGATCCAGCCGTAGCCGCGCATCGGGACAAAGCCTTCCTTGATCGATTGCGCGCGGATCTCCGGAGCGGTGGCACCGTGAGCGATCATGTCCTGCATGGCCTGGCTAAGCACCACGACTTCGTAAATGGCGAGACGACCTTGGAAGCCGGTGCCGCGGCAGCGGTCGCAACCCTTCGCTTGGAAAGGCTGGCCCTCAAGGTTCATCGGGATGCCGAGGTCGCGGCGATCATCCATGCTCAACTCGCGCGGCACCTTGCAGTGCGGGCAGAGGCGGCGGACGAGACGTTGTGCGAGGAAGGCGCGGACGGCGGCGGAAACGAGGAAAGGCTCCACGCCCATGTCGATCAAACGGCTGATACCGCCGAGAGCGTCGTTGGTGTGAAGCGTGGAGAACACCAAGTGACCGGTGAGCGAGGCACGGATGGCAATTTCCGCAGTCTCAAGGTCACGAATTTCCCCGATCATCACGACGTTCGGGTCGGCACGGAGAATCGAGCGAAGACCGGCCGCGAAGGTCAGGCCGATGTCCGACTTCACCGCGATCTGCATCACTCCGGAGAGCTTGTTTTCCACCGGGTCCTCAATCGTGACGATGCGGCGGTCCGGGTGGTTGATCTCGCTGAGGAAGGAGTAAAGGCTGGTCGACTTACCGGAACCGGTGGGACCGGTGATCAGGATGATGCCGTTCGAAAGGTGCAACAGGCCCTCGATCTTCGAGCGCACGTGCATCTCCATACCCAGCTTGTCCAAGTTGAACTTCTCCTGGTTGAGGAGACGGAGTGCCACACTCTCGCCTTCCACCGTCGGCACGGTCGCAACGCGGACGTCGATGGTGCGGCCTTCGAACTGGAGGTTGATACGTCCGTCCTGAGGCAAGCGGCGCTCGGCGATGTCGAGGCGCGACATGATCTTCAGACGGGCGATCACGGAGCTCTGCAGTGCCTTGATGTTTTCCGGCACGGTCACTTCCAGCAGCTTGCCGTCGATGCGGTAGCGGATCCGGAGGTTGTTCGAAAGTGGCTCCACGTGGATATCCGTCGCGCGCTGCTCCAGCGACTCACGGATGATCTGGTTCACGAACTTCACGACGCTGGCCTCTTCATCCTCATCGGCGTCGATGACGTTCGCCTCGTCGTGGGATTCCAGATTGTCGTAGTCGAGATCCCGGCCTTCCAAGATCTGCTCGAAGGTATCGGCACCCACACCATAGAGGCGGCGCAGGGACTCGTGGACGCGGCGGCGGGAAGCCATGCACCACTCCACCGGCATCTCGATTTCCTGGGCCACGGCTTGGCGTGCCACGAGATTGAAGGGATCGAAGGTCGCGAGCTTCAGGCGCTGGTCCTCACCTTCCCCGATGATTTCCACCGGCAGCAGACGATGGCGCAGGGCGACGCGGGGCCCGCAGGCTTCGCGCAGGGGCAGCGGGGCCTCCGGCTGCGGGATCGTCTCCAGCCACTCCATGCCCAGCTCATTGGCCAGTTCGCGCATGTAGGGCTCCTCATCCACCACCCCGGCATCGAGCACGTCGTCGATCGGCGAGCGCTGGCGTTGGGTCGCGCCCTCCAGAACTTCTCCGAGTTTGTCCAAATCCTGGCATCCGCTCCGGCGGGCGGGGTCGATCAAAAGGTCAATCATTCGGAGTAATTCTGCTGACGGTCTTGTCCCTTAAAACCACCGGAGGCGCAACTTTGTCTCTGGAAAATCGAAGATTTGGCGAACCCAAGCCCTCCCGGCAAGAACACCTTTGATTTCCAATGGGTAAGCAACTCAAAACAACCAACCAGACAGCTCCCTGCCTCTTTTTCAGAATGGCCGCCAAATCCGCGCTGTCCGCCGATTCCGGGGTTTGTGAATCCCGCTGATGCGGGGACCACTGGAATTTCCAGCCTGTTCCGCCTGTTATAACAGGAAAAATAACAGGCTCCGTCCCGGGCTCCGGCGGGTAGGCCGTTAAAGTTCTTGCCCGACGCTGTGCCAACCCGGCGGATTTGCCAGGCCCGGACCTGCGGCAGGAAGCCGCGGCCAAACCGCGGGAGCGTGTGGATATCGATGGCATTGCAGCCGCGGACCTTCCCATATGCCGGCCATCGTTTTCTACTGCCACCGAAGCCGAGAAGCCGCATTTGAAGAACTCAGGGCTTCCCCGCAGTCATCACGCCCCGGTCCGCGGCCGTGGTCTGGAAGGTAAAACCGCGGAACCCGGCCTCGCTCAGCAGGGCCTCATACTCGTTGACGGAGTAGCACTTTCCTTGGGTCGAGTGCATCAGCATCGCCGAGTATTCGGCCACCGGGAGCGGCCCGTCTTTCTCCGGCCCGATGATCGCGTCGTGGATAATTAGCATCCCGCCCGGCTTCAGCGCGGCGAAGGAGGCCGCCAGCAACTGGCGAACCTCCGGAACATCCCAATCGTGAAGGACATTCGAGTAGAGGTGCAGGTCGTAACCTTCGGGCAGCGGCTGGGTCAGCATGTCCCCTGCCCTGACGTCCACCCGATCCGGGAAGCCGAGTTCCTCCACCCGGGTCCGGGCGATCTTCTCCACGGAAGCTTGGTCGAAGACGGTGGCGCTCAGGCCCGGGTGATTTGCCACCAGGGAGCAGGCGTAGATCCCGGATCCCCCGCCGATATCCAGCAGACGGGAAAAGCGCGACAGGTCGAGTGCCTTGGCCATCGCAGGACCCAGCAACACGCCCCGGCAATCCATTGCGGCGGTGAACTGGCGGGCGAAGGACTCATCTTCCATCGAGCGATGCCAGTCGAAGCCCTCGTCGTAGGCACCCCAGTTTGCGGGTTTCCCGGTTTTTAGGACCTTCAGGTAATCCATCGTCACGGGCCGGTCCTTCAGGGAGCGGTAGTATGGAGCGAGCGACCAAGGGGAATCGGCGACGAGATATTCGAGCCCGGAGTCGGCAATGTGAAAGACATCGCCGTTCCTCCGGACGAAGCCATTGGCCACGAAGAGGGTCATCATCACATCCACCGGCCGCTCCGCGAAATCGAAGTGGGTGCAGATTCCCGTGACGCTCGAAGGGTTCGCCGCCAGCCAAGTGAAGAAATCGAGGTGCACCAGTGCCGCCGTCACCAGGTCCGCCGCATAGAGGCCATCCCGATACCGGTAGGCGCGGAGCGGATCAGCAGTCGGGATGCGGGTGAGATCGACAGGATTCATGATGCCTTACGGCGACGGGAATGCCGCAAGGAGGCAAGCGGAATGAGAGGCATTCCTTCAAGGGTGGAGGGCTCGCTGAAAAGCTGCTTGGTCGTAGACTAGATAGTAGTTGTCGCCGATCTTGAAGGGGCCAGCACCCTGCGAATTAGAAAAGACCTCGATTTTCCCGACGGATTTGCCTCCCAGAACCAAGGTCAGCTGTCCTTCGAAAACCCATTTCGACGGATTGAGATCGCGGTTCGCCCCTTCGAACAAGCCGACGATCGCAGCTGCCGGATCCCCTTCCCACTGAAGCTTCAAGGGAGCATTCAGGTTGGCGGAAACGAACTCCGCGGAGTCATAGGCAGGCAATTTGCTTGGGCCGCGCGCACCAACGATGATGAACACAGCGGCGGCAAGGAGACAGGCAAAAGCGGAATATCCCAGATACTTTTTCGAGCCGAGCATCCTGAATGAGAAGACCATGAGCAAGCACCCGGGTCAATCCACCTGACCATTTCGTCACCTGAATCTGGCACAGCCCTGTTTCATGTGACCAAACCTTCACGTCTCAGTTTCCTCACATAAACGGAATTTCATGAGAGAGCGGCTCCGTTAGACCGGTCGCCCATATTCCCATGAGCAGCCGTCTCTCCCGAATCATCGCCCTCGCTTCCCTCACCCCGCTTGCCGCAGGCGCCGTCGAATTCGGCACTCTCAAAGTCACGCAGCTCGCAAACAACAACAATCCTCTCAGCGACCCGACCCCGGGCATTTCGATCGCTTACGGTCCGGGCAGCACGACCGGCGGGATTTTCACGGACGGCGCGAATCGGGCGGACTACAACATGGACTTCGGCCGGAGCAGCGACACCGCATCCGGCGTGCTGATCAGCTCTACCGCGCAATTGATCCGCAATGACAGCGCGAAGGGTGGTCCGGCCACGGGAGATTTCAATGCGACCAGCAGCTTCGGCTTCAACGCCACCAGCAACAAATACTGGATCGCCGTCCATTGGGCCGAGGCCGACGACAATCTGGAGGCAAACTATGACGTCTCCTATGCTTACCTCCCCTACGACGAATTCGTCGGCGGCTATGCGGTCAATGATGCCAACAACGGCGCGCTGACCCAGTTCACCGGCACCGCGGGGCTTTCGCTCGGCACCAACCTCATCGACCCGACCGAGAACAACGGCACCTACACCCTCGATCTCGCACCGCAGGCAACGAATGCTTCGCAGAATGGCGTGCTGCTCGTAACCGGATCGAAGAACGAAGATAACTACGCCCTTTCCCAAGCCAACGCCGACGGCAGCTTCACCCTCTACTGCCACGACAACGGCGCAAACGGCCGCAGCTACGAGAATGACGGTGTCGGCTTCTCCTACCTGCCCGTCAGCGCGGTGGGAACCAAGCGACTGGTCGCGCTCGGCCGGGTCAATGGCGACGGCTCCACCGATGTGGCGGGCGGCACCTTCACCGTGACCAAGGGTCCGGTCGGCCGTTGGTATCTTCAGATCCCCGGTCATACCCAGAGCACCGGCACGCTCATCGTCAGCCCGGAAGGCGGCGACAACTACAACGTCGACAACATCGTCTCCGCAGAATGGGACGCGGCAAATTCCCGCTGGATCATCGAAAGCCGCGATCTCAGCGGGGTCGCACCGCAGGCACCCGCCTTGCAGAACATGGCGACCGATGCGGAAGACGCCTTCAGCTTCGCCTTCTTCGCGCGAAACGCTTCCAACCAAGCGCCGACTGCGTCCCAGCAATCCCCGGCAAACAATGCCATCAAGGTCCCGGTGAATGCTCCGCTCACCGTTCAGACCGCTGACGCCGACAGCTCAAACCTCACGGTGCGCTACTACGCCCGCCGGGTGGCTGCGGTGGAGTCGTCCGATCAATTCAGCGTGGTGGCCCTGCCGGACACGCAGTTCTACTCGGAGAACACAGGCGGTAATCGGGCCGCGATCTTCTCCGCACAAACCGATTGGATCGTGGCGGAACGCGACGCGCAGAACATCGGCTTCGTGCTTCACCTGGGCGACATCAGCCAGAACGGCGACAACCCTTCCACGGCCCTTGAGCAGTGGACGAATGCCTCCAATGCGATGTATCGCCTCGAGAACCCGACCACGACAATGCTCGAGGAAGGGGTTCCCTACATCTTGGCGGTGGGTAACCACGACCAGACGCCGATCGGTGATGCGGATGGAACGACCACGAACTTCAACAAGTACTTCGGCGTCCACCCGGATACGGGAATCAACCACTTCGCGGACAAGTCCTACTACGGTGGCACCTCGGAGCCAACGAAGGCAGACAACAACTACACGCTCTTCACCGCCGGTGGCATTGACTTCATCGTCATCAGCCTCGAGTTCGACACGACACCCGACACCGCGGACCTCAAGTGGGCGGATGCGCTCCTGAAGGCGCATCCGACACGCCGTGGCATCGTGATCACCCACCACATGGTGAACACGGGCAATCCCGCGACATTCAGCACGCTGGGCTCCGCGATCTATCAGGAGCTGAAGGACAATCCGAACCTGATCCTGATGCACGGCGGCCACATCCACGGTGAAGGCCGCCGCAGCGATACCTTCGAAGGTCGCACCGTCCACTCGCTGCTGGCCGACTTCCAAGGACGCAGCAATGGCGGCGATGGCTGGCTGCGCATCATGAAGTTCCGCCCATCGCAGAACAAGATCGACGTTCAGACCTACTCTCCCACGCTCGACCAGTACGAGACGGATGCGGACAGCCAGTTCTCCCTCACCGTGGATCTCAAGAGCGGCATGGGCCCCTACTCGCTGGTGGGCTCCGCCATCGCCGCACCGGGTGCGACCACTTTCACATGGAACGGTCTGGAAGCGGGCACCCGCTACGAATGGTATGCCACCGTCAGCGATGGCGAAAACATCGTGACCACGCCGGTGCGCTCCTTTGTCACCGACGGCGTGCTTTTTGATCCGACCGTGGAACTCACGGGTCCGGCCAATGGCACTCTGGTTGCCAGCCCCGCAAACCTCACGCTCCAGGCAACTGCCGCCGACATCGATGGCACGGTTTCCAAGGTGCAGTTTTACAACGGCACCGCTCTCATCGGCGAAGACAGCGTGGCTCCCTTCACCCATGCATGGAACGGCGTCACAACGGGCAACTACACGATCATCGCGAAGGCGGTGGACAATGATGGCAACGTCGGCAGTTCCGCCCCGATCTCGATCCAGGTCGTGACCGAGCCTGCCGCACCCGATCCGAGCACGGCCTCCGCAGGTCTTTTCAATCCGAACTGGACCGTCACAGGCACCTCATCCAGCCCTCGACAGTTCAACAATCCGGGCACGAACGTGGGAGACATCGAGCTCAAGATCAACGGGACCGCCCCGAACTTCCTGGCCGGCTTCACGGGAGCCACCAATTGGGAGAATGCCAGCGGCCCGGATGCACTCGATAACATTCCCTCGCCCTACGCAAGTGGCAGCGGGAAGGCTTGGGTCAACGTGGTGGACAACACCAATAACAACGCGGCGGACGCAAACCCGACGACCGCCGAGGAATCCGCCGGTGCGGCCGTGGCCTACCTTCCCTACGCCGCAGGTTGGATCGGCGCGAGCATCGGCGTCGATGCCAACGTGATCGGTGGCAACCTGCCCGCCGGTGTGGAAGTTCACCGCGTGGGCGACGGACTTTACACCATCTCCGGCCTCGCGACTTCCGGCAACTTGCTGGCCTTCCCGAATGGCAACAGCGGCACGGACGTGGACAACGTGCTCTCCGTCCGGGTCGAAAGCGGCAAGTGGATCGTCGACATGCGCGACAATTCCAGCGAAGGGCAGAATGGCCCGTTCTCCTTTGTGTATGTTCCTGCCGCCACACCGGGGGTGCTCAGCGGCATGATCAAGGCGAACGGCACGAACACCCGTCTCAATGCCGGCTTGGAAAGCATGGGCGCTACCTCGTCGAAGGCCGCGACCTACTTCCAGATCACCTTCGGTGATGGCAGCGTGATCAACCCCTCGAACAGCGCACTGCTGCTCTGTGGTGACTCCACAAGCTCCGGCACTGCCGCGGAGAATATCGTCAGCTACTCTTCGAGCGGGAATGCCTTCCGCATCTTTAGCCAGGACCTGCCACAGCTCGCGGGCACCTTCCAGGCTACCGACATTCGTTTCCTGGTGGTCCCCTTCAGCTTCAGCGCCGCCCAAATGCCGGAGGCCAGCGTGAGTGCATCGAAGGCAAGCGGTGGCGAATACGGTGAGGATCGCACTTTGGAATTCACCTTCACCCGCACCGGTTCCTTGGACCAGCCGATGAGCCTTGCCTACACTACCAGTGGCACGGCGGTGGCTGGCATCGACTTCACGGCACTGCCCGGCGTGGTGACCATCCCCGCAGGCCAGGAATCCGCAAAGGTCACTGTCGAGATCCGCTCGGACGCTTCCGCGGAAGGCGACGAAACGGTGGTGCTGTCCCTGATCCCGAACGAAAGCTATATCTCCCGGAATCCGGTTTCCGCAGCAGCGACGATCAAAGATCGCCCGCTCCACGCTTATCTCCACGCCAGCGGCGTGGGTGCCGCCGAAGGCGATGACGACGGCGACGGGATGCCGAACCTGCTGGAATACTTCATGGGCACGGCCGCAAGCGAAAGCTCGAGCGTGTCCTCATTGGTCGCCGTCGCGAACGGAGATGGAAGTTTCTCCGCACGCTTCCCGCACGCAAAGGCGGCAAGCGACCTGAGTTCGGCGGTGGAATGGTCGACGGATCTGGTTAACTGGAATCGCTCCGGTGACAGCGATGGCCAACGCTCCGGCACAATCGCGACCCAGCGGGTGTCCCCGGAAGAAGAAGATCCGGAGACGATCGAAGCCGTCCTGACGATTACCGCCGGGCCTGCTCCACAGACCGTCTATCTCCGTCTTGCAGTCACGCCTTGAGCATGAGGGCACTGGTTTTCTCCGCACTGCTGGTTCCGATGCTGCTCTGCGCGCATCCGGACCCGAGCCACACCTTGGCGGAGCTTGAGCAACACCTGCGTGAAACACCCGGCGATCAAACGCTGCTCCGCCAGAAGGCCGACCTGTTGATCACCACGGGACATCCGAAGGAAGCGGCTCCCGTGGTGCAGCAACTCATGCAGGAGGGCCCGGACCAAGAGGAGAACCTTCTGTTAGAGGCGCGTCTCCACTTGGCCGATGGCAAGCGCGACGAGGCAGAAACGAAGGCGAAGGATCTGGTTTCCAAGCACCCGAAGGATGCCTTCGGATGGAACCTGCTTTCACGGATCGAGCATGATTCGGGCGACCGTGATGCGGCGATCGAAGCAAAGCTGCGCTACCTTGAGTTTTCCAAGAGTCCGGGACCTACCGACGTCATGACCTGTGCCACTTGGCTCCGCGAGCGCGGGAAGCCCGGGGATTCCGAGGCGGCGCTTGAGGTGCTGGATCGCGGAGTGGCACGACTGGGCTGCCTTTCCGGACTTCACTACGCAGCCATCGTCATCGAACTCGAGTTGGGGCATCACGACTCCTCGCTGCGGAGGATCGATGCGCTGACCGCCCGCTATCGCCCCTCGGTGGATCTGGAGATGCGGCGCACCGAGATCTTGGAGAAGGCGGGGAGGTTTGAAGATGCGGCGGAGTCCTGTGACACCGCCGTTGCACTACTGGAAGCGCTGCCTAGCAGCCGGAAGCGGACACCGTTCTACAAGGCGCAATTCGAAGCCGTCTCGAAACGGAAAGCGGAGAATCAGGAGCGGGCCGTAAAGTGACTCTCCATGCTGGCGATCACTCGCTGACCTTCTCCACGTCCACGCTGACGCTCATCCGGCAGTGGCCGCTACCATGGTAGCTCCCGCGCACCGGTGCCACGTCATCGTAGTCACGACCCACCGCGATCTTGATGTAGCGCTCATCCGCCAGTGTCTCGTTGGTCGGATCGAAGCCGATCCATCCGACACCGGGGAAAAACACCTCCGGCCAGGCATGCGAGGCCTGAGCCCCTACCAGATGATCCCGCGGACCATTATAAAGGTAGCCGGAGGCATAGCGCGCCGGGATCCCGATCGCGCGGCAAAGCCCGAGCATCACATGAGTGAAGTCCTGGCAAACCCCGCGACGCAGCGCGAAGGCCTCTTCCAAGTGCGTGCTCACCGTGGTGGATCCCGCTTCGTAGCGGAACTCGCGATGCACCCAGTGCATGATCGCGACTGCTTGTCCAAAGACCGACTCGATCCCCGCGGTGATGTCCAGAGCCTGGCGCCAGATCTGTGGATGCCGCGAAACGAAGCGACTATCCTGCAGGTAGGCCCAGGTCCTTTCCGGAATGTCCCCCCCCCTGTAGTCGCGCAGGGTCGCGTTTTGCGAGCCTTCCGGGACTACCAGCGGCAGGTTCTGGATCCGGATCCGGCTCTCGATTTCCAGCCGCTTGTGATCGCCCGGAATCTCGAAGTGATGGGTCACATTCTCGAAGAGATCGTGAAAGCGGCGCACCCGCGTTGCGGGAAGGACTTTGACGACCGCTGAAAGCGTCCGCTGGAAAGGAAAGGTCCGCGGCTCCAGATGGAGCGTGTTCATGCTATCCCGCACCGGAGCGTCGTAATCGAATACGGTCCGGTGCAGGACTCGGAATACGGGACCTGGCTGCAAGGGCTGTGCCATGAACAATCCGGGGGTCGGCGCAGGGGCTGCACCAAATTCGGGTAGTACGGGATTCAATCGCGGGTCGGGGTCGTGCGCCGCGGATCACTGCTGCTGCTGGGCCATTTGCCAAGCGACAACCGCCGACATATTCGCCGCGGGGATCGGCGGGCGCTTGTCGGTGGAGTCCGGCAGCAGCACGTAGGTCTGGAAAAGTTCCGTCCCGATTTCATTCAGACGTTCTTGAAGCTCATCGAGATACAAATGGAGTCCGTGCTCCAGCACCTCCGCGGCCGATCCGTAGGCCAGCTCCGCCAGCAGGCGCCCCGCAACCCGCTCCGCATCATTGGTATAGGTCCCGCGCGGAGTTCCCGAAATGCTATGCAAATTGCGGTCGATCCGGTCCACGCAGAAGCGCACCGAGCGAGGAAAGCCGGGCGAGAACATCAGGAAACTCACCACTCCTTCCGCCGTAGGCTCGCCACGATGCTCTGCGCGGAAGGCGCCGAGGCCCCCGCAGGAGCGCAGGATCGCCGTCCAGTGGAAGGTGGCCGCGCCATTCACCGGCGCATCCGATTCCGGCAGGAAGCTGGTGATATCGAGGAAGCGCGTGATCTTGTCCGCCCGCTCGAGGTGACGGCCGAGATCCATGAACTCCCATGACTCGCTGCGCGCGATCGAAGCCGCCGCGATCCCATGGAAGGTGAAGGTGGCGCGCCGGATCGTCTCGTAGTAGCGGGTCGGGTCTGCGTTGAAAAGCAACTCGCCTTCCCGGGAGTTGATGAAAAGGTAGAGAGAATTCAGCTCCTCCCACAGCTCCTCCGAAAGCTGGTCGCGCACCATCCGGGCGTTCTCACGGGCTTGGCCGATCGAGGCAACGATGCTGTTCGGATTGCGGCGGTCGTTGGTGAGGAAGCGGATGACCTCTGAACTGCTCGCATCGCTGTAGAATTCCGAAAACAAGGTCTCATCCCCGGTGCTGAGGATGATTGGTTTCCAGAAAGCGCGCAGGCGTTCGCTGTCGAGACGCTCGTGGTCGAGCAGCAGCTGGCCGTTGACTTCAATCAGGCGGGAGAGGCTGTCGGCCCGTTCGATGTAACGGACCATCCAGTAAAGGCTATTGGCAACGCGGGAAAGCATGACGACGGAAAGTTATTTCAAGACCCAGGTGTCCTTGCTGCCGCCACCTTGCGACGAATTGACCACCAGCGAACCCTTTCTCAGGGCCACTCGGGTCAGACCTCCGGGCACGATCTTTACGTCTTCCCCGTAGATGATGTAGGGGCGCAGGTCGATGTGGCGGCCTTCCATGTTCCCCTCGCACCAGGTGGGCGAGCGGGACAAGGACACCACCGGCTGGGCGATGAAATTCCGCGGATCCTCGATGATCTTCTCCTTGAACTTGGCGATCTCCTCTTGAGTGGCGGATGGCCCCATCAGCATGCCGTAGCCGCCGGATTCATTCGCGGCTTTCACGACGAGTTCCGGGAGATGCTCGAGGATGTATTTCCGGTCGCTCTCTTCGGAAGCGAGGTAGGTCGGCACGTTCGGGAGGATCGGATCCTGGCCGAGGTAGTATTCGATGATCTTCGGGACGAAGTAGTAGATCACCTTGTCATCTGCCACGCCGGTTCCGACGGCATTCGCGAGGGCGACGTTGCCCGCCTGATAGGCGCGCATGATTCCCGGGACTCCGAGGACGGAATCTTTCCGGAAGACCGTGGGATCCAGGAAATCGTCATCGATCCGGCGATAGATCACATCCACCCGGACGAGCCCCTTCGTCGTGCGCATGTAGACGAAGTCATCCATCACCACGAGGTCGCGGCCCTCCACGATCTCGATGCCCATTTCACGGGCAAGGTAGCAGTGCTCGAAGTAGGCGCTATTGTAGCAGCCGGGCGTCAGCAGCACGCAGACCGGCTCTCCCTCACGATGCGGGGAGACATGATGGAGCATGTCCAGCAACTCGCGTGGATAGGCATCCACCGGACGGACACCGAGGGACTCGAAGAGAGATGGAAAGGCTCGCTTGAGGGCATTCCGGTTTTCCAAGAGGTAGGAGGCACCGGATGGGCAGCGGCCATTGTCCTCCAGAACGAAATAGGTGCCATCCGCGCCGCGAATCAGATCGCTGCCGCAAATATGGATGTAGATGTCCTTCGGCACATTGATGCCGCGGAACTCGGGGCGGTAGTGCTTCGCCTCCTCAATGTAAAAGCGCGGGATGATACCGTCCCGCAGGATGTGCTGCTCGTGATAGATATCGTGGAGGAAGAGATTCAGCGCGATGATCCGCTGGGTCAGGCCCGCCTCCAGATGCTCCCATTCCGCCGCCGGAATCACCCGGGGCACGGGATCGAAAGGAAAGATCCGCTCCGTTCCGCGGTCGTCATGATAGACATTGAAGGTGACGCCCTGCCGCAAGAAGTGCTGGTCGCAGGCAGCGCGCCGGGCCTCGAAGTCATCGGCCGCAATGGCGGAGAAACGGTTGAGAAGGGTCCGGTAGTGCGGCCTTACTTCGCCTTCCAAGGCGAACATCTCGTCGAAAAATCCATCTGCCTCGTAGGCCTCAAACATGCAGTTCTTGGGGTATGGGTGGTCCAAGCAGGGGCCGGGCCAAGTCCCCTTGGCATTCTTACAATGCCACGGTTCTGCCTGTCCGGAAAAGCCAAAACCGTCTGCTGGGGCTCGGGTCGTGACCGGCAGCGGGCACCGGTCACGCCCGATTCGATCAAAGGAACCGCTGGCAATACACGACGTCGAAGCTACGGCCCTGCTTCGTCCCGATCCTCAGGAAGCGGCCGCACTCGGTGAAGCCGTTCTTCAGGTGAAAACGGATGCTCCCTTCGTTGGCGGACGAGATGCTGGCGAGGATGGTCTTCAAACCCCGGGACCTCCCCTCCTCCACCAGCCGCTCCAGAAGCAGCTTCCCGATTCCGGCCCCGGTTGCCTGCGGGTGCAGGAAGTAGGTGATCTCCGCCGTGGCGGAGAAGGCGGGCGCGGGGTGAAAAGGACGCAGGATCCCGAAGCCGGCCACCGATCCCGCCTCATCCTTCGCGACGTAGGCGGGATAGCCTTCACAGAGCTTCATCAACACATCGAAGTAAGCCAGCGGGAGCGGTTGCTCCAAGTACGCCGCCATGCTGTTTTCGATGTAGTGGTTGAAGATGCTGATCAGGGGTTCGCGATCGTCTTCCTGGATGGGGTGCAATGTCGTATTCATATTCATCATGTTCTACAGGGTAGATCCGTGACACGGACGACATGGCTCCCTTTCGTCTGGCACCATGCCGGACGCGGGGAATGCTTCTGCTCGGAAACACTTCCTGCGCCTCAATCCGACCGCATATGGCGGTGGGCAGAGGCGTGGAAATGGAGGGCCGCGACAAAGGCCGACGGAGCCGCCGCCTCACGCAACATGGCGTGAGCAGACAAGGCAGGTATCCGACGGAGCGGCAACATTCCGTGGGACGGTTAGAGCCGGGATACCCCTTGGGTCAATTGCAAACGCGGGCATGGACCTCACTTCAAGGGGGAAGATCCGCCGATTCCGACTTTTTCCGTGCCGGACGGATCGTGTCATGCTTTGAAAAGCCCGTGGCATACCTCGAAATCCGCGATCTCCAGACCCATTTCCGCAAGCGCACCGGCTCCGTCTTCGCGCCGGTCATCGAAACGGTGCGCGCCGTGGATGGCGTGAGCCTCTCCATTGAGAAGGGTGAGATCCTCGGATTGGTGGGCGAATCCGGCTGTGGCAAGTCCACCCTCTCCCGCACGGTGATGCAGCTCCTGCGCCCGACCGCCGGCTCGATCATCTTGGATGGTGAGGATCTGGCGCAACTGCCGCCCAGCGAGGTGCGCAAGCGGCGACTGGACTTCCAGATGGTCTTTCAGGACCCCTACGCCTCGCTGAATCCGCGGATGACCGTTTTCAGCACACTCGCGGAAGCGATCAAGCAGCGCCACGGCAATCTCGGTGGCAGCGCCCTCACCGAGAAGGTGGAATCCCTGATGAAGACCGTGGGCCTCGATCCCCGTTTCCAGAAGAAGTATCCGCACGAATTCTCCGGCGGCCAGCGCCAGCGCATCGCCATCGCCCGGGCGCTCGCCCCGGAGCCCAAACTAATCATCGCCGACGAGCCCGTCTCGGCCCTGGACGTCTCCATTCAGTCCCAGATCCTGAACCTGCTGAAAAAGCTGCGCGCCGAACTGGGCCTGACCATGATCTTCATCACCCACGATCTCGGGGTGGTCCGCTACCTCGCCGACCGGATCGTGGTGATGTACAAGGGCAAGATCGTCGAAGAAGGCGAGGCCGAGGCGCTTTTTGCCAATCCGCAGAACGCCTATACCAAGAAGCTTCTCGCCGCGATTCCGAAGCTGGAGGCTGGCGTTTGATTTCCATTGCCCCGCCTTGTTTCGCTTGCCCGATCAGGGTAGCGAGACAGACTTGGGGCCATGGATCCTTTCCTCCTCAAAACCCTGCACATCGCGGCAGCGGTGGGTGCATTCACCGGAATCGGAGCGATCGTCGCCGCCACGGACGACAAGAACCGGAAACTTGGCGCTGCGCTTCACGGCGCTTTCCTCGTGATTCTCCTCCTGATCGGCTTCGCGATGCTGAAGAAGCCCCCGATGGATCAACACTGGTGGCAGGTGAAGCTGGCAATCTGGCTGGTTTTGGGTGCGTCTCCGGCCTTGGTGAAGCGGAAAGTCATGCCTGCGGGTGCCGTTCTCGTACTCTGCCTGGTGCTGGCGACCGCCGCCGCCTATCTCGGTCTCGTCAAACCGTTCTAATCCTCCCGATTCGCTTTTTTCACCTCTGATCCTGCGCCTCCGGGAGTCTCCCCTTGCAAGCTCGCCAGCCGAGTTCTAATTCTTTTGCGCGCTGATCCCGAAATCGCCGCCATGAACGCTGCCGCTGCCTCCACGTATCCCATCGTCACCCGCGTCTGGAAATCTTCCATCGGGCGGAAACTGATCGTCGCCATCACCGGATTGGTGCTCGTGCTTTTCCTAGCCGGCCACCTTGCGGGTAACCTGCTGGTCTACGTCGGCCGGGAAGCCTTCAATGACTACGCGCAGTTCCTTCATCACTTCCTGCATGGAGCAGGCGTGTGGATCGCGCGGATCGGCCTTCTTGTGGCTGTGGTATTCCACGTCGCGGCCACGATTTCCCTGACCCGGGAAAACCGTGCCGCCCGCGAGTCCTATGCGCACCCGGCGACCATCCAGACGACCAAATCCTCGAAGCTGATGATCTGGTCCGGCCTGACGATCCTTGCCTTCGTGATCTTCCACCTGCTTCACTTCACCGTTCGGGTGAGCTTCCCCGCCGAGCGCTATGTGGATCATGACAAGTTCGGAGAGCTTCGCTTCGACGCATGGCGCATGGTGATCGACGGTTTCAGCAATCCGCTGGTGGTGCTCTTTTACCTCATCGCGATGACCCTGCTCTGCTCTCACCTGAGCCACGGCGTCCAGGCGATGTTCCAGACCCTGGGTCTCCGCTCCAAGAAGTCCGCCCCGATGGTTAATGCCCTCTCAAAGGGTTACGCTGTCCTGATCTACCTCGGCTTCATCTCGATCCCGCTCGCGATCCTCATCTTCAAGTTCGGCCGCTGATTTCCTGCCTCCTCACCTTTTCCAGCCATGTCTTTGGATAGTAAGATTCCTTCCGGTCCGATCGAGCAAAAGTGGTCCAAGCACAAGATGGACTCGAAGCTCATCAACCCGGCGAACAAGCGGAAGTTCACGATCATCGTCGTCGGCTCCGGCCTCGCGGGTGGAGCCGCTGCCGCCTCGCTCGCCGAGATGGGCTACAAGGTGAAGTGCTTCTGCTATCAGGATAGCCCGCGCCGTGCTCACTCGATCGCCGCCCAAGGCGGGATCAATGCCGCGAAGAACTACCAGAACGACGGCGACTCGATCCGCCGGCTTTTCTACGACACCGTAAAGGGCGGCGACTTCCGCGCCCGTGAGGCGAATGTCTATCGCCTCGCCGAAGTCTCGAACAACATCATCGACCAATGCGTGGCGCAGGGTGTCCCCTTCGCCCGTGAATACGGTGGCCTGCTGGACAACCGCTCCTTCGGCGGTGCCCAGGTTTCCCGCACCTTCTACGCCCGTGGCCAGACCGGACAGCAGCTCCTGATCGGCTGCTACCAAGCACTGGAAAAGGAAATCCACAAGGGTGGCGTGACCATGTATCCGCGCACGGAGATGCTCGACGTCGTTCTCGTGGACGGCCACGCAAAGGGCATCGTCGTCCGCGACATGGTCACCGGCAAGATCGAGTCCCATGCCGGCGATGCGGTGATCCTGGCGACCGGGGGCTACGGCAACGTCTTCTTCCTTTCGACCAATGCGATGGGCTGTAACGTCACCGCCGCCTGGCGTGCGGCGAAGCGCGGTGCTTTCTTCGCGAACCCCTGCTACACGCAGATCCACCCCACCTGCATCCCGGTGAGCGGCGACTATCAGTCAAAGCTCACGCTCATGTCCGAGTCGCTGCGTAACGACGGCCGCGTGTGGGCACCGAAGTCCCAGGACATCGCCGAGAAGATCCGCAAGGGCACCCTCAATCCGGCAGACGTGGCGGAAGACGCGCGCGACTACTACCTGGAGCGCAAGTATCCCTCCTTCGGCAACCTCGCACCGCGCGACATCTCCTCGCGTGCCGCGAAGGAAGCCTGTGACGACGGGCGCGGCGTGGCAAAGACCGGCCTCGGCGTTTACCTCGATTTCCGCGATGCCATCGCCCGCCTTGGCGAGCCAACGATCCGCGCCCGCTACGGCAACCTCTTCCAGATGTATGAGAAGATCGCCGGCGAGGACCCCTACAAGCGGCCGATGATGATCTATCCCGCGGTGCACTACACCATGGGTGGCCTCTGGGTGGACTACAACCTCATGTCGAACGTCCCCGGCCTGCACGTGCTGGGCGAAGCGAATTTCTCCGATCACGGCGCGAACCGCTTGGGTGCCTCGGCCCTCATGCAGGGCCTCGCCGACGGTTACTTCGTGATCCCCGCGACGATCGCGAACTACCTTGCCACCCAGAAGCCGGGCACCGTGAAGACGGACAATCCCGAGTTCAAGAAGGTCGAGGAAGAGGTCACCGAACGCACCAATCGCCTGCTTTCCATCAACGGCAAGCGCACCGTCGACAGCTTCCACAAGGAACTCGGCGAGGTGATGTGGAACAAGTGCGGCATGGCCCGTTCCCGAGAAGGCCTCACCGAGGCAATCGCCAAGATCCCGCAGATCCGCGAGGAGTTCTGGCAGAATGTCCGCGTGCCCGGTTCCGGTGCGAATGCGAACATGGAGCTCGAGAAGGCCGGCCGCGTGGCCGACTTCCTCGAATTCGGCGAGATGATGTGCTACGACGCCCGTGATCGCGAGGAGTCCTGCGGCGGCCACTTCCGCGTCGAGCACCAGTTCACCGAAGCCGATCCCGAAGTGCAGGCGGGCAAGACCCAGCCGGGCGAAGCCAAGCGTCACGACGACAAGTTCTGCCACGTCTCCGCCTGGGAGTACAAGGGCAACAATGCCCCGCCTGAACTCCACAAGGAGCAACTGGAGTTCGAAGCCGTGCACCTCGCGATCCGCAGCTACGCTTGATCAAATCATGAAGGGCTCCGAAAGGAGCCCTTTCCTTTTCGGCTCGGGGCACTCCATCGGCTGGAGCATGCGAGCAATGCGCTAGATCCGATCCTAGCAGTGTCAAAAAAGGACAACGCTAGTTCGGATGACCAAGTAGCGCGTCAGCCAGATCGACAGCCCACCAAGGGCTGGAGCGGACCGTATCTCAGGCCTCACTCTTCTTCTCCAGCTCCTTGATCCGCTTGGCGAGTTTGGGGAGCTGTCGGAAATAGGCGCGCGAGCGTTGCTCTTCCATCAGCGTGCTCGCCGGATTTCCTCCGTAGGTGATGCCGCCTTCCAGATCCGCGGTGACGCCGGTGCGGGCTGCGAGGACCGACTTCGAGCCGATCTTCACGTGACCGGCGATCCCCACCTGGGCTGCGGAGATCACATAGTCGCCCATGTGCGCACTGCCAGCGATGCCTGTCTGGGAGACGATCAGGCAGTGCTTGCCCATCTGAACATTGTGGCCGACTTGGACCAGATTATCGATCTTCGTCCCCTCTCCGATTACCGTGCGACCGAAGCGCGCGCGATCGATCGTGGTATTCGCGCCAAGCTCGACGTCGCTCTGAATGTCCACGATGCCGACCTGATCGACCTTCGTGTGCTTGCCATTCACCAGCTCGTAGCCGTAGCCATCCGAGCCGATGACCACGCCTGGCTGGCAGATCACCCGATCGCCGATCAGGCAGCGCTCACGGATCGAAACATTGGCATATAAAAGGCAATCCTTGCCGATCCGGACACTCTCGCCGACCACACAGTTCGGCCCGATCTCCGTGCCATCGCCGATCTCGGCTCCTGCCATGATCACCGCCCCGGCATGGATGCGGACCTTTGCGGGATCCAGCTTCGCAGTCTCATCGATCACCGCCCGCGGGTGAACTCCGGGAACAAGCGTCCGGGCATGGACGGACACGAAATGCTTCACCGCCTTGCCGAAGGATATCGACGGATGATCCGCGGCAATCAGGGCACAGCCTTCCGGCCCCTCGGTCACGCCGCGGGGCACGATCACCGCGCCCGCCTTCGTCACCAGATACTGGTTCCGGTATTTCTCGTTGCCTAGGAAGGACAATTCGGATGGCCCCGCTTCATCGAGCGCCGCAATGCCATCCACCAAAAGAGCGAGCTCGCCCCGGACGATGTCACCATCGACCAACTGGGCGAGCTCGGAAAGAGTCAGTGCCACTAGCGTGAACCTTGGGTCAAATCACTGGCCACCAGCACCTGCCGGAATCTCGGGAGCAGGCTCGGACGGGGTGCTCTCGGCCGGAGCATCCTTGTTCAGTTCCTTCAGGAGCACGGCGGTGATGTCCGTGGCGTCCTTCGTGTAGAGGAAGAAGGGAACTTGGGAGGTGCTAAGACCGGACTTGTCGAAGACATAGTCGAAGTCTTCACCCTTGGCCTTCTCTTCGACCAGCTTGCGGATTTCTTCGAGGATACCCTTCATGCGGGCCACCATCTTCTCATTGAGCAGGGAGTTGCGGCGTTGCAGGAACTCGCGGCGCTCGCGGTCAAGTGCGATGCCTTCCTGCTGCTTCACGTTCCACTCGTTGAAAACGGTCTGCTTCTTGGAATCCGCGATCGACGGATCCTCAAGCTGCTTGCGCATGTTCTGGAGCTCGGTGTCCAACTCGCGGATACGGCCCAAGCGCTCGTTGTTGTCCTTCTGGATCTTCGCCCGCTCGACGTTGATTTCCTTCTGCGCCTCGTTGGTGCGGTGGTACTCCTTGAAAAGCTGCTGCATATCGACCGTGGCGATCTTCAGCTTGCCTTCCTGGGCCGCGGCGACCCCGCAGAGGGCGAGAGCGCAAACGAGGGCGGTGATTCGGCGGATGATGGTCATGAATGAGTGGGGTTCCCGTGGGATCGGAGCGCACGTTGAACCGAAATTCCGGGAGCGTCAACGCCCCATCCGGCCCTTGCGCGGCCTGTTTCCAGCACCAATGTTCGGGCGCGATGCGCGTCACGTCTTCTCCCGCCGGTTTGCGCGGCGAAATTGCCACACTCCCCCGCCCTCTCGTGCTTGTCCCGACCATGGGTGCCCTTCACGAAGGCCACCTCGCCCTGATCCGGCGGGCCCGGGAGACAGCTGGACCCGGGGGCACCGTGGCGGTGTCGATCTTCGTGAATCCCATCCAGTTCGATCGCGCCGGGGATCTCGCCGCCTACCCGAAGCCACTGGAGGATGACTTGGCCAAGTGCGAGACAGCGGGGGCGGATCTCGTTTTCACCCCGGAAAGCGGCTCCATGTATTTCCCGGACCGCTCGATCAATGTCACCGAGAACCTCCTTTCCCGGCACCTCTGCGGAGCCACCCGGCCAGGACACTTCGATGGCGTCTGCACGGTCGTCCTGAAGCTTTTCAATCTCTTCCAGCCGGAAGCCGCCGTCTTCGGGGAAAAGGACGTGCAGCAGCTGGCCATCATCCGCCGCATGGTCCGGGATCTCGACGTACCGGTGGAGGTCATCGGCTACCCCACGGTCCGGGAGGCGGATGGCCTCGCGATGTCATCCCGGAATGTGCGCCTCGCCCCGGAGCACCGCGCCGACGCCCCGCGGATCCGGCGAGCGCTCGAAGGTGCCCGCTCCCTGCTTCAATTCGGCGAGCGAGCCGCCGCCCCTTTCCTAGCTGCTGCGCGGAAGCACATGGAAGAGTCTCCTTTCCTCCGGATCGACTATCTGGAACTGGTGGACGCCGAGACCCTGCAACCGGTGGGACACATTAAAAAGCCAGCGGTGCTCGCGACGGCGGTGTTTTATGGGGAGGTCCGCCTCATCGACCACGTGATGCTGCTGCCGTAAACCAAGGGAGTTGATGGCGAAGGAGAGGAGGCCCTTATCTTCGCAAGGATTCCACCGAGACTTTTGCGCGGAATCAACCTTCGCCTCCATTGGGTCAACTTCCCGCCGACTTCCTTTCCTCATGCTGCATGATCCATGGCAAAGGATGCGTCGGCACGCCTGAAAACGCAGCGTCAGCACCTCGTCCTTCTGTAGAGGCGGCAGGAAAAGTCGAGACGCTATATGAACCGCGCTGAAAACTAGACTCTCAACCGCCCTCTGGATGGAAGCTGGCAGTAGAACGCCACGGTGCGCATGTGTAAGATCATCCGGCAAGATGCCCCGTAATGACGCAAGGAAGTTCCCGCGAATCCGGCCAGCCGACCCGGGTCGGGCAGAGAACCTTTTCAACTGCCGACTTTCAGGCGGCCGGGCTTCGCCTGTTAATTTTCCTGTTATAACAGGCGGAACAGGCGGAAATCTCCAAGCTCCCCCGGCTTCGGCAGGCTACGCGACGCCTCGTCCGCACCGAATCGCGGACAATCCCGCTCCCCTCCATCTCCCGTGACGATTTTTGCCCTTTTCGTCACGCGCATGGCCGCCATTCTGCCGCCCCCATGACGTGCGACTTCCTGGTGATCGGCGCGGGTATAGCCGGTCTCTCCTTCGCCATCCGCGCCGCCAAGCACGGCTCGGTCATTGTGCTGACAAAGGGCGCGGCGCTCGATTCCAATACCGCTTGGGCCCAAGGCGGCCTCGCCTCGGTGCTACCGGAGGGACTGCGGGATGATGGCGATTCCATCGAACTCCACGTCGCGGACACCCTTGATGCCGGTGCCGGCCTGTGTCGCGAGGATGTCGTCCGCGCCATCGTCAGCGAAGGCGCGGCCACCGTCGACGACCTGACCGGCTACGGCGTGGATTTCGACAAGGAGGGCGATCACTTCGCGCTCGGCAAGGAAGGTGGCCACTCGAAGCGCCGCATCCTCCACGCCTTGGACACGACCGGCCGGGAAATCGCCGAGTCGCTCGTCGAAGTCGCCCGCAATACCCCGAATCTCACGCTGCTGGAGCACCACTTCACCATCGACCTGATCACTACCGGCAGGCTCGGCATGGTCACGGAGGATCGGGTGATCGGTGCCTACGTCCTCGAAAAAGCCACCGGCGAGGTCCGGATCTTCCGCTCGGACCGCGTGGTGCTTGCCACCGGAGGCTGCGGAAAGGTCTACCTTTACACGACCAACCCTGACTCCGCGACCGGGGATGGGGTGGCGATGGCCTGGCGGGCCGGAGCCAGCGTGGCGAACATGGAGTTCATCCAGTTCCACCCCACCTGCTTCTACAATCCTGCCGCCATGGGACCTGAAGCGCGGTCCTTCCTCGTTTCCGAGGCTGTCCGCGGCGAAGGCGCCGTCCTGATCAACGCCCGCGGCGAGGATTTCACCAAGAAGGTAGACCCCCGCGGCTCCCTTGCCCCCCGCGACATCGTCGCCCGGGCAATCGACCGCGAAATCAAGAAAACCGGCGCGCCCTGCGTCTATCTGGACGTCACCCACAAGCCCGCGGGCTTCATGCGGGAGCGCTTTCCCTTCATCTACGAAAAACTGCGCAGCTTCGGCCTGGATGCCGAAAAACAGCCGATTCCAGTCGTCCCGGCAGCCCACTATCAGTGCGGCGGCGTGGTCACCGACGTGAATGGAAAGACGACCATCCGGGGACTCTACGCCATCGGGGAAGTGGCCTGCACCGGCCTGCATGGCGCGAACCGCCTCGCCTCGAACTCGCTGCTCGAGGGAAACGTCATCGCCCGTCGCGCCTTGGAGGATATTCTTCACCATTATGGGGTTGAGAAGAACACCGACGATTTTCCGGAGATTCCGGCTTGGCACCACGGCGATGTGGCGGTGCCGGACGAACTGGTGGTGATCTACCACAATTGGGACGAACTCCGGCGCCTGATGTGGGACTACGTTTCGATCGTCCGGACAGACAACCGCCTGCGCCGCGCCGCCACGCGATTGCGTAATTTGAAGAAAGAGGTCCGGGAGTTTTACTGGGGGCACCGTGTCACCGCGGACATTCTAGAGTTGCGCAACCTCGTCGCGGTCGCTTCTTTGGTCGTCGACTGCGCGATTCGTCGCCGTGAATCACGGGGCTTGCACCACACGCTAGACTACCCCGGCCCTGACGAAAAATTTCTCAGGGATACCGTGATCCGGCGGTTTTAAAAAGCTGTAACGATGGGAAGACCAGAAGCACAGGATTCGACAAAATCAAGGCTTGCCCCGCAAAAATCGGGAAAGTTCTTTCGCCTCGGCATCCTCGGAATCCTGGCACTACCCTTTGTCGCTCAAGGCCAAACGGCCACCGCATCGAACGCCCTGCCGCGCGTGGTGATTCCAACCTCGAATCGCCAGACCGCGCCCGTCCGCCCCATCCAGCCCGGGGCTGGCAATCTCTACCCGTGGCGGACGAACATCACGGCGACCGTTTTCTGGATCGGTGAGCAACCGACCCAAAACAACCCCACCCCGAACCACAAATCGTCGTGGGACCAAGCGTGGGCGATCAATTTCGGCGGCTACGACAACCCGGAACCGACGTCCCGCATCGCGGACTATCGCACCAACGATTTCCGCCCGAAGAATTTCACGCCGCAGCTCAACCCTTTCTACGTCGCCCTGCCCTACAATGACGTGGCCGGCTGGGGCCGCCACAAGCCGGAGGCCAGCAAGGTCATCCCGTGGTTCGCCAGGATGAGCCCCGAGCCCGGCAAGACCGTGCTGAAGGGCCGCTGGGTCCAGATTTACAACGGCAAGCGGAGCTGCTACGCCCAGTGGGAAGACTGCGGCCCTTGGGTCACCGACGATTACGAGTATGTCTTCCTCGGCAAGCCGCCGAAGAACACCTCGAACAAGGGCGCGGGCATCGACATCTCTCCCTCGGTCCGGGACTACCTCAATTTGCAGTCCGGGCAGAAGTGCCATTGGCGCTTCGTGGAGGACGCCCAAGTCCCCTACGGTCCGTGGAAGAAGTATGGTCAGAGCCAGGTCGCGCAACCGCGCTCGGCCGTGGCACCCAGCACAAGCTACCCCGAGCACGACGCCCAGCGCCGTTACTTGGAATACTTGCGCAAAGTACGGGACGACCAGTACATGAAAAAGCCCGGCTCCGGCCAAGCGACCGCTCGATAATTTCCGGCCGCTTCCCGAACGGTCCCTGCTTCGGGCGCTTCAGTCATCCGGCGGGTTTTCACCCCCATTTCGAGGCAGAAACGGCCTGATCGGGTTGATAGATGAATCGCGTTTCTGCGGTGGATGAATCTGGGTTTTGACGAATGCGCCAGCTTGGTATCTTTCCCCACGCAGGACACTTTTTACCCTCGCCATCAACGCCATTCCGGCCTACCCCGCCCCCGCCATGAGCGCCACGCAACTCGATCAACTCAAGCAGTTCACCACCGTCGTCGCCGATACCGGCGATTTCGAGTCGATGAAGGCCTATCAGCCGCAGGATGCCACCACGAATCCTTCCCTCATCCTGCAGGCTTCCGAGAAACCGGCTTACAAGCACCTCGTCGAAAAAGCGGTCGAAGAGCACAAGGGCTCCGCGCTTTCCGGTCAGGCGCTCATCGATTCCATCCTTGATCGCATCCTCATTCTCTTCGGCCTCGAGATCCTGAAGATCGTTCCCGGCCGCGTTTCCACCGAAGTGGACGCCCGCCTCTCCTTCGACACCGAAGGCACCGTGGCCAAGGCCCGCCACCTCATCGCGGAATATGCCAAGGAAGGCGTTTCGAAGGACCGCATCCTCATCAAGATCGCCTCCACCTGGGAAGGCATCAAGGCTGCCGAAATCCTGGAAAAGGAAGGCATCCACTGCAATCTCACCCTGCTCTTCTCCTTCCCGCAGGCTGTCGCTTGCGCCGAAGCCGGCGTGCAGCTCATCTCGCCCTTTGTCGGCCGTATCCTCGATTGGTACAAGGCCTCCACGGGCAAGACCTACGAAGGCGACGAAGATCCGGGCGTGATCTCGGTGAAGCAGATCTACACCTACTACAAGAAGTTCGGCTACAAGACCGAAGTCATGGGTGCCTCCTTCCGCAACAAGGGCGAAATCCTCGCCCTCGCCGGTTGCGACCTGCTCACCATCAGCCCCGGCCTCCTCGGCGAGCTCCAGGCTTCCACCGAGCCGATCGAAGAGCGCCTCTCCGAAGCGGAATCCGCCAAGGCCGATCTTGAGAAGGTCAGCTTCGACGAGAAGTCCTTCCGTTTCGCCTTCAACGAAGACCCGATGGCCACCGAGAAGACGGCCCAAGGCATCCGCGCTTTCGCCGCTGACATCGTGAAGCTCGAGAAGCTCGTGGCCGGCCTCCTGTAAGCCACGCCTCTTCCATCTATCTGAAAAGCCCGCGTGCCGAGAGGTGCGCGGGCTTTTTGTTTCGACCTTCGGCCCCTGAATTCCGGTTAGCCGGCTTTCGTCCCCTTTTCGATTTGTCAGCCGAGTCCGGTCTCCGCCTAAACTGGGAGAGATGGACGAACAATGGGAATATTTCCTCTGCACGATCGGAGAATTCGCGGCATCGATCTTCGTCGATGTCTCCGCGATCAATCATCTCGCCAGCTGCCCGGGGAATCTCGTCCAGCTACGCGTCATCTACAAAAATCCGAGGGAAGACGGTTTGCCGACAAAGGCTGAGTTTGCTGCTGTTCGCGACCTTGAAGACAGCATCCAGGAAGCCATAGGCAGCGATGACCGCTATGTCGGAAGGCGAACCTTCAACAAGCAGCGTCAATTCTACATCTACTCGGCTTTTGACGAAGCTCACTGGAGATCCTTCGCCGCAAAGTTGGCGGACCGGAGTGGATACATCATCCGCGTAGACTATCAGGAAGACCCTGCCCACGCGGGCTATACCGAGGACCTCTATCCCTCTATCGATGACTGGCAGGTGATTGAAGATCTCAGGGTGATCGAGCGACTCCGCTCGGAGGGCGATGACGGATCAACCTCCCGGCCGATCGACCATTGGGCCTATTTCCCATCGGAAGACTCTGCCCGGAGTTTTGCATCGTGGGCCAAGAGCCAAGGATTCACCGAGCTCCGGGAAAGCTCACATGCCACGGATCGCGGAGACTACCAAGTTCGGCTGACTCACGAGGGCACCGTTAAGATCCGCGAGATCGGCAACAAGACGATCGCCCTCAATCGGGCCGCCCGCGATCACGGTGGCAACTACGATGGATGGGAGACGCCGATCCTACGGACGGAGAACCCCGCCGATAAGTAGCAGGGTCACGACAGGAGTTTGCAGCTGATTTCAGAGCGACCTTGGGAGCCTGTGTGAAATGGGCCCAAATGCCGGAAGGGCGATTTTCAGGCTATCATAGGTCGGCAAACCGGAGTATGGAAGATACTCTCCAACTCCCTCCTCGGATGAACTTTTCACCGGGAAAGCTATGCGACGATACCTCGGGTCAGGAATTTCCCCTCGACTCCCTGAATGTGATCGGCCGCACCCGGGAATCGGGAATCATGGTGGATGATCCAAGGGTCTCGCGCCGCCATGCGATGATCCGCCAGCAGGACGATGGATATTGGTTCCTCGATCTAGGAAGCACCAATGGCAGCTACATCAATGGCAAGCGCGTCACCACTTCCCAGCGCCTCTCGCCCGGTGACATGATCCGGATTTCCGAGCGGCATTTCCGCTTCGATGGTGACCGATGCATCCTTCGCGGCGATGGCGAGACCACGCTGAGCGACCGGACCATCATCGATGTCCGCATGGGAGAAGTCGTGATGTTGGTCAGCGATATCCAAGGCTTCACGAAGCTCTCCGAAAAGCTATCTCCCGATCAACTCGCACCGGTCATCGGCTCATGGTATCACCTCGCGGACCGCATCCTCGCGGATCACGGGGCGACCATCGACAAGTTCATCGGAGATTGTGTTCTCGGCTATTGGCAGGAGACCACCCCGGCAGCTCGTCTCGCCGCCCTCAAGGCCGCGCACGAAATGGGACAAGCCTGCGCCACCGTACAGGAACAGCACCACGGACTCCTCGGCACCACGGGATTGACCTTCCGTTCCGGCACCGGCGTTCACATGGGCTCCGCCGCCTACGGCGCCATCGGCCCCGGCGAATTCACCCTGATCGGTGACGCCGTGAATCTCACCTTCCGGCTCGAGGCACTGACCCGCGAGGTCGATCACAATGTGCTTCTCAGCTCGGAGCTGTTGTCCGGTTGGCAAGAAGGCAGGGATTGCTGCCGCTGCCTCGGTCCCCATCACGTGAAAGGCCGCGACCATACGGTCGAAGTTTACGCGCTTGAGCGAGCACCGGCTTCCACCCATTCCGTTTGAACGGCAGCTCTTGCGGATTGTCTCAGCTTCCCCGGACTCCATCCCTTTTGCCTTAGCATGCATGAGCATACCCAGTGGCTGAATGCCAGCACCGGCTCCTGCGACGATGCCCACTTCGGCGAATTGTACGCAGAGCTAAAAAAGATCGCGCTCGGGCGCATGGCCATCGAGCGAAGCGGCCAAGCTCTCGAGGCGACCGAGCTGGTTCATGAAGCTTGGCTACGTTTGCAGAAATCGACTCCGGAACGCTGGCGGGACCGCAGTCAATTCTACGGGGCCGCGGCCGAGGCCATGCGCCGCATTCTGGTTGAAACAGCCCGCCGCAGGCTCGCGGCGAAGCGCGGAGGCGGCGAGAAGGATCTTCCCTTGGATGGAGTGCAGCTTCCCGCGCCCTTGGCCGACGAGCGCCTGATCGGGATTCATGAAGTGCTCGACGAACTGGAAGCCGAGGATGAACTCAAGGCTAAGATCGTGAAGCTTCGGTTCTTCAGCGGCATGAATCACGATGAGATTGCCGCGCTTCTGGCCGTGAATGAGAAGACGGTCCGCCGCCATTGGGCCCTAGCGAAGCTGTGGCTCTACCGAGCGATGGAAAAATCCCGCTAATTTCGCTGTCCGCATTTTGCCGGTTTTCGCGCGTGTGGGGATAAGATGGACTCCCCCGCCGATCAGATCTTCGCCCGGGCCGTGGAACTGGAGGCCTCGGCCCGAGCCGCCTACCTTGACTCAGCCTGCGGCGCCGATACCGAACTTCGGCTACAGGTCGAACGCATGCTCGTGGAGTCTCGCGAAGCGGATGCCTTCTTCGCCGAAGCAGAGGGTGCCACCCTGAGCGCCGACGATTTCAAGGAAAGATACGCCGAAAAGGAAGGTGACATCATCGGCCCCTACAAGCTGCGCCAGTTGATCGGAGAAGGCGGCTTCGGTGTGGTATGGATGGCCGAGCAGTTCTCACCCATCTCCCGGATGGTCGCCCTGAAGGTGATCAAGGCGGGAATGGATACCCGTCAGGTGCTGGCCCGCTTCGAGGCGGAACGACAGGCGCTCGCGATGATGGATCATCCGAACATTGCGCGGGTGCTGGATGCGGGGGCCACCGCCTCCGGCCGCCCCTACTTCGCGATGGAACTCGTGAAGGGGATCCCCATCACTGACTACTGCGACAGTAGTAGCCTCGGCACCCGGGATCGGCTCGGTCTTTTTAGCGACGTTTGCGCCGCCATCAACCATGCCCACCAGAAGGGCGTGATCCACCGTGACATCAAGCCTTCCAACGTGATGGTCACGCTCCATGGCGACAAGCCGGTGGCGAAAGTCATCGACTTCGGGATCGCGAAGGCAACACAAGGCAAGCTGACCGACAAGACGCTCTTCACGCGCTTCGAACAGATCATCGGCACGCCCTCCTACATGAGTCCGGAGCAGGCCGCGCTGAGCGGGCTGGATATCGACACCCGCAGCGACATCTATGGCCTGGGTATCCTCCTCTACGAACTGCTCACCGGAAGGCCGCCCTTTGACTCCAAATCTCTCCTTTCCGCTGGCTATGCGGAAATGCAGCGGATCATCCGGGAGGTGGATCCCCCCAAGCCCTCGCTGCGCCTGAGCACGGTCGAAGGCGAGGAGCGCACGAGCTTGGCAAAGTCCCATCACATCGATCCCTCGAAGCTCACCCGCCTCGTCGAGCCTGACCTGGACTGGATTGTCATGAAGGCGATCGAGAAGGATCGCTCGCGCCGCTACGAAACGGCGAATGCGCTTTCACAAGACATCCGGCGATTCCTTGCCGGAGAACCCGTCAGCGCCTCTCCGCCCAGCACCGTTTATCGCTTCAAGAAGTTCGTGAAGCGCCACAAGCTCGGCTTCGCCTCCGCTGCTGCCATCATCTCGGCCCTCGTCCTCGGACTCGGCCTTTCGCTCTGGCAATCCGTTGAGAAGACCCGTGCGCATCAACGCGCCATGGCTTCGGAACAAAAGAGCCGCGAGGTCGCCGGCTTCCTGAAAGACATGCTCGACGGGGTTGGACCTTCCGTCGCCTTGGGGCGTGACACCACCTTGCTAAAGGAGATCCTCGACAAGACGGCAGAGCGGATCGGCAAGGACCTGAACGGCCAACCCGAGGTGGAACTCGAACTGCGCAACACCCTGGGAGACGTCTACCGTGCGATCGCGGAGAACACGAAGGCCGAAGCGATGCACCGCCGCGCACTCGAACTCGGTGTCCGAGGCCATGGGGAAAAAGATCCGATCGTGGCGGACTCGAAGAACAATCTCGCGCTGGTCCTCATCGACGAGGGGAATTACCCGGAAGCCGAGAAGCTGTTGCGTGACTCGGTCGAGATCTACCGCCAAGTCCGGACAAGCCGAGATGAAGACCTTGCCGCCAGCCTCAATAACCTCGGGATGGTTCTTAGGGACACCGGCAGGCTGAAGGAAGCGGACACGGTCCAACGCGAAAGCATTGAAATCCTTCGTGCCTGTCGCGGGGACGGCTACGTGAAAATCGGCTACTGCAAACTCAATCTCGCGATCATCTCGCAGCTCTCGGGGAGACATGAGGAAGCGGAGGACTTTGCCCGTTCATCCGTCGCGTTGTTCAGGAAGGTGAATGGGAACGAACATCCCGAGGTCGCCACCGCCCTAGCAAATCTCGCGCTCGTCTTGAGGGATGGTGGCAAGCTGCCGGCAGCCGAGCAAGCCGCGCGCGAGGCTCTGGCAATGCGCCGGAAATTGCTGCCATCCACCCATCCTGATATCGCGAAGAGCTTGATGGAACTGGCGAACATGCTGAACCGCCAGGACAAGCAGTCTGAAGCGGAATCGTGCTGTCGCGAGGCATTGGACATCCTGCGTGAACGCTTCGGCCCGGAACACCGCTACAATGCCTTCATCCTGGCGGAACTGGGTCGTACACTCGAAGCGCAGGGCAAGCTCGCCGAAGCAGCCCGAATCCAGGAGGAAGCGCTGGCAATGCGGCGCAAGCTCCTGGAGCCGGATCACCCGGATATCGTGCGTTCGCTCAAGCTGCTTTCCCTTCTCCGGCACAAGGAGGGACACCTCGCCGAATCAGAGAGCCTCATGAGGGAGGCACTCGCCATCAACTTGAAATTGATGGGACCCGGGCACCGCTATCTCATCGAGATCTACCGCCACCTCGGCAAGGTCACCGAAGATCAGAAGCGCTTCGCAGAGGCAGAGAGATTCTTCCGCGATGCCCTGGATTGCCAGCGGAAGAATCAGGATAGCGTCAATGCCGACACCGCGGCCCTGCTCGAATGCCTCGCCAGGACTCTCGCGGAGCAAGAAAAGTATCCTGAGGGAGAGCGTTGCTATCGGGAGGCTCTGGCGGCATGTGAGGCTCAGGCACCGGTGCAGTCCATCATCCGGGGAAGCATCCGCGGTGGTTTGGGGGGACTGTTGGTGGCTGCCAATGTCGCGACGCCACAGATGCCGGATCTTGAGCGGCAGGCTCGCTTTGGAGAAGCTGAGAAGCTCCTCATCTCCAGCCTTGATGAGATCGAGAGGAGCCATGATGCGCCGCCCGGGCAGCGACGCGCAGCTCTTGAGCAATTAAGCCGCCTCTACACGGCTTGGAACGATTTCTTCCCCGATCCCCGGTTCCCCCTGAAGGCGGCCGGCTTCCAGCAACAACTCGCTGAGCCCGGCCGGGTCCCCTCACCAGAATGAACGGCCATGAACTCTTCCCTCCATTCCTTCCTCACCCGCGCCATTTCGTCCATCCGCTGCCTGGCGGTCATCGCCGCAAGTGGCACGGGAATCCATCTATCCTCCGCCCAATCGTGGGTACCCACGGATACTCCCGTCCAGAACTGGACCGACGTGGCATCTTCAGCGGATGGGACCAAGCTGGTGGCCGTGGCCAACGACTATCCCGGCTTCGTCTACCTCTCGTCGAATTCCGGCGCGACCTGGTATCCCGCCAATATCGACCCGGGCTCTTGGACCACGGTTTCCTCTTCCGCGGACGGGACCAAGCTGATCGTCGCAGGCAACGACTTCCCCCAGGGGCCGGTTTATCTTTCCAAGGATTCGGGACTGAGCTGGAAGCCAGCTGACATCGAGCCCCATGGATGGTTGGCCTCTAGTTCTTCCGCCGACGGGAGCAAGCTGATCCTTGCCGCGGAAGACTATCCGGCCGGCCCCGTCTTCATGTCGACAAATGGCGGGGAAAGCTGGCAGCCCGCAGGCGTTGGCGAGCATGGCTGGACCTGTCTTGCAGCCTCCGCCGATGGCAACAGGGTGGTGCTAACGGGAGCGGAGTTTCCGATCGGACCGGTCTTCCGCACCACGAATGCAGGCACAACATGGACGAAGCTCGAAGTACGAGCCTCATCGTGGATGGCTGTCGCATCCTCCGGCGATGGGGCCAAGCTGATCATAGCCAGCAACGAGCCCCCCATCGGCCCCGTGTATATCTCTTCCAACTCGGGTGCGAACTGGACCCCTTCCCCTGCTCCGGCTGAAAATTACTCAGCGGTGGCTTCGTCCGGCGATGGAAGGACTCTCGTGATCGCCTCCACCTTCATTAACGGAGTGTCCGGAAACATCTTCATCTCGAAGAACGCGGGCACCTCATGGACAAATACCTTCGCCCCGATAAGCGCCTGGAGTTCCATCGCTTCGTCCACCGATGGCAAGAAACACGTCGCGACCCAAGCGGGTGGAGTGGTCTACATCCGCTCCGAAGCACCACCAATGCTCCCCAATCCCGTGCAGCTGAGGAAGATGGCCGAAACCGGCGCTTACAGGGTTCGTTTCACCGGCTCTCCCGGAACAGCCTACGCGGTCTTCGCCTCATCGGATCTCCTCGGGTGGAAAGAGTTGGGGCGCGCCCAGGAAGAGCCTCCCGGAAACTTCACCCTCCTGGACGCGGAGGCGGAAGGTCTCCGGCAGCGCTTTTACAAGGTGCTCACGCCGTGATCCCTCAGAATGAATTTTCCGGAGCCGGTTGGAGAGCCGAAGGTTTGGCACCGTATCTACATCCTGCGCGCAAATTCGAAGGTGGATCCACTTCTTAACGGGATCATCTCACAGCGACCAGAAATAGTAGACTGGCAAGCCTTGCTGACGCGCGGATTTAAGAAAGTCCTTCAGCCCCTCGAGTTGGGGTGACCAGTCGATGTCGATATTTCGCCGCTGCGCCCTGCGGATCTCGCTCGCCCGCTTGGCTTTCGCACGAAACACAGCCAATGCCGAGAAGCAGAGGAACCATATCAACAGGATCACCAAGCCCGGTGTCGATGAACGGGGCAAGATTGCGGCCATGAGTCCAAACGAGATTCCAATCCCGATCTTCCAAAAGGCTGGGAGTTCCCTGCGGCGCGACGGTTTCCCCAGCTGTTCACGGCGCTCTTCATTCCACTTCAGGGAGAATTCCTTTATCTGGCCTCCGCTTACTGCGATCAAGCGATCACATTCTGAGTCAGGCATCCGATAAAGTCCTCGCTCAGCCTCAACCAACAGATTCTCCTGCCCTAAATCCCAATATCCCCCGGGTCCCTCACACAGCAGCTTCGCAAAGTCTTCCGGCATGAAAGAGGGGCAGGAAAGCCCTCCCGATAGATCGAATTCCTCCGCCCCTTCGATTCGCGTCTCTTCCCGTCTAATCGAGGATTCGATCAAGGTACTGTCTCCCGCATAAAAGGTACTCCAGATACTCATGGCCCGGACTACCTGTTAGAGTGCCAGATGACTCAGAACGGTATCCGCATCCCCACGCACGCGCAGGTTGCAGGCCTTCCTCCAAAATCGTCCCAACCTGCCATCTTCTTCGCCGAGGATCAGCGCGCGACGCGAAGCCAGATCCGGAAGATTCGAAGCTGGCATCGCATCCGCCGAGTCATCCAAACCGATCAATTGAAATCCTGCCGTCAAAAGACAACGCAAGACCATCCCGCCATCCGCAATACGGACCGGCAGTTTGAAGACCGTGCTCCCTGAGGCACGCACGGCTTCGGGTTCAAAGGGCGACATCCCTTCCGCTCCGAAGATCACGCCCGCCGCATCGAAGGCATCCGCCCCGCGCACGATCTCCCCGATCAACGCCGGGTCATCCAGCCTGGGACACACCACCAGCAGCGCCTCGGGCTCGAGGCCCTTCATGAAGGCAGCCACATCCCCGGTTTCATTCGGCAGCTTGGCAAGACCGAGCACCCCCTCGTGGGTCGACGGATCAGCGAGATCATCCATTTCGTTCCTCCCCCTGCGCAGCAACTCCAGCCCGGACCATACCGGCGCTTCCCATGGATGATCCTCGGCCACCAGCACCCCGGGGACTTCCCACCAACCGGCGATCGCCGCTTCGACGCTCTTCTGGCCCTCCAGCACGACCCACGGGTCATTGCGAGTGTCGAGTTGCGTGCGGAGGGTTTTCAGCCAGTCGGGTTCCACGGGCTCACCGCTACCCCGGCAAACGGGGAATGACGAATGCAGAATTTCCGAATGTGGAATCCCTGATAATCCTCTATGGAGACCCGGTTGATGCGCACGCTTCTCTTCCTGTTTCTGCTTCCCCTCCTCGCCGCCGCCGCGCCGATGCCTCGGGAGTTCACGCCCCAGCCGGCGACCTTGGAGCAGCAGGCAGACGAAGAGGGCCGCCGCGTGTGGCATACACGCTTCTTCCGGATCGATTCCGACATGGAGCTGCCGCGGAACCAGCTCCTCCGGCTCGCCCAAGTGGCGGACACCACGGCACTCGTCCTGAAAAGCCACCCGCTTCCCCTCTTCGCCCCGCCGGAAGGCCAGCGTTCCCGTATCGCGATCTATGCCAATGCCGCCGACTACGTGAGAGCCGGCGGTGCCCACGGCAGCGCGGGCTTTTACATCGCCCGAAAAGCGCTGGTACTGGTCCGCGGCGATTTCCTGGCCGATCCACGGAACCCCGCGAAATCCCAGCTCCCACCGAACTACGACGAAGACATCGTGGTCCATGAACTCGTCCACCTCTGCATGCACCGCCAGAATGCCGGACTCCCGCAGTGGCTTGTCGAAGGCTTGGCGGAATACTTCGCGACGGCTCACGAAGGTGGTGGACGTTTCTCCTTCGCGGACCCGGACAAGTCGGTTCGCGAACACCTCCGAAGCCGGCTGAGCCCGAAGAACCCGGTGATCTCCGTGATCCGGGTGGACGAAGTCACTCCGGTGGACGGGCGCGGCTGGATCCGCCTCGTGGAAAGTCTTCCCGAGGAAGAGCGCTACCAAACCTACGCGACTGCCCTTTTGCTGGCCCACTACCACCTGCACGGGGGTGCAGAGCGGTTGGAAGCACTCAAAGCTTTGCTCGAATCCCCGCACCGCACCCGCCGCGGAATAGTCCTTCTAACCCCTCAAGCCGCCCCTGAGGCACAGTATCATTTGATCCGTTACTGGAAGCCGAAGGGTCTGACTCTCAATTTTCGGGGGGTAAAAGGCGGGCAATAACCGCGCAAAATAGCGAACATTCCGCAAAATTAAGGGTAAAGGACCGATTTTGGGAGCATATGGCGAATTTTGACCTCATTTAATTCTTTCCAAACCCTAATTATCTGGCAACTTTATCCACGTGCGACGGCGCTTCGGTGCCGCTGCCAGACCAATGGGAGACCCGCAGGTCTTTTGATCGGTTCTCGATCCGGGGGGATTTCGGCCGATCATCCTGCAAGGATGCCACTGGTTCAGATAAGGCGCGAATTGTGATTCCGGGGGGACTTGCGATTCGCGCCTTTCTCATTTTCCAGAATCCGCTGTCGTGATTCCGTCGCCGCATGAAAGTCGGCATCGCCCAGATCAATGCGGTGATCGGGGATTTCCCCGGCAACGCGAAACGGCTGCTCCAAGCCTACCGCGAGTGCTTGGAAGCCGGTGCGGATCTCGTGATCACCCCGGAGTTGTCGCTCGTCGGCTACCCGCCCCGTGATCTCGTGCTGCGTTCCGGCTTCGTGGACAAGTGTCTTCAGGCCTTGGACTATCTCGCCGGGGAGGTGAAGGATGTCCCACTTCTGGTCGGCTATCTCGACCACCATGATAGCGGAAAACCCGGCAAGCCCTTCCGCAATGCCGCGGCTTTCCTGCATCACGGAGAAGTCGCGGAGAAGCGCTGGAAAACCCTGCTGCCCGCTTACGATGTCTTTGACGAACGGCGCTATTTCGAGCCCGGCGAGCGATGTGAGCCGATCCTGTGGAATGGATCCCGCCTTGGTATCACCATTTGCGAGGATATTTGGATCGAAGGATATCAGGAGCGGCCGCTTTATGACAGGGATCCGGTGAAAGAGTTATGTGACGCAGGCATCGATATCTTGCTGAATTTATCCGCATCCCCTTTCCATCTTGGCAAACCCGGTCTTCGCCGGGGGCTCATGACGGACTTGGCGAAGAAAGCCGGCGTCCCCGTGGTCTTCGCCAATGCTGCGGGAGCTCAAGACGAGCTGGTTTTCGACGGCCATTCCCTTGTCGCTTCGCCGGACGGAAAGATCGTCGTGCAAATGAAAGGCTTCGAATCCGCATGCCTGACCGTGGATCTGGACGCCCTGCCTGCCGACGAAGCTCCCTTGGAAATCCTCGGGGCGGAGGAGCAGGTCTTCCATGCGCTGGTGCTGGGACTCCGGGACTACGCGTGGAAGTGCGGCTTCCGCAGCGCCTGTCTCGGCCTCAGCGGCGGGATCGACTCGGCCTTGGTTGCCGTCATCGCCGCCGCGGCCTTGGGACCGGAGAATGTCCACGGCCTCACCCTCCCCAGCGGCTACTCGTCACCCGGCAGCGTGACGGATTCGGAGGCTTTGGCGGAGAATCTCGGCATCCGTTGCGACACCATCCCGATCGAAGGGATCTTCGGGGCGGTGAAATCCGCCATGGCGCCTTTGTTCCTGAGCCTATCGCCCGATGTCACCGAGGAGAACATGCAAGCCCGGATTCGCGGACTCCTACTCATGGCACTCGCGAACAAGGAAGGTCATCTGCTGCTGAGCACCGGAAACAAAAGCGAGCTCGCCGTAGGCTATTGCACCATCTATGGCGACATGTGCGGCGGATTGGCGGTCATTTCGGATGTTCCGAAAACTCGTGTCTTCGACCTCTGCCACTGGCTCAACCGGGAACGTGAAATTATCCCCCGGAACATTATGGAGAAACCGCCGAGCGCTGAACTGCGCCCGGACCAGAAGGACCAGGACACCCTGCCCCCCTATCCAGCGCTGGATGGCATCCTGGAGCTCTATGTGGAGCGCCAATTGGCCGCGGAGGAAATCGTCGCGCAGGGTTACGACGAGGCCACCGTACGCTGGGTGCAGCGCCGGGTGGACCAGAACGAATGGAAGCGCCGCCAAGCCGCTCCCGGCCTGCGCGTGACGACCAAGGCCTTCGGCACCGGCCGGCAGATGCCTCTGGCTCAGGGCTACGGTATCTAGGCGACCTTGTTAGGGTTTTTCCGTAAAGCGACCTTTCCCCCGAGCCTCTGGACTGCTACAGCCGTCCCGGCATGACCCTGGAGGAGGCACGGCGCATACTCGGACTAAATCCTGACGAAGACCCGCAGACTCACATGACCGAGTTTGCCGCAGCCCGCGAACGGATCGCGGAGCTGGTGCGGACCGCTCCCAATGAAACGATCGCCCTCCGCTACCAGGACGGCCTGATCGACTTCGACCGCGCCCTCGCCGCCATACGGGAGGACATGGAGAAAGAGGATCCGGAAGTCACGAAGCGTAACGAATGGATGCTTGCCGCCAAAGGCTCCGAGGCACCCGCATTCCCCGAACCAAAAAACGGGAAGGCGGAGGAGGAAAAGCCGGAGCCGGAGCAAAAGAAGAAAGAGTCCGGCCCCGAGCCCGAGCCGCCTGTGGACGACTCGCTCGCAGAGCAGGAGTTCGAGCACTCCCAGCCTGCCGACAAACCGGCATCCCGCGGCTTGGTCGGCACCCTTTTTATCATTTTCCTGCTGGCTCTGGCCGGCGGAGGGATCGCCTACACGAAGTTCCAAGAGCACGAAAAATACCGGGCTCGGGAACGCCTCACATTTCTAGAGCGCCTTGGTGCCCGGATGGTCGAGGCACGCCGCTGGGACGAGGCCAACCTCGCCTACAAGGAAATCGAGGAGCTTGATCCCAAGTCGGAGATCGCCGTGGTCGGTCGTCGCAGCATCGAGGCCGGCATGGAAGAGGAGCAACGCCAGTTCGTCGGCTATTGGTCCGGACAGGCACTCGCGGAATTCGAGGCCGGACGCTTGGACGAAGCCGCCGCCGCCGCGCAGAAGGTGCTGGATCGCTACCCCGGCCAAAAAGAGGTCACCGAGCTTTTCAACAAAATCGAGCAATCCCGCAGCACCGCCGCGCGTGAGGCCTTGGTGGCGGCCACCACCGCCGCCATCCAGAAGCGCCGCTGGGATGATGCGGAAGCAAAGGCGGCCCAGCTCGCCTCCGCATTCCCCGGCGATCCGGAGGGGAATGTCCTTCTCTCTGAAATCCGGGCAGGCCGGGAAAAGGAAGCCCGGGAAAAAGCTCGCGCCCAAGAGCTCTTCGCCGCCGCCAAGGGCCGCGACCAAGGCACCTTCGACGGCGAGGCCATGGAGTGGCTGCGGGAGGCCACGGCGCTCGCCCCCGATGACTCGGAAATCGCCGCGCTCTACAAAAAGATGACGTCCTATACCCGGACCCTGCAGGTCCCGGGGGACTTCTCAACGCTCAATGAAGCGATCGCCGCAGCCCGGGATCGCGACCGCATTTCCGTCGGCGAAGGAACTTGGACCGGCCCGATCATCGTGGATAAGGCGATCACGCTCGAAGGTGCCGGCCGCGACAAGACGATCGTCGAGGTGGAGGCAGTCACCAGCACGGCAGCCACCTTCGGCCGTAAATCCTCCGGCACCCAGGTCAGCGGAATTACCTTCCGCCATCGTGGATTCGATCCCGGCCTGAACCGTTTCTCGGCGTTGCTGATCCGTGGTGCCGAGGTCGTCCTGAGTGACTGCCGGGTCGCGGATTCCGCAGGGCACGGCCTTGCCGTCATGGAGGCCGGCCGCGTTTCGGCCACGCGCTGCCTCTTCGAGAACAATGGCTGGGATGGCGTCGCGGTCCGCGGTGCCGGAAGCCGCGTCGAACTCTCCGAGTGCGAAGCCACCGGCAACTTCGGCCACGGCTTCGACCTCTGGGAAGGTGGCACCGGAGCGATCCACAATAGCGTGGCCCGCGACAACAGTGGCAACGGGATCCTCGTGGACACCAATGGCGACAACGTCGTGCTGGGGAACAACGACCTTCGCGGCAACCGGGAATACGGCATTGTCGCGTTCGCCGGTGTCTCCGGCCGGATCCACGGGAACCAGTGCCGGGAAAACCTCCTTGGGGGCATGGCCGTCCGGTTCGCCGCGGAACGACTGGCTTTCGAAAACAACAAACTGGAGAAAAACCTCGGCCCCGGCCTCGCCTTGGAGCAGGGCCTGAAGGAAACCTCCTTCGCCACGAACAGCGCCACCGGCAACTCCGGGGGCAAGAATACGGTCACGAATGCCGACTTTTCGAGCGGCGAATAAGACCGCCGCTTGACCCCCGGGCGGTGCCTCCGTACCTCTCCCGTATGGAACCGCTCTACGAGGGAAAGGCGAAGCGACTTTGGGCCACCAGCGACCCGAATGTCCTGCGCATGGAGTTCAAGAATGACGCCACCGCTTTCAATGGCGAAAAGAAGGCGCAATTCGAGGACAAGGGGCGGCTCAACAACGCGATCAGCACCCTGATCTACGGCTTCCTCGAAAAGGAAGGCGTCCCGACCCACTTCGTCCGCCAGATCGACGACACCAACGTGGAAGTCCGCAAGGTGGACATCCTGATGGTGGAAGTGATCATCCGCAATCTTTCCGCTGGTAGCTTCTGCAAGCGCACCGGCCTTGAGGAAGGCCGCGCCTTCTCCCAGCCGATCATCGAATTCTGTATCAAGAGCGATGAACTCGGCGACCCGCTGGTCAACGATGACTACATCCGCGAACTTAGCCTCGCGACGCCGGAAGAGCTCGCCTTCCTCCGCGAATCCGCACTGAAGGTGAACTCGATCCTCGGCAAGTTCTTCTCCGAATGCGGCCTCAAGCTCGTCGACTTCAAGCTGGAGTTCGGCCGTCTTGCCACCGATCCGAAGACGATCGTGCTGGCCGATGAGATCAGCCCGGACGGCTGCCGCCTCTGGGATCTCAAAACCGGTGAGAAGATGGACAAGGACCGCTTCCGCCGCGATCTCGGTGGCGTGATGGAAGCCTACGCCGAAGTCCTCGAGCGCGTGAAGGTGGCCACCGCAGGCTAATCCCGGCTTCACCACCACAGCGTCACGACTAGAGGCAGGCACTCCCGAGTGCCTGCTTCTCCGTATCATCGCTCCCATGGACTTGATTCAACGCCTTCAGGAACTTCCGCCCCAGCACTACGCAGTTGCGGGCGTGTGTTTGGTGCTCCTCGTCCTTTTTCTTCTGAAGCTCGGCTTCGGTCTGGTGAAGAAAATCATTTTTCTCGGCCTCTTCGTGGTCTTGGCCCTGGTGATTCTGGTCACCCTGCAGGGGTAGCCTTAAGGCGACCTTCGCCTTCTTGGAAATCCTAGGGCGGTCGGTTCTCGCAGCCTCATCCACAGGATCCACGATCGGATCACGGCGCGCATTTGCGTGCCGTATTTCACGATCGGGCACCCGCTTCTGATCCGCCGCGATGATCGTCGGTGCCTCACTCCGGCTCTCCACCCGGGGGCCGCCGCGTCAGGCAGCCTACGTAGCAATCCCCCGCCCCACCGGAAAAATCCGCTTGAGCCCGGGAAAAGCCGGACCGACAAATGCAAGCAACCACTTGCATACATGCCTGCCGGAAATCTCCCTCCCGAACCCAAGCGCGGCAGCGCCGCTGCCAAGTTGCTCGAAGCGGCCCCCGCGGTTTTTGCCCGCGATGGCCTGAGCGGCGCCACCACCCGGGAGATCGCGAAGGAGGCGGGCGTCAACGAGGTGACGCTCTTCCGGAACTTCCAAACCAAGGAAGGCCTGCTCGGCGCGGTTCTGGAGAAACTCTTCGAGCGCAAGGCCGATCCCCTCGCCGAGCGCTTCGACAATCTACCGCAAGACGCCTCGCTCCAAGAAACCGTCACCGCCTTCGCCGAGTCCGATCACGCCATGCTGATGCGGAATATCGCGATGGTCCGCGTCCTCGTCGGGGAGATCCACAAGTTCGAGGAGCACGAAATGAAAGTGCTCCGCGCCATTTTCAAGCCGCGCCGCGAGCAACTCGTGAAGCGCCTCCGCGCCGCACAAGCCCGCGGCGAGGTGATCGACTCGGTCGATCCCGTCATCGTGGTCGATCAGCTTGTTGGCATGATCTTCACCCACGCGCTCCGCAGCGATTGCCCGATGAAGCTGGAGTATGGCCGCGAGCGCTACGTGAAGGCTTGCGTGGACATGGTGGTCCGCGCGATTGCGAAAGATCCCTCCTGAAATGAGCGCTGCCGCCGCCAATCTCTATGGGTCCGACCCGGGCCTGCTGAGCCCCATCGCCAGCCGTTTGCTGGAAAAGGGCCTCCTCAAATGGGTCATCGCGCTCGCCGCTTCCCTCGGCGCGATCCTGGAGGTGATCGATACCGTGATCACCAACGTCGCGCTGCCCGACATCCGCGGCAATCTCGGAGCAACCCTTTCCGAAGCCGGCTGGATCTCCACCAGCTACGCCTGCGCGAACGTGGTGATCATCCCGCTTTCCGCCTGGCTCGGCCATCGCTTCGGGCGGCGGAACTACTTCGTCTTCTCCTTGATCGGCTTCACCATGGCCTCGCTGCTCTGCGGCACGGCCAATAGCCTCGGCATGCTGATCTTCGCCCGCATCCTGCAAGGTCTCGCGGGCGGGGGGCTTCTCGCCAAAGCCCAGTCGATCGTCTTTGAAGCCTTCCCCGTGAAGGAGCGCCCCATCGCCCAAGCCATCTTCGGCCTCGGCGTGATCGTGGGCCCGGCCATCGGTCCCGTGATCGGCGGTTGGCTGACCGATAACATGGGCTGGCGCTGGATCTTCTTCATCAATCTGCCTCTCGGCATCCTCGCGGTGCTGATGTGCACTACCTTCATGCCCTCCGATCGACCGGAGGAAATCAACCGCAGTGGAAAGGTGGACTGGACCGGCATCGGCCTGCTCGCCATCGGTCTCGCCTGCTTCCAGATCTTCCTTGAGGAAGGCCAGCAGGACGATTGGTTCGAATCGAAGTTCATCCTCACCATGGCCGTCGCCAGCGTGATCGGCGTCGCCCTCTTCATCTGGCGGGAACTTACCACGGAGCATCCCGCGGTAGACCTGCGGGTCCTGCGCTATCGCTCCATGATCGGGGGCAGCCTCTACTCCGCCATCCTCGGCATGGGTCTCTATGGCATCATGTTCGCGGTGCCCATCTTCGTGCAGGACTACCTGCACTACACCGCCCTGCAGAGTGGCCTGATCCTCGCCCCCGGGGCCATCGCCTCCGCGATCATGATGGCTCTCTACGGAAAGATCGGGGGCAAGGTCTCGCCGCGCGTGATGATCTTCTTTGGCGCCATCCTCACCAGCATGACCGGCTTCCTGCTGATGGACATCAATCCGGATACCGGCACCAAGCAGCTCTTCTGGCCGCTCATCGTCCGCGGCTTCGGCAGTGTGATGATGTTCATGCCACTCAGCATTGCGACGCTGGGACCACTGGCGAAGAAGGACATCGCCGCCGGGGCCGGCTTCTACAGCCTGACTCGGCAGCTTGGCAGCAGCATCGGCATCGCGCTCATCACCACCATGCTCGCCCGTCGCCAGGCGGAACACCGCTCCGTGCTCGTCGAACGCATCTCGGATTTCCGCCCGCAAGTCGGGGAACGCATGGACTTGCTCACCGGTGCCTTCGCCCAACACAGCGGCAACACCCACGTGGCTCATGACCAGGCGCTCGGCTTGCTCGATCGCATCGTCTCCGGCCAAGCGCTGCTCCTCTCTTATGAGGACATCTTCACCTACGTCGCCCTTCTTTTTATCGTCACCCTTCCCCTGCTTTTCCTGCTCGGTGGAAAGCAAGGCAAGGACGCATCCGATGCGGCGGCATCCGCACACTGAACTCCAATTTCCCTACGACCATGTCCAATCCATCCATCAAGCCCTCCGAAGAGAACTCCGGGGAAACCGGCATCCTGCCGGATGAAAGCACGCCGGATGCAGGCAGCGGCAAGGCCCCGAAGAAGCGCGGGATCGCGTCCCGCCTGCTTACCTTGGGCTTCCTCGCCGGCGGTGTCGCGTGGGGCGTCCACTTCGTCCACGAGTCCATGACCTATGAGAAGACCGACGATGCCTACATCACCGGTCACATCCATCGCATTAGCCCCGGCGTCGCGGGCCCGGTGCTGAAGGTGCTGGTGGAGGAAAACCAACACGTGAAAGCCGGCCAGGAACTCGCCGAGATCGATCCTCTCGAATTCGCGATTGCCCGCCAGAAACTCCAGGCAGCAAAGGCCCAGGCAGACGCCAGCCTCGTCCAAGCCCTCGCAGCTCTCGATCGATCGAAGGCAGAGGAGCAACAAGCCGAAGCCCAGGTCGGGAGCGCCTCCGCGATGGTGAAGCAGACCGAGGCACAACTCGATCTCGCGAACGTGAACTACCATCGCAATAGCAGCCTCTTCAATGGTGGCACCCGCGCGGTCTCCGAAGCCGAGGTGGATACCACCCGCAGCGTCGTGGCGACGACCACCGCCAGCCTCGAAGCTGCCAAGGCAGCCCACGCTGCCGCCGAAGCGAAGAAGAAAACCAGCGCCGCCGCCGTGGAAGTCGCGGAGGCCGAAGTGCAGGCCGCGAAGGCCACCATCGAAGCCCAAGCCGCCGCACTCCGTGAAATCGAACGCCAGTTCGCCGATACCAAGCTCGTCGCCCCCGCCGACGGCATCGTGGGCAACAAGAACATCGAAACCGGCAACCGTGTCCAAGCAGGCCAACCGGTCTTCGCCCTCGTCGAAAACGACTACTGGGTCGTCGCGAACTTCAAGGAAACCCAGCTCGGCTCCATGAAGACCGGACAAGATGTGGAGATCCGCGTCGATGCCCTCGATGGCAAGGCCTTCCACGGCAAGATCGAAAGCATCGCGCCCTCCACCGGCGCACAGTTCGCCCTGCTTCCACCGGACAACGCTACCGGCAACTTCACCAAGGTCGTCCAGCGCGTCCCGGTAAAGATCGTCTTCGACGCCGACTCGATCCACGGCTTCGAAGACAGCCTCCGCCCAGGACTCTCGACCATGATCCGCGTAAAGGTGAAAGGATAATCAAGGATGGGCCCGGTCCCGGGGCCCTCTTTGCTCACCACAGCCCATACTTCCCGTAGACGACCGCGAAGAGCCCCATCAGCAAATTCGCAACCCCGTGCATCACCACGCATGCACCCAGGCTCTTGCTCCAGATGCAGAGCACATAGGTGAGCGATCCATAGACAAAAGCCGCTGGATAATCCACCGGGGCATGGGCAAGCATGAACAAGCCCGTCACGATCAGATAGGACTTCCAGGAAGCCCTGCCAAACGGCCGCTTCCAATAGTCACCTTCCCAATCTTCGACGAAGCGCATCATGAAGGAGCGCCATAGGATCTCCTCGACCAGCGCCACCACCACCACGGCACGCACAAAGCGCATGACCAGTGCAGCCCAGAAGGCAGGCGTCCCCTCACCGAAGGCTTCCGCCGGATTAAAGCCCTTCGTCCTTGCAGCCAGGCCCAGCCACTTCTGCCAACCGGTGGTCTCGCCTGTCAGACCCAGGCGATCATACATCACCGTCGGTAGCAGCCAGACGCCAATCCCCACTGCGCCGAAGATCGCACCGGCGGCACACCATTTCCACGACCAACGAAATTCATAGTACTTCCAGAGCCGGGCGAGCAGGACCAGGGTTACCACCGTTTGCAGCGGATACACCCACTGTTCCGGCCAGTGCCGCCACCACGGTGCGGCCGGGTGCTCCCAGATGAAGAGAGCCCCGAAGATCTGCAACAGCAGCATGAAGCCCATGAACACCGCGAAGGGCACGATCTGGGCTCGAATCCAGAAATCCGTTTGCTCGAGTCTCAGACGGGAGGCTCGCGCATCATGCGCGGAAAGGGTGGGCTCCATGTTCAAAAATCAGGCGAGGGCTTGTTCCGGGAAAGCAGATGACAGCCGTGTAGACTGAAGGACAGCACCGTCCACGAGCCAGACTCCAAGCCCAGGCGCTATCCTCGTCAGAAGAGACGACCACTTTCTCAACATCGCGCAGAGGCTAAGGGTGGCGGCGAAGTTGAGTCAACCCGGGCGGCATCCCCCGCGGCTTCCCTCTTAAACGCAGAAAGGGGCGCCATCAGCGCCCCTTTCCTTGGTTTGATCGATTAAAGACGGCCGACGAAGCGCTCCATCTTGTCCATCGCCAGCTTCAGGTCATCGAAGCCGGTCGCGTAACAGCAGCGCAGGAATCCCTCACCGGATTCACCGAAGGCACTGCCCGGCACGGCGGCCACGCCTTCTTCTTCCAGCAGGCGCATCGCGAAGTCCTTCGAGGACAGCCCCGTCTCCCGGATGTCCGGGAAGACGTAGAATGCCCCACCCGGCGAGTGGCAGCTCAGGCCCATCTGGTTCAGGCGCTTCACGAGGAAATCGCGGCGCTGATGATACGCATCCCGCATCTTCGCCACTTCCGGAGCACCATTCTCTAGCGCCTCGATCGCGGCCATCTGGCTCATGATCGGCGCGCAGAGCATCGAGTACTGGTGGATCTTCATCATCGCCTCCGTGATCGGCTGCGGCGCACAGGCATAGCCCAGGCGGAAGCCGGTCATCGCGAAGGCCTTCGAGAAGCCATGCAGCAGCACCGTGCGCTCCTTCATGCCCGGCAGCGAGGCGATCGAAACATGCTCGTCGCTGGCATCGTAGCGCAGCTCGCTGTAGATCTCGTCCGTCAGCACGAAGAGATCGTGCTCGATGCAGAGCTTTGCGATGCCTTCCAAGTCCTCGCGGTTCGCGGTCGCGCCGGTCGGATTTGTCGGGAAATTCAGCATCAGCACCCGGCTCTTCGGCGTGATCGCCTTCGCCAGCTCCTCCGGCTTCAGCGAGAAGCCATCGCGCTTGCGCGTGTGCACGCCCACCGCGGTGCCATAGGCCATCACGATGCTCGGCGAATAGGAAACGTAGCAAGGCTCATGGTAGATCACCTCGTCGCCCGGGTTGATCAGGGCGCGCAGGGCGATGTCGATGGCTTCGGAAACACCCACGGTCACGAGCACCTCGGTGAGGGCCTCGTATTGCACGTGGAAGAAATCGGAAACGTAACGGGCGATGGCCTTGCGCAGCGCGGGCAGGCCCAGATTGGAGGTGTATGAAGTGTGGCCCTTCTCCAAGGCGTAGATGGCGGCTTCGCGAATATGCCAAGGAGTCGTAAAGTCGGGCTCACCAACGCCGAGGGAGATGACTCCCTCACGGCCTTGGACGAGCTCGAAGAAATCGCGGATTCCCGAGCGGGGAATGCCTGCGATCTGACGGGCGATTTTCTGCGAATAGTCCATATACAAACCCGGACCCTGCCGGGGGCGCGCATTTCAGGGGGGAAAGCGCTCGCAGTCAACGGCGGGGAATGCGGAGTTTCGTGTGCCGCAGCAGCAGAGGAGTACAGTTCCCGACGAGAGACAGCTCTTTGATTCCCAGTAAATTTCCGCATGAAACCCTGGTCCTTGCCGATTCTGGCCTCCCTCGCACTCTGCAGCTGTGACCGGCAGGCCAGGTCCACCAAATCGGCCAACCCGGCTTCCACGCCCGCACCACTTCCGGTCGTCACGGATGCAGAGATCCCCGCCCCCGCGTCCCCCGCCGTGACGGTGGAGCCCGGGATGGCCCTCGGAACCATTGCGACAAAGGCCTACGGGCATGCCAAGTTCTCAGGTTTCCTCGCGCGCCTGAATGGCCTGCCGGATCCGCAGAAGATCCCTGCCGGAGCGGTCCTGAAAACGCCATCCCTCCCCATCGCCTTCCACCAAGCCGGTCTCGATCCGCGCTACCAACCGGCTATCAACGCCTTGGCAAAATCCTGCACCGACTTCCAAGCCGCCCTCCCCCACTACTTGGAAGTCAGACGCGCCAGCGGGCTGAATAGAGGCAGCTTCAAGATTCCGAAAAAAGCCAAGGACAGCTTTCTCATATGCGCCGATGCCATCGAGGCCGCCAAACGCGAACTCGAGACCGCCAAGGAACCGCACCAAGTCCCCCGTGCGACCCTCGATCAATTCGCCCAGGCTTCCTCCGAACTCCGCGAACTCGCCAGCGGCTCGGTCGATGGCTACGGCTATGACTCCGATCTGGTCGGCCAGCACCTCGGCCTCGGATTCACGAATGCGATCATCTGGGTCCAAGAAGGCTACCGCTGAGCGCCGCGGATTTTGATTCCTGGATGCCGCATCGGCCATTTTCACTTCCCCAGATGATCGAGACCGAACGCCTCTTGCTGCGCCCCCACACCCTTTCCGATTTCGAAGACATCTGCGCAATGTTCTCCGATCCCGAGGTGGTCCGCTATGTCGGAGGAATGACGCTTTCGAAGGAAGAAGTCTGGAATCGCCTTCTTCGTTACATCGGGCATTGGTCGGTTTTCGGCTACGGACTCTTCGCAATTACCGAGAAGTCCAGCGGCCGCTTTCTCGGAGATACGGGTTTCGCGGACTTCCATCGCTATCTCGGGAATGAGTTCGATCCCTTCCCGGAAGCCGCTTGGATCCTGACCAGCAACTGCCACGGAAAAGGCTATGGCTTCGAGGCTGCCAGCGCCGCCCATGCTTGGTTCGACACCACTCACAGCCCGGCTCGTACCGTGTGCATCATCCAGAAGGAAAATCAGCCATCCCACCGCCTGGCGGCGAAGATGGGGTATCAGGCTTTCGACGAAGCCACCTACAAGGGCGCAATCATGACGATGTATCAACGCCTGAGGAATCTTGCTTGATTCCAGTGACACTAGAAGGCGGCTCCTTTCCCCGCCTTTTCCAATCGGACTTGCCGCCCCATCCAAGCATCGCTTTCCTCACGCCATGCCGCCGCCTTTCGTGCCCTTTTCCGCCACTCACGGTTGGGCACTCGTCGCCGGCGCCATTGGAGTGACGGCTTTGGTCCTGCTGGGCAAATCCGGCGAACGGAACGAGCGCATCGCCCGCAGCATCCTCGCCTTTCTCTGCCTCGCTGCTTTCGCTTACACGCAAGCGGCATGGGCCACGGTGGACGGTGGGGACGCGGACCTGGATAGCGCTTTGCCCCTACACCTCTGTGACGTCGCCGCTTTCATCGGCGGCTTCGCCCTGCTCACGGGAAAGCGCCTGCTGGCTACCCTCACCTATTTCTGGGGACTGGCCGCCACCGTCCAGGCACTGGCCACTCCCGCAATTTCGATCGGCTATCCGCACCCCGCCTTCATCGCGTTTTTCGTGCATCACTTCGCGGTCGTGGGAGCGGCATTCTACCTGCCAATCGTGAATGGCTGGCGCGCCGAACACCCGTGGTGGAGGACACCCCTCCAAGCCTTGCTCTGGGCAAACGTGTATCTCCTCGTCGCCATGGCTGTGAACCATCTCCTCGGCACCAACTTCGGCTTCACCGCCCGCAAACCGGTGAACCCCAGCCTGCTGGACCATCTGGGACCATGGCCGATCTACCTTCTCTGGATGCAGGCTCTCGCCGCCGTCCTCTTCTCGCTGCTCGTCCTGCCCGTGCTGCCGAAACGCAAGGGCACCCCGGACAGGCAGGACAGACGAGCATCGTCTCACCCTCTTAGTCCCTGATTTTCAGAACGATCCACCCCACCCCATCCACCCCGGCCCTTTTCTCCCCAATTCGGGAAATGATTTGGTCCCGGGACAAAGCGGAGCTATATCGCCCCCGCACATGAGCGAAACCGCCGACAAGCAGAAGCGCCCCCGCGTGAACGTCCGCCGTCCGGACGTGATGACTCAGGTCAATGCCGAGGTGGAGCGCCACTATCGCTCATCGATCGTCGAAAGGATCCGCGAAAACGGCGGCGAAATCACCATCGGCAATACCACCGTGCGCCTCGCCCAACAGTTCGGGTTTTGCTACGGTGTGGAGCGCGCGATCGATTTGGCCTACGCCGCACGCCGCGTTTTCCCGGATCAGAGAATCTTTCTCATCGGCGAGATCATCCACAACCCGGAGGTGAATCGCCAGCTTGTGGACATGGGCATCGTCTCCCTTCCCTGGAAGGAGCTCACCGACGACTACGACCAGCTTTCCCCGGATGATGTGGTGATCGTCCCCGCCTTCGGCGCACCGACAAACTTCATGGAGAAGATCGAGGAGCGCGGCTGCTACGTGGTGGATACCACCTGCGGCGACGTGATGAAGGTCTGGCGTCGTGTCCGCGGCTACGCCAAGGACGGCATCACCTCCATCATCCACGGCAAGGCCGGCCATGAGGAAACCCAAGCCACCGCATCCCGCGCCATGGGCGATGACGGCAAGGGTCACTATCTCATCGTGCTGACCCTCGATGAGACCGATGCCGTCTGCAAATACATCCGAGAAGGCGGCGACAAGGATGCTTTCCTCAAGCGCTTCTCTCACGCGGCCTCCGAAGGCTTCGACCCCGATGTTCACCTCGCCAAGGTGGGCGTGGCCAACCAGACCACGATGTTGAAAAGCGAGACCGAGGAGATCCAACGCCGCGTCCGCGCCGCCGTGGAAGCCCGCGACGGCTCGGCGGAGAATTTCATCTTCTTCGACACCATTTGCGGTGCCACCCAAGAGCGACAGGACGCTCTCTTCGAGATGCTCCGCCGTCCCATGGACATGCTCTTCGTCGTCGGTGGCTACAACAGCTCGAACACCACGCACCTCGTGGAAATCGGCGAGCAATCCCTGCCCACCTTCTTCATCCGCAACGCCGCCTGCCTCGAGTCGCTGGAGCAAATCGTTCACTTCGACCTTCACGAGAAGTCGGAAATCTCAAGCAGCTATCCCGCTGTCCTGCTCGGTGAGAAGCCGGTGGTCATCGGGATCACCGCAGGTGCCTCCTGCCCGAACAATCTAATCGAAGACACCATCTTCCGGATCTTCGAAATGCGCGGCATCCCCCGCGAAGCGGTGAAGGCAGTCTAAGCCTACGTCCGCTTGTTCCCAAGACGCGGAACAAGCATCGACGTCGCCACAAAAAATCCCCGCCCGGCCTGATGCCAATCGGGGATTTTCGTTAGATTCGAGATCAGAATTCCTTCCCGGCCTTCACACCACCGTAGTGACCTTCGGTATTGCTGCCAAAACGGCCTTCATACTCGACGCCGAGGTTCCAGCCGTTGTCGAAGTAGTAGGCAAGGCCGGCACCGACCACCGCCACGTCTTCGTCCACGGAATCCACCGGAACGCCAAAGACGGAAGCATTGCCATCTTCAAATTCATGCTCCCAGGCAGCGCGCACTTGCGGCACCCAGGTGCCTCGCGAGCCACGCATCTTCCAGGAAATCTGATAGCCGAGGATCGAGACCAGCGAGTCCACGTCTTGCTCGCCGAAGTAAGTCGCGCCAGGCCCCACTTCCGTATAAGCATCCACGGTTCCGGTGATATAGCGCATTCCCGCGTAGGGGCCGTGAACCACATCGTCGTCCCCGAAATTCACACCCGCAGTGAATTCCACCTCATGGGTATCGGCATCCGGAGAACCTGATGCTATCCCACCGCCGGTGAAGCGACGGGTTTCAAAGGAGTGCGCACCGTAGGCATACATCAGGCCCGCCCAGAAATCGGCAGAGCCAAAGGCATCCGCGCGATAGTAGGAAAGGTATGGAATGACCGAAACGGAATCCACATCGGCATTGCCGACGGCGTCCATCTCCATGTCCCCGGTCGAAGCGGAGACACCCACTCCCACGCTCCACTCGCGGTTGATGTGATACTCCACGCCCAAGGCACCGCCGTAAACGTCCAGCGAAGTATCGGCCGCACCGCTCACGAAAGCGGAAGCCCCCGATCCATAGCCAGAGCCGTAGCCGTATTTCGGGCCTTCGTATTTCTTCTTCTTCGAGCGATGGTGGTAGCTGCTGCCGTCACTTTCTTCCGAGTAATAGAAGAGCGAACCAAAGACCTCCCACTTGTTAGGGTAGGGGACCGACACCGCCGAAACCTTTGCATCCTTCGATGAAGACATCCCGCCCTTCGAGCTATAAGCCGGGGCGACTGCTACCGGCTCATCCACCAGCACCGAGCCCGGGCGAACACCGGCACGATTCCGATACATGCGCCCGCTCACATCGCGGGTGGAAGCGTAAGCCACGCCCAAGACACTCCGGCTGACCGCGGTCGAGGTCGCCTGACGGTTGTCCGGATAGCACGGATCTTCGGATTCGTCACCAGCCTGAACGGAGGTACTGCAGGTCACGGCCGCAATGGCCAAAACCCGCATGAAAGATACGGTGGGGGTATTCATCGGGGGATGGGGGGTGAACCATGCCGGCTTGGGGCTGCCGGAGCGCAGGGGTGTGATCAAATAGCAGCGGGGGCAGATATCTGACAAGGAAAGAATAACTTACCTAGGTCGTCATAATATCTAACTGATACGTATTAAAAATTACGTGATCACGTATTTATCCGCTTGCCCACGAGCCGTTAGGCTGATCCGCGGAGAACTTCCCCTCCTTGACCGTATCCCCCTTCGAATTACCCTTCCGTGGTGCCTGCCGAGCCTTTGACATTCCTTCACTTCGATTGCCCGGCCTGTGGCGTGACGCTCACGGTCCCTCCCTCCGCGGCGGGCATTCAAGGACCCTGCCCCAAATGCTGGCAGGAGATCGTGAGCCCGGATCCCGCCAGAGGCCTGCCCCCGAAGTTGGTGGAGGCCCTGCCGGCAGTACCAGTTGTTCCGGCAGCGCTTGAGCCGCCTCCGGTGGTTCCCCGGCCGGAGCCCGAAGCAGTGGTGCCCGTCGGGATTCCACCGGTCATTCCACCTCCCGCCCCGCCACGGCGGATTTCGTGGGTAGTGCCTGCCCTCGCTTCTCTCGTTGTTGGATCGGCCGCGGGATACTTCATCGGCAGGAACCAAGGATCCTTTTCGCTCCTGCAGCAAAGCCACGAGGGGCTCCCGGACTCGCCAACGAAGGGCGCCCCCCCTGCCCCGCGTCCCGATCCTGAGCCTCGACCAAAACCCGTACCGAAACCGTCCCCGGCTCCCCAGCCAGAGCCCGTAGAGCCACGGCCCGTCGCTCCTGTTCCTGCCGCACCGCCGGCTCCAGCACCGACCGCGAAAACCCAGCTCAGCGCCGATGCCGCATTAAAGGCCTTCCTCGAGGCGCCGGATTGGAAGAGCCGCGCAGAGCTGGTGATCTTTCCCGACGACATGCGATCCTCGATCGAGAAGCGTGCGACCGAACTCGGCGACGGCCCCTTCCCGGTCACCTCGATCACCTTGTTGGAAACCGCGGGCTCATCTCACATCTACAAGGTCTGCACCGCGGCGATCCCTGAAGGCTTTCCGGTCTCCGTGATGGAAACCAGCGACGGAGCAAAGGTGAACTGGGAATCCTTCGTCAATTTCCACGACGACCTCTTCCGCAAGTTCGCCGCCGGCCCGATCGACACTCCCGGAATCTTCCACGTTTTTGTGAAACCGGACCCGCCGGCCGCCGGCGAAGCGGAATCGAACTTCTCGCGCTTCAAGCTGAGTGTGCCGATGCCGGGCCGCGAACAACTCGCCTGGATCCGGAAGGACTCGGTGGCTCTCGCCAAGATGCGCGGCATCTTCGAAGGCTCCGGCCAGTTCGACAAGGAACTGGTGGACAAGCTGCTCAGCGAAAGCGGCGTAGCCTTCTCGCTAAAGCTCGTGAAGCGTCAGCCAAACGAACGGCAGCAGTTCATCGAGATTGTGGACTTCGTCGCCATCGGCTGGCTGCCGGGAGCGGAATGAGCGTGCGATTCGTTCGCCCTTCGCTGATCGCATTCCCGGCTTAATTCAGCCTCCTCACTTCAGCGAGCGGATAAACAGCACGATGCTCTGCATCTCGGCCTCGCTCAGCACTCCCGAATAGCTTCCCATCCCGAGCGCGTAGCCTTTCACGATCACCTTGTTCGGTTCGGTCATCGATTCGATGATGTAGGCGTCATCCCCCATGCGACTCGTGCCATCGGTGAAGCTCCGCTGCGATCCATGCAGACCCTTCCACGAGGGCCCGCTATGACCCTCCAGTTTCCCATCCGTGGAGTGGCAAGCGATGCATCCATAGCGGGTCGCGAGGTCCATCCCCGCCTCCGCCGTCGGCACCGCATCAGCTGCCCCGCCTCCATGCACTACGGCTATGGAGGGATCGAGCTCGGGTACTTCAAAGCCCAGCTCATTCCACATGGCCGGTGCCGGAGCGGATACGGTAAAGAACACGGACCGTGCCTCCGGCTTGCTCCCCTTCACCGCGAAGCGATGGCTGATCTCAAGCTGCATCGTCGGCTTCATGCCGGGAATGTGGATGAAAACGCTCTTCCCATCCTTTGAGAGAAAAGTTCCGCCGCTTGCCACCGGGTCCACGCCATCCTTTCCATCGCGCTTCAACCGCGGCGAGCCGTATCCTGACGAGCGACGGTATTGCCATTCCTTCGCCTGCACCGCATCGGGAGTCACCGTCGAGCCATCCAGCGGCGCATCGAAACAAAGGATCGCTCCCTCTTTTACCAGCTTGGCATCCACCGGTACCCGAAAGGCATCCCCGGAGGGACGCAGGCGACCGATTCCCTCGAGCTCCGGTGCACGGGAATCATAGATGCGGAAGCCTGCCAGCCACAGCGAGCCATCACCGGGGTGAGTCCGCGCATGTAGGATCGGCAGGCCGGTCTCGATCCCCAGCGGGATGACCGCCCCCTCCTTCGCTGGCCAAGCTCCAGCCGGACGAGCCAGGAACAGGCGCCCGGTGCCATAGGAGAGATCCAGCACGCCTCCTTCCCAGGACTTGAAGGCGCTGCCGCGCACCCACATCGGGGACGAGGAAGAACTGTCCTGATCATGGGGGATCCAGACCGCCGGCGGTGTGAGGCCCTTCGCATTCTCCTGGCCGAACCCAAAGCTCGATCCCGGCTCCACGGGAAAGATCCCGGACGATGGCACCCAATGTCCCTGCTGCTCCGACATCACGATCCGTCCGGACTCCGGATCCCGGGCAAAGAACGGCTCGCGGGCATGAGCGCCCACGATCTCCAGCTGCTTGCCGTCCGCGGAGATCATCATGATCGAGCCGCTGTGCGGGTTCGGCGGCTGAAGGTTCGTCAGGGATTTTTCATTGGTGACGATTCCCCCGATCGAGCACCAGGTGCGGCCGCTTTCGTCCACCTCCATGTCCAGTGGATAGCCGCGCGTGCCAGCCGTGTGATGGATCAAGCTACTATAATTCTCGTAGAAATCCGTTTCACCGTCGGCATTGGTGTCCCGCAGCCGCACGATCCCATTCCGGGTGAAGACCTGCAGCACCCCGCCGACCTGCTCGATCGAAAGAGGCTCGCAGAGCCCCGCCGCGATTCGCGTCCAGCGCACCCGCTCCCCGGCCAGGTCAAGCCGCCAGACATCTCCCTCGAAGGTGATCACCGCCGCTTTCTCCGGGGAAAGGAACACTATGTCCGCCGGACGAACGCGACGCTTGAAAGCACTGTTCTCCGGCAGCCCGATGCGATCCATGGTCCAGCCGGGACCACTCTTCTCGGACTCTCGGATCCGGGTTTCGATACTTTGCTTCCAGTGCGCTGGATTCGCCGTCGGGACCGCTGGCGTCTTTGCGGCTGCGGAGACCTTCTCAACACCATAGATCAGCGTCACCCGCCGCTCCTGCCTCGAAGCAGCAAGCCTGGCAAAGAGCTTTCCATCACGTGACTCCAGCGTGAGGCCCGGATGATTCGATGAAACCTGGAGCTTCTCCGAGGCAGCTTCGCGCGAGCTCGCGATCTTGAAATCCCCCGCAGCCACCAGGAATAGGATCTCATCGCCAGCCGCCACCGCCAAGTGCCGCTGGAGCGACCTACGATCCGCCTCGTACCATTCGCTAACTTTGGTCCCTTGGTTCTCATAGACCAGCACTCCGGTCTTTCCCGCCACATGGTAGCCGGAGAAGCGCCGTCCGCTCGCTTCCAATCCTCCGCGTCCAGGGTCATTCCCGTGCACGGGACGCGGATCCTTCAGAAGATCCTCTGGATTGCTGCCCACGCCGGGCAGTGGCGGCACCAGCGCGAGGCTTCCGGCCGCGGGAGCGGGCTGCTTTACGCCTCCCTTTTGGGTCGGCTTTTCCCAAGAGGCTTGGGACATCATGATCAGTGAGACGGGCGGCTTCCCTTGATCCGCGTGGACCCACAGGGCAGGGCGCAGCAGGTCTTGATCAAAGACCAACCACTCGGCCTCCGCCGCCTGCACCAGCAGCCCGCGCGCGATGACGCCCGAAGCCCCCCCATCCACCGGGCTCCCGTGAACCGGCATGCTGGGATCAAAGAACGGGGCCGCCGCGTGGGTGGAAATGGCCGCGCCCAGAAACAGGCCGAGGGCACGGAAGGAGGAGGGTTTCATGGGAAAAGAATGGAGACCGGATTTCAGCCGGGCAAGAGGACTTCAAAAATTTGCATGCAAAATACAAGCACCCCCAGCTCCTTCTTCCGCGAAATCGTCCCACCGCCGGGCTTGACGCCGGTGGGGATCCAAGCGCTGGAGTGGTGCGATGCGCGCTTTCCCCGTCTGCCTCCTATTTTCCGCTACACTCGCCTGTGCCGACGAAGTCCGGCTGAACCAGATCCAAGCAATTGGCAGCCACAATTCCTACCACGTGGCAGCGCCGCGGGAACTGCTCGATACCGTCGTGAAGTTCAACAAGGACGCCAAGGCCTGGGACTACACCCATCCCCCGCTGACCGAGCAGCTCGACATGGGAGTACGGCAATTCGAGCTCGATATCTTCGCGGACTCGAAGGGCGGCCTCTTCTCGAAGCCCAGCATGCTGAATGTCGCGAAGATGGCCGGTGCCAAGAACCTTACCTTTGACCCCGATGGCAAGCTCGCCAAACCGGGCTTCAAAGTGCTGCACATTCCCGACATCGATTGTTGGAGCAATGCCCCCGTGCTGAAGGACGCCCTGGCCGAAATGAAAGCATGGTCCGACCAGCACCCGCAGCATCTGCCGATCATGATCCTGCTGGAGTGCAAGGACCAACCGCAGCCTCCCCTCCCCACCAAGCCGGAGGAGCTCACCCGCGAGCGCCTGCTGGAGTTGGAGAAGGAAGTTCTTTCCGCCATCCCCGCCGATCGGGTCCTCGAGCCCGACGAAGTGCGCGGGAAGGAGAACACACTGCGCGAGGCGGTCACCAAGCACGGCTGGCCGGACCTTGATTCCCTGCGGGGCAAGTTCATCTTCTGTCTGGATAACACCAATGAGGTCCGCTCCCGCTATCTGGAAGGGAACCCTGCCCTCGAAGGCCGCCTGATCTTCGCCAGCGCCCCCGATACCAGGCATCCTGCTGCCGCGTGGTTCAAGTGCAACGATCCGGAAAAGCAACTGCAGGAGATCAAGGATTTGGTGAAAGCCGGGTTCCTCGTCCGCACCCGCAGCGATACCAACAAGCCGGATGACAAGATGAAGGCCGCGGCCTTCGAAAGCGGCGCGCAATGGGTAAGCACGGATCACTTCCGCCCCGACGACAAGGACCGCGTGAGCTTCGACGGCAAGCCCGTCCGCCCGAATCCCGTCTCCGGAAATCCCGGGATGAAGATTGAGCCATGAACTTCCACCTATCTTCCCGTTAGACTTTGCAGGGTCCTGCATCATGGTGGTGGATCACGATGAAACGTCGCCATCTGCTGTCACTCCTGTTCCTGCCCCACTCCCTCTCTGCCCAAGAGAAGGAGGCCGAATGGAAAACCTACACGAACGCCCGCTTCGGGTTCGCGATCGACTATCCTGCATCGCTCGAAGCCGGGCGCGAGTCCGACAATGGGGACGGAAAGGTCTTCAAGACCGCGGACGGAAAATTCGAACTCCGGGCCTATGCCCATTTCCTGCAGGTGGACGATGGAGACTCCTTGGACAAGCGTTGGAAGGAAGAACTTGCCGAGCGCGGTGACACCGTGACCTACAAGAAGAAGGGCGACACCTGGTTCGTGGTATCCGGCGTTCAGAAGGACGGGACCGAATACTATCGCAAACTCGCGGTGGAAAAGGGCAACTGGGCCACCTTCTTGGCCACCTACCCGCACACGGAGAACAAGAAATACGACTCGTGGGTGGCGAAGATCGAGAAGTCCTTCAAACCCTTCCTGAAAGGGGACCACGACCGGAGCGAGTAGCCGCGCCCGCCGCACGTAGTTTCCCGCAGGGCGTTCGGTCGAGCTTGCCGCGGACCGGGTCCTGACAAAGGTCGGCCCATGGTCCGCTGGCTCCTCATTCCCCTGCTTGCCGCTGCCCCCGCTCTCGCGGGAGACCTGCTGTTAAAGGTGTCGAAGGTGAAGGACAGCACCGGTCAAGTGTCCGTGCTCCTCTTCGCCACCGAGGACGGCTTTCCCGGCGAAGCCGGGAAGGCAGCCTATCAAGGTCGCGTGAATGCAAGAAAAGGCATGACCGAACTCGTCCTGCACGACGTGAAGCCCGGCCGCTATGCCGTCAGCGTGATCCACGATTCGAACTCCAACGCGTTGCTCGATCGGAACCTGATCGGCATCCCCACTGAGGGTGCTGGCACCAGCAATGGCACCCAGCGCGGCAAGCCGGTCTATCACAAGGCCGTGGTCAACGTCAGCGAAGGCGGCAGCGTCTCTGTGGATCTGAATTACTGGTAGCTCAAGGAGAGCTTACACCGGAAAAAGAAAACCCTGCCCGTTGCCAGGCAGGGTTTCCGATAAATCGATCGCTACCGGATCGAGCCGGATCAGTAGCGGTAGTGATCCGCCTTGTACGGACCTTCCACCGGCACGCTGATGTAGTCGGCCTGCTCCTTGGTAAGGACGGTGAGCTTCGCACCCACCTTCGCGAGGTGGAGACGGGCCACTTCCTCGTCGAGCTTCTTGTCGAGGACCTTCACTTCACCCGCCTTGTAGATGTCCTTGTTCTTCCAGAGGTCGATCTGGGCAAGGGTCTGGTTGGTGAAGCTGTTCGACATCACGAAGCTCGGGTGGCCGGTGGCGCAGCCGAGGTTCACCAGGCGGCCTTCAGCCAGCATGTAGATGCTGTTGCCGGCCGGGAAGGTGTATTTGTCCACCTGCGGCTTGATGTTCGTGCGCGTCACGCCTTGGGCGGCATTCAGCTTGTCGATCTGGATCTCGTTGTCGAAGTGACCGATGTTACAGACGATCGCCTGATCCTTCATCTTCTCCATGTGCTCCAGGCGGATGATGTCGAAGTTACCGGTGGTGGTGACGTAGATATCGCCCCAGCCGAGGGTGTCTTCGACCGTCAAAACGCGGAAGCCTTCCATCGCCGCCTGCAGGGCGCAGATCGGATCGACTTCGGTCACGACGACCTGGGCGCCTTGGCCGCGCAGAGCTTGGGCGCAGCCCTTGCCCACATCGCCGTAGCCGCAGACCACGCCGACCTTGCCGGAGATCATCACGTCGGTGGCACGCTTGATGCCATCGACCAGCGATTCGCGGCAACCGTAGAGGTTGTCGAACTTCGATTTGGTCACGGAGTCGTTCACGTTGATCGCCGGAACGAGCAGGGTGCCGGCCTTCGCCATCTGATAGAGGCGGTGCACACCGGTGGTGGTCTCCTCGGACACACCCTTCCAGTCCTTCACGATCTTGGCGAAGATGCCTGGTTGCTCCGCGGCGATCTTCTTGAGGAGGTCCTTGATGACCTTCACTTCGTGGTTGTCGGAAGGAGTGTTCACCCAGTCCGAACCGTTCTCCATTTCGTAGCCCTTGTGGATGAGCAGCGTGGCATCGCCACCGTCATCGACGATCAGTTCCGGGCCGAGGCCGGCCGGATTCACGATCGCCTGCCAGGTACACCACCAGTATTCCTCCAGCGTCTCGCCTTTCCAGGCGAAGACCGGGATACCGGCGGCAGCGATCGCAGCGGCTGCGTGATCCTGGGTCGAGAAGATGTTGCAGGAAACCCAGCGCACTTCCGCGCCGAGTTCGACCAGCGTCTCGATGAGCACCGCGGTCTGGATGGTCATGTGCAGCGAGCCCATGATACGGACGCCCTGCAGCGGCTTCTCGGGACCGTATTTCGCGCGGGTCGCCATCAGGCCGGGCATTTCATGCTCGGCGATCTGGATTTCTTTGCGCCCAAAGTCGGCCAAGCCGATATCGGCGACTTTGTAGTCGGTGAAGGTAGTGGACATGGTGGTGGTTGATTCGGATTTGAATGGTGGGGCGGGTCGCAGACGGAAGACTCGAAGACGACAGACAGAAGACTGGAATTCAGAAGAGCCAGCTGAAGAGAGCATTGAAGAGACCGCCATTCCCCAAGCTCTTGCGGAGGCCTTGAATCATAGCGGAGATCTCCCTTACCTCGGAAATCAGAGGACGTGCTTGATCCTCGCTGAAAACACCAGCACGAAGGCCAATGTAAAGCTGAGTTCGAAGCTCGCCCGCCGACCCTTTTGCGATAGCAAGAAAACGACGAAATTCGCGATCGCTTTCCCTCTCCGATCCCTCGGCGATATTGGAAGGGACCGAGATCGCACAGCGCGCCATCTGGTCCCTCAATGCATAGAGCTTGATCGGGTCAATTAACTCCAAAACAGAAACCGCGAGACGGGAGGAACGCTTCCACACTTCAAGTTCTTCGAAATTGTGCATGGGCCGCTTCCTCCTTTCTTCTTCAAGTCTTCTGTCTGTCGTCTCCTCGTCTTCTGTCTCTTCTCCTTACTTCACGGCCTTCTTAAGAGCCGCCACCTTGTCGGTGCGCTCCCAAGTGAGATCGGCGTCGTCCTTGCCGAAGTGGCCGTAGTTGGTGGACTTGCTGTAGATCGGGCGGAGCAGGTTGAGCTGCTTCACGATGTCCGCGGGCTTGAAGGAGAACACCTTCAGCACGGCCTTGAGAATGTCGGCGTCGGGCTTGGTGCCGGTACCAAAGGTGTCGACGTGCACGCTCACCGGCAGCGGGTGACCGATGGCGTAAGCGAACTGGATCTCGCACTTCTCGGCGAGGCCGGCAGCAACGATGTTCTTCGCAACCCAGCGACCCATGTAGGCGGCGGAGCGATCAACCTTCGACGGGTCCTTGCCCGAGAAAGCACCACCACCGTGGCGGCCCATGCCACCGTAGGTGTCCACGATGATCTTGCGACCGGTGAGGCCGGAATCACCCTGAGGACCGCCGATCACAAAGTTACCGGTTGGGTTGATCAGATACTCGGTGTCCTTGGTGAGCATGTTCTTCGGCAGGACCTTTTTGATCACTTGGTCGATGCAGAACTTCTCGATCACGGCGTGCTCCACACCGGCAGCGTGCTGCGTGGAGATCACCACGTTCACGATGCGGGTCGGCTTGCCATCGACATACTCGACGGAGACCTGGGACTTCGCGTCCGGGCGGAGCCACTTTACCTTGCCGCTCTTGCGGATGCGGGTCAGCTCACGGCCAAGGCGGTGGGCATACATCACCGGGGCCGGCATGAGTTCGGTGGTCTCGTTGCAAGCGTAGCCGAACATGATGCCTTGGTCACCGGCGCCCTGCTCCGCGGTCTTCTTACCCTTTGCCTTCTTGGCATCCACGCCTTGGGCGATGTCTGCCGATTGGCCGGTCAGGTAGTTGTTGATGAAAAGCGTGTCCGCGTGGAACACGTCGTCGCTGTTGGTGTAGCCGATGCCACGCACGGCATCGCGGATGACCTGCTCGTAGTTGAACTTGGCCTTGGTGGTGATTTCACCACCGACCACCACGATGTTCGACTTCACGAAAGTCTCGCAGGCGACACGGCTCTTCGGGTCCTGCGCCAAGCAGGCGTCGAGGATCGCGTCAGAAATCGTGTCTGCCACTTTGTCCGGATGACCCTCGCCGACGGACTCGGATGAGAAAATGTAGGTACTCATGGATTTCGTATCGTCAAATCGCGATGGGTTGATGTATCCGTTCGCTCATGGCGTCAATGCTTAAATCCCTGAAGCTCCTCACCGATCCCACCCGGCTCCGGATCCTGCTCCTTCTGGACGCGGAAGCCCTGAGCGTGGCCGATCTGCAGGAATTGCTCGGGATGGGCCAAAGCCGGATTTCCACCCAGCTTTCCCAGTTGAAGGGCGGCGGCTTGGTACGGGACGAACGCAGCGGGAAGCACAATTTCTACCGCTCCGAGATGAGCCGGGATCTCTGCAAGCTGGCCAAGGAAGCAGCCAATGAAGTCCCGGAAGTGGAAAAGGACGCAGCCGCCCTCCGCCACCTCCAGCGGAAACGCCGCGACAAGACGCGCGCCTACTTCGACGAATTGGCCGGACGCTTCGGGAAGGATTATGTGCCCGGCCGCTCTTGGAAGGGACTCGCCGAGGCCCTGCTGAAGGTAACGAACCAAGGAGTTGTCGCCGACCTTGGCGCAGGCGAAGGGACGCTGGCACAGATGTTGGCGCGCCAAGCCGAGCGGGTGATCGCCGTCGACCTCTCGCCGAAGATGGTCGAATTCGGCAGCGAACTCGCCCGGCGCCACGAACTCCCGAATCTCGAATACCGGCTCGGCGACATCGAGGACCCTCCGCTTGATGACGCCTCGGTCGATCTCGCCTTTCTCAGCCAGGCGCTTCACCACGCCGGGAACCCCCAGCATGCCCTGGAGCAGGCCTTCCGCATTGTGAAACCCGGCGGCCGCCTGGTGGTGCTGGATCTGCTCCAACATAACTTCGAACAAGCCCGCGAACTCTACGCCGATGTCTGGCTCGGCTTCAGCGAAGGGGAACTGGCCGCAATGCTGGAAAAGGCTGGCTTCAGCGACATCGAGACCGCCGTGGTCGATCGAGAACCGGAACCGCCGAACTTCCAAACCCTGCTGGCGGTGGCGAGCAAGCCCCAGTAGCTTAATGAGCGGCCTATGCTCAGGCGCTACCTCGCCCTCACCCGCTTGCCCATGAAAAGGAACTCACGCCAGAAGCTGTTGCTGCCGCACGAGCGTGAGCGCTACGATCCAAACAGCGAATTGTCCCTAACGACGCGGCGGCGGGCACGTCCTTTGTTGGCAGGTTTGATTGGAGCGACGATCTGCGCTGCCGTTTGGCGCGGATTGCAGATCAACGATTGGAAGGGACCTCTCGTTGTCGGAATACTCACGGGCGGCATGGGATTCGGACTATGGCTGGGGATCGTCACCGGATACGTCCGGACCAATCATGGCGAATTCTCCCGTGTAGCCCGGCCGATGGCGTTCTGGCTCACTATAACCTTCATGATCGGCGTCTATCTGGGGTGTTTCGCGATCTTGGTTTGCGGCGACCTCTAAACCCTCCTCCGTCTCGAAACTCTCAAAATAGCGGGTCGCGCTGGAAGCCGTCCCAAGCCTCATCCGCGGTTTATTTAAGGCGGTGAAGGTTGCGGAAACCCTTCAGGTCGTATTGCCTGCGCCGTGCTCCGCCACTTCGTCCTTCCCCTCCTCGCATTGGCAGCATCCTGCACCTCGCAGAAGCAGGCTCCCGTTACCTTGCCGGAAATCCCGATCGCCGGCCCCGAGGAAGTCCAGGCATCACCGGTGAAGCCGCCGGAGACCGATCACGTCGCGGTCCCGCCATCCCAAGCAATCTACGGCCCGAAGCTTGTTCGAACCAATCTTTCGGGCATCCCGATCACTTTCGTGACCTTCGATACCCGCACTCACCAACTGAAGGTAGCCGACCAAGCCAACGGACCGGGCTCGCGTTGGGCAGATGCCGAAGCCGCAGGCAGGGCAACCGGAGGAATCGCCGCAATCAATGGCGGCTTCTTCACCCCCGAAGGCAAGCCCCTGGGGATCGTCGTCTCCAGCGAAGGCCGTGCGGGATCACTGAACCGCTCTTCTCTCGGGAGCGGCTGGTATGTCGGCGGGAACTCCCCTTCCCTGCTCCGCAACGCCGCCGGATCCGCCGCAACCGACTTGCTTCAAAGCGGCCCTTTCCTTGTGGAACACGGCAAAGCCGTCGGAGGACTCAGCAAAGCGAACTCCTCCGCCCGCACCTTCATCGGCTGGGATGGCGGCACGCGCTGGTTCATCGCACGCAGCGGCTCCTGCTCCCTGGCGGATCTCGCGCAAGCCCTCGCCGGCTCCGAGACCGGCGGAGTGAAAGCCCGCTCCGTGCTAAATTTGGATGGCGGCCGCTCTTCCGATCTCTGGGTCTCCTCCTCCGTGCAAGGCGGCCCGCTTTCCGAACGTCCATTTTGGAACAAGCCGGTGCGCAATTTCGTCGTCCTCGTCCCTCGCTCCTGATGCGCTCCCTCTTTCTCTCCTTGGTGCTCGCCCTGCCTGCGCTGGCTGGCGAACACCAGCGCTTTCTCCTGCCGGTAGGTCCGGCCGGACGCCCATCAACCGTACACGCCTATCTCTTCAACTCAGGAAGGGAAACCATACGCATCGTTGACCAAGGCGGCCTGTCCCATCAGGCCCAGCCGGATCTGGGCGCGGTCGCCTTGGAGGCCGGGGCCAACGCGGCAATCAATGGCGGCCCTTTCACCCCCGAAGGCGAGCCAATCGGCCTGACCATTGCTGACGGAAGGGCGGTCGGCTCCCCCTTGAACACCGGGGCCGTGCTCTGGGTGGAGAACGGGAAAGCAGGCATGTCCCCCGCCCCGAGTTATGACTTTAAGGCCAACCACCCGAGCCAACTCCTTCAAGCAGGCCCCCTGCTGATCGTGGAGGGAGCCGCCGTAGAGGGGCTCGATGCCAGCCGCTACCACCGCCGGAGCCTGATCCTCACCGATGGGGCCGATTTGTGGGCCATCGCCTACGTCCCCGGAGCCACCTTGGAGGGCTTGGCAAAGACCCTCACGAAACCCGGAGCCTTCCCCGCTTTCCGTCCGAAAACGGTCCTCGCCCTGGACGGCGGATCTTCCTCGGGGCTTTGGTTGCGGCGGGAAAGTGGACAACAATTTTACCTTCGTGAAATATCAAAGATCCGAAATTGCCTTGTGATAGTTCCTAGGAATCAAGGCTGACCTTTCGCCTCTTATAATCCTTTTGGACAGAACCGCAGGACGATGTTAGTAACTGCCGGGCTCGCTAAGAGTTCAGGCCCCCGCTGCTACTTATGAAACCCATCTGCTGCGTTTTCGCCGCATTCGCCTTCGCCTCCTGTGCTCAAATGAGTCAGGTCAAGAACGCGACCGCTGGAGGCTTGGCGAAAATCGGTGAGGCCTCGAAGAACTCCTTCGCCAATCTGATGCCCTCCCGCATCCCGGTCGTGGAAGTCCGAGACAAGGATCTCCGTGAAGTGAAGACCGGCGATCAACAGGCCGTGGCTTTCGAGAAGACCCGCCGCCAACGCTTCTGGTTCTTCGGCGGCCCCGCGGATTTCGAGGAGCCTGATCTGCCGGATACCGCCGGTGTGATGGATGGAGAGCTGCTTCCGCCGAAGATGGAATGAGGGTCTCAGGATTTCCCTGATCCCTCATCCCCACCAACCCACCCCTCTCTCGGTGCCGATGAAGCCCAGAATCCTTTCCTGCGCCCTAGCGCTTCTCATGCTGCCCGGCATCGGAGCGGCGTCTGAGAATGAAGGCGAAAAGAAAGGCCTCACCGCCGAAGCCGATCCACTTCCAGAGACCGGAAGCACGAACTTCAGGGTGGACCTGACCACGATCCCTGAGCCCGCGGTCGCCCTGCTCGGCAGCATCGGCCTGCTCATTCTTCTATTGAGGCGGAAATAACCTCGTCGCATCTCCGCCCGGCCCGGCCTGCTCCCGGGCTTTTCCCTGCTCTAGGCACAAGTTCCGCATTCCAGCCTTGGCGGGGCCGCAGGCTTGCCCTAACCCTCCCCCCGCCATGCTCAAAGCCGGAATCGTCGGACTCCCGAACGTCGGAAAGTCCACCCTCTTCAACGCCGTCACCCGTTCCCGCAAGGCGGAGGCGGCCAACTACCCCTTCTGCACCATCGACCCGAACGTCGGCATCGTCGTGGTGCCCGATCCCCGGCTCGCCGTGCTTTCGAAAATTTCCGGCTCCCAGAAGCTGGTGCCCACCGCCATCGAGTTCGTCGACATCGCCGGCTTGGTAAAGGGCGCCTCCGAAGGTGCCGGCCTCGGCAACCAGTTCCTCGCCAACATCCGCGAGACCGACGCCATCGTGCAGGTCGTCCGCTGCTTCGAAAACGACGACATCATCCATGAACTCGGCACTGTCGATCCGATCCGGGATATCGAGATCATCAACGCCGAGCTGATCCTCGCCGATATCGCGGCGATGGAGAAACGCCGCGTCTCCCGCGAGAAAAAGGCCAAGAGTGGTGACAAGGAGTCGAAGGCAGAGGTCGAACTCATCGACAAGCTCCTGCCGCACCTCAACGACGGGAAGCCCGCGCTCACCCTCTCGCTCAGCGATACCGAGCGTGAGCTGTTGAAGGATTTCTTCCTGCTTTCCGATAAGCGCACCATCTTCGCCTGCAACGTGGCCGAAGACGAACTCGCTGCTGCCCAAGCGGATCCCGATTCCCACGCCATGGTGGCCAAGGTCCGCAAGTTCGCGGCTGAAGCCCACGGTGCGGAAGCGGTGGTCATCTCCGCGAAGATCGAGGAAGAATTGGTCGACCTCACTCCCGAGGAAGCCGCCGAACTTCTGAATGACATGGGCATCGCGGATTCCGGCGTCTCCGCGCTGATCCGTGCGGTGTATCACCTGCTGGGCCTCCGCACCTACCTCACCACCGGCGTGCAGGAAACCCGCGCATGGACGATCCATGAGGGCGACAAGGCTCCCGCTGCCGCCGGTGTCATCCACACCGATTTCGAGCGCGGCTTCATCGCTGCGGAAGTGGTCCACTACGATGACCTTGTCACTGCCGGCACGAAGCACGGCGCCAAGGAAGCCGGCAAGCTCCGCATCGAAGGTAAGGAATACGTGGTGAAGGACGGGGACGTGATCGAGTTCCGCTTCAACGTGAGCAAGTAAGCGAGCCGCCGCCGAGCGCGGTCCACCCAGCGTCCAAGCCATGGCGAGCTCGTTTCCCTACCGGCCCTCTATTGACGGGCTGCGGGCGATCGCCATCCTTGACGTCTTCATCTTCCACCTCCACCCCTCATGGCTGCCCGGCGGCTTTGTAGGGGTGGATGTTTTTTTTGTGCTCTCCGGCTATCTGATCACTTCGGTCATCACCGCCGAGCATCATGCGGGAAACTTCAGCCTGAGGAAATTCTATCAGCGGCGGATCGCCCGGCTTTTCCCCGCCTTCCTTGCCATGGCCATTGCGACCATGGTCGCGGCGCTCTTCATCTACTCCGCGCAAGACCTCGCATCCACCGGGGAGAGTCTTGCCGCAGCCGTTGCTTCGGTCATCAACCTCAGATTGATGCTCCAGGGTGGCTACTTCGAGCTATCCCCGGATGCCGAGCCCTTCCTCCACTGCTGGTCACTTTCCGTGGAGGAGCAGTTCTATCTCGTCTACCCCATCCTGCTGGTCCTCCTCCATCGCAAGTCGCGGAAGACACTGATGATCGGGCTGGCCGGGCTCTCGCTTGCCAGCTTTGCCTTGTGCCTTGTGCTCACGCAACTCCGGGCACCATGGGCCTTTTATCTCCTGCCGACCCGGGCATGGGAACTCTTGGCGGGCGGGCTCTTCGCCTTGAAAAAACCGGGATCATGGATGCCCCGGACCTCCAAATGGGCCCCTCTCGCCGGCATCGCACTCTTGATCGCATCCTTTGCCCTGATACGAGAAGCCCGCGGCTTTCCCGGATACCAGGCACTGCTGCCCGTGATTGGGACCCTTGCCGTGATCGCGGGATCCGGCACAGGCCAAGACAACTGGCTGCAACGCGTCCTCGCCAGTCCCCTGCTCGTCTCAATCGGCAAGCTCTCCTACTCGCTCTACCTCTGGCATTGGCCGGTCTTCTCCTTTGTCGATTACAAGCTGCTGTTTCTCGATGAGTGGCCCCGGGCGCTTATCAAAATCGCAATCACCCTACCGGCCGCGATCGCAAGCTACCGCTTGATCGAGTGCCCCGCCCGAGCCGCGCTGAACCGGCCTTCCGCACGAGTGCCTGCTTTCTCAGCCTTGGCGGCAAGCCTGCTGATCGGCATCCCTCTTGGCATCAGCATCCGCGATACAAATTACCTGAACGTCTCCGGCAGTGCCGACATCAAGCTCACCTTCAACGAAAAGCAAACTGCAGGAAGCATCATCCTTCTGGGAGACAGCCACGGCTCCATGTACGGGCATATGGTCAAGCAACTCACCGATGAACTCGGATATCGCCTGACCGTGGCCAGCGTCGCTTCCGGAGACCCTTTGCCTTTGGCTTCCGCCGGCTCTTCGACGCGAAAATCCATCTGGGAGCACAGCCTTGAAATAGTCCGCCAGGAAGCCCCGGATGTCGTGATTCTCGCGTGCCAGTGGACCGCAAAGTTGGATCAGGACGGGAGCCGTCTTGGCGCAGCGCTGGAACAACTGCGCCCCCTGACGCGCAAGATCATCCTGCTCACCCAGCCTCCCCGGCTACCGCCAAACGCAACACGCGAGGCGATCCGGCAAGGAGCGCGACCTCCCTTCTATGAAGAAGAGATCCAGCGGACACGGCGCTTGCACGTCAACGCCGAGGTCCTGGCCATGACCTCTGAAAACATCACCGTGATCGACGTGGAGAACCTCTTTCATGATTCCCAAGGAGCAATTCCGCTCGTGGATGCGGAAGGCCGCCTTCTCTACCATGATCGCGGCCACCTCTCCGACCGAGGGGCACAACAAGTGAAAGCCCGGCTGGAGGACGCGATCAAGGCCAGGTGACAAGCTCCACATTTCCTGCACAGCCGACATCCAATCGAACGGCTTCACTCCAAGGGGCGGACAAAGGTGACATCTCCTGCCTTGGCACTGAATCTACCGCACATGTCGCATCCCATGGCTGAGTCGAGTTCCACCACGAAGAGCCCTTCCCGCTCGAACTCGTCAGGGGGCGAGAATCCCAGATAGAACAGGATGTTCGATGGGGGGAAGGATTCCAACTCGGTCCTCTCCAATCCCGAGAAGCGGAACCCGATGGCATGCTTCTTGATTAGCGTCAGAAATCCCCCCTCGTCGGAGTCCGGCCCCGTCTCCCACGCTTCGACTTCCATCTCGATCTCATCTTCATCGACAGCAAGGTGGAGCACTGGGGAATCGTGACAGCCCGGCCAATAGCCAAACGCATCGATCACGCTCTGGAAGTTTGCGAGGTAAGAGGGAACCGGAATCATTCGGAGGACGAGCTGATAGCCGAAGGTCGGAACGGAAACAACAGCCGTCCTTACCGCAGCGCCGCCCTCACCAAGGCCTTCACTGCCCAGGCTTTTGCTTTCTTCGCTGCCGCCTCGTCGATACCCAGGACATCCTGACAAACGATCATCGATTCCGTCCCGATGACCATCGCAAGGGCCGAACAGAGCATCTTGTAGTTCCCATCGGTGAAACGGTGCTTGGACGTCGCAAGCGCCGCCTCGATCAAAGGCGTGCGGCGGTTCTGCCGTTTCGGTGCCTTGGCATCCGTGGGATCACGTTGGATCGCATTGGCGAGCAACACGCGCAGTTGGGACTCGTTGCGGTAGGTAATTTCGTGCATCGCCGCCTCGGCAGCGGCGATGCGCTTCTCAGGATCGTCCGAAGGATCCCCCGCGAACATCTCCTCCGGCCGGCCCACCGCGGCATCAAGAGGCGCTTCCACCAGAAGCTCGTCAATGTTCTTGAAGTAGCGGTAGGCCGTCGCCCGGGATACGAGCGCGTCCTTCGCCACTTCTTCCATCGTTGGCCTGCGGCCACCCTTCGTCAGTCGCGCCGCCGCCTGGAGGAGATCTTTCCGCGCACGCAGCGCGCGATTGCTAGGCCTCTTGTCGGCTTTCATGCGTCGCCTTGCGGGAGCTGCTGGAAGATGGCGGCAAGATCCAGCCACACCTGCTCCTTCTGGATCAGGCCCTCCTTGGTAAATTCGATCACATGAAGAAGCCGGAAGCTCAGCGGGCGATTCCGGCCTTCTAGCCCGAAGGGACGGCCCGGAGCGGTTCCTTTCCACAACGATTCATCCACCAGGAAGCCATCGCCGTAGAGACGGCGCAGGGATTTCGCCTCTCCCTCCGCCAGATCCGCGAAGAGCCCTTCATAGAATCGGCGCGCGGCATCCCGACCGAGAGTCGGACCGGTGGGATAGCCCACAATATCGTGGGTAGCGTCCTCGGCGAGTGTGGCTAGCACGCCCTCGACGTTGTCGGTCTGCTCGTAGGTGAAATGCTCGTCGAGCATCCGGTCCATGTCAGCGGGGGTTAGTGAGGCATTCATTGGAGGAATGAGTTCGAATATTTTTGAGACGAGAAACCCATAATGAGACATTTGTCTCATTTCAACAATCATCACTCTCACTACCACGAAAGGTGAAGATGCCCCGGTTGACCCATTGGCTTACCAAGAATGAGGCCAAGATTTGGTTTGCATCTGGACTGGAACGAGTTAAGCCTTTCCATTGACTCAAAAATGAAGGTGCGATCCCTCCCCTCTGCCGGATTGCTGCGACGGCTCCTCTTGGCTGCCGCCCCGCCACGCCTGTGCAGCTGCCGGTGCCTCGCGTCACTAGCCGGGGGTGAGCTGGCTTGCTCTCAAGCGAAAGCAGTCACCAGAAACGGGCAGCCAGGTAGGGCCTACCCCTTCCGAGAATGATTTCCGGCGGTGGATCAAGTGCTTTGCCGCCATTTGTTAGACAATCCCCCAACGCTTAAAAGGCCATGCTCCACTACGCGCTTGTATTCCTCATCATCGCGATCATCGCCGCATTCCTTGGTTTCGGATCGCTCTCCGGCCTTGCCGCCACTGTTGCCAAGGTCTGCTTCGTCGTCTTCCTCATCTTCGCTCTAATCTCATTCCTAAAAAAGAAGGCGTGAGCAGGCATGCCGTCGTGAAGAGGCGATCGAGTCCTCTCCGATCTCTTCCAAGCACTTGCTAGGAATGAGGTGCGGAGAGGATCCGCGGCAGTGCGCGACACATGTCCGCGGGAAGAGCGTGCTCGCGGAATCCTCCCGCATTGTATAATGCATTGCTCACGATCATGACGAGCCTACTCCATTCCATCATCGCCTTCTCGCCAGCGCTTCTGGCTTCCGGCTTCCTTATACAAGCGGCCGGGGCCCAAGTTGAAGATCCCAATCTTACACAGGTCCCCGCCGGCTACCGCGATTGGAAGCTCATCTCGGTGGCGCGGGAACAGGGCAAGCGGGATGACATCCGCGCCGTGCTGGGAAATGACATCGCGATCAAGGCCTATCGGGAAGGTATCACGCCCTTCCCGGACGGCGCCATCATCGCACGGATTGCTTGGAACCTCGTCCCCTCGGAGGAGAACAACAAGGCCTTCGGCCAAGAACAGTCATGGGTCGCCGGCACACCGAAGAACGGCGTCCAATTCATGTTCAAGGACGCACAAAAATACGCGGCCACCGGCGGCTGGGGCTACGCCCAATTCGGGGAGACCGATGGAAAGCCCGTCGTTGATGTGGCGAAGCTGGCAGCCTGCTACAACTGCCATAAGCCGGCCGCGGCCCATGATTTCGTGTTCACCCGGTATTCCTTGGCCGGATTGGCGGGAGAGAAATGACTCCACCCTTGCGCATGAGCTATCCTTTGGTGGGCGGCTTGAAGCCAAATCTTGCGATCGCCCATGCTGCCAGACAGCACAGAAAAGGCACCCAGCAGGACAACCATTCGTGGTACAGGTAGCCCCTTCCCAGCTCCCCGAACCACCAAGGCATTCATCGTGCCGCCCGAACCAGAAATCCCCCCGCGAGCCCGACGAGAATAACGAAAGCCAAGCCTACCCATCTCGAAACCATCGAAAGTCCGAAGGCCAAGGCGGCTAAAAACAGCCCGACTAGGGACATGACGAGGTACATCTGCCCCACCGAAGGCATCTTATCGGAAATCTCAGCCAGCAAAGTCATCCTGTGATGTGAACCCGGCCGCATGGTTTGCTTCAAGGTCCTTCGGATGGAACCGCCGTCTCACCATCCAAGCGGGCCCGTGGCTCCCGATCCCGGCCAGGAATTTTCAACTCCCGCTTCTCCTTAATGAAAAAAGCCTCCCGGTTTCCCGGGAGGCTTCTTTTGAAAGGCGATGTCAGATCCGCGATTAACGCAGGACCTTCATCTTGCCCACGCCGAAGACGGCATCGGCACCCAGCTCTTCCTCGATGCGGAGAAGCTGGTTGTACTTTGCAATTCTGTCCGAGCGGCTCATCGAGCCAGTCTTGATTTGGCCGCAGTTCGTGGCGACGGCAATGTCCGCGATGGTCGCGTCTTCCGTCTCGCCGGAGCGGTGGGAAAGCACAGCGGTGTAGCCGTTTTCCTTGGCCAGTTCCACGGCGTCGAAGGTCTCGGTCAGGGAACCGATCTGGTTCACCTTCACGAGGATCGAGTTCGCGGTGCCGGTGGCGATGCCCTTCGAGAGGAATTCGACGTTCGTCACGAAGAGGTCGTCACCCACGAGCTGGGTCGTGGCACCGAGCTTGTCGGTGAGCACCTTCCAGCCGGCCCAGTCGTTTTCGGCGCAGCCGTCTTCGATCGAGATGATCGGGTAGCGCTTCTGCAGGTCGGCGTAGAAGGCCACCAGCTCTTCAGCACTCTTCACGGAGCCATCCGACTTCTTGAAGACGTAGGCGTTCTTCGAAGCGTCGAAGAACTCGGAGGAAGCGACGTCGAGGGCGATCGCGATGTCCTCGCCCATCTTGTAGCCGGCCTTCTCGATGGCGGTGGCGATGACGCTCAGGGCGTCTTCGGCGGAGGCCAGATTCGGGGCGAAGCCACCTTCGTCACCCACGGCGGTGGAAAGGCCGCGGTCGTGCAGCACCTTCTTCAGCGAGTGGAAGACCTCGGCACCGTAGCGCAGCGCCTCGCGGAAGGTCGGAGCACCCACCGGCATGATCATGAATTCCTGGAAGTCGATCGGAGCGTCGGAGTGCGCGCCACCGTTGATGATGTTCATCATCGGCACCGGCAGGACCTTCGCGTTCGGGCCGCCGAGGTACTTGTAAAGCGGCAGGTCGAGCTGGATGGCAGCGGCCTTCGCCACGGCGAGGGAAACGCCGAGGATGGCGTTCGCGCCGATGTCCTTCTTGTTGGTTGTGCCGTCGATCGCGATCATGGCCGCGTCGATGGAGGCTTGGTCGGTGGCCTTCAGGCCGCAGAGGGCCGGTGCCAGCTTCGTGTTCACGTTGTCGACAGCCTTCAGCACGCCCTTGCCGAGGTAACGGCTCTTGTCGCCGTCACGCAGCTCGTGGGCTTCGTGCTCGCCGGTCGAGGCACCGCTGGGAACCGCGGCGCGGCCGATCGCGCCGCCTTCAAGGTGAACGTCGACTTCGACGGTAGGATTGCCGCGGGAGTCGATGACCTCGCGGCCGCGGATTTCAACGATGGTGGTGTATTCCATGGTAGGTTGAGAGGGTTGAAGTGGAAGTGGAGGATTCGAAGTTGAGAGTCGGGTGTCGATGAAAGGGAGGCGCAGGAGCTTTTGGGGCTCCCGCCTCTCTGCCATCCACTCTTAACTTCTTCAGGGATTCACGGGTGCAATCGATTGCACCGTATAGGTATGCAGGACCTCCGTCTGCGGGTCACGGACCTGCACGCTGTCACCCTGCTTCTTGTGAAGCAGAGCGGCACCAAGCTCGGAAAGGTAGGAAAGCTCGGCCTTCTCGGGATCCGAATCCCAGGCACCGAGCACGGTGTAGGTGGCCTGCTTGCCTTCCTCGGTGACCAAGGAAACGATCGTGCCGATGTTCACCATGGAGGCATCCACACCCTTGAAGTCGGTGCCGCGGGCGCGGGAGATATCCTTCTGCAGCTCGGTCTTGCGATTGTTGAGGTACTTCTGGTGATCCTTCGCGGACTTGTATTCGAAGTTCTCGCGCAGGTCCCCGTATTCGCGGGCGATCGAGATGTCCTTCGTATTCTGGGGAATACGGTTGCGGATGATATCGTCCAGCTCGGCCTTCTTCTTTTCGAGGCTCGGCCAGGAAACGACGAGTTCCTGTTCCTTCTTCGCACCATGTCCGGCGACGAGCTCGCCCGTTTCAGGACGCGCCTTGATCACGCGGGCCATCAGCGACTTCTTGTCGAGATCACTGAATACCGGGCACTCCATGAGACGGCGGCCGAAGTTGCGGGCTTCGTTCACGTCCATGTTGTTCACGATGTCGCCGAGCAGTTCCTTGTCCTCGGAAAGCATCGATTGGAGACGCGTCGTCTTGCGCGGACCATCGCTGAGATGGTCGGTTTCCAGCAGGTTCAGGATGCAGGCACCCACCTCCCCGCTGAAGACATTGGCCGCGGCATTGTCGCGCTCACGGCAGACCCAGATCAGCGCGTCGGTACCCAGGGAGCGGCGGGCAAGTGCCGAGACAAGGTGAGCCTCCAGAACCTTCCGATGGCCCCGCTCCTCAAGCAGCTTCGCGATCTCCGCAACGCCGCGTGAGCCGACCTTGTCAAAGATGCCGGTAAGCACCTCCACCCAGCGCGGTCCGAAAGCGGGCTCGAATTCCTCGTAGATCGCACGCTGGCGGGCGGAGGACAGCGGCGTCAGCGCATCGGCCAGGCGGTTTTCCTCGGAAGCCAGCATGTCGGAAAGACGCAGTGACTCAGCTGGCAGCTCGATTCCCTTGAAGGCGCGGATCATTTCGTCTCGCGCGGACAGGAGTTCCAACGCGGGCCCGAGCTGGATACGCACGCTCTTCGCGGCGGACTCGTTGATATCCGCCAAGAGACGCTGCAAGGCCTGCGGCTCGCCCTTGAAGAGCGCCAGATCGCTGGTGATGGCCTCCAGCGCCTTCGACATCGTCTTCAGGTCACGTGCTTGTTCGAAATCCGAGACGAGCGCCTCAGCCGGGCTCAGGTCTCCCGCGCGGAGCGAGAGCGGCTCGGTACGGCGGGAAGGCACGATCACCCGCTTGCTGTCACGCAGGGAGCGCTTGGTGTTGTCCCACCATTTCTTGAAATCATTCGCCCCTACCACTGCGCCGGTGAGTTCCTTTTCCAAGGCGTCCACCGACATGGTACCGCCGTGACTTTCCAGCAGGTGAATCACCAGGCCCACGGGGTCGGACTTCGCCAGCAGGCGGAGCTCCTCGAGCTGTTCCACCTTCTTCGCCCGGAAATCACCGGGATCGAGGGGTTCGGTGCGCTGGATTGCGAACTGAAGGTCCATGACCTGACCCGAGCTCTGCTCGAAGTCGATCGTCACCTTGCGACCGGGAAGATCCCAATCGGTCACTTTTCCAGCACCCCAAGCTTTGTGTAGACAGAATTTTCCGGGGGAAAGCTGGTCGAGACGCCCCGCGACGGCTTGATTGATTCTTCCGGCATCGAGCAATTTCGCCAAATCAGGATGCATGCCGGGGAAAAATGGGAACCGGCACCGGAAAACGCAAGGCACTTCCCGACCATTTCGCGCCACTTCACTCCTTCGTGACCTCTTTCTCTGCAACAGGCGGCAGAGAACGAGCCCGCGGCAGCCGCGGGGTCTGGGTCAGGGCACGCTGCAGGGCACCCACATGAGGCCTCCATTCTTGCGGAACTTGGGACACCCCTTGGGCATCCGTCACCGGGCCTTCAAAAATCACGGAGCCGCTCACCGAGGTGATTTTCACCTCTGCCACGCCCCTTGAGACGTTCATCACGACTTTTCCCTCCGGAGCTTGGATCGCGGCCGTCCCATCCGCTGTGCTCACTTCTTTCATCGGCACATCCGGAGAGCGCTGCTGGTTCCGGGTCGCCTCCTGAGCCAGCTTCGCCAAAAGCTTCTCATCCGGGATTTTCTCCAGCTTCACCGGCAGGCTAAGTTCTTTGCCTTCCCGGTAAATTCCCAGCTTCACCTCGTCCTCCACATTGCGCAGCCGAAGCAAAGCGAGCATTTGCTCCCCATTGGTGATCCACTGGTCGTCAAATTTCCAAAGGATATCGTAGGCTTGGATTCCCGCCTTCTCTGCCGGACCATCGGGGTCGACGGAACTCACGAGGAAGCCGAAGCCAGGCGGCAGGGCCGGCACGTGGGCACGCAGCGCCTCAGGCAAGGGTCCGATCTGAAGACCCAGCCACGGGGTTTTCGTCGCCTGCGGCAGCCGCTTCTTGATCAGTGATGCGTCTGGAGCCTTGGCCGGCTCCGGACGCGTCTCTTCCGCGGCCGTGAAGCCGGAAAGGGCGATCAGGAGCAGGACTGCGGCACGTTTCATCGTCGGAAAATCTTAAAAGGCGGTCACCGGCATCAACACGACTTTCTCAAGCGGGCGGGAAACCGTCACTTCGTAGCCGGTCTTCACATCTTGCACTCGTTCCTCGTTTACCACCCGGCACCGCCAGGCGCGATGAGGCACGCCATTCGCCTCGGAGACCCATTCCTCGGGCTCGGCGGCCTCGACTCGCTCCGTCTGGCCCAGCAGCAGGATGCCATCTTCCGTAGCGGGGTGACTTACCGGGGTAATGTTCCCCTGATAGGCGGTGGCTCGTGAAACGGCCCCCGGATTCACCTGCGGCAGAACCATCGCTGCCACGACCGCGGCGGCTGCGGCGGCGATGCCCCCGGTCCAGCTCCAGATGCGGCGCTTCGGCGCGGCTCTCAGCGGCTCCGGTTCCGGCTCGGCCACCAGCTCCGGCACTTCGCCCGCTTCAACAGCGAGACCGTCGATCAAATCTTCAAGGCTCTGCTGCCCCTTCTCGCTGATAGCGGAGGGCACCAGTCGCGTCAGGGCCTTTTCGATATCCTCAAGCGATTCCATGTCGTTCCTCCTTCAGGCGGCGCATGTCTTGCGCAAGTTGTTCCAGCGCGTAGCGGTAGCGGGACGCAGCGGTATTCTGAGAGATGGCGAGGGCTTCGGAAATTTCCGCGAAAGTCAGGCCACCCCAGATTTTCATCGTGACCACCTCCCGGAGCTTCGGGCTGAGTTTCTGCACCGCGTCCCGCAGGCGCACGGCGTCCTCGTCGTCCTCCACGGAGGGGTCCAGCCAGACGTCGGTGAAGTCGTTCAGGTAGATGATCGACTCCTCCCGCTTTTTCCGGCGGCTCTCGGAGCGGTGGTGGTTCAGGCCGCAAAAGCGGATCGTGGAGAAAGCCAAAGGCAGGTCCGGCACACCGCCGCCCTTGTCCTGCTGGTAATTCCACAACCGCAGCACGGCTTCCTGAACGAGATCCTCCGCGTCTTCCCGGCTGGGAGCCCAGCCGCGGGCAAAAAGAAGGAGCCGGGCACCGTATTCCAGGAGCCAAGCTTTCCATGCGGAGGACACACAGACCTTCATTCGATGTGAAAATGCCTCGTCCGCGCCCGTTTGTCTGCAAAATCTTCGGAGCCCGCATCTTTACGCCGCGTCACCATCGGCTAGGGTCCGGGCAGGAATAAGCCGAATACGCCATAAGGCCCCACGCTCCAACCGCTATGAACCGCCGAAACCTGCTCGCGCTGCTCCTTTTCGCCCCCACCCTCGCCTCCTGCGAACCAGAAAAAGCCATGCCCGAAGAAGCTAAGAAGCCCGCCGCCACCCCGAAGGTCCCTGAGGGCGCCGAAGTGATCACATTGGGAGCCGGATGCTTCTGGTGCATCGAGGCCGCCTACAAACAGGTCCCGGGCGTCCTCTCAGCCACCTCCGGCTACATGGGCGGCACCACCGCGAATCCGACCTATGAACAGGTCTGCGAAGGCACCACCGGGCACGCTGAGGTGGTGCAAGTCGTTTACGATCCGAAGAAAATCACGACTGAAAAGGTGCTCGAGTGGTTCTGGGAGCTCCACGACCCGACCACCCTGAACCGACAAGGAGCGGACGTGGGCACGCAATACAGGTCCGCAATCTATTACCACAACGATGCCCAAAAGACGGCGGCCGAAGCCTCGAAGAAGGAATTCCAGCCGCACTTCAAGGACCCGATCGTCACCGAAATCACCAAGGCGGGGACTTTCTACCCCGCGGAAAATTACCATCAGGACTACTACTTCCAGAACAAGACGAAGAACGGCTACTGCCGCGTCGTGATCGAGCCAAAGCTGAAAAAGCTGAAGCTCAACCATTGAAAAGTCCCGGGCGGTCCGCCTGGAAAGGCGGACCGCACCACGAAGACCTCCAACAAGGCAGTAGAAAGTCACCTCCGGGCATGCGAAGCTTCACCCCTGAGATGCCGATCCAATCCCACGCAGCCCCGCTTTCGCCCGGCAGGATTGTTTCAACTGCCACCTCGCGATTCGGCGGGAGTTCCCTGTTAAATTTCCTTTTTTTATCAGGCGAAACAGGGGCGGAGTCCAAAGGTCCCCGCCCGGATGAGTGCCCTACCCTTCCTCAGCACTGAGGAGAATGCAGGTCATCGCGCTCGAGGTGACCGCCCCGAACCAAACTTTCTCCGCTCCGGAAATCCTCAGCACATCCCCGGCCGCAATTTCCTCCACCGCGCCCTCCGCCCGCTGGATCCGGCCCCGGCCGGAAATGACGACCAAGCTCCGGGCTGGCTTGCGATGCCATCGCGTGCGGGCTCCGGCTTCGAAGAAAATCTTCACCCCCAGGGCCACCGCCGGGTCCAAAGGGTCGGCCAGAGGATCGATGAGCATCAGTCCGGTCTCACAATCCAAGGCGCTGTAGCCGCCCTCCGGAAGGGCTTGCCCGGCATGATGCAGGTCGAGGGAAAGGTCTGCTACTAGGAAGATCGTAGGCCCGGACCCAGGGAGGGAAGCCCGGTGGCAAGGGTCGCGAAAAGGGAGCGTTTCCATGCTGCGATCATGCCGGTTCCCAGACGAGGAACACTAGCGGCGCGCGCCAATCTCCTTGCAGATCGCGCCAGCCCTACAACAAACGGGGTGCCCGTTCCCGCAGCAGCAGGCCCAGGCACCCCGTCGGAACCATGAATGGTCAGATCACTCGGCGCCTTGCACCCGGATGAACTTCCGCGCCACATCCACCGGGACGAGGGCTTCCTTGCGGACATAGCCCGGAAGATCCTGCACGGCGGCATCGATCGGGGTCAGGCCACTCGTTCCCCAAGGATCAACCAAGGTGGTGCTTTCCTGGAGGACATAGGTGCCATTTCCACCGGTCAGTTCGTTCCAGCGGAGAACCAGACCCGAATCGCCGTTTTCCAAATGTGTCAGAGCACCATCCGCGGACGTCGGCGAGGTTCCGAAGAGATACTCTTCAAGATTGCTGAAGCCATCACCATCTGGATCGGCCGTCCGATCACGCTGGGTCTCGTCCGGAATCACGGCAGCCCAAGACTCATAGCTTTGCACCCCGCTGCTGGAAACCACCAACCGGCCGATGCCGGTAAGGCGCGGCGTTTCCGTGATGCCCGGCCCACCATTGCCCACGGCCGCGTAGGTGCCATCCGGCATCGATGCGCCGGCAAGCTTCAGACCCGCGACGGTATCCTCGCCGCTAAACTGAAGGCTGAGCGTACCCGCTGTCTCGATCTCCACGGTGGAACCAAGCGCGAGATACGGCATATCCAATTGCAGCACCCCTTCCTCGACGCGGGTGGTGCCGGTGTAGCTGTTCACACCGCTCAGTTGCATGGTGCCGGGACCTGTCTTGGTCAGCGGCGATGCGACACTGGAGACGTTACGCAGGACGGAGGACACCGTGAGATCCGCGAACGAATCGTTGCTGACATCGGCTACGTCAAAGACCGTTCCGGGAACCCCGAGAGATCCCAGCGAAATGTTCGCGTAAGGACCGGTGCCAGTCGTGTAGATTTCAGCCGGGATTGCACTGCTACCTCCGACGATGACCGTCCCCACGAGCGCGAGGTCGGTGTTGAAGCCTCCATGGCCAGCTCCGTTGGTGATCTCGATCTCGCCGCCATCAAGGGTCAGGTTCGGGACAAAGGCCACCGTATTGGTGCCGCCGTAGAGCTTCGAACCCTCGTTGATGTGAATGGTCGGCGCGAATTCCGGCAACATGCCGGAGTTGCCGAGCGGGGCGATGCCATCGAGCGAAAGAGTGCCAGCGTTGATCTCGATCACGTTCGCCGGATCCATCGCACCGCCGACGCAGCCCTCACCGGGGCCGGTTCCCTGCCCGGTCGCGCCGTTGCCGGCAAGAGCCAGGAAGCCGCCTTCGACGACCGTGCCGCCGGTCCAGTTGCTCGCGCCATTGTTCAGCACCACGGCGTTGACACCATCCACGAACACTTTGCCGGGGCCCGAGATGACACGATTGAAGACCCAGTTCCCCGTCACGGCATTAAAATGGAGGGTGGCAGGCTCTGCGACCGTGATATCCGAGGCGAACTCGAAGTTTCCGCCGCCAAAGGCAAGCTTCAAGGTGCCTTCGTTCAACGAGGTCGGACCAGTGTAGCCATATCCCTGAACGCCGGAGAGATTCCGGAATTCCTGGATACCGGCACCATTTTTCACGACGGACACCGTATTGCCACCGTCCCCATTGCGAATAAGACCTGCGAAGCTGTGATCGGTGGTGGCATTGATCGTCAGCGTTGCGGGAAGCGGCTCGCCGGCGTAGTCCGGAAGTGTATTCTCGTCATTCTGGAACAGGGTCACCCGGTTCGCAGGGAAAGGAGCAACGTCCAGACCGGCGACGGTTTGATTGGTGCCACGGAGATTGATCTTGGTCTGATAGAAGCTGCCATTTGCCGCGCTGACCACCGTGCCAGGGCCGAACTGATTGTCTGCGCCGAAGCTCAGGAAAACATCGGTGACAGCGGAACCCAGCAACACATTGCCGGGAATCGCGGTGCCACCTTCGCTGGCCGCATGCACGCTGCCCTCGGCAATGCGTACCGTTCCGTCCGAGCTGTTGTTGCCCGTGATGGTGAGCAGACCGGTTCCGGTTTTGAGCAAACCTACACCCGGCTGGGTGAGATTGCGGGACAGCACGATATTATCGATATTCTTGATACCGAGAGTCGAGCCGCTCTGAAAGCCACCGAGCGCCAGCGAATTGATTTCTTCTTCCGTGAACTCATCAAAGAAGCCCGCCCTCAAAGAAAGCGTACCGCCTGCGCTGACGAGGAGGTTGGAAGCCGTCCACGACGCCGAATTACCATTGTAAAGCGAGAGGCGCCGCTCGAGTTGGAGGACACCGCCGGCCACACTTGTCGGTCCCGAGTAGCTATTCGTCCCGGAAAGAATCAGGGTGCTGCCACCGGCCTTGGTCAGCCTCCCGGTGGTTCCGGAAGCTTGGGAAATATTGCCCGCGAAGGTGGTGACCGATGCGGCGTCACCAGCAGACAGGTTCGTATTCACCAGCGGGCCTGAAGTCTTTCCGAGAACGATGGAGCCTTCTGCCGTGCCAGAAATGGTCGCCACTTGCGGTGCGGCCGAAGTGAAGCGGACACTTCCGCCCGTGGCGACAAGCTTGCCGCCCTGCAGTCCCCCGTCATGGGACACGGTCAAGGTGCCGTTGCTCACGGTGGCATTTCCAGCGAGTTCCGGGTTCGCAGCGTTCAAGGTGAGGTTGCCGCTTCCGGAAACAGTGACTCCGGTGCCTGAAAGAGCCTCATTGAACACCAAGCTACCCGCCCCCGTCACCGCCACCCCGGTTCCAGCTTGCAGCGCGTTGTTGAAAGTCGCGGTGCCTGCTCCAGAAGAGCTGATGTCGTTGCTCACCGTAACCTTTTGCCCACCGAAGGTGAAGGGATGGGCTGCATCATTGGTAAAGGCCATCGATGCCGAGGCGAGGGCGGAACTCACCGTGATGTTACGGTTCGTGGAATTGTTATCGAAGGTCAGCGGAGCCTGCGGGTTGTAATTCGCGGCAGCGCCTCCTGCGGTCTTCTTCCAATTGCTATCCGCGCCGGTGATCCAGTTCGCATTCCCACCGGTGCCGCTATTGCCCGTCCAGGTCAGCGGATCGGAAAGCGAGACCGCCGAGCCAAGCGCGATGAATTCGCGATAGCCCACAAAGCCGTTTTCTTGGTGCCCGAAATCCAGCTTGATCGCTGCCACGCCGGTGGCGAGGAAGCCGGTCGCTGCCGTGAGGCGGACATGGGTGGCGTTCTCGCTGCTCGTATGGGCTACCGCCGTGCCGAGGAAAATGAAGGTATCGGGATCTGCCACCGTGGAGTAGCTGATCCTGAAATCCTGATTGTCGCGCCCCGAGTTTGGCCACGCACAATAGGAGTCGAAGGAGGTGAGATTGTAGCCGTTGAAATTCACCGAGGTATCCAAGGGGAAAATCACGGAATCCATGTTCGGCGGCGTGACGCTGGAGCTGATATCGGCAGCGGTGCCAAGGGATCCGTCGGTCACCGTGGTCCAGTTCGGAGACGATCCTTCGTTCGTGTTCGTGCTGGGAGGATTTGCCATCTCTCCCTTCAGCAAGTTGGCCCCGGAAGGCAGGGTCCACTCGTTTCCGGTATTGGCTTCCACCAGCGTCTGCACGTTGGTCGGAGTGGCCAGAAGCTTCAGCTCGCTGAACCCGACGTAGCCGTTCTCCTGATTGTTGAAGATGAGCTTCACCGAATGCACCCCGCTCGCCAGCACTCCGGTGGTATCGGTGATGTTGGTATGGGTGGAGAGATTCGTGGCGGCATCGGCGTTTGCGACGGTCGCAATGGTATTGAAAACCGTCGGCTCTTCGACCGTGGAGTATTGCAGGACGTAGTTCTGATTGCTCCGTCCGCTATTGGCCCAAACAACCCAGGAGTCGAAGGAGGTGATGTCGTAACCGTCCGGCTGGGCGGCAATATCGAGAGGAAAGATCACTTCCTCTCCGTTGTTAGGTGTCACGGTTGCCGCATTGTCTCCGGGAGCACCAAGAACGCCGTCGGTCACAACGGTCCAACTTGGGGACGATCCCTCGTGGGTCGCCGGATTCGACGGCGTTGCGGTGGCACCGTTGAGAAGATTGGTTCCGGGCGGAATCTGCCAGATGTTGGAGGCATTGGCTTCGTTGAACACCAAGACCTCGCCGGAGGCGGACGAAAAGGTGAGAATAGGGGCAGCCCAGAGGGCAAAGGCCTGCGAAGGAATACGACGGGAGCAGGGTTTCATCGGGTTTCGGGTAGTAAAGGATGCGGGGCGCTATCCAATACCGTGCCCTAACCGGGATGTGATAATCCGTGAACCTATGAGTTTAGAGTAAGTTTCTCATGTAGCTCAGGACAAATCCGTTACAGCCCCTCTTATTTGTGTCTTACCTCCTGCAGCCCGTTTGAAGCTCCCTCGACCCCAATCCCCTTCCTGTGCCAGGTGGTATGACAGCCGCACGCCAAAGAGAGCTCGGCGGATATCGCCAAGGCACGACCGATTCAAACTTGGCAGCGCCGTCGGGCGGCTCCACCTTGGATGCATGTCCAAGTACGCCGGTGAACAAGTTCTCGTGGTCCCCCGCCCTCTTTTTGATGCGATCGGAGCCTTCCAAGGCATCCGCACCGAGCGGCTGGAAGAGGCCATGGAGCAGCTTCTCAATCCGGAAAATCACTTCTTCATGGACCGCGCCGAAGCAGAGGCGGATCCGACCCACAAGCAATTGATCCCCTACTGCCTGATCCGCTGCGGCACTTCGATCCTGAGCTACACCCGCGGCAAGTCCGGTGGGGAAGACCGCCTCCACGCCCTGCGATCCGTCGGCGTGGGCGGCCACATCAATCCTGTGGACACCGGAAACGGCCGGAAGGGCCGCGATGCCTACTTGGCTGCGGTGGAGCGAGAACTGAATGAAGAGCTGATCTTCGACACCACCCACACGAACCGCATCGCCGCACTGCTGAATGACGACAGTAACGAAGTGGGCCGGGTTCACCTTGGAATCGTTCACGTCATCGATCTGGAAAACACCCGTGTCAGCGCCCGTGAAGATGCCTTGGCAAATCTTGAATTCAACGAACTCGCCGAACTTCAAGGCCCGCTGTTTCCGCACCTTGAGACTTGGTCACAGCACGTGATCCGGGACATCACGAATTTGTAAGGCTGGTTGCCCACGGAGGGTAAAACGAAAACGGGTTCAGATGAAAAAATGATCCGCCGCTCCGCTCTCGTCCCTCACTGGTGGTGGATCCCGGCAACAGCCGCCCTAGTAGTTTGTGGACTCTCGATCGGCCAGATGCTTGCACCGCCGAAACCGCTCGAAATCCACCTGCACCCCGGCGGCGTGTTCACGCTGGGTGCCCACAATGGTCGAGAGATCACACCGGCCGAGATCCAATCATGGAAGCGAGCCGAAATACCCGAGCCCCACATTATTCTGGATACGCCGCCCGAGGCGACGATCAGCTCATGGAATCCATTACTGGTCTTTTGTGGAGAATTGGGGCTCTCAAACTATCAAATCCGGCTTGGAGGACAAACCTTCAATTGCCACCTACCGGGCGATTGCTGCTCGGGGAGAAGCGATCTCACAATCCCTTCGAAAATCATTGATCTACGAAAGAGGGAAGATGCCCCCTACCCGACGGAGCAAAATGATTACGACGTTCAGGTTCTAGTCGACCGGTCGACCACATGGGGTGAGTTTTTCCAACATACCGCCCTTCATCGCCCAGCCGGCGTCTCGATGATGATCGATCTTGATGGAGGGATCTTCTTGCGCGAGCGGGATGAAGACGAGCAGCACCGCGCGAACTAATAGCGATAGCCCCGCCCTCGCCAAAAACTTGGCTATCCCTGATAATCCACCGGGGCTCTTACTGAGATACATGAGACGCTAATACAGATCACCCACTCATCCCTTCAGATAAACATCGTCTTTCTCATACGCATTCGCTATCGGACGGTATGAGCACGCCCTTCCGAAATCTGAAGGAGAGTTTTCGCGGTGCATCGAGAAAGCAGGGAACCGCGGTTCGTGATCTCCACGAATGGCTGGCTGGAAACTCCGCCGCGCTTGCCGCAACCAAACCCGAGGCCGAGTTCAATGGCACGATGATGCAGGGCTTTCATTGGTATCTTCCTGCGGATGGCCAACATTGGAACAGGCTCGCGAGCGAGGCTCCCGCCCTCGCGAAGGCAGGCATCACCGGAATCTGGTTTCCTCCCGCGACGAAGGCGATGGGCGGGATAAACGATGTGGGTTACGGTATTTATGATCTCTTCGATCTCGGGGAGTTCGTCCAAGGCGCCACCCCCAATCCGAATGGCGAGAGAAGGACCAAGTATGGATCCAAGGACGAGTATGTCGCCGCGGTGCGGGCCTGTAAAAAGGCGGGCATCCAAGTTTATGCGGATGTGGTCTTCAATCACAAGATGGGCGCGGAGTTTGAAGAGGAATTCCAAGCCATCCCCTATGACCCGGCCGATCGCAACCGGCCGCTTGGCGATGCACGCACCATCAAGGCCTACACCGGTTTCGATTTCCCGGACCGGAACGGCCGCTACTCCACGATGAAGTGGCGGTGGGAGCACTTTGGCTCCGTGGACTACAACAGCTTGGATCCCGGCTACCAAGCAGTCTGGAGGATGAAGGAGAACGACTTCGAGGATCAGGTGGACATTGAGAAGGGCAACTACGACTACCTCATGGGCTGCGATCTGGAGGTGGATCACCCCGTGGTCCGTGGCGAACTAAAACACTGGGGCAAGTGGATGCTTCAGATTGCGCCGATCGATGGCTTCCGGCTGGATGCCATCAAACACATTGAGAGTGATTTCTTCAACGACTGGTTAGACGAGATGGAAGCATCGGTCGGTCGCGACCTCTTCTGCGTGGGAGAATACTGGACGCCCCGGATCGAGACTCTGAGCTGGTATATCGGCCACACGGGCGGCCGGTTGAATCTCTTCGATGCGCCACTTCAGAACAACTTCCACCAGGCCAGCAAATCAGGCGGGAACTACAACATGGGCCGCATCCTGGACGGCACATTGATGAAGGAGTTCCCGATGCATGCCGTGACGCTAGTGGAGAACCACGACACCCAGCCACTTCAAGCCTTGGAAGCTCCGGTGGAGCCATGGTTCAAGCCGCTTGCCTACGCGATCATACTTCTACGGGCGGAAGGGTATCCCTGCATTTTCCACGCGGACTACTATGGAGCCGACTACACGGGCAAGGGCCGGGACGGGATTGAATACCACATATCCCTAAGCTCTCACCGGTGGATCCTCGACCGACTGCTACTGGCGCGGATGCACTTCGCGCATGGCCCGCAGTACAGTTACATCGATCATTTCAACACGATCGGCTGGACGAGGCTCGGAACAGAGCAGCATCCCCATGCAATGGCGGTGCTGCTCAGTGACGGGCCGGATGGCACCAAGTGGATGGAAGTAGGAAGGAAGGACACCGAGTTCACCGACATCACCGGGCATGTCGGAGGGACGATCCGCTCGAATGGCGATGGCTGGGCGGAGTTCCGGTGCAATGGGGGCTCGGTGTCGGTATGGGTGGAGAAGCACCCCGAGCTGGTGAACCTGTTAGAGGAGTTGGAGCGAGCCTAAGCCGCGGCCCGCCCGCCCCTCCATTCAAAGCGATTCCGCCCCCAAAAGCTCACCAGTTGTCGCCGAGGCCGTGGCGGCCGGCGAGCTCGAGGAGATCCTCACGCATCGGCCATTCGTCAGGGCGCTCGCTGATGCTGTGGCGCTTGCTGGCACCCTTCAGCATCATGCAGCCGGTGTTGTCACCGATCTGGCGGACGGTTTCGGATTCCTCGGCGCTGAGGCGGATATCCGGGGTGGCGGCGAAGTCCTTGATTTGCTCTTCGATCTGACGGGCACCTTCCCCTGCTTCCTGGATGAAGGTCGGTACCACACTCTGCACGGCGGGCTGGCTGAGATTCCAGATGCTGGCGAACTGAATCAACGAGAGGCCGTGCTTTTCCGCGATCGGCTTCATCTTCTCGATCTTCTCAAGGCCGTGATCGACCCAGCCTTCGGCACGGTAGGAGCGGTGATCGCCAGGCTTGAACTGGTGGCCCTTCTTCATGTCGCCATGGAAGAGGCCGCCGTAGTCGGCGACGCGGGTAAGCACCTTCACACCGTGCTGCTCGCAGACCGGAAGCACATGGCAGGATGGCCATGGTTCGAGGGGGTTGAGAATGAGCATGGCCCAATCGATATCCGCGCCGAATTTTTCGATGCAGTCGATGATATCGAGTGAGAAGCCGTTCGCCGGTCCGGGAGCGAGGCCGAGACGTTCGCTGAGGCCTTCCGCCTTGAGGGCGCGCAGACCATCCCAGACAGCGGTGCTGGTGTATCCGGTCTCATCGGGATTGTGCAGCATCAGCAGGTCGAAGCGGTCGGTGCGGCAGCGCTCGAGCGACTTCTCGCAGGCCTTCCGCAGGTAATCGCGGTAGTGGCTGGACTGGTGAAGCTCGGGATCGGTGAAGCGCGGATAGCCCTTCGCCCCCTGGCGCTGGCCTTCATAGAAATCGTGGCCGACCATGCCGACGAGGCAGTATTCGTCGCGCGATTTATCCGCGAGAGCCTGGCCGAGCAACTCGTCGGCCTTGCCGTTGCCGTAGACGTCGGCGGTGACATAGGTGCGGATGCCCGCGTCCCACGCGGTGGCGATGCAGGAGAGGAAGCGCTCTTCTGAAAGCGTCTCACCGAAGTGCATGAAGCGTCCTGCGCTCCAAGTGCCGTATGCCGTCGTGGTCAAGTCCATGGGGAATTCGTAGAACGAGCAAACCCTGCGGTCAACCGGCACGCAAAATCCGCGTGGCATCCGGGGAAAAATGCGGCTTCGCGCAGCCCGATGACTTTGAAATGGAGGGACTTTGGAGCAACAAGTGTCGAAAGGCCGGTCTCACCCGCAGATTCCGGAGCCAAATCCCCTCGAAAACCCTCCCGGGAGGCAGCCTGTTCCGCCTGATAAAACAGGGAAATAACAGGTGATCCGGACGAAAGGTGGCCCACACCGGGCAATCGGATTGGTGCGGAAGCAGAATGAGACATGGCGGAGGTTTACCAGAGCGACAGGGTGCCAAGAACCCCTTCGAGTGGTCCCCAAGCTGCCTGGGCCGCTATGGCAGCCCCTCCCCGCCGTCTTCCATGGCCTCTTTCGTCGGTCGCTTCCAGTAAGAGTACTGCGGGATCCAGTCACCATCGGAAAGACCTGCGAGCGAGAGAATGGGCCAGATCCCGCAGAACTGGTCGCCGGGACCGAACTCGGCCGAATTTTTCCGAAGGATCTTCGAGCCCTCCCGGATAAAGCACACGATCCCCGGCATGTCCGGCTCACCCGGGGTGACGGTCTGATCCGCCGGATAGGTGCTGCCGGCATGGGAGGCCATGCGGAAACGCCAGCCCCTGGAGTGGGCGAAGCGCTGCTGGATCTCCGGAGAGTCCTTGGAGAGCAGCACCACGGAAAAACGGTCCTCGAGATGGGGTAGAAAGGCGTTCAAACCATCCGCCCAGAGGGTGCAGTAGCGGCAGGCCTGCCCCATATTGTGAATCACGAAAAGGACGTCCTTTCCCGCGAAGAGCGAGGAAAGCTTCACTGGTCCGGTGAGGGTCTGAAAGGTGAAGTCCGGGACTTCCTCCGTTTCCGCGGCCTTACGCAGGGCAGCGAGCTTCTTCGACATCTCGTAGATCTCGTTCTCCAAGGCGCGGATTTCCTCATTCATCCCCTATCGCATGGCCGCTCGCCGCCTGTCCGTCAATCCGGCGAAGCACCTTTCGGCATTGCCTCGGAACAAGCTCCGCTTTCTCCTAAGGCCATGGCCGCCTCGGAACGCTGGCATGAACGAACCCTGCAGGACGGGGAATGGCTGCGTGCCGACTTCGGCGGCTTGACGCTGGTGGTGCTCAGTGTCCTCGAGGAATGGCGAGTGGCCGCGCTCTACGGAGAACAGCGGCGATTGCTAGACGATGCCAAGATGCCTCCAGACGACCTGCCGTGGGAACGCTGGGACCGCGGGCCGGGGGATGTGAAGCTACGCTTCCGCCCGGTATTCCCGGATCGTCCGGTCATCGTGCGACCCCGTGCTTCCCTCCACCTTTCACCGCGGGCGAAGGCAAACTTCTATGTGGGCATCCCCGCCTTCATCGAGCTGAATGCCCACAGCGAGAGCCAGTATGAGCGGCTGAGTTCCTGGCCAAGCGATCCGCCCTCGAACACCTGGCACGGCACGCCCATCTCCGGGACCCTGTGCTATTCGGTGAAGACCCGTGCGCGGCGACAATTCATCCCCGAGGATTGGCAGGAGCTTTCCATCATCTCGACCATCGAGATCGCGAACACCGGCTCGCACACGCTGCCCTTCGAGCGACTTTTCTATGAAACCGGGCACCTCGCGATCTTCGAGCATCTCGGCCGCTTGTGGTCGAACCACGCGCGCATCAAGACCGGCGAGAAAGATGACTCGCTGAGCGGGATCGTCTTCGGCAAGAAGCCATTCGGCGATGCAAGCAATGCAGTGGAACTCACGCCGCCCCGACTGGGGCGGGTGCGGCGCAGCATGTTGAAGCAGGCATTCTCCACCTTTCTCGGGGTGCAGCAACCCAACGACTGATGTTCGACGATCTCATCTCGACCTTCTGGAGCAGCCCCCTGCTGCAGAAATCCGCCAAGGCCGCGGTGGTGCTGGCCACCGGCATCCCGGCAGTCTTACTGGCCTCGCGGATCGTTTCGCGGGTCCTACGCCACCGGCTCGGCGAACAAGGCGGAAACCTGCTGGCGCGGATCGTCCGCTATGCGGGCTACGTGATGATCCTCGTGGGAGTCCTGCAAGAGTTCGGATTCAACCTGGCAGCGGTGCTCGGTGCGGCGGGGATCGCGGGTGTGGCGATCGGCTTCGCCTCCCAGACCTCGCTCTCCAATCTGATTTCGGGGCTTTTCATCGTGGGCGAACGGCCTTTCGAGAAAGGCGATGTCATCGAGGTGGGCACCTTTACCGGCACGGTCGAGGAAATCGGCCTGATGGCACTGACCCTGCGCACCTTCGACAACCGTTCCGTCCGCATCCCGAACGAGACGCTGGTAAAGACCAACGTGGTCACTGTGACGCGTTATCCGATCCGGCGCGTGGATCTCACCGTGGGCGTGGGATACAATGAAGCGATCGACAAGGTAATGCGCGTGCTACGGGAAGTGGCCGACGCACATCCCGCGGTGCTGGATGAACCGGAGACAGTGATTGTTTTCAATGGCTTCGGCGAGTCTTCCCTCAACTTCATGATCGGTGCATGGACGATCAAGGAGGACGTGATGAAGGTGAAGAACGAGGTCCCCCTGAGGATCAAGGAAGCCTTCGACCGGGAGGGCATCGAGATGCCCTTCCCCCATCGAGTGCTGGCGAGCGGCAAGGCGATGGGGCCGATCCCGATCGTGCTGGAAAGACAGAGGAACAAGCAGGACGGATAAACGGCGGGAGTTCTTGCCCCGGTGAGGGAGAGGCGTGTTAGTCTGGGGCAAATGGAGACTCCCTATCCACCCAGCAACCCCGCGGCTGCCCCGGGCATGTCCCTGGAGGTCAGCCCCAGCTCCGTCCAGATTCTATGTGCCACGAGACCTTGGGTGGTTTTTTGCGCGGTGATGGGCTTTCTCGGCGCCCTGATGACCTTGGCTTACGGGATCATGATGACCTTCTTCGGCGTGGTAATCGGGCAACCGGCAACCCCGCCTCCTACGCCGGGCGGAGCACCCCCACCGAACATCACCCCCTTTATCCCCACCTTGGGGATCTTCTATCTGGTTCTCGCCGTACTCTACCTGCTCCCGTCCGCGAAGCTTTGGAAGTTTGGCAGCGCCATCAAGAGACTCCGTCTTTCGGGCAGCATGGAAGATCTGGAGCAAGTCATCACCCAGCAGCGGGGCTTCTGGAAAGCCCTCAGCATCCTGATCATCGTCGGTTTCGTGACCGGAGTGATTTTCTTCCTGATCATGATGATGACCATCATGGCAACGATGCCAAAACCCCGGTAACCCCTTTCCTCCTGAATCTCATTCCCTGATCATGGACAATCCTTATCAACCCAGTATTCATGGAGGAGCCCCGCCCCCTCTCTCCGCGAGCAGCGCCACCTCCATCGGAGTGGTCCAAGGCCTGGCTGCCACCAAGCCGTGGGTGAGGTTCTGCGCGATCCTGGGATTCATCATGACAGGAGTGATGGCCCTCTTCGGAGTGATCATGATGGTAGGGATGACCTTCGCAGGCATGTCCAAGGCCGGCGCGTCCGAGATGGGCATGCTGGTGGTCCTCGGTGCTATCTATCTTCTCTTGGCGGCCATCTACCTCGTTCCAACGCTCCGGCTGTGGAAGTATGGCACGGCGATCATGCACCTGATGATGAGCGGCTCGGTCACGGACTTGGACAAGGCTCTCGAACACCACCGCTCCTTCTGGAAATTCGTAGGCATCCTCATGATTCTGGGGACGATCGTGTCGATCCTAGGATTTCTGGGTGGCTTGTTGGCAGGCCTAGCCACGGCGGGCGGTCCGAGCACGCCCTGAAATCATCCGGAATGGTCACTCCGGCTGACCATTCGCGCCCGGAGTGAATCCGGCGCGGCGTTTCTTGAGATCCGCGTGAATCTTCAGGAGGAAGCCGAGAAAGAGGGCAGTGGTAAGGATCGCCAGGATGCCCAGGATGTTCTGATGGGGACGAGCGAGGAAGACCTTCGTCACCGCAGCCTCGCGGCGGCTCATGCCAATGCATAAGATCAGCGATGCCAGCCAGATAACCGGCCCGAGCATGCGGGCACGAAGCGGCATCCGTCGCGATGACGAGCCAGTTTGATTGAGGGGGGCCAGACTCAAGGCCGGAGGGAGGTCTTGATCCACAAGGCCAGCCTTAGCACCGGCCGCCCGCGTTGCGCCAGCCCCTTCGACGCCATTTGCGGGTGAAAAAGCGGGGACGCCCTGTGATCCGTGGTTCTGCGGAACCCCGAAGCTTGTGAAGACAGCTGAAATCCTTTGCCACCCCTAGATCCCGCGCTTCCTCTATCAGGACGATGCCCGCTTCGCCCCTCCAGCCCTTCTTCAAGCAGCGCGGCTGGAAGCCCTTCGCTTTCCAAAAGGAGGTCTGGTCAGCCTACAGCGCGGGCAAATCCGGGCTCCTCCACGCCCCCACGGGCCAAGGAAAGACGCTGGCAGTATGGCTGGGGCCGGTGGCGGAGGCGATCAAGACCCCGCCCGCAGCCGGCTGCGCGGTGATCTGGCTGACCCCTTTGCGAGCCTTGGCCCAAGACACCCTGAGGGCGCTGCGCGAGCCGCTGGAAATCTTGGCCCCTCAGCTCCAGGTTGAAGCACGGACCGGTGACACCTCCTCCTATGTCCGGGCGAAACTGCGGAAGGCGCTACCCTTCGGCTTGGTCACGACGCCGGAGAGCCTGTCCCTGATGCTGACCCACGACGATACACGCCAAAAGCTGTCCGGCTTAAAGGCAGTCATCGTGGACGAGTGGCACGAACTGCTGGGCTCGAAGCGAGGAGTGCAGGCGGAGCTATGCCTGGCGCGGCTCCGGACATGGTTTCCGGATCTCAAAATCTGGGGACTCTCCGCCACGCTCGGTAATCTCGACCAAGCCCGGGAAGTGCTGTTGGGCGACCTATCCGCCAACGAGCGGGCGGTGACGGTATCCGCGGACCTGAAGAAGGAGATCAAAATCGAGACGATCATTCCGAAGGAAATCGACCGCTTCCCGTGGTCCGGACACATCGGAACACGACTGGCGCCGCAAGTGCTCGAGCATCTCGAGAAAGCTAACACCACGCTGATTTTCACCAATACCCGTTCCCAAGTGGAGATCTGGTGCCAAGAGCTGCTAGCTCTGAAACCGGAGTGGTCAGACCAGATCGCGATGCACCACGGCTCACTGGATCCCGCGGAGCGGACGAAGGTGGAGCAAGGGCTGCGAGAGGGCAGCCTGCGGTGCGTGGTCTGCACCTCCTCGCTGGACCTCGGAGTAGACTTTTCACCCGTGGACCAAGTGATTCAGATCGGCTCCCCCAAGGGGATCGCACGATTGCTCCAGCGGGCCGGACGATCCGGTCACCGGCCGGGAAAGGCATCCCGGATTCTGGGGGTGCCGACCTTCGCGATGGAGTTGGTGGAGTTCGCCGCAGTACGCGATGCCGCGCTTATCCGACATCTGGAATCACGACGGCCGCTGCTTAAACCTCTGGATGTCCTCGTCCAACACTTGGTGACTTGTGCAATCGGCGAGCCATTTGAGCCCGAGGCCATGCGGCGCGAGATAAGCTCGACCCACGCCTTCCGAGGAATTACGGATATCGAGTGGGATTGGTGCCTAGGGTTTATTTCCAGCGGAGGTCGAGCGTTATCCACTTATCCCCGATATCAGAAGGCCCGCTTGGAGAATGGGCGCTATATCGTCGACGACAAACGTTTGATTCAGCTACACCGACTTTCGATTGGAACCATCACCGGCGATACGCATGTGACTGTCCGTTTCGCGAGCGGACAGACCTTGGGTACGGTGGAAGAGGGATTTATCAGTCGTTTAAGACCGGGAAGCCTCCTTGTCTTTGCAGGAAGAAAACTAGAACTCGTCCGTTTTCATCAAAAGGTAGCGACCGTGCGGCTGGCGACCAAGGACGCGAGGGGGAACATTGCGGTGTGGGGGGGCAGCAAGATGCCTCTCTCCACCGAACTGGCCCATGCCACTGCGGCCCGCCTCCGCGGCGAGGGAAAACCGGCGCCGGAAATGAAGTGCATCGCCCCGATCCTGACGATCCAAAAACGGTGGTCCGAGCTCCCCGACGACCGGATCCTGCTCGTCGAGCATACCCGCTCACGAGAAGGTGAACATCTGTTTGTTTACCCGATGGCAGGACGATTGGTCCACGAAGGGATCGGCTCGTTGATGGCCTACCGTCTTCGTTTGAAAGACAATGTCATCGTTACCCAGAACGACTACGGATTCTGCCTGACGGCACGACGAGGGCTGAACCTGAGCGAGGAAATCATTCGCTTGAATCTATCGATTGATAATTTGTTTGAGGATCTTATCGCGTGTTTGAATACGGCCGAATTGGCGCGTCGGCAGTTCCGGGAGGTCGCCCGGGTAGCAGGTCTCATCCTGCCTCAGCTCCCCGGTCGGAAAACTCGTTCGCATCGGGAGATTCAAGCGAGTTCCCGTCTGCTGTTTGAAGTTCTGGAACGATACGATCCAGAGAATCTCCTGCTTCTCCAGTCTCAGCGTGAAATTATGGAGAAGCAACTTGAATACAGTCGTTTGAAGATCTCACTAGAAGACATCGAACAACGACCAATACATATGATTGAAACGAAAAATTTAACTCCGATGGCTTTCCCCTTGTGGGCGGATCGACTCTCGGCAACCTTGCCTGCTGGCGACGCCGCAACCCGCCTGGAACAAATGCTTCAAGACCTCAACCGTGCTGCTTCAAAATGAACCTCGAATTTCAAAATCAATCAATTGTTTTAAGTGGAGATGGGGCTGTGCTCTTAAGCGATGGGACTCTCGTTGTAGCTGACCTTCACCTTGGAAAGGCCTCCGCGTTCCAAGCGCAAGGTCTCGCCATTCCGGAGGGTGACAGCGAGGCGGATCTGAAACGTTTGAAAGCTTTGTGCACGTGGCATGAAGCGACACGATTGGTGATCAATGGCGACCTCTTCCATTCCCCGGCAGGCCTCACGCCGCACATCGAACAACTGCTAGAAACATTTGTGAACGACATGCGGATCCCGATCGAATTGACCCTCGGGAATCACGATCGAAAGATTCTCAGAATCCCCCCTTTCCTCTCGCCGAAGGACTCCGCGAGCTATGGCGGGTTCCAGATCATCCACGACCCGGCGGACGCCACGAAGGGGGTTCCATCGGTAACCGCGCATTGGCACCCGGTGGTCCGGATCGCGGACGGCAAGCGTACCAATCTGCGCCTACCCTGCTTTATCGTCCGGGGAGACATGGTAATCCTGCCTTCGTTTGGAAGCTTTACCGGAGGACAGGTTATCGCTCCGGAAAAAGGCGATCGGTTCTTTGTCTTTCCCGGTGAGGATGTAGTGGAAGTGCCTGGTGAACTTATTCGCTAAGTTATTCACACCCCTTATTCGATGACCCGCGACTATTCACAACTGAAGCGATAGCGTAGTCCGCCGTCGGATTTCGTACTAGAGGCGTTCGTCAACGATCAGGTAACGAACGCCTATTCCGAGCGGACCGCGTATCAGCAGATACGATTACATCGGCTGGGTCAACAAGGCGCGGCGTGAGACTTCCCAAAAAAAGGGCCGCCCCGCAGACCGGGACGGATGAAGATCCGATCGGCCGCGGGGCGGATTCAGAAGAGCCGGGGCTGAGGAAAACGCTTACTCGCTCCGACGGTTGCCCAGCGCCATCATGAGCCAGTAGACCATCTGCCCCACGGCACCCACGGCAGCCGCGACGTAGGTCATGGCGGCCCAGAAAAGGGCGTTCTTGGCGCGATCATGTTCCATCTGGTTCGCGATCCCGCTGCGCTCCAGCCAGACCATCGCCCGCTTGCTGGCGTCGAACTCCACAGGAAGGGTGACCACGGCGAAGAGCGCGGTGACGGCGAAAACTGCCACCAGCACCCAGAGCATCAGAGGGCTCTTGAACATGAAAAGACCCACCATGGCGGCCATCATGATGAACTGCTGGAGGTGGCTGGCAAACTGGACGGCCGGCACCATTTTCGAACGGAAGCTCAGCCATGCGTAAGCCTGCTGGTGCTGGAGCGCGTGACCACATTCGTGAGCGGCCACCGCAGCCGCGGCGACGGAGTTCACGTGATAAACCGGCTCACTGAGATTCACGGTCTTTTTGATCGGATCGTAGTGGTCGGTAAGTTGTCCGGGGACGCTGATCACCTGGACGTCGTTGATGCCGTTCTGGCGTAGCATCGCCTCCGCCACCTGAGCACCGGTCATCCGGATCGGAAGCTGGGAATACTCGTTGAAACGGGACTTCAATCTCCCGCTGATGAGCATGCTCGCTAGCGTTGTGGCACCGATGATCAGCCAGTAGCCGATCCCGATACCCCCACCCTGCCCTTGGGGTTGGGCATGTTGTGCAAGTAGGAGGAGATTTTCGAAAATCATGGCTGCATTGTAATGGTGCTGCCTCCTGTCGCAAGATGCACCGGATTGAAAACTGACCTGCATTTTCAAATCGACGTCCCTAATCTCCGTTTTATGAAGCATGTCCTGATCACCGGATGCACCCGCGGGCTCGGCTTGGCAATGGCACGATCTTTCGTTTCCCGCGGCTGGAGGGTTTCCGGATGCGGCACCAATGCCTCCGCGGCAGAGCAGCTGGGCAAGGAGCTGGGAGAAAAACACCGGATCATGCGCTGCGATGTCACCTCGGCCGCCGATGTGGCGGCCTTCGCAGCCGACATCCTCGCCGGTCCGGGGGCTCCGGACCTGTTGCTGAACAACGCCGCCGTGATCAACCGCAACTCGCCGCTGTGGGAAGTCTCCCCGGAAGACTTCGCCCGGGTGATGGACGTGAACCTGAATGGGGTGCACCTGATCTGCCGGGGCTTCCTGCCCGCGATGATCGCACGCGGGACGGGTGTGGTGGTGAATTTTTCCTCCGGTTGGGGGCGCTCAACCTCGGCCGAGGTCGCTCCTTACTGCTGCTCGAAATGGGGTATTGAAGGGCTGACGCAGGCGCTGTCGCAAGAACTCCCCCCCGGCTTGGCGGCAGTGGCGTTGAATCCGGGAATCATCGATACGGACATGCTGCGCAGCACCTTCGGGTCGTCTTCATCGGCGTATCCTGATCCGGCGCACTGGGCGATCAAGGTGGTGCCCTTTCTTGAAAAACTGGGACCGCAGGACAATGGGGCGGCTTTGACAGCACCGCAGTAACTTGATGGATGTGAGACCGCTGCCCTCCCTGCACCCATGTTCAAGATCATCGCACTCATCCTCCTCGGCATCGTCGGCCTGCTTGCCTACAGCTACTTCCACATGAAGAAGGCCCGGGTGGGGCTATTCAAGCGGGTGGCGGCTTTCACTCCGAAGGAGATCGCGCTCTTCTCGGCGAAGTTCCGGGACTATCTGGCACGCGACTATCCGGGGACGGCACAGGCACCCCTGGAAGATAGCGCTCCGCTCATGGAGCAGCTGTTGAAGAACAGCTTCAGCTACATGCGGATCGACCGGATGGATGGGGACGCGATGGTTTTTGCGATCGGCTCCTATCTAGGAGAAACGCTTGCGGCGGAGCACGGCGGACGCTGGGAGTCGAGCGAGCACGGGCCGGCCCTGATCTTCGGAGCGGGTGAGGCGCAGGTGACGATGCATCCCCTCGAAAAGGCCGCGAGCTTCCGGGAGTTTGGAGAGTCAGGAGATCTCCATGCCTATATCCTCACGGCGCACGAGATTGCCCGGGAAATGGCCCTCCGGGCAAGGGATGGCCAGGCAGGGTGATGAACCGGGTATCTGTCAGACAATCAGCGCCTTCACGATTTTTTTCTTCATACGGGGATGGCTTTCCGGGGCGGAGTTTCATATCTTCCTGGCTTCCCCCCTCATGAATCGAAAGCCCTCTTCCCCCGAGTCGTCTCGTTTTCACGATGAAGGTCAGCCTGTCCATGATTTCATGGACGAGATGCTGGTGGTGTGCCCGCGTTGCTCCGGGCGGGCGATTTCCCGACAAAGCGATCCGGATGCGCGGCCGGGCTGGTTCAGCAAGCGCCGCTTGGTCTGCACCCAATGCTCTTACAGCCAAGAGTGGAAAGCTCGTGAGATCCGGCGCAATTGGCGGGGGCTGGATGATTACTATCGCCTACCGCTGCTGCTACAGGCCCCCTGCTGTGGCGAAACCCTATGGGCCTACAATGAGCGGCACCTGGCCTTTCTGGAAGACTACGTGGCCGCCCCGCTCCGCGAGCGCCGCCGGGATCCTGAAACAGGCTGGGCTAACAGCTCGATGGCCAGCCGTCTCCCCCAGTGGATGACGTCGGGCAAGAACCGCCGTGCGGTTTTGAAGGCGCTGACAAGACTGCGGATGCTGCTTGCGGTCCCGGTTTGATCTCCCCCGGACGGCTCGGTGCCGCGTGAGGGCTTGAGTAGCTGGGAGTCCCGCACGATCTGACCCGGCGAAGCAAGAAAATGCCGGGACAAGCGGGCATCCCGTGCCACCTTGGCGGGATGTTTGCCATGATGAAAACCCTTCGGGCGAGAGGCCCCGTGCCTCACGGCTCCCCCTCTAACATCCGCGCAGAATTCCTCTTACGTGTTCGGTGCGCTTCGGGCTTGGCCCTTCCGGCGAACCGGCTCACCCTGCCGCCCCAAGCGTGATCGAAGTCCGGTTCCAACGCGGCCTGTACCTCCCCGAGCCCGACCTATGGTTAGACCCATGGGACGCGCAGCCGTGGGCCTTCGTTTCGCATGCCCACGCCGATCACTTCGCGCGGCATGAAATGGCACTTTGTTCGCAGGTGACCGCCAGTTTGGTGCGGTCTCGCTACGGAGTGGCGGAGAACCGCCTGCTGGGGGTGAACTTCCATGCGGCGGTCGAGCGGAATGGCTATCGTCTGCGTCTGCTGCCCGCGGGCCACATCGCCGGCTCCGCGATGCTGCATGTGACCCGGATCGCGGATGGGGCCACCCTGCTCTATACGGGCGACTTCAAGGTGCGGAAGGGCCGGACGGCGGAACCGGTGGTGTTCCAACAGGCGGATCTCCTGATCCTGGAGACGACGTTTGCCCTGCCGCAGTTTGTTTTTCCGTCCCAGATGGAGGTGGAGATGGCGGTGCTGCGTTTCGTCCACGATACCCTGGCGGACGGCGAGGTGCCGGTGCTTCTCGGCTATTCTCTGGGCAAGGCCCAGGAAGCGCTGGCGCTGCTCCATGAACACGGGATTCCCGCGGTGCTGCATCCGAACGTGGCGGACATGACGCGCGCCTGCCGTGAGGCCGGCCTACGGTGCCTGCCAGAGCCGAAGTTGCTGGATGGACCGGTGCCGTCCGGCCATGCGGTGGTGGCACCGCCCAATGCGGTACGCTCCAAGCTGTTGCGGGCGATCGGAAACCGGCGTGTGGCAATGCTCAGCGGTTGGGCCATGGTGCCCGGTGCGACTTTCCGCTATCGGGTGGATGAGGCCATTCCCCTTTCCGATCACGCGGACTATCCCGGTCTGGTCGAGTGCGTCCAGCGGGTGCGGCCAAAGAAGATCCTGACGGTTCATGGCTACGCACGGGAATTCGCCGCGGAGATGCGGCTGCGCGGGCACGATGCCTGGTCGGCGGCGGGCAATGACCAGATGGAACTGGCTCTGGCCCAGCCTTCGGCGCGAGGCCCCCTGACCGGCGGCAGCGGGATTCAAACTACCGCAAGCGCCCGTCACGTCCGGCCGATCTGCGCACTGGCGGACTTCACGAGCCTCTGCCGCCTCACAGGCGAAACCAGCAGCCGCTTGGAGAAGATCAAGCATCTCGCCGCTTACCTGCGTGGCTTGGAAAGCGAGGAGGACCTGGCCCTCGCCGCGATGTGGCTGACCGGCCGGGCCTTGCCGCGTGCCTCGGACCGTCGGGCCGCGCATACCGGCGGAGCCACGCTGCGTCGGGCGCTGCTGAAGATTCCCGGTGCCCGTGAGGAGCGCTACCGGGAAATTTCGCTCTCCCAGAATGATGCGGCCCGGACCACGCGGCTCCTGCTGCAGGAACTTCTGCTAAAGCCGGAGCCGCTGGATCTAGCCGGACTGGCGACGTTTTTCCATGAATTGGCAAAGGCTCCGGGCTCTTTGGCGCGCATCGACCTGCTTTCCTCGCGACTGAGGACCCTGCATCCTGCCGAGGGGGAAACCTTGGTGAAGCTTCTCACCGGTGACCTGCGGATCGGACTGAAAGAGGGTCTGGTGGAAGATGCGGTGGCAGAGGCTTTTGGAGCCGATCCCGCGGCGGTCCGCCACGCCCACATGCTGACCGGCGATCTCGGAGAAACCGCGCGATTGGCAAAACGAAAGACCCTTCAGGAGGCGTCGCTCCGGCCCTTTGTCCCGTTGAAGGTAATGCTCGCTTCCCCGATGCCGGATGCAGCCTCCCTCAGCGCAGCCATGTCGGAACGCCATGCGGAGGGAATCTGGCTGGAACCGAAATACGACGGCATCCGCGCCCAGATCCACAAGCAGGGCGAGCGTGCCGGGATCTTTTCGCGCGACCTTCGACCGCTGGATGCCGAGTTTCCCGAGCTCATCGAAGCGGCGCTATCGCTACCGGGTGACTTCATCCTCGATGGTGAAATCATCGCCCATGCGGAAGGCCGCCGCCTGACTTTCCATGATCTGCAGACCCGCTTGGGCAGAATTTCCACCCAGCAGGGTGATCTCTTCCCTTCCAACGCAACGGTTGCTCTCGATTCCCCGGCCTTGCCGCCTGTCCGCTTCATTGCCTTCGATCTGCTATGGCACAATGGCGACGACCTTCTCACCCATCCGCTGGCCGAACGCCGGGATCGGATGAGCGGGGCAGCGCTTGTTTCAGCGGTTTTCCAACAGATCGCCGTTTCCCGCGCCAAGGATGCCGAAGAGGTCAATCTGGCCTTCAAGCAAGCCCGGGCCGAGGGTTATGAAGGGCTGATCGCCAAGGATCCCGGCAGCCCTTATTCCCCAGGCCGCCGCGGGAAGGGATGGCTGAAGCTAAAAACCTCCAGCACCCTGGATTGCGTGGTGGTCGCCGCCGAACAAGGTCACGGCAAGCGCGCCGAGGTTCTGTCCGATTACACCTTCGCGGTCCGGGACAGCTTGAGCGGCCAACTCCGAATCATCGGCAAGGCCTACTCCGGCCTGACCGATGCGGAGATCGAGGAACTCACGGAACATTTCCGGAAGCATACGCTAAGCACCGACCGACGGAAGCACCTCGTGGAGCCCAATATCGTGCTGGAGATTGCCTTCGATTCCATCCAACCGTCCAAGCGGCACGATTCCGGCCTCGCGATGCGTTTTCCCCGGATCCACGCGATCCGCCGGGACAAGGGGGTCGATGAAATCGATACCCTTCAATACGCGCGGTCCTTGGTGGACGGATGAAATGAACCTTAAGGGGATGGCCCGATAGCCCCGCGCAGGCGGGGCTACCTAAGCAGGAAGTCAGTCCTCTATCGTCCGCAAGCGGAAGAAGCCTGTCGCCGGATCTTCGGTGGAGAGAGTCAACTTCAGCACACTCCCCTCGGAGGCAGCCGACGAAACATTTCGCGCCGAAATGACCGAGCCCTTCCAATCGGCAACCTTCGTCCATTCTTTCAGATCTCCCGACCACTCGACGATCACCTTGTCAGCCTCCGCCGGCGCGGTGCCCAGCTCCACCCTAACTTCGGTAGCTCCTTCCTCGGTTGTGACGAAGGACCAGCTTGGCTCGAGAGCACCTTCGGCAGGCCATGCCGGAGTTGGGGAGGCAGTCATCGACGTGAGCGATGTCGAGGACGTCGCGGAAGCAGCAGCCGAGAAAGAGTAAACCTCAAGACTACCGGTCGTCTCCGTCTGCGAGGTGAAGACCGCACAATCATCTAGCAACGCAATCCGCTTCCCGCTGGAGTGGCCGAAATTCGCAAATGTGGTCGGCAGGATTCGCTTCGGCGTGGCGTTGATATCCGTCCAAAGAAGGACTGGCCGATGTCCCTCGAAAATCGGAGGGAAGACTACGGGTCCATCGGCGAAGGCATAGAAATCGGTCAGCGGGCAGATACCGGTGAGAATACGTCCGCCGCGTGTCGTCACTTGGGAGCCGAAGGCATCCGGCCCCGAGCTCGCTCCGGAACCGAGCCGCTTAAGCAAGGCGGTTCCGTCCGCGGAATACACCCACGCCGCGCCCGGAGCGGTCGTCGACGGCTCACCGATAACGAGGTATGGGCCGGAGCTTGAAATCGAAAAACCGAAAATCCCGTTACTAACCGGTTCCGGGCTGACCAGCGTGCGTACCAACGAAAAGTTGTTACTCAACGAATAGCCTTCCACGCGTCCGCCCGCACCATTCAGGCGCGGCGCTGCGATCCAGAGGATATCTCCCGCGACCGCCATGGAATAGCCGAAGGCAGAAGCATCCCCGCCGCCGGTCGTCAAGGTTCGCGCCAGCTTGTTCTTCGCGTCGTAGAAATAAATTGGCGATTGCGAGCCGGGATGGAATTCCGTGCGACTCATCACGATGTAGCCCGGCACCAGCAGATGGCTGGTATGGGTCAGATTTGTAGTGAAAATCTTCGCCTTGGGTCTGGCCGAAGCCGCCCCGCTAAGTACGGCCATCCCTTGACTGAGGACACCTGAGCCACTCACGACGCGCTGCCCGTCGAAGGCGATCCCTTGGCCGCTGCCGTTGTTGTTAAAATCGTACCACTGCAGCTTGGCATTCTTCGGCAGTGTGATCTTGGGGGCTGGCTTCAAGACTCCGCTCTCGAACTTGAAGTTCTCCAAGAGCGGCCTGTTGTTCTGGCCAAGCCAAAGTCGGTTACCATGGGCGGCCAACGCTCCGGCTTCGACTGTCGTTGTCGGGACAGAGGCGGTCGCGTCCAACACGTCATCTTCGACAACATTCACGTAGGAGATCATCGTCCCTGTCGTCCCCGTCGTCTGGTTGGTGACAATCATGGTGACCCCCACCGGCTGCTGATATCTCTGGAGGGTGTCGTCATCCACCCCGATCTCCAAACGGAAGGGACCCGTGGATCTGGCCGGGATATTTACCGTTCCCGACACTGCCGAGGGATCGCTCCAAGTGGTCACAAAGCTATGCTGCCCGGTGTAGCGTTCGTGATCCAAGGCGAAGGTTTGGACCCCCGATCCTTCACGAACCGAGACGTTTTCGAGGTTGATCACGGGTAATCCGTCGAAGAATCCGTAACGTGAATATCCCGCGCCCTTGGCAACGATGAAAGTATCACCGTCCCGCTTTCGCGGAACATCCGCAAAGACCTCCAGCAGCTCACCCGTCGTCGCGTCGAATTGGCAGATCTGGACCCGCTCGTTCACGCTACCATGAGCATAGTAGTAAGCGCCACCGTTTCCAGGGATCGGGATGAAGCTTTCAAAGCCGTACTTACTCGCGGTGGCACTGCCGCCGGCGAATTCAAGCACCCGCTTCGCATCCGCCAGTTGCCATCCATCCGCCAGCGTCGAGCTAATCGCACCGCCGTCATCAGCCACTTCCTGAATCACCCGCTTGCCGGATCCGATGATCCGCCCGGTCGCCACCGGCTCATCGCAGAAGGCACCGCTCAAGCCGGTGATCCGAAGTTCAAGGGTCTCCGGACGCTCGACAATCGAATCGGTGACCAAAGGCACATCAATGAAGACTTCCGATTGCCCCACCGTGAGAACCTGACTTCCGGAGGTAGCGGTGAAGTCATCTCCCAAGCTGGCTGTCACCCCCACTGCTTCATAGTCGAACGAAACCGGAGAAGTGGCAGGCCGGTCCAGCTTGACCACGAAGCGGAGGCTTGCTTCCCCACTTGTAGTCACCGGAGGCACGGAGAGTTGGTGCCCCGCCGTTGGATCCAAGCGGTAAAACCACTTCACCCCATCCAAATTGGTATTGCCGGACCGCGGCCCCTTGAAGAATAGCCCGGCACCGTTGGTAGGAATGAGCCAAGCTTGACTGACAATCGGCGGCACCCCGATCGACTCGAACGAGATGCTCTTGTTGCCGAATTTGACCTCGGACAGTGAGAACGGAAGCGACCCGTACTTCAGCAACTTGCCATCGGTTTCAGTCCACTGGGTAATATATTCGGGCACGGGGTAAATTCCCGCCTTCCCCGCCTTCGCGGGATCAGCCCAGCGGACGATCTGGATCTGCCCCTTCAAATCGCTCGCCACTGCGAAATTCGGACCGAAATGGGAGATTCCGCCGAAGGTGCCCGGCACATTCGTGATCTTGACCTTCACAAGGCTGCCCTTGCTAAAATCCGGGTAAGGCATGCGGTGGAAGTGGTGGTATCCCTTCCCATCCTGGGAGGCGAAGAGGATCTCGTTCTCCAGTGCCACCATCTTGACGGGCCGCACCTTGCAGACGACCCGACCCAAGGCTTGGAAGGTATTCCGGTCGCGGAACTCGATTTCGTCGCCATCCTGCGCCGCCGAGGTATGGACAATAATGTAGTCGTCTGTGATCGCCCCGAGCTCCCAGACATCGAATCCTCCCAAGTTACGCACCTCGACAGAGGGGTCACGGTTGACCACCCGGTAGCCCGTGCTGGACTTCAGGAAGGCGTCCGAGCCTTGGGCAACGCTTCCTTCCCGGGCGTCCCAAGTGCTGAGCACGTTCCGCTCGCTGGCATTGCTGCCGTCCGGATCGGAGAAGCGGACCGTTTCCCAACGGTGGCCCGGGGTAACGACTTGGTGATCGACATAGACCGAGGTCGCCACCGCGATCATCGACTCCGTCTCAAGGACCGCCTCATGATTTTTCAAGGCAATGTCGTAGACCCGGGCTCTCGGCTGCGGTGCCGGGAGGACTTGCGCCATCCCCAAGGCGGAGAAAAGAGCACTGGCGAGGCCTATCAGACACAAGCTCAGAGGGGAGGCAGAGCGGGAGGTGAGACAAGTCATGCTCTGAGACGAGCAATTGTTTGATTCTCTTCGTCAAGGCTCGGAAGATGAAGAATTAGTGATGAAGGTCCCGTCTCGCCCTTGCTCATCCCCTTCCAGATAGCAGGCGCGCTGATAGGACGGATCGATCTTAGCCCCCCTGAGTCCTTCGCTCGCCTTCCAGCACGGATCCTCCAAAAAACCTTTGTAAACAGCTCTACATCAGACCTTTTAAAGGTCAAAATCTTTAAATATTCCTTATTATTTATTGTAGGGAGAAATAATTTTTAATAATCAGGGATATGCCCTTTGGCATGTCGCCCTTCAACCTCCTGCTCCCATCCTGGTGGTTTGCCGCCTACTTGGGAGTCGTCGTCCTATGTCCTGCCTTGGTCCTTGTCTTCACGATGGTGAAGCTACGGGGGAAACGGTGGCGGATGACCGCCCGCCGTCCCATTCCTCCGGCGAAAATTTCGGAAGAACTGCTCCGCTTCTCGCAGCCATGGATCGGCCGACTGGGTTTCCTTGGCTTTCCTCTGCAGGAATGCACCGAGGACGAGGGCTTGGAAGAGATCTCATGGCGGATGGCAAATCCGGTGACAAAGGCCTTGGCGATTCTCGAAGGAAAAGCATCGGCAGACGGCAGTTCGCCGCGGTTCAAGCTAACCCTTATGAGCTTTCTGAGCGATGGCCGGGTAATCGCTACCGCGGACCGACCCTATGCTCCTCAGCTGCCGCAGCACTGGCAATTGAGCTATCGCAACTTCCCGACGATCGAAGCCCAGGTCCAGACGCATCAGGCGTCCGTAGAGGCGGCCCAAGGCACCGCCACCCCCATACTGCCGGCTCCCCAACAGCTCTCCATCCGGTTAGCCGATGAAGAGCAAGCTGTGCTCGATGCCATGGCGGCATCGGGAGACTACCTGCCGAATGGAGAAACGTCGCCGGCACTTCAGGCATCGACCGCACGCCTGCCGAAACTCGCGATCCGAGAATTCCTCTTGCTCTTCAACGGCGGAGTTTCCGGCCGCCGCCGCGACATTGCCACCGTGGTCAAGGGAAAGGGCAAGAACGACGACGATGACATGGCACTGAGCGGGGCCACGGGTCCCAGCGTGGAAGAGCTTGTGGAGCGCGACATCCGGCGCTTCCGCGATCTAACAAAGTCCGCCTCCAACAACACCTACCGGGCCAAGAAGCTGGGGATCCTGATCGCCACCGTGATCGTGGTGGTGGCAGCTTTGGGAAGGGACTCGATCCCTCTCACCATCCTCAAGGTGCTCACGATCCTGGCCGTGCACGAGTTCGGCCATTGGATCATGATGAAGGCTTTCGGATTCACCGGGATGGGCCGGTATTTCGTGCCCTTCTTCGGTCCCACCGACTTGGGGCGCAAGCTTCAGGCACCGGCGTGGCAGCATCTGGTCGTGATCCTCGCCGGCCCGGTGCCAGGCTTGTTCCTCGGGCTTCTCTGTCTTGTGGCCGGGTTTTTCTTCCCGATCATGCCCGCAGCGATCCTCAACATCGCGGCGCTGGCGGTGGTGATGAATTCCTTTTATCTCCTGCCCTTCCTCCCCCTCGATGGCGGGCGCGTGGTGGACCTCCTCTTGTTCCGCGATCTTCCGATTTTCCGGCCCTTTTTCACGGGGGTCTCTGCGTTGGCGACCTTGATTGCCTCCTTCACGGTAAAATCGCGGGTGTTGCGCTACATCGCTCTGGGCATGTTCGGCGGTCTGGCTTGGGACTTCAAGATGATCAAAGTGGTCCGCGGAGGTCGCAAGCTCGGCTGGGCAGGTGGTGTGGAAGATGAGACCGAGGCCCTACGGAAGATTTTCACCGGCGTCCGTCAGGAGAAGAATGATGCCTTCCTTCGCAGCCACGATTGGTTCCGCCAGATCGATGTGCTGTTAGGCGAGGTTCTCCGCAAGAAGCCGAAGATGATCACCCGCTTCTTCGGTGGCGGCTTCTATGCAGTGACCAGCCTTCTTCCGCTCGCGCTGGTGGTAGGGCTCGCCACACTGGTTTTCATGTCCGGGATCCACGGCATGTCAAAATATGCCGAAGCCAGCAGAGAGTTCTCCGAAAGCTATCCTCACCGGACCTCGACGCTGTCTGAAGACCGCATCGAACCTTTCGAAAACCTGGCGGCCACTACCGCGGACCTCATGCCTGAAGACGACAATGGCCTGGTCCTTCCCGCCGCGAAACGCCAGGAGTTGAGCGGCAAGGCGAATGCCCTTGCGGCCTCGCTCGACAAGATCAATTGGGCCGATGCGGGTCAGGTGAACCAGGAATATCTCATCGAAGATAGCCACCTTTCCATATGGATGGAGGTCCTCTGCGGAAGGATGGAAGCGGCAACCCGTGAAGGGCGCCTGACCGAAGCGGCGCGCCGCGCGGAAGTCATGCTCCACGCCGTGAGTTCGCTTGAGCCGCCCCGCAATCAGGACCAGCGCGAGCTTTTCCGCGATGCCGAGATGCGGGCACTCGCCTCGGTCGAAACCCTCGCCGCCAGCGGCAAACTGGATGCCGCCACCCTGAGCCGGATCGAAAGCCGCATCAACCAACTCAACAAAGCCCCGCTGCCGGAAGTGGAGAACCTCCTGTTGGTGGAAGGTTGGGCGAGCCAGCATATGGAACGCTCCCTCGGCTTGGGCGATACCAGAGAAGAGGTCCCGAGCCCTGCGTCGGCCAATTCCCCGGAGTGGCTCTGGAAAGAAAGCTACCGTCAAATCCGGTCGGCACTTCATGGCGGGCTTTTCGAGTCCCACGCGACGCCCGCTACGGTGGCGCTCGCGCGGCACTGGAAGAAGTCCCGCAAGGTGGGCGAGATCCCCGCGGAGATGACAGAGCATCCTTCGCTCGCGCTTGGTGAGGCCGATTACATCGCCGCCTTCTGCGAAGGCCACCGGCTCGCAACCTGGCGCCGGCTCACCGCGCTGTCCGCCCTTCGCCTGGAGGCTTATCGCCAGAAGTCCGGCAAACTGCCGGAGACTTGGGAATACCCCCTTGCCGGGGGGGCGACCCTGAGTCTCGTCCGGGAAAACGGTCCTCGCCTCAAGCTGGTGGACCAACGGAACGGGACCCAGAAGGCTCTTCCCCCATGGCTGGGCGGAGGCTCGCTCCAAGGAGCATCCTTGAATCACGTCTGCCCCCTTCACGGTGCCGAGGCCCCCGAATTATCCCGGAAATAAGCAGACCGTTTGAAATCAGAGGCTTGCAAAATATGCTCTGCATTTTTTGCGAAAATATTAATGCTTCTTAATTATTCAGGGAAGCTTCCCGGTTAGATTTTGACCGAGAGAGTGAGGAAAAAAGGGTGAAGGTTGAACTGACGGACGGGCCGCTGCCACAAAGCCAAGGCCTCGGAAGGCGGCTGGCCAGAGCCCCCGACAAAATCTCGCAACCAGCTGATTCACAATACCTAAAATCGAGTTCACACCTCATTAAAAACGGGCACTCTGACCTGAGAGCCCTCCTGCAAGTCTACCGCTTATGATTTTAAGCAATCACGTAAAAAGGGACTTGCATGAAAGTAAAACCAGCTTGATTTTTTAAAACCTTTCATCTTACTAGGCGCCGGATGCCCCCAGCGTTTCTAGGGATGACTTTAGGACTCGTCCTGCTTGCCTTGGTCTTTGCTACCGGGCTTCCGCTCCTTTGTGCCTTCGTGGCACTGACGAATGTTCGGCGCTACCGGGTGAAAGCCCACCCCTGCGACACCTACGTCATTCCGAGCGACGTGAAGCGCCGCATGGCACCATGGCTGAACCGCATGGGACATTTCGGTTTCCGGCAGGCTCAGATCTCACGTTTGGAAAGCGCGGGCTATGCCGAAGCGCATCGCTGGATCCTCGTCAACGACGAGGAAAAGACCTACGCGACGCTGGAACGGATTGTCCCGATTTCCGGAGCCGGCCCCCGGGTTTCCCTTTCCTTCTTCACGCCACTCCGCGACGGGACGCTGATTGTCACGCTGGATCGCCGCCTGACCCGTCACCCCCCCGCGTGGTGGCAGGATGTGCAGCGCTACTTCGGAACGGTGACGGCACAATGGAAGCTGCACTACTCGCGGATCCGCGGCGAACAGGGCCGCGTGCTGCCAGCGCTCGACAAGTTCACGGAGATGCTGGCGGCCGATGAAGAGGCCCGCCATGAGGCTCTGGTCAAAGGGGGCGAATTTGTGCCGACCCGCCAGGATCCGGAGGTGTTGCGCCTCCGCTTCGGAAGCCTTCCTTCCCGTGTGCTGCCGGTACTGGGGGACTTCTTCCGCGGCCGCTATTTCGGCTCCTGTACCCGCCGGGATGTGGCCGCACCCGCGAAGGCGAAACAGGACGAGAACGAACGGATCGGCGGAGCCATCGGACTTTCCCTCAACCAAGCGGTCGAGCAAGATCTGGCCCGCTATCGCGCCCTCCAGACGGTCGCTTCCGGTCCCTTGGATCACTTCCGCCGCCTCTTCCTCTTGTTGGGAACGATCGCTTTCTTCATCGCGCTCTTTGGTCGTGATGAACCGCTGCAAACTGCCGCCACGGTGATCATCCTGGCGGCCCTGCACGAAGCCGGCCACTGGTTGCCGATGCGCCTCTTCGGCTATCGCGGCACCAGCCCGATCTTCATTCCTTTCACCGGTGCCACCGAACGCGCCCGCAAGCTGCATGCGCCGGCCTGGCAACAACTCATCGTCCTTCTGGGAGGTCCCCTCCCCGGCCTGATTGCGGGTCTGGCGATGCTGGGCTACGGCTACTTCTCTCCGAACACGCCGCTCTGGCTGCTGGATGCGGCGGGCATGGCGGTGGCGCTGAACGCGCTGCACCTGCTGCCGGTCCTCCCGATGGATGGGGGCAAGATCATCGACCTCTTGGTTTTCCGCGATCTTCCGCTGCTCCGGCCCTTCTTCACCGTTACCGCCTCCCTCTCCGCCTTTGCCGCTGCCGTGGTCCTGAACAACCGCGTGCTGCGCTACATCGCGATGGCGATGTTCGGGGGCGTGATCTGGGATGTGCGGACCATCCAAGTGGTGCGTGGCGCGCGCAAGCTGCCATGGGCGGGAGAAGTCAATGACGAGGGCGAGGCCCTGCGACGCATCTTCCGCGGCCTCCGCCAGGAAGGCCATGGCTCCTTCATCGGCACCGATGGCTGGCACAAGAAGATCGAAGCGCTGCTGATGGAGGTCATGCGCAAGCGTCCGAAGCTCGCCACCCGCTTTGTGGGTGGAAGCGTGCTGACGATCGCCGGTGCGATGCCTGCGCTGCTGATGGCAGGCGTGCTGCTGGGCCCGATCCTCGGCGATGCCGGACGAATGGTGCGCACCGCCGAACACGTGACGGAATTCCGCAAGCGTTTCCCTAAGGAGACCCGGACGCTTTCTGCAGAAGATCGCCTGGCCCTGACCGACTTGGCTGCCGATACCGAAAAAGCTCCGGACGGCACACCTTATACAAATCTCGATCGTCCGCGCGATGCCGCACTTGAGTTGACAAGCGTCCTCGGTCCCCGCCTCGACAAGCTGGATTGGGAGCGCGCGAACATCGCCGCCCGGACCAATGTCATCGGCGCACAGATCCTGCCAGTCTGGGTCGAGGTTCAGTGTCGCCAACTTGAGCTCGCAGCCACCGCGGAACGCGGACCGGAAACCCTGCGACGGGCCGAGCTGATGCTCCACATCTTCTCGACCGCCGAGCCAGCCACGAGCCTTGAGCGCCGCGAGGCACTGACTGCTGCGGAACTCCGGGTGCTGCGGGTGATCGAGAACGAAGCTGCGGCAGGCCGCTTGGATGCAGCTGCGGTCGCAAAGCTCGATGAACGGATTTCCACCCGCAACGTCGCCCCCGATCCCGAAATCGAAGGCCTCCTGTTAGTGGCCGCATGGGCAGAGCGTTCGCGTCTTTCCGCGGTAGCGGACGCCGCGGCACAGGCTTCGCTCGATCCCCGGTTCTGGCGCGATCTCTATCCGCGGATCCGCACGGTGCGGCGCCTGCTGGCAGAACAAGGGTCCACCAATCCCCCGGCCTCGGTCGCCTTGGCGCGTTACTGGCGGAACTCCCGTCGTGTCGGTGAACTACCACCACAGATCGGTGTGCCGGTTTCGGTTTCGCCCGGTGAAGCCTCCCTCATCCTGGACTTCTGCGAGCAGCACCAGCGGCTGATCTGGCGGAGGCTTTCCACACTTTCCGCGCTGCGCCTCGAAAGCTATCGCCGCAAGACCGGCACTTTCCCACCGATGTGGAAGCACAGCGTTCCCGGCGGTGCCAACATGGAGCTGATGAAGGAAGGCGGCCCCTACCTCCGCCTCACCGATCGCCGCGATCAGATCCAACGCCGTATCCCGCTGTGGCTCGCACCGGCATCGCTGCCGGTGCCGCCGATGGGTCCTGCGCTCGACTACGACTGCCCGCTCTTCGGTGCCCCTCCGGATCCGGCGCTTTCGCATCGCTGAGGAGAAGCGGTTTGATCCAGCCGATCCGATGATCTGCTGACGAACCGATGTGCGGCGGTGCAAAGGATGACGATCTGTTAGGAAGTCACATCGCGATTTGCAATGTTCCGCGGGATATCGCCAGCCTAACAAAAATATTACCGGATAGGATATCGCCCGCTCCTACCCTGATCCAAAAGCGGGTAGGAATATCTCCCACCCGTTAGCATCCCTTCTTCAAATCCGCATTCTAACGGATATAAGCCTCTGATAGATTTCCCCTTGAGGATCGTAATTGGTTCGGCTAACAAAGCCGCGGCTACTTGAGCCATCTCCCCAACACCCCAATAAAAAGATATATGAGAACAATCGTCCTCCAGTTGTTCGCCATTTGTGCGCTGTTTATTCCCTTCCATCAGGTTGAAGCTGCCAAGGCTCCCAAGCCCCCTGCGGTCTTCGGCCAATTCCCGGTCGGCAAGACCTTTACCTTCACCGTAACCAGCAAGCTTTCTTCCGCAACCGTGGGCACGCAGGTGATCGACCCTGCTCCGGTACCGAAGGGAGTTCCTTCCTTCGTTGTCGGCCAGCAGGTCACCTTCACGATCGGCAAGAAGGGTGAGCTGAAAGGCCCCGGTTTCTCGATCCTCTATAATGCCGATGGCGTCACGGCTAACACCTATGTGAACAAGCCTAAGAAAGGTGCCTCGCCCACAGTGGCCACGGTTCACAAGAACCTCACCACCGGTGAACCGACGGCTGTCTCACTGAGTTTCTTCACCTTTAAAATCGCGAAGCGCATCCCGACGGTGAACACCGTTACCTACGTGCTTCAGTAAGCAGTTATCTCTCTCTCAACCCGTGCGTGAAGGAGGGCCAAGTGTCCTCCTTCATTGCGTACTGGACTGGAAGCTGCCGCCCTGAAGAGCGGCCTTCGCCTCCCCCACGAGGAAAAGCGAGCCAGCAATAAGCAAAGGCCCTTCGCCCTCAAGTGCGACCTTTAGCGCATCATTAAAGCTCGCGTGGCAGGTGTGCGGAGGAGCTCCCTCCGGCAAGGCGGCTGCCAGTTCTTCCGGTGGCACGGCACGGGGCGTATCCACCGGACAGATGTGGATGTGCACCGCGAGCGGGCTGAGGAATTCGAGGATGCCCGAAACGTCCTTCGCGGCGACGGCGCTGAAAAGCAGCGTGGCTTTCTTGTCTCGGAATTCCTCGCGCCAGGTCTCGGCAAGTACCGCGGCTCCCTGCGGATTGTGGGCACCGTCGAGGATGACTTCCTTCCCCTGATAGCTGAACCGCTCGAAGCGTCCCGGCCAGCGGACTACGGAAAGCGCATGCTGGAGCACGTTGTAATCGAGATGAACACCCGCAGCATGCAGACACTCGACGGCGAGTGCGGCATTCCAGCGCTGGTGAGCTCCCGGCAGGGCGATGGGATAGCCCATGAGTGGCTCTGTCACGAACGCAAGCGGCGAACGAACCGCGTTGGCTTCCTTTTCTAACACCTTCCTCACCGATGGCTGCTGGGGCGCGGAGATGGCAGGCTTGCCTTCGATGAAGATCCCCGCCTTTTCCAAGGCGATCTTATCAACCGTATCGCCCAGCCACTGCATGTGATCGAGGCCGATCGGCGTGATGCCGCAGACGTCCGCCGGCACCGCAGTCGTCGCATCGAGGCGTCCACCCATGCCGGTTTCGAGCACGATCAGGTCACAGGCCCGCTCCCGGAACCAGCGCATGGCGAGGACCAGCGTGATCTCAAAGAAAGTCGGATGAGGATCCAGGTCCGCGCAGATCTCGCGTAGCTCAGTGAGCATGGCGGCGCATTCTGCTTCCGGGATCTCGACGCCGGAGACGCGGATGCGCTCGCGGAAATCAATCAGGTGCGGCGAGGTAAACAGGCCAGTGCGCGAGCCTGTGGACCGCGCCAGCGAGTCGATCATGGCGCAAGTACTACCTTTCCCGTTGGTACCCGCAATGTGGATCACCTTCACCCCGTGATCGGGGAAGGCGAGGAACTCCTTTAGCAGGCGCTTCGGTCCATCCAGCCCCAGCTTGATGCCGAAGAGCTGCGTGGAGAAAAGCCAGTCGATGGATTCCTGATAGGTCACGGGTTCAGTCCTTGGAGATATCGTTTGCTGCTGAGTCGGAACCGGGAAGATGCATGATCCAAACCTCATCCCTCCCCTCGTTCACGAGGTAAAGGAAGCGGCGATTGAATTTGCTCAAGGACCTTTCACGAAAGCGTCCGAAAAGACGATCACGGTAAGGATGCTTCGCGGCATCCCGGGCAGCGAGGGTGAAAGCCGTTGAGAATGCGTCTGCGGCCTGTGGGGAGAAGTGGCCGATTTCCTCGATGGCCATCCGAAAATCCTCAACAGCGAGTTCGTGGATCAAAAGGCGCATCAAGTTTCAAAGACACGCATTGCTTCGTCGAAAGGCAACATTCGGGAAATCCCCCGCTCAACGGAGGAAATCCGCTCTCCCGAGACACGAAGGCTTTCCGATACCGACGTATCAAAGACGCGGAGATAGATTTCCTCCACCACGGCCCGCCTCTCCACGGGCTCAAGAGCCATGATCTGGGCGATCAATGTGCTTCTCCGGTCCATGGCTTGCTACGGGAAGTTTCCCGACCTTCACTCCGGCATCATGTAAGCCAGCAGCTGGGCCAGCTTCTCCTTCAGCTTCATGCGCGGGACGATGGCGTCGATGAGGCCGTGATCGAGCATGAACTCCGCAGTCTGGAAACCCGGCGGGAGATTCTGGTGGGTGGTCTCCTTCACCACACGCGGACCGGCGAAACCGATCATGCACTTTGGCTCGGCGAGATTGATATCACCGACGGTCGCAAAGGAAGCCGTGACGCCGCCGGTGGTCGGGTGGGTCATGACCGAAATGTAGGGCAGGTTTGCCTCAGAGAGCCGGGCAAGTGCACCGCAGGTCTTCGCCATCTGCATCAGGGACAGCATGCCTTCCTGCATGCGTGCACCGGACGAGGCAGAGATGATGATCATGCCGCGCTTCTCGGCGATCGCGAGTTCGACGGCGCGGGTGATTTTCTCTCCGACCACGGAGCCCATGGAGCCGGCGAAGAACTTGAAATCCATGACCGCGATCATCGCGGGCTTGCCTCCAATGGTCAGGCGACCGGTGACCACGGCATCATCGAGCCCGGTCTTTTCCCGCATGGCGGAAATTTTCTCGGCGTAGTTGGAAAAGCCCAGCGGGTTGGCGGAGACGAGCCCCTGCTCGGTCTCCGTGTAGCTGCCCGGATCGGCCAGCAACTCGATCCGCTCGCGCGAATCCATCAGGAAATGATGCCCGCAGTGGTGACAGGTTTGGAGGTGCTGCTTGAGTTCCAGCTTGTGGAGCATGGCCCCGCAATCGGGACATTTGGCCCAAAGGCCCTCCGGCATATCGTCACGGCTGCGGCCGCCGCGGAGGGGTGGCTTGTTGAAAATGCCCATGTGTTCGGAGAAAATCTGGCGGTGGGCGGCGAAGCTAACCACGCATGGCGGTCACGACAACCACCTTTTGGACTCCGGCGCGACGGAGTACGCGGGCACATTCGTTGGTGGTCGCGCCGGTGGTGAAAACGTCGTCTACTAGGATGGCTCCGGGGGGATTTCCGGCGGTGAATTTTCGCCCGGAGACGGAGAGAGCGAAGGCACCTTTCAGGTTTTTCAGGCGCTGGGCACGGCTCAAGCGGGTCTGGCTCTCCGTGCCGCGCAGGCGGGAAAGAGCGCGGCAGACAGGCAACCCGGTGTGGCGTCCCAAGGAACGGGCGATTTCTTCCGCTTGGTTGAAATGACGCCAGACGAGGCGCCGACGATGGAGCGGCACCGGGATCAGGGGCCACTTTCCTTCAAGGGCTTCCGCCAGCCGGGGATCCTCGGCGAAGGCCCGAGCCGTCAGGCGGCCGAGTTCCACGCCGAAATGGATCCGCCGGAGGTATTTCAGCTCATGGATCATGCCCAGCAGCGCCGGATGGTTTGGCAGGGCGGGCCGGGCGAAGTCGAAGGAAAATCGGAGATCGCGGCAATTCGGGCACTCGAAATCGCCCTCGATCCGCCCCTCGAATTCCTCACCACATTTCCGGCAGAAGGGAGTCCGAAGCGACGGCAGCGTGAGATCGCAGGGTTCGCAGAGCGAGCGGTCTCCGGGAATCCCTTCGCCGCAGCGGTGACAGACGCCCGGATAGAGCAGGTCCAAGATCCTCGATAGCCACCCGCGCCGCCGGTCCACGCGATCCATTGCCGTGAGTCCCTTTGGCTTTAGCTGCGGTAGTCCGCGATGGGCTCACGGGTGCGGGTCATGGCATGCACCAGCATTCCCGTCACGCCGATCACCGAGAGCGGCAGGAGGCCTTCCAAAAGGCTCATCCCGATCAACCAGCGGGCGGCTTCGGGAAGCCCCATCACCGGCCAGGTCGCCACCTTGAACATGCCCATGCCGAAGGCCCAACCGAGGTGGAGGCCGATGGGCAACCACAGGGAAGATGTGCGGTAGCGGGCGTAGGCGAGAACCACGCCCACCATCGCGAGGATCGAAAATCGCGAGACCATGGACATGGGATCGGCGAAGCGCCCGAAAATCTGTCCTAGCAGGACGAAGCCGGCATTCGCAGCTTCCGGGTCTGGCACCACGGCTCCGTGGGGAGGCTCAAGGAAATGGACGAAGGCGAAGAGGAAGGAGAGCATGGCGATGGCAGGGGCCGGCCTCATCGCCCGCAGGAAAATCCCGAGAAGGATGCCACGAAAGAGCACCTCCTCTATCAAGGTCACCGTAAGAGCCCCGGGAAGGACCTTCTTCATGCCGGCGATCCAATCGATCGCCATCGGAAATTTGTTTGGCACGCCGCGGCTGGAGTAGAGCGCGTCCTTCCAGATGAAGCAGCCCGCTTGGAGCATCAGCCAGCCGGAAAGCAACAGGAGGCCTGCGGCAACGAAGAAGCCGGTGCCGAACTGCCACCAGCCATCGGGATTTTTGCGGAGTGGCTGACCACAATCGCGCACGGTCACATTGTCCGGCAGGCTGAGGGACCATGGCGTGTCCCGGAAGCAGCCCGGAGTCTTGCCGAGGCGCAACCAGCTACACAAGGGAAAGAGCAAAACGAAGGCGGAAAGCATCAGGGAGCGGTCGAAGAACTTCGGGAAATCGGCACGTCCGGCCGCTTTCGCGATGAAATTCACGGGGCCATTTCCCTTCTTGTCGTCAAAGACTTCCGCCAGCCCCTTACCCACCTGATAGAGCCAAGGCGCGAGGATGGCGCCTAGAATCAGAGCGGCCGCCACGTAGGCAAAAATTTTCAGGACATCACTCTGCAAGCCACGCCGCACGAATCGGAACCTATCCCCAGCCCCGGAAAGTTCCAAGTTCCATTTGAGGTCTTCTCATCGCTTGGCGCTTGGCAGCACCCCTGCCCCGCCCTCAGCCTCCGCGCATGGAAGCACACGAATGGCGGGAACGAACCGAGGAAGGCATGCGCTACTGGCGTGCATCCCGCTATGCGAACAAATGGAGCTTTCAGACCACGCTGAAGACGGATCCCGACTGGTATCCGGTGGATCCCGTGCCGAAGGAGCTGTGGGCGGAACTGCGTGAGATCCTGTGGCGGAAGTATCAGCGGAAGCGCTGCCCGTGGGAGTGGATCGAGGCGATCGACAAGATCCTGGCTGAAGAGGATTGAGGGGGCCAACTTGGCTCAGGCACCCTCTTCAAAGAGTTCCTTCGCGGTGTTCGCAGCTTCGCGGCCGCGTTCGTAGCAGAGCGGGGCGAGCTTCTGGCTGAGCATGCCGGGCGCGGGGGTGGTCGTCTGAATCTCAATCAGGCGCTTGCCCTTCAGGCGGGCCAGTTCGCGGCGGTGGCGGTGGAATTCGTTGCACACCGTCTGATGGGCGGAACCGATGGCGGTCGCGACTGTTTCCCAAGAAACGGTGGGGCCGGTATTCGCTTCATGCCCCACACGATGGACGATGATCGTGTGAATTGCGGGATCGTCCAACCACTGCTCGAAGGGTGCCTCACAGGCGACTCCGCCATCAATGAAGCGGCGATCCCCCACCCGCTGGATATTAAAGAGACCCGGCACGGCGCAGCTCGCGACGATCAGTTCGGCAAGCGGCCCTTCCTTCAGGACCTCGGACCGATGGCTGACGGCATCGGTGACCGCGATTTCCATGGCGGGTGATTTCAAGGAAGAGAGATCGGCTCCATTTACCAGCTGGCGCAGGCGCTTGATCGCTCCTTTTCCCGAAAGCAAGCCGGAGGACCAGAACACGCTTAGCACGCCGGGCAGGCGGTAGAGAGCGCCCCAATCGAAGAAAGACCAGCGCAGGCCGGCATCCAGAACAGCGTTTTTCAGGGCATCTCCCCGGAGGCCGGAGGCATAGAGCGAACCGGCCAAGGCACCTGCCGAGGAGCCGGAAATCCTTTCAGGATGAAGGCCCGCGGCAGCCAGGCCATTCAGGAAACCGGCATGCGCGTAGTAGCCCAAAAAGGAAGATCCTAGGGCAACGGCGAGTCCGGGTGTGGCTTGGGGCTCCATGGGCGGCGGCGCGGAACGTAGGGATCCGGGCGATCATGGCCAGATTTCAGTTTTCACCCGCGCGATCGGGGTGGAAGGTGGGGCGCGATGACTGCCGCGGCGGTGAACTACAAGATCGGGAACGAGAAGCTGGTGAAGGTGCTGGATGCGGCATCCGCCCACTTGCGTGGCCTACTGGAAAAACAGGGCCGGCCGGAAGGCGCACTACGCATCGCCGTGATCGGCGGCGGCTGTAGTGGATTGCAGTACAAGATGGATCTGGTGGATGGTCCGCGGGATCGCGACATCATGGTGCCCAGCAATGGCGTGAACGTCGTGATCGATCCAAAGAGCGCGCTCTTCGTCAGCGGGAGTGAACTGGATTGGTCCGATGACTTGCAGCAGGGCGGCTTCAAGGTGAGCAATCCGAATGCCGTGGTGACCTGCTCCTGTGGCGAGAGTTTCGCGGCCTGAGGCATGAACCCGTTCGAACGGCTCGGCTTAGAAAGACGCCTCGCGATTTCCGGAGATGAATTGCGCGAGGCCTTCCGGGCCGCGGGCAAACAGGAACATCCGGACGCGGGTGGAAACGGCGAGGGCTTCACGGCGGTGCAAGAAGCATTCAAGTTGCTATCGAGTCCTTCGAGGCGCCTGAAGGCATGGATGGCGGCGGAAGGCATCGAGGGTAATGATCGCGGGGCGATTTCCCCGCAATTGCTGGATCTCTTTGCGAAGGTGGGAGCTGCCCTGCAGAAGGCGGATGGCGTGACCAAGAAGCGCGAAGGAGCGCAGAGCGTTTTGGCGAAAGCGCTCCTTGAGCCCGAAGTGCAGCTCGCCCGCGAAGACTTGGAGGCGGCGCTGGAAGATGTCGCGGGAGCGATCGAGAGGGAGGAGGAATCGTTCGCACAGATCGAAGCGGGAGAAGGTGATCCTTCGCTGGTTTCCCGGAATCTGGCGTTCCTCGAAAAGTGGCAGGCAGAGCTGAAGGCGCGTTTTGCGGGGCTCTGGTAACAGGTTTCGGGGGGGCTCCTTTCGCAAGCGATCGCGACCCGGTCCGGATATCCCTTAGCCGCCTGTTAACCCTGATAAAACAGGGAAAATAACAGGCGGAATTTTCCCGATGTGGCAGTTGAAGAACTCCACTCGCCGCTCGAGGGAGGAGGCCTTGATGGTTCTTGAACGTGATCTCATTGGGAAACATCGCTTCCGGGAATCTTCCAAACCATCGTCCTACCCAAAACCTGAGGACGCTTCTACTGCCATCCAGACGAGCTTCCGAAGTGCTGCGAAATTTTCCGCGCGCGAAGGGATGAGATCTGCTAGAATCCGGAGGATGATTGAACACCGTTATCCGGAATTTCATCCCGTGGCTCCCCTTCCCCTCGGTGCGGATCTAGTGGCGGCCCTCGATTTCCGGCGACTGCCGAAAATCCTTCTCCATGAGCATCTCGATGGCGGCCTGCGTCCGGCTAGCATCATCGAATTGGCGAAGGAGCAGGGCTACAATGGCCTGCCCACCGACGATGCGGAGCAATTGGCCATGTGGTTTCACCGCGGTGCGCAGCGTGGCAACCTGCCGGAGTATCTGGAAGGTTTCGCGCACACCATCGCGGTCATGCAGACGAAGGAGGCGCTCGTCCGTGTCGCCTACGAATTCCTGGAGGACATGGCGGTTGATGGCGTGGTTTATGCGGAGATCCGCTTCGCGCCGGTCTTCCATACCGAGAAGGGCCTGACCCAAGACGAAGTGGTGGAGGCCGTGTTGGAAGGACTAGAGAGAGGACGCCGGGACTTCGGCGTGGAGTTCGGGCTGATCCTCTGCGCCATGCGGGATCGCACCGATTCACTGGAGGCCGCGGAGCTGGCGATCCGCTGGCGTGACAAGGGCGTGGTAGGCTTCGACCTCGCGGGGGGTGAATATGGTCATCCACCAAAGAAGCATGTGGATGCCTTCCACGCGATCCAGCGGGCGAACTTCTACATCACCATCCATGCGGGCGAGGCCTTCGGGCCGGAGTCAATCTGGCAGGCTCTCCAATGGTGCGGTGCCCATCGTCTGGGGCACGGCACACGCCTCAGGAATGACATCGAGATCCGTCCCGACGGTTCCTTGAAGCTGGGACGTCTGGCCCAGTACATCCTCGACCGGCGCATTCCGCTGGAGATGTGTCTTTCCAGCAATGTTCACACGGGGGCCTGTGCGAGCTTCGAGGAGCATCCCTTCGCGCTCTTTCACCGGGCGGGGTTCCGCGTCTTCCTGAATACCGACGACCGACTGATGAGCGACACGGAGATGTCGAAGGAACTTGCGCTCGCCACCCGCACCTTCGGGCTCAGCCTGGTGGAACTGGAGAAGATGACGATGAACGCGATGAAGAGCGCCTTTGTCCCGCACGAGACGCGGGTGGATCTCATCCGCCGCCGCCTGCTGCCGACCTACTCCATGCTTTTTGCGGAGTTGACCGCAGAGGCCTTTGCCAAGCAACTTCCGCGTAACCCTCATCTATCATGAATGTCCCCGAACGCATCCTGATGGGCCCCGGTCCGAGCACCGTGCCCTCCCGCATCCTGCGCGCCATGGCCTCGCCCACGCTCGGGCATCTCGATCCGCGCTACATCGAGATCATGGACCATACCTGCACGATGCTGCGAAAGGTCTTCCAGACGGAGAATGCGCTGACCTTTCCGGTCTCCGCAACCGGCATGGCCGGCATGGAGTGCGTGGCGACAAATATCATGGAACGCGGCGACGAAGCGATCGTCTGCGTGAACGGCGTCTTCGGCGGACGGATGGTGGATGTGATGGAGCGCGCCGGCGTGACCGTTCACCGTGTGGAAGTCCCATGGGGTGAAACGTTCCCGCTGGAAATGCTGGCGGAGGCGATCGACAAGCATCCGGACGCCAAGGCGCTCGGCATCGTTCATGCGGAAACTTCGACCGGAGCGCTGCAGTCCCTGGATGGCCTGGCCGAGCTGGTCCATGACTCGGGAATGCTCTTGCTGGTAGATGCGGTGACATCGCTGGGCGGCCACACGCTGAAGGTGGATGAATGGGGCATCGATGCGATTTACTCCGGCACGCAGAAGTGCCTGTCCTGTCCGCCCGGACTCTCGCCGGTTTCATTTTCGCCAAGGGCGCTGGAAGTGATCGAGGCGAGGAAAACCAAAGTGCAGAGCTGGTACTTCGATGTCTCCATGCTGAAGGACTACTACAAGGGCAGTGGCAAGCGGGCTTACCATCACACCGCCCCGGTGAACATGATCTATGCGCTGCATGAGGCACTGCTGATCGTCCTGGAGGAAGGCCTTGAAGCACGTGTGACCCGGCACCAGCGGCTGCATCGCCGCCTTCGTGCGGGATTGGAGTCCATGGGTATCAGGTATGTTCCGCAGTACTCGCTGCACACCTTGAACTGCATCCATATCCCGGATGGCGCGGATGATGCCGCGGTGCGGGCAAAGCTCCTGGATGACTACTCGATCGAGATCGGCGCGGGATTGGGTCCCTTCGCGGGCAAGGCTTGGCGCATCGGCTTGATGGGACATTCAGCCACGCAGGCAAATGTCGACCTGGTGCTGGCCGCGCTGATGGATTGCCTGGAGTAAAATCACGCACCCCGGACAGGCCAGAGGCCCGATCCGGGGGCTTTGTTTTTCCCCACTCGTTGGGGTCGGAGACTGCGAAAATCAGCGCGCTTTTCCTTTCACTTCAGAGAGAGGGTGCTGGTCTTCGTTTGTCCGGATTGATCCTTGTATTCCAAGGTCACACTCCGGGCATCCATCGACTTCAGGAGATAGCGCGGCTGAGCGATTCCCGGAGGAAGCGAGAAGCGTTCACCCAGCTGGACTTCGAAGCGGCCTTTTCCTCCTCCCTCCGGAAAGAACTCAAAGGCCGCGGCAGGATCTTGATAAGCCGCCTTCTCCAGATCGGCCTCCGGAAGACCGGAGATGGATTCATAAAACCTCCCTCGAAAACCTGGCCGCAGGTCTTCATATTGCGCGATCTTTGCCGTGCGCTTGAGTCCGGTGCGTGCGTCGACGATCTCGCGCTCGACGATGGCGTTGAACTTGAAGCAACCCGCCATATCCCCATCCTCGAAGAAGACACTCCCGGGTGCCAGCATCTTCAGGGCGCTTATCCTGTTTTGAAGGCGCTTTCCGAGCGAGGTCATCCCCGTCAAACGCGGAGACCACTTCCCTTCGGATTCGAATCCGAACTGGACGTACCATTTGGTAGCGGCACTACCCACGAATGCCAGACGGGCGAGATCTTTCCCCGGATCCTCTGCAGCCCTGGCGACCTCGCCATTCACTACGACCTCCGGCTTCCCATCATCCTTATCTTCCTTCGCTACTGCCTCCGCGGGAGACGTTTTGTCGGAAGCATGGGTGACCGCAAGATTCTCCCGAATCCCCATGATCATCACTTCCGGCGATCTACCGTCGAAGCAGACCTGCAGGGCGCGTCCGTTAGGCCCGGGCTGCGGCCAGAGGGCAGAAAAGAAAATCCTCCATTCCTCATCCTTGCGGAAGAGACCCCGCACCGGAGTCATTCCAATTTTATTTACCGGAGGATCCTTGATGATGACCTGCTCGCCGGAGGGACAATCAAGCTGGTCCTTCTCAAGGATGAACCTGATATCCTTGGTGCTGGCATTGACCAGCAAGGTGGAGCCCGCCGGAAACTCGCTGAAGCGATCGTCAACAAAGAGCAGCTGAGCCGGTGGATCGCCCCGCTTGCCCGTGCCCGGCAAAAGCAACATCACACCTCGGCCACTGCTCTGACCGACGTAGGAAGAAGCAAGAACCGACGAAGGGTTGGTGAGGCTTTCCGGATCCTTGGACGAGGTGAGCACAATCTTGCTGCCCTTGAAGTTGATCCTGCCGGTGTCGGCAAGGTAGGCACGTGGTTCGATCAGCCTTCCCGGCTCCCCTGTCTTGCCATCGGGGTCATGGGCGAAAATCGCTCCGGGGCTTTCTTCTTTCTCCACCGCGACGAACCGGAGGTTCAGGCCTTCCTCCTCAGAATCGACGGTTTCGGCAGGTTGCGGAACCACAGGCTCTTCCACCGCTTCACGATTGGAGAGAACCTGCTTGTCATCCCTAGGGGAAAGCGATGGGCCTTCCTTCGCGGTCTGGATCTTCGCTTCGAGGTCCTGCCGCTCGCGCTTCAAAACTCCGGCATGACGTTCCTGCTCAACCTTGCGAGCGGCCTCGAAACCGCGGGATTTCTCGATGGCCCGCTGAATGGCGCTCCAGGAAAGCCCGATCAAGCACAGGAAGGCCAACACGGCAGCGGCCGCGACATAGTTCCGTTTGCGGGCGCTGCCTGGGTGCAGCATCTGAGTCTTCGCAACATCGAGGCCTCTGTTGATCTCCCTCAGCAAGGCTTCGTCGGGGTGTCCCCTTCTCTGCTCACGAAGCAGGGAATCGATCAGGCGGTCGGATGGATCTTCGGAAAGGTTCATGGGAAAGGTGAAGTGAAGGTTCAGTCTTTCTTGGAAAGGCAGAGGCGAAGGACCTCGCGGGCACGCTCCAAGCGCTTGCGGAGGGCGGCGGCATTCACGGAGAGGAAGGAGGCTGCGTCCTCGCTGGTACGACCTTCATCGTAGCAAGCGCGGAGGGCCTCGGCCATCGGTAGCGGAAGCTTCTCACGACACTCGGCCAGGCGGGCAAAGATGGCGGCATCTCCCTGCGGATAGGGCGCAAGCGTTTCCTCTAACCGGGAGAGCGCGCTTTCATCCAGCGGCACCTCCCGCGAGTGGAGCCGGCAATGCTCACGCCATTTGTTCCGAACGATCCCCCTCATCCACGAAGCGAAGTCTCGGGCCTGGTCAAACTTCCCGAGATTCTGCCAAGCGGTGACGAAGGAGTCCTGGACCAACTCCCGCGCCACTGGATCCGTACCCGCCAAGGCCCGGGCGTAGGAAAGCAGGGTGAGATGATGATCGCGGATCAGGTCCGTGAAACGTTTACGATCCATGGGCTCGGGTGGGGAAAAGGCAATCGCTTGCATGGCTCTTCATCATGCATTGCCTCGGGCATGGGTGATTTGTGACAAGTTTCTTTCTGCCGGGGCCAATGCGGGCTGTCGCGAAGAATGGCTTGCCCCATTAACTTTTTCCCACAAAGTTAACCGCGCAGACCGCTGCATTGCGAACATGAATGCCTTCCAGAATCCACCTGTCTTCCTGCTCGCCCTTGCCGGGCTTGGCTGCTTTGCCCTCGCCGGGCTTGAGTCAGGGGATGGGCTGGGCGCGACCTGGGGCGGGATCAAGGCTTCGGAGCGCGAGCGTGGGAACGGTGAGGATCAGGCGAGTGAGAACGGCCCGATAGATCTCCCGCACGATGTGGGAAAAGGAAAAGAGGAGAAGCCCTCAGGATCCGACGAAGTGATCCTAACAGGAAGATAAGCGTTGGCGAGGCGGTGATTCCAACTTCGGGAGGTTAACCTTTGTTCCAGTCCCTTCCCGAGGGAGAATCTCCTGCCTCGGTTCACTCTTGGGGCCGCATGGGAAAACCTTCCAAGGTTTTCAGAATTCCAAGAATGCGACTCACCTCACCTGAGAAGACGGCCGATCCGAATCACTCCGGCTCGTCGTTTTCAAGGATCATGATTCGACCCACACGCGGGCAAAAAAATCCCCTCGCCCGCCGGAGCGGACGAAGGGATGAAATTTACCGCCGGGATGGTTTACTGACCTTCGGGACCGCCTTGCGGGATCGGGAAGGGCATGTTGCCGTGCGGGTTGGCCGGAGCATCCTTGATGTCCACCAGCTCGAGGTCGAAGAGTAACACAGTGTTCGGGGCGATCTCGGCGCTGCGGCGTTGTTCACCGTAGGCGAGATTGCTCGGGATGAAGAGCTTCCACTTGGAGCCGATCGGCATGGTGGTGAGAGCTTCCTTCCAGCCTTCGATCACCTGAAGGGTCATCGGGACCGGGTTGCCTTCCGGGGAGGCGTCGAATTCCTTGCCGTCGATCAGGGTGCCCTTGTAGTTCACAAGGAATTGCTTCTCCGGCTCGCCTTCCTTCGGGGCGACGTAGGTCTTGCCTTCACCCTTCTTGATGATCTCGTACTGAAGGCCGGACTTGGTGGTGATCACCCCTTCGCGCTTGCCGTTCTCCTCGAGGAACTTCTTGCCTGCTTCCAAGTTAGCAGCGGCGCGCTCCTTCTCGCGGGCCTGAAGCGTATCGCCCAGAGCCTGCATGGCGGCCTTCAGGTCTTCTTCGGCGACTTCGGGCTTGCCGCCCTTGAAACCGGCGAGGAAGCCCTTGAGGAAAGACTCGGTATCGATGTCCTCGGGACTGATGCCGAACTGGCCGTAGTTCTGGCCGAACTCACCCCCGGTGCGGAAACCCAGACCATAGGAGGAATTGGACTTTACCGTCTTGGCATCGATGGCGGGCGCGGCAGGAGCGTCAGCCGCGGGCTTCTCCGCAGCGCCTTCATTCTGGGCGGCCGCCGGGAACAGGGTGGCGAGGCCGATAGCCAGGACGCCGGGAGCAAGGTTGAATTTCATAACGGCGCGGACGCTAGGGTCGGAATCGTGACTTGTCGAGCGGCCCTTGCGCCCTGATTGCCATCCGATTCTGGACACCCGGGTCGGCTGCATGGTTCGCTGTGGCAAATGATGAAAGTCCACACCCTGCTCGCGCTCTCCCTGGTCCTTTCCTCCTGCGGGGGCGGCGGATTCGGCGGCACCAGCGTCTCCGATTCGCCCGCCGTGCTGAATGTCTCCGGCTGGGATCCGAAGGAGCGCCAGCGCGGAGGCTCCAGCTACTCCCAGCATGACGTCTCCGCCCTACGGCGAAATGGTGCCCAAGGACTTATCGCCCGCTCGGCGAAGGGCCCCTTGCTCGACGACAAATTCCCGGCCTTCCTGAAGTCTGCCGATCGCCAGGGGATGCTGCTCGGTGCCTACCACTTCGTGACCATGGATCAGGACCCCGCTTATCAGGCGGATTCGTTCGTGGACCGGGTCCGCGCGGTGGCGCGCAGCCAAGGTATTTCACAGCGGAAGATCCTGCTGGTTGGCGATTTCGACACCAAGTCATCCCCTGACCGGCTGGTGAAATTCATCCGCCGGGTGGAGCAGCGCACCGGAGTGACGCCAGTGACCTATCTGGAAAATAGCGATGCCCTCCGCTCCAGCCTGAGCAATGCGGCACCAGAGCAGAAGTCGATCATCCGCCGTTCGCCTTACTGGATCGCGCTCTATAGTCCGGCCGGCACGGAGCGGACGATGTTTTCCAACCGCCCCCTGACGCCGGATGGCCTGATGGAAAAATACGGCATCTGGGACCAGTGGGCGATGTGGCAGTACGGGGGCGTGGTCTGGCAGGGCGGCCGCTCGAATGCGAAGCACTACAATACTCCTGCATGGGGCAGCCCGCGCTACTTCGGAGATCTGGCGCACCCGATGGAGCGGAATGTCTTCAAGGGTGACAATGGCGATCTCCAGGCCTTCTGGAATCGCCATGGATGGGCATGGTGGTGAGAATGGCTACTTTACCATCAGGACATCACACTTCACGAAGAGCATGACCTTTCGGCTGGGATCCGGATTTCCCTTTCCATCCTTCGGGGTGAGGACACAGGGCATCTGATACTGGCCGTCCTTCAGGGTAAGCGCGGTGGTGGTCCGCGCAGAATAGATCACCGGCATCTGGATCTTCGTCACGTTGCCCAAGCGATCCTTCTCTTCCATGTAGTAGGTGTCCCCGGTATGCCAGACGCAATCTGGAGCGAAGCGGAGATCGATGATCTTATCATTGCCTCCAAGTGTTGGTTCGATCTCCAAGGTACTGCCGCAATTCCGTGTTTCGAAGCTGGTGGGCGTGGGTGGTGCGATCAGCTTCGCCAACTCCACCGGACTGGTGGTGCTGCCATCTTCCGCGGTGGCGGTGGCACCATTCACGGTAATCGAGACGGAGTTCGGCGTCTGTGAGCGCTCGTAGGCGGTGGGATAGATGTATTCCGAGATGGACTCGCTAAGGGCCTTCTCACCGCTGCGCGCGGTGCAGATCATGGTCTCAAGGATGGCGGCATCGCCCTTTTTCACACGGGCCTGGACGACATCGCGCAGCATGCCTGCATCAGCGGTGCCGGGGCTGCTCCTATAGAGGAGTTCGGTGAGAAGTTCGTGGGGCATTTCGATCATCTCGACCTGGACGCGGACTTGCCTCGGGAAATTGTTCTGCTGTGCCTGCGGGGCAAGCAGTTCCCTGGCTTGTTCTTCCGGCTCCGGTTCGCGGGCGGGAATCACAGGCCCCCTGTCTCCGGGAGCTGCGAGAAGTGCTGCCGTGACGGCGGACAGCATGGCGGTGGCAATGAGGGCTTTTTTCATCCCTGCCATGGGATGAGAAGCGATGGGCAAGTCAAGAGGGATGAATGAGCCGCAATGTCAAAATGATGACTGCAGAATCAACTCCACTTCATATGCGAATCGGATAGCCCTACAATGTATTCCGCGCCTTCCGGCGATCACTTGGGAGGCAGCATCGAGCTGGCATCGCCGAGCCATGCCCCGAAATAGGGCCACTGGGCACCATCGCACCAGAGGAAGACGAAGAAGGGCTTATCGAAGATGAAGCTGCGAGGGACCATCGGAGGCGGAGCCCCGGGGTCACCGAAGGGCTCTCCACCAAGCTCCACCTTGGCGCGAACCTTTGCCCCCTTTTCGGTCATCTCAAAGTCGACCTGCTGAAAGGCGCGGGTGATGACCCACGGTGGCTCGCCTTCCTTGTAGGTCCGGCCGCCATCGAGGAGCGGCTGGAAATCCACCTGATTGCTCAGGGTGAGATAGGGAATGCGCAGGTCGTCTTTCCCATGCAGGCTGCGATCGTTTGCGGACCCATACTCGCCGCGGAAGCCGTCTTCGAACCAGACCTTCACCTTGCCGCTGGCGAAGGCGAAGCTTTCGTCATTCCGCGGCATGTAGAGCACTACCGATTCCCCGCCATCCGCAAGAAGCCGCACGGCTTGGGAAGCCTCGTCCTTGTAAAGAACGTGCACCGAATCGGAAAAGGCTGCGGAGCCATCGCCCCGGGTTCCGAAGAACTGGACCTTGGTTTCCTTTCCGGAGCGATCCTTGAAGACCAAGGGCGCGGAAGCGGAACGATGGAGTGCTTTCGTGAAGGTGAGCTTACGGTCGAGAAGCGCGAGGACCAGGCGGGCCTGGGGATTTTCGGAAACGGCGCCGGGGCTAAAGGGACCCTGTGCTTCGCCGAGCATCGCGGCGGCCTCGTTGTTCGCCTGATCAAGAAATTCCTTGTTCGCCTGGCCAGACCAAACCTTCCAGCGGTCCTTCGGCATGATGGACTCCGCATTCCACTCGAAGGAATCCAAGAGATTCATGAGCGGGTTGGGAGGCTCTACCTTGATCGGGCGACCGCCGAGGTCGGCATTCATGCGGTCCCATGCGGCCTGAAAGAGCGGGGTCCAAACGATGGTCTTGTCGGCGGGGAATTTCTCCTCCGGATGAGCCACCGCAGGAAGATCCTGGGCGATGGCTGCCGCATTCACGGCCAGCAGGACGGGAAGAAGTGGAAGCGCTCGGGTAAACATGCGCCCACCAAACTTCATCCTGCTTCCCCGATGGAAGAAGGAATTGCCGCCGGAGCCGATCCTCAGGTTACAAAGCTGACACCCTCACAGGTGACCTTCCTGCACCCCGGGCGCGATGATCTCATTCGAGAGCTTGTTATGGAACTCGAAGAGATCCGTGCGGCGGTCGGTCACAGGAGTGACGCTGCCACTCAGGCGCGAGCGATAGAGATCGGAAATATCGAGATCCGTGACGAGCATGGTCTCCACGTTTGGATCCGCCTCGGCCTGGATGCCGTCGCGGGCGAATTCGAAATCGCTCGGGGTGAATACGGCAGCGCGCCCGTAATGAACATCCATCGCGGGCACATCGGGAAGATTGCCCACGACTCCCGCGGTGGCGACGTAGATCTGGTTCTCGATCGCCCGAGCCGCCGCACAGAGGCTGACGCGGAGGTAGCCCTGGCGATTGTCCGTGCAGTACGGGATGAATAGTATTTCCACGCCACGGTCTGCCAGATAGCGGGCCGCTTCGGGGAATTCCACATCGTAGCAGATCAGAACGCCGATCTTTGCCTTCGGCGTCTGGAGCACGATCAGCGAGTCGCCACCGGAGATGCCCCACCACGTTTTTTCCGAAGGCGTGATGTGGAGCTTCGGCTGGGAGACGTGGGTGCCGTCCGGTTTGAAGATCATGGAGGTATTCTCCAGACGTCCATCCGGCAGAGCCACCGGATGGGATCCGGCGATGAGATAAAGTCCCTGCTCCCGAGCCAGGCGGCTCATCAGCGCGCGGAACTGATCCGTGTATTCGGACAGCTTGCGGATCCCTTCGCGCGAACCCATCGGCGGCAGTGCGCTGAGCAATTGCACGGTGAGGAATTCCGGGAAGACCACGAACTCCGCTCCATAGTCCTCGCCCGCCGTTTCCACGAAGTAGCGGACCTGGTTGGCGAAGTCGTCGAAGTCCGCGACCTTGCGCATGTGGTATTGCACGCAGGCCACGCGCACCTTGTTCCCCATTTCGCCCGGGGCCTGGTATTCCGGGTTGATCCACTCGATCAAAGCAGCGTTGTCGCGGGAGCGGTGATCGTGGAGGTAGTTCGGCATGATGCCGCGGACCGCGAAGCCCTGCTTGATCTGGAAGCCGAGCACGGGGTCGGGAATTTTTCCATCCTGCACCTGCCAGACGTATTCTTCCGGAGTGAGGCGCGCGGCGTGTTCATCGTAGTGCCAGAGACGCGCACCGGCGAGGATGCGGCGGAGATTCAGGCGGCGGCAGAGATCGCGGCGGGCAGAGTAGAGCGCGGCGCCGACGCCGAACTTGCGGGCGTCCGGGTCCACATAGACGTCCGCGCCGTAGAGAGTATCGCCCTGGGGATCGTGGTTGTAGAAGTAGCCGTCGTCCGTGACGCCATCGTAGGTGTGCTTGCGCAGCGGATTGCGACCGAGCGAGACGATCAGGGATGAAGCGACACCAAGGATCTGGCCGTCCTTTTCCGCGAGCAACTGGCCCTCCGGAAAAACGTGGAGGTGGGAGCGCAGGTGCTTTTCATTCCACGGGCCGCCAGCGTCATTCGGCTGGGGGAAGCAACGGCGGTGAAGCGAGAGGATGGCGGGGATATCATCGACGGTAGGATTCCGGACGAGGACGGCACCCAGCTTCGTTTCGTGGTCTTTCGGCGGCACGGGGGTAGAAAACGCGGGAACGGAGAATCCGCAAAGATTGAAATGGGGAGCTCCCTGCCGGAAAACTTTACGGCCGGCACGGGGGTAAACCCAAGAAACCCCGTGCCGGCCGTATTTAGGCAGTCGCTACAAGCAGGAAGGTGAAACCCAAGAAACCAACGTGCTCGCCACGACCTATGTGAGACCAATTTAAGCGCCGTTCGTGCCAAGTCTCGGCCAGAATTTAGGAAAAATTGTCACACAAGGTCGTTCAAACACTCTTGCATGAGGGGGCCGAATGGATTTCGCGCCCTCCTATTTGCCGCCGTCCACGATTTCCCGGATGTCTTCATCCGAGAGGTCAACCCGCTGATAAACACTGCGTGCCGCATCGATCATTGAGATCGCGCTTTCCCGCTCGTCGTGGATGACCTTGATCTCGAGTTCCTCGAGTTCTGCAATCTCAGCGGCGAATTTCGCACGGCCGAAAATCACGATCGATGGATTGTGTTCCCGCACATGAGGCACTGCCGATTTGGTCAGCTCTACTGCCGGAAAGGTGAAGGCGACCATCCTTGCGCGCCCGATGCCGGCGAGTTCGAGGGCTTCCGGGTGCGAGGCGTCGGCGAAGAGCACCGGCTGCCCGGCCGCCTTGAGGGCGCGGACGGTATCGGAATTCAGCTCCATGATCAGGGTGTCCACCCCTGAACGCTTCAGTGCCTCGTTCAGAGCCTTGCCCACGGGTCCGTAGCCGCAGATCACGGCGTGATCGGAGATCTCCTTGATGACGTGGGTGGGCGTGAGATTTTCCGCAACCGGTTTCTTTTTCGCGGTGAAGAAGCCGGCCTTTTCCAGCACGTGCCCGAAGCGACCGCTACCACGCATCAGCAGCGGAACCACCGCCATGGTCAGGGCGGCGCAGCACAACAGGAGCTGCTGCACGTAGGGATCCGCCGGACGGTAGTCGGCGGCCTTGCCCAGGAGCACCAGCGAGAATTCACCGGAGCTGGAAAGCGCTGCGCCGGTGAGCAAGGCAGGCCGGAGGGGCAGCTTGAAAAGCCGCGCGACGCTGAAGGCGATCGTTCCCTTCACCAGCAGGATCAGGATGCTGAATCCGAGGATCCGGACCCAATCCGACATCATCGCGCCGAGGTTGATCTGCAGGCCCACCGAAACGAAGAAGATCGCCAGGAAGAGGTCCTTGAAGGGCATGATGTCTGCCATGATGCGGTGTCGGTAGATCGACTCGCTCACTACGAGGCCCGCCGCGAAGGCACCCAGGGCGGGTGAAAGGCCGAGGAGGGCACCGAGCACCGCAACCCCCGAGCAAAGGGCCACGACGGACAGGGTGAACAGCTCCCCGCTGCGGGTGCGAGCCACGGCATGGAGCAGGGGCGTGATGCCATAGCGTCCGAGCAAGAGCGTGCCGCCGAGGAAGAGTATCCCCTTCCCCACTGCGATCGCGATTTCCGCCGCCACGGATCCCTCCCCTTTTCCATAGAGTCCGGGCAGGATCAGGAGGAAGAGGATCACCACGATGTCATCGAAGAGCGCGATCGCGAGCGCGGTTCGGGCGCTGGGGTTGTTCGGCTGCCCCATGTCTTGGAAGGATTTCATCGCCACCGCGGTGGAACTCAGCGCCACGGAGACCGCCAGCACCACGACTTCTGCCGGAGGCCGGATCCCGCAAAACCACGCGATGGCTCCGCCGATCGCCGATATGGTGCCCACCTGGATGCCGCCGCCGATCAGCGAGACCCGCCACAGATGCTTGAACTCCCCGAGCGAGAACTCGACCCCCAGAGTGAACATCAGCAAGATGACGCCCATCTCTGCGAGGTGCGCGATCACCCCGTCCATCTCCGTATTGTGAGTCCCGAAAGACCCGAGCAGGGAAGTGTTCGCGATGATGATCCCGCAGATCAGGTAGCCGATGAGGAAATTCTGTTTCAGCTTCGCGAGCAGCAGCGACATCAGCACGGCGAGCAAAAGCACCATGCTGAGGACGCCGAACAGCGGCGAAACGTCTGCCGCACCCGCGGCAAGGAGCGAAAAAGCAAGCATCGTCGCAGGTTTTCCCGACCCCTTGCCAGCCAGCCAAGTAAAAAGGATCTAACAGGAAAATTTAGACCGTTTTCCAGCTACCAGCCCGCCACGGCCATCTTCCAGCGGGGGAAAGGGTCCTTGAAACGCTTCGGCCACTGCTTTTCAGGGAGGGCGTATTCCTCCGGAGTGAGCAATGCTCCGTCCAGCATCGTGGTGAGCGCCTCCCGGTCCATCTTCGTGCCGATCAGCACGATTTCCTGCCGGCAATCGCCATTGGGATCCATCCAGACACGGTCGATGTGACGGGTATCCTGCGGCCAATGATCACGTGGGACGGCAGCCCAGAAGTGCCCCGCGCACTGGTGCCGGGCGACTGCGCCTGCCTGCGACCAGTAGCCCGCCATTTTCAGGCGACTCGCGAGCCAGAAGACTCCTTTCGAACGGATCACGCCGGGCCACTCCTGCTGAAGCAGCTTGTAGAATCGCTCAGGGTGAAAGGGAGTGCGGCGCTCGTAGACGAAATTCGAGATCCCGTATTCCTCGGTCTCCGGGGTGTGCTCGACCAGTGAATCGAGCCAGCCCTTGTGTTGCTCCGCCTGCTTGAGATCGAAAAGGCCCGTACCCATTACCTCGGCGATTGGAATTTCGGAGTTCACCGTTTCATGGATCTTCGCACGCGGGTTCAGCGCGCGAATCATGCCATGGACCGAGTACCGCTCTTCCGCAGAGATCAGGTCGGCCTTGTTGAGCAGGATGACATCGGCGAACTCGATCTGGTCGCTGAGCAGATCGACAATGGTCCGCTCATCCCCTTCCCCGGCGCTTTCACCGCGGCTGCTCAGGCTTTCATCGGAAAGGTAGTCGCGCAGGAAATTAAGCGCGTCGACTACGGTAACCATCGTATCAATCTCCGCCACGTCGCCCAGTGAGCGGCCATGCTCATCAGTGAAGGTAAAAGTCTCCGCGACTGGCATCGGCTCGCTGACTCCCGTGGACTCGATGAGCAGGTGATCGAAGCGCCCCTCCCGCGCGAGCTTGCCGACTTCCAGCAAAAGATCCTCGCGAAGGGTGCAGCAGATGCAGCCATTGGTCATCTCGACCATCTTCTCCTCGGTGTGGGACAGGGCCGCGCCGCTGGCGCGGACCAACTCGGCATCGATGTTCACCGAGCTCATGTCATTGACGATGACGGCGACTCGTTTGCCCTCGCGGTTCCGAAGAATGTGATTGAGGAGCGTGGTTTTACCGGCTCCGAGGAAGCCGGAAAGGACGGTGACAGGTAGCTTAGGCATAATTGCGAAAGAGGTTCGGGTGCCCAACGGCACAGCGGCGTCGTATGCTCGGCCAGCCATATTTGCAATTAATTTGCAAATACATCAAATCAGCATCAAACCTCCTTTTATTAAGCACGACCCCCTTGAAACCTTGGAACCGAGTCACTTTTGCGAAATTCATGCACATCCCAAAAAAGTACTTTTGCATTTTTATTGCACATGCAGTCACGCCTCATCAGTGCTATCGACGTCATGAGCACATCCTCACGCCTCCTTTTCGCCTCCCCGCTTCTTCTCGGACTTCCTGCCTTTGCTCAATCGGCCGACCTCCTTCAACCCGCCACCACGCTGGATGAAATGGTCGTCACCGCCTCGCCCGCTGACCGGACGCTTTTCCAACAGGTTCAGCCGGTCACCGTGCTGGGCGGTGAGGATCTGCAACTCAATCTACAGCCAACCCTCGGCGAAACGCTTAGCCGGGAGCCCGGCGTGAGTTCCACCTACTTCGGTCCCGGGGCCAGCCGTCCCATTATCCGCGGCTTGGGCGATGACCGGGTGCGCGTCCTTCAGAATGGCACCTCGGTGCTGGATGTATCGAACGTCAGTCCGGATCACGCGGTCGCGACCGATCCCCTGACGGTTCGCGCGATTGAGGTGGTGCGTGGACCCGCGACGTTGCTCTACGGCCCCAATACCATCGGCGGCGTGGTGAACATGATCGATGACCGGATCCCCGACGAGCGCTTCAACGGCAAGTGGCCCTCCGGTCATTTCGCGAGCGCCTTCGGCTCTGCGGATGATTCCGAATCGCTCTCCGGTGCCCTTACCTTCGGCAAGGGGCCCTTGGTTTTTCACCTCGATGGCTTCAGCCGTGAAACCGACGATCTTGAAATACCCGGCTTCGCCCGGTCCACGCGACTCCGCGCCACCGAGCCCCTGGCGCCCGGCGAGGTCGAGCCCTATGGCACACTTCCTAACAGTGCCACCGAGTCCAAGGGTGCGGGCCTCGGAGCCTCCTACGTGTGGGACCAAGGCTACTTCGGCTTGTCCTATTCCGGCATCGATTCGCTCTACGGCACGGTGGCCGAACCGGACGTCACGATCGATCTCCGCCAGCGCCGCTGGGATTTCCGCGGAGCCTTCCGCCAGCCCACGTCATGGATCAAGGAAATCGACTACAAGATCGGCCACTCCGACTATGCCCACACCGAGTTCGAAGGCGCTGAACGAGGCACTGAATTCCTGATCGAAGGCTATAACGGCCGCATCGAGCTACTTCATGAAAAACTCGGGATCTTCGAGGGTGCCTTCGGCATCGAGACCCAACACAGCGACTTCTCCGCACTCGGCGAAGAGGCATTCCTGCCTTCGGTAGAGAACGATGTGAACTCGGTCTTTCTCTTCGAAGAAGTTCCGCTCAATGAGAACACCCGCCTGCAATTCGGAGCTCGCTATGACCGCCAAACGAACGAGACGGATCCGAATCCAGCCTTCGGTCCCGGGCTTGACCGGGACTTCAATGCCTTCAGCACTTCAGCGGGCCTCGTCTACAATCCCCTGCCCGACTACGCGGTCGCCCTGTCGCTCGCCTATACCCAGCGCCCGCCGACCTACGTCGAACTTTTCGCAAACGGCCCGCACGTCGCCACCGGGACCTATGAGATCGGGGATCCGAATCTCGATACCGAGGACTCTTTCTCCATCGATCTCTCCGTGAGAAAAAAAGCCGGTCGGGTCACGGGAAGCGCTGGGGTCTTCTACTACCGCTTCGACAAATTCATCAGCCTGGCGCCCACCGGAAGCGATTTCACCGATCCGGACAACGGCGAGACCATTCCGATCTATGCTTACGATGCCGTGGGGGCTGACTTCTACGGTGGGGAAATCGAAGCGACGGTTCACTTGCTCGAGCCGGCTCTGGCGGAAGAAGCCGCAGACGCCAAGTCCGCAGCACCGGCTGCGAAGGCAAGCCAGCGACTGGATCTCATCCTGCGAGCGGACTACACCCATGCTGAGAATCGCGATACCAACGAAGCTCTGCCACGCATCCCTCCTTTCCGGAGCTCGGCTGCGCTGGAATACCAGATCGATCGCTGGGCCGCTCGTCTGGAAGGCGAGTATGCCGCCCATCAGGACCGGCATGACGTGAATGAACTCCCGACCGATTCCTACTTTCTCATCAATGCCGCGCTGAGCTACAGCCTCCCGATCGGAGATGTGGATACCACCTTCTATGTGAAAGGGGTGAACCTCACCGACGAAGAAGCCCGCCAGAGCACCTCGATTCTCAAGGACATCGCGCCGCTTGCGGGGCGCGGTGTGGTAGCCGGCGTAAGAGCGGAATTCTGAGGCCGTCTCTTCCGATTCTTCGGAGAATCAAAGACGAATCTACGGATTGGACGGATTCAGCGGATTGTAAATTCGCGGTTGGATGCAGATACGCATCCCGATCAAAGAAATCCAGAAATCCGTTCAATCCTTCGTTTTTGTCCGAGGAATCGAAAAAGCTTGGATGGAACACTTGGCATGGTGCGAAACCAACCGGGTCGGTCCGCCCTAGCTTCCACGCTCACCGTCGACCATCCGCCAGATGCCCAGCGGATTGGCATCCTGGAGCTCCGGAGCGAGGCAGGCATCCGGGAAGCCCTGGTAGCAGACGGCACGGACGAAGCGCAGGATCGACATGGTGCCGACCGAGGTACTACGGCCATCGGAGGTCGAGGGATACGGGCCACCGTGGACCATGCTGTGGCAGACTTCCACACCCGTGGGAAAAGCATTGAAGATCACGCGTCCGGCCTTCGCGGCAAGGGCAGCCACCAGCGGGGCATTGGCCGCGAGTTCCTCGTCGGTGCCGTGAATGGTCGCCGTGAGCTGACCTTCCAGCTCGGGGATCGTGGCCTCGATCTCGCCGAGGGTGCCGCGAACGATGATGGCCGCGGGACCGAAGATCTCGTCTTGGAGCAGGTCCTCTTCCAAGAAGCGGCGCACCGAAACCGAAAACACTGCTGCTGCGGCTTGCCCGGCAGCACCCGGCGCGGCACTTCGTCCCACGGTTTCCACGCCGACCGTCTTCGCGACCGCATTGACCGAGTCCACGTAGGCCTCACGAATTCCATCGTGAAGCATCGTTCCCGGCATGGAGGTGCCAAGCAGCTCCTTCAGGCGTTCCAGAAAAACCAAGCCACAGCCATCCGGAAGGAAGACCAAGCCCGGATTCGTGCAGAACTGGCCAACACCCAAGGTGAGTGAATTGAAGAACGCTTCCGCAAGGGCAGCTTCGCCACGCTCCAATGCGCCGGGCAAAATCACCACCGGATTCACCGAGCTCATCTCGGCATACACCGGGATCGGCTGAGGTCGATTGGCTGCGGCATCCATCAGCGCGAGCCCACCCCTGCGGGATCCGGTGAAGCCCACCGCTTGGATCGCGGGATGCTGAACCACCGGAATACCAACCAAGGGACCGCCGCCGTAAAGCAGCGAGAAGACGCCCTCCGGCATGCTCGTGGACAGGGCAGCACGAAGCACCGCCTGTCCCACGATCTCCGCCACCCCGGGATGAGCATGATGAGCGATCACCACCACCGGGCAACCCGAGGCAAGAGCCGCCGCGGTATCGCCACCGGCGACCGAAAAGGCCAAGGGAAAGTTGCTAGCGCAAAAGACCGCGACCGGACCGAGTGGCTTCAGCATGGAGCGGATGTCCGGCTTCGGCAGGGGCTGGCGATCCGGCTGTGCGCGCTCAATCCGTGCATCCACCCATGAGCCTTCCTCGATAAGCGATGCGAACAAACGGAGCTGTCCCGTGGTGCGTCCGGTCTCGCCACGCAAGCGCCCGTCCGGCAGCCCCGTTTCCAGAGCGCCGCGCTCCGCCAAGTCATCTGCCACGCCTTCGATCTCCGTAGCGATCGCCCTCAGGAACGCGGCGCGCTCCTTTCCGGAAATCGCCGAGTAGGCAGGAAATGCGGTGGCGGCCAGCTCGACCGCCTGGTTCACCTCATCGGTGGTGGCGGAGAGGTAGATGGGCTCGAGCTTGGCACCGCTGGCGGCATGCACCGCTTGGCCCGCAGGCTCATTGCCGCTGCCGCGCGAGTAGCCGATGACCGAGGTTCCGGAGAGCGTGGATTTCATGAAGGAGACGCAAGACTGGAAGACGCAAGACTCAAGACTAGAGTTCTCGATTTCAGACCGCCGGGGCGGTGGCCAGCGCCTTTTCGATGACGGCGGTGGCGTCGGCAAGTTCCTTGCCCTCGAGCTCGAGGCGCGGCGGACGGACGCGGTTGTTGCCGAACTTGCCGCCGGTCGCGAGGTTTTGCTGGAGCTTGATGAGCTGGACGAACTTCACGACCGTATCCATGCGCAGCATGTCGAGCATCCAGGTGTAGATCGGCATGGCTTCCTCGATCTTGCCGCTGGTACCGAGGTCCCAGAGCTTCACGTTGTGCTTCGGGAAGGCACCACCCACGCCGGTGATCCAGAACTTGGCACCCATGGCGGCACCCTCCAGGGCGCAGTCATCCACGCCGACGCCCAGAACCAGACGGTCTCCGCAGACTTCGCGGATCCCGGCGATGCGGCGCGCGTCCGTGGAGGACTCCTTCACGGACTCTACGTTCGCGTGTTCATCAGCCAGCTCCTTGATGTGCTTCGGCGTGAAATCGGTCTTATACGCTACCGGGTTGTTGTAGATGATGCAGGGCAGGTCCGTCGCGGAAATGACGGCGGACATGTGCGTCTTCATCTCACGCCAATCGGAGGCGTAGAGATAAGGAGGCAGCACCATCAGGCCACGACAGCCGTTGTCCTTGGCGGCCTTGGCGAGATCCACCGCTTCCTTCGTGGAAAGCGCGGCGATGCCCGGGATGATCGGGGTGCCGGGCAAGGCATCCACATACATCTTCTGCAGGCCCACCTTCTCCTCGAAGGAAAGCGTGGCACCTTCACCAAGCGAACCATGCACCACGATCGCGCTGCAGCCGTTTTCGATCAGCCACTTCCCGTGTTCCGCCATGAGGCCATGGTCGATGGTCAGGTCGGCGTTGAACTGCGTGAGGGTGGCGGGCATGACGCCCTTCCATTCGATGCTCATGATATCGGTCGGTGGTGGTTGTTAGAGAGGTGCGGGGATGCCGTGGAGGAAAGGATCGGAGGGATCGAAGTAATAGACGGACTCGCCATTGACCCAGGCACGCCCGGTGACGAGCGGGATGACCCTGCCATCGGGAAGCTCCTCCACTTCTCCCTGGAAAACGGTGTCGAGAATGCTGGCCTGCCGCCAGATCTGGCCAGGCTTGAGCTTTCCCGCTGCATGCAGGCTGGCCAGCTTCGCGCTGGTGCCGGTGCCACAGGGCGAGCGGTCATAAGCCTTGCCGGGACAGAGGACGAAGTTCCGGCTATCCGCCAGCGCGGGATCGGCAGGAGGGCCGAAGGACTCGATGTGATCGATCTCCATCCCGTTCTCGCCGGTGATGCCTTGTGTTTCGAGAGCTTGGCGAACTGCCCAGGTGAAGGCGGTGAGGGATTCAAGATTCTTGAACTCCACCTTCGGGCCCTGATCCTCGATCAGGAAGAACCAATTGCCGCCCCAAGAGATGTCACCGCACACGGTCCCCCACTCCGGCACTTCCACCTCCACATCGGCAGCGAGGCGATAGCTGGGCACGTTCGCCACGGTGACCGAGCCATTCTGATGGAGATGCGCCACGACCACGCCCACCGGGGTATCGATCCGATGCTCTCCGGGGCCGATCCGCCCGAGGTGGGCCAAGGTCACGGCAAGACCGATCGTGCCGTGGATGCACATGTTCAGGGTGGAGACGTTATTGAAAAAGATCACCCCGCAGCAGCAGTCCGGCGCGTGAGGCTCCACTAGCAGAGCACCGACCATGGCCTCGTGGCCACGCGGTTCATTGCAGACGGCGCTGCGCAGCCAGTCATGCTCATCCCTCAGGCGGCGGGCCTTTTCCGCCAAGGTGCCGGTGCCGAGATTCGGCCCGCCTTCGATGACAACACGGGTAGGCTCACCTTCAGTATGGGAGTCGATGACACGCAGGCGCGGGGAACTCATGGGCTGGCCCACCTTACATGCAAAGGTCTTGTCGGATGAAGCACTTCCGCATCCCGAATTGGCATACAGCCTCAGGGAACCAGCGAAAATCCCGCAATGTAGTCCTTCAGGATCTTGTCGGCCGTCTTCTCGTTCTTGGCGACGATGACCCCGAAATGAGCCACTCCGCCAACTTGGAAAAGAATGACATTCATGTGGGTGCCGGCGGAGGCACCGGAGCGGACCGTGGCAGGAAGGCCTGCGATCGTCTCGGGACGCGAGGTGGAACCCTCCGTGCTGGAGCGGTTCAAGTTCACGCGGAAGATGTTTTCCATCATCTTCGTCGCGAAGGACGCGTCATTCCCCGAACCGTCCGTCTGAATGGCAAAGTGGGTCACGACCCCCGATTGGCCAGTGAAACTGACGATATTTCCCAACTTCGAAATCACCGGGTGCGGCTGTTCGGCGATGGTCCAAGGACCGTCCGCGAGCGACATCTGGAATCCCATCCGCAGGTCGTGAAAGCGGCCGCCCGAGGTTTTTGACGAATTCAGGGAATCACCGGGAAAGGTGTAGGCAGTGAGGCACTCTTCCGCGAGCTTCGGGAAGGCTTCCATGACTTCCACCTTCGCAAAGGTGTTCATCTGGATGCCTTGGCCGTCCTTGAGGGTGGTGCAGAGATGATACTCCAGCACCGCATCCTCGGCCTGTAGCACGTAACAGCTGCGCAGGATCTGCTGGCCATCCACGACAAGGGGAGGAAGGACCTTCGTCCCAGGCTGGAAGTTTCCCTCCTCAAGCGCCGCCGCTGCCGCTTCATGATACTGGGTGGCATCCCCTTCCGACCAATCTTCCACGAGCAATTGGGTATTCAGCCCCTTCTCGATCTCCATGGCCTGGAAAGAAATGTCCTCATTCCGGGCGCGGGCCTGATCGCCAACGTGAAATTTCCAGAAGCCCGCCGGGCGCTTCCAAGCGATCCCGGCTCCGAAATTCCGATACACTCCGCCGCGAACCGAGAAGCCTTCGCCCACGGCGCCAAAGCTGTCCGGAGACGCTACCAGTGCCGTGCGCAGTTTTTCCGCGGCGGCATCATCCAGGAAAGAGAAGGACTTCAAGCCCTCCTTCAAGAAATCAAAAAGAGGCTCATCCTTGCGCTTGTGCTGAAGGCGCCAGGCCTTGAACTGATAGCCGAGATCACCCCGGACAAAGTTCCCCAGATAGATTTCAATGGGCATTTCCCCGGCAACCAGGGCGCGGGTGCACTCGAATGGAGTCCCGGCGAAATCGAGATGCTCTTTCCCCTTGATCTCAGCCTCCTCCACCAAGGTAGACGTGGCGGATGAGACAAATTTCTCCCGCCGGGATTCATCCACCGCCTCGCTTGCAACCGTGATGTAGAGCCCGAGATCCGGCCGCGCGAGGCCGATCTCCGCGTCCTCACCCGTGCTGGCCAGGCTGGCACCCCACATCAGCCCCCACGGGCCGGACGGCTCGGCAGCCAGCCGCGAGATGGCGCTTTCATAGCGGTTGTTGAGAACTCGATTCCCGACCCCGATCCCATCGGGAAGGGTGTCCGGCGGAGGAAAGGTGATCTCTCCTTCATCGAGAGACACTGCTGCAATGAAGGATGTCAGATTTCCGCGATCGGCTTCTTTCCGTGGCTCCCACGCCATGATCTGATATCCCAGATCCCCGCGGAAAAATGAGACGATCTCGTAATCCAATTCGATCCCATTGAGCTTGCCGGTGATGGTCTGCTGAAGGGCAGGGATACCGCCGATTTCCGCCTTCCTAGGTTCCGCCGCTTCAAGGTCCTGAAGCAGCCCTGCGTAGTTCGAACGAATGAGCTCGGCATAGGCTTCCAATTCCATCCCGCCGACCGGCTCCACCACCACGGCACCATAGGTTCCACCCACCCTGCTCACGGCGACGGCGGACTCCGGAGCCACCGCCAGGCGCCGCTCCTTGTCCACGACCTGCCATTTCGAATCCAAGCCGCGAATAGAGAAACGGAAATGCTCGTCGCGAAAGTCGACCGCCGTCTCGGAGGCAACCATCGTCGATTGATTCATCGGCACGACCTGCTTTTTCTTCCCGCTGCAGGAGACCAAGCCTACCGCGGATGCGGTCGCCATGCATGCTGTCACGAATCGCCATTTCATGGATGCCCCTGACTAGCCGGGACCGGGCCATGGTGTCGATGCCGCGGAGACCAGCCGGGACGAATTCACGGAAACCTCACATAGGAATTTCGTGCCGGACTTCCATCGGAGATCAAGGAATCGGACTAGCCGCCGGAGGCCTACCTGTGGCATCGTAGGCCCGGAGGATGACACCCGCAGCCCGACTTCGCAGGAGCTTTTTCGATTCGCTGGACGGCATGCCGCCGGTGGACAGCCTTTTCGACGCGGTGCCGGACATCGTGTTCTTCGTGAAGGACGCCCATGGCCGCTACATGGCGGTGAATGGCACGCTGGCGGAACGTTGCGGCCTGCCTGACAAGGAGTCCGCCATCGGACTGACGGCCGAGGAGCTTTTCCCACCGCCGCTGGGCGAGGGCTTCGCCGCCCAAGACCAAGAGATCCTGAAAACCGGCACCGGCATTCGCGATCACCTCGAGCTGCACCTTTACGCCGGCGGCCGCCGCGGCTGGTGCCTGACCTTCAAGGAACCGGTGCGGGCGAAAGATGGACGTGTCATCGGTGTCTGCGGTATTTCCCGGGACCTTCACGGGCCGAGTGACCGACAGGAGGACTTCGCCGCGATGTCGAGGGCGATCGATCACATCCACAAGCACTTCGACGAGCCGCTGCGCCTGCCCCAACTCGCGGAAATGGCCGGGCTTTCGGTCTATCAATTCGACCAGCGGATCCGCTCCCTCTTCCACGTGACCGCGGGGCAATATCTGGTGAAGGTGCGCATTGATGCCGCCTGCGACCGCCTCGCACAGACGAACGAAGTCATCGCGCAGATCGCGCTGAGCTGCGGTTATTCGGACCAATCCGCCTTTTCCCGGCAGTTCAAGCAAGCTGTGGGGATCAGCCCCTTGGCTTACCGGAAGAAGATGCAGGGGGCCTGACGCAGATCTACTGTGGCCAAGACGCGCTCGCCGCGCCATGTTCGGCAGCGTGATGAACGAGCCCTATGTGATTCCCCCCGAAACCTACGCCACCGTGCTGCGGCTCGTCAGTGATATCGTGAGTGCCGCTGAGACGGATGATGAGGTGCTGCGGACCCGGGCCTACGATCGGCTGCTCGATTGCTGCGAGACGGAGACTGCCGCCGGCCGGGGATCCGGTTTCATCTGGGAGGCGCTGGCCGATGTGACAGATGAGGATGAGCAGAGGCTGGAATATTACCGCAAAGGTCTGGCGCTGGGCCGGGCCAATCGGGAACCAGTCCAGACGATCCTGTTGGAGATGGGGCGAATCCATGTGAAGCGCGGAGACCACCGGCAGGCCCTTCCTTTTTTGGAAGAAGCCCGCAGCATTGCGATCGCGGAAAGTGACGACGGCACGGAAGGCGCCGCTTCAGCCCTGCTGCTACAATTGCCGGATCTGGACTGAGCCCGCTTCGTTCTTTCCTGAAATCTTCCCGGTTCTTAGAGTCTGATAAAGCGCTGGCATGCCGACTTACTCCTACCTCATTCCGCTGCTTATCGGAGCGGTCATCGCGGGCATCGGATTCAAGATGCAGATCCCGAAGGGAATGGCGATGAATCGTCCTGCCTTGGGGGCCTCGCTGATTACGTGCTCGCTTTTCTGGATCGTCGCCTGTGCGTTGCAGTTGGTCTCTGGAGCGAAGATCTCATTTGCCTTCAATTTCCTTTCGATCGTCCTCTTCTTCGTGGGAATCGCCTTCTTTTTCAAGGCGCCGCTCGGAGCTTCCCGAATCAATCAGCATGGCCCTTTGGGCACGGCATTCATCTGGGCCGGGGTGGTATTCGGCCTGGTCCATGGCGGGGCGCTGCTTTTCCATCCGCCTTGGCAGGAAGCAGTGCTAAGGATCTGCGCCTCCTTCGGGCTGACAAGGTAAGTTGCATCTCACGGGATCGTCACAGGAATGGCAGATCTCTAACAGGCTGGCCCGGTTATCCGATCCGTGCACGATGCCGACGATTCAAATCCACCGCTCTTTCCTGCGTGCTATCCTAGCCCTCGGTGCGATCGCCGAACTGCATGCGGTCCAGCCGCTCCAGGCCGCCGACGCACCTCTACAGGAAGAGGCCAAGCATCAGTTCGAAACGATGAAGTCCACCTTCTACCAGTATCGGACCGAGGTGAACCGTGAGACGGGTAGTTATCGATATGATTGCGTGGGTTTCGTGTCCTACTGCCTGCGGGTGAAAACGCCGGAAGCATGGGCGACGGTCTTCAAGGAAACCGGGATCGGCAAAGGACGCATCCCCAGCCCACCCAAGTATCAGGTGTTTTTCGCGAAGCTCCCGGAACAACCGCAACCGGGGTGGCAGGCGGTTCCGAAGGCCTCGGATTTGAAGGCTGGCGATATCGTGGCATGGGAACACAAGACCACCAGCGCGGTGGGGCATGCCGTGATCCTTGCCGGCGATCCGCTGAAACAAGGAGATGGATCATGGAAGGTGGAGGTCTTCGATTCCACGGGATCTCCTCATACGGACGACTCCCGCCCCGAAGATGAGCGAGCCCAGCGCCTTCCTTCCGGCAAGCGCAGCGGCTTGGGCCGCGGGGTGATGGTCTTGATCGCGGATCCAGAGACGGGGGCCCTCACCGGACTGCGCTGGAGCCTCAAGGCCGATGCGGTGATGGTACCGATTGCGGCGGGGCGGCCGGTCTCTTGAGCCGTCGGAACGAGGTGTCTTTCCGCCGCCACAAGCCACAGATCGCCAACCCTGCTCCCTTGGCTCAGGCAAACCGCTCCACGGCCATCTGGGTGATCGAGCGGAAGGGACGCTCGTTCGCGAGCAAATCCACCACCAGGCTGCCTGTCACGGGACCGAGGCTGAGCCCCATCATCGCGTGACCGCTGGCGACCGTTAGATTCGCGAGCTTCGGCGCACGGCCGAGATAGGGAATCCCGTCCGGAGATACCGGCCGCAGTCCGGCCCATGGTTTCACGCCCTCGAAGTCGGTTTCGGAAAACTTCGGGAAATAGGCATGCACCGATTTCACGATGCCCCTCACGCGAGAGGGATTGATGGAAAGATCCAAGCCACCGACTTCCATCGTGCCCGCAAAGCGCAGGCTGCGCCCCATCGGCGTGATCGCCACCTTCGCTTCCACGAAGATCGAACAGACGCCGGGCAATTCGGGCGGATTCGGCAGCGTGAGCGAGTAACCCTTGCCTGCCTGCAGCGGCAGACAGATGCCCGCTTTTTCTAACAAGCCAGGCGTCCACGAGCCGCCGGCCACGATGAATTCATCCCCTTCGAACTTGCGGGCGCCCGCCTTCAAGGCGGTCACCTTGCCCGACTTCGTTTCGAAGCCATCAACCTCCACGCCACTCACGATCTCGCCGCCAAGCGCAGCCACGCGTTTGCGGATGGAGGCCATGAAGCGCGCCGGGTCGAGATGGCAATCCTGCGGGAAATACACGGCACCGGCCACATCCATGGTGATGTCCGGATCGATCTCCGCAGCCCCGCCAGCATCTAACACTTCGGCTTCGAGACCGATTTCCCGTGCCGCCTTGGCGACCTCGGCTTCTTCATCGAGGCCCTTCGCCGTCTTGCAGAGCATCAGCATCCCGCGCTTCTCGAGGCCGAAGTCCTCTTCGTCCGAAAGCTCGGCGAAGAGGCGGCGGCTTTCCAGATTCAGATCCCGCAGCAGCTCCCGGGTTTCCTCCACGTGCTTCGCGGTGGAACTCCGGTAGAAAAGCCATCCCCAGCGGGCGAGGTCCAGATTCACCCGCGGACGGACATAGAAGGGGCTCTCGGGATTGAACATCCAGCGCAGGCCCTTCGAGATCATACCGGGAGCGGCAAGCGGGATGAAATGGCTGGGCACGATCATGCCGGCATTTCCCATCGAACAATTGTCGCCACCCGCGGCCTCGCGCTCGATCACCGTCACTTGGAAACCACGGCGCAAGGCATAGTAGGCAGAGCACATTCCGATCACCCCGCCGCCCAGGATGACCACCCGGTTTTGGCGAGGGTTCACGATGTTCATGCTAGCGGCGGGGTCTTGCCGGAGTCTTCAGGAAATGCTCGGAAATCGAGACATCTCACGGGCACTGGACAGGTCGCCGGGGGGCGTGCATCATCCCGGCACGAGATGAAGAGAGCCGCCGCCCTTGTCACCACCCTGATCATGGCGTCGCTTCCCGCTTTCGCCGCCCCACCGAAGGTTGCCATGGTGCGGGTCGCCGATGTCTTCCGCCAGCTTGAGGGCACGGTGAAGGCAAACGAGGAGATCCAGACAAAGCGCGAGGCCCTGAAGAAAGACAGACGCCAGGTCGCGATCGACGAAATGGTGGCCGATCTCCAACTGCGCGGTAAAAAGCTCGCAGAAGCCGGAACAACCATTGATCCGGAAACCCGCAAGACGCTCGAGCGGGAATTTCTCCTCAAGCGCCAGGAGGCAAAGTCACTGGAAGAAGATTTCGAATCCTACCGCGCCGAAAAGAACAAGGAGATCAATGCCGAGATGGTCGCAGGAATGCGGACCCGGCTCGATCTGATCCGCGTCACCGCTGAAAAGATTGCCAAGCAGGATGGTTATGACTGGGTCTTCGACAGTTCCGGACAAACCAATACCGGCGTGCCGCTAGTGCTGTATTCCAAAAACCCGACCGACCTGACCGACCGGGTCCTGGCAGTGCTCGGCCCTGCCAAGAATGACCCGAAAACCGGCTCGACGAAGCCCCCCGCCCCGCCGAAGAAGAATCAAAATCGCTGACCGCGTTTCAACATGGACCAATTCTGGGAATACCTCAAACACCCCTTCACCCTCGGCCTTCTCCTTGGCCTTGCGGTGGCTGCCGTCGCTTGGAAATCCGGATTTTCCGCCCGCCGCCGGCTGGGCAAGGACATCCGGAAGCTGGAGAACGAGCTCCGCGAGCTTCAAGGACATCTCAATACCCAGCTGAAAATCAATGCTCAGGGTAACGATGCCGTGCAGAAGGAGCTGGAGGAAATGAAGCGGCAGAACGAGAATCTCCGTGTCAGCCTCGCCTCCCTTCAATCCAAGCCCGGCAAGGCCGAACTGCGCCACGCCCAGATGACCGAGAATGCGGTGCGCCTCATGCGCGAGCAGGCTCCGGGATTCGCTCCGGCGTGGGAAAAGGCAATGCGCCAGGCCGAAGTAGAGCTGGAAGCCGGCGAAAGTGGCCTGAAGAAGCTCGTTCGCCGGGTGATTCCCGGGATCGGAATGAGCGGCGGCCCAGCCACCGCGACCGGAACTCAGGAAGGGGAAGCCTGATTGGGCGACTCAAACGCGGGACAAATGAAAAAATGTCCTTCCCGGCGGTTGCCATCGGGAGGCGGACCTGTTGAGTCTTATTGAGTCATTATTTGACAGGTTCCAACTGCGGAGTTTCCAAAAGATGTCCAATAGTTCCGATCACGATATTCTCACTGTCCTCGACGCGGCCGGCCCGCAATGGGCCGAGCTTCAGGCTTGGAAAGCGGTTCCGGTGGAGCCCGCGGTGAACGGCTCCATCACGCTTAACGGACCCGCTTTTGTCTATCGTTGGGAGAACGGTCTGGGACCCGTAAAAGTCTCTTTTTGGCCTGAGCAGGAGGGCCGGATTTCCACTGGAAACGGACACCTCCTCGCGATCGAACCTGGTCTCGGCACCATCCGCCTGAAACTGCCCGGCCGTGAGCCGATGGTCGTGGGTGCCGTGGATCCGGTGATTTACCAGCAAATCGGCGAACTTACCGGCGAGGCTCAGTCCGCTTTCCAAGGCCAATCCGGCGAAAAATGGTCCCGCGACCTCGTGATCGTGGCCGCTGCAATGCGACTGGCGGCGCTCACTCGGGAAGCCGCCGCTGCCGCTGCGGGTCCGGACCGCGGGACCAAGCGTTCCCCGCGCAAGGACCAGCTGGTGACCCAGCTCCACGAGTGGCTGCGCCCGAACTTGGAAAAATCCGTCAAGCTGGGCGACGCCGCCAAGCGCTTCAGCAAGAGCCCGCGCCAGCTGATCCGAATCCTGAAGGAAACAACCGGTGCCGGATTCGCCGAGCACCTCACGATGCACCGCCTGACCTTGGCCCGCGCCCTCCTGATGCGCAGCGGTCAATCGGTCATGGATGTGGCCCGCGCTTCCGGCTTCAACAGCCGCGAACAATTCATCCGCTCTTTCAACAAGGCCTTCGGCTGGACCCCTCTCCAGTTCCGCAAGGCATGGAACCAAGCCGCGCTGAGCGACTCCGAATTGGCCGAGCTCTGCCAGGTGTCCGAGCGCTCCGCCGTCGAGTGGCTGCCAGTCGGCTCCGTCGCCGCAAGCCCGGAGGAAGACCGCGAAGGCGATCCGCATACCGTGGTCGTGGCAAATGCCCTGCACGAGATCGTGGAGCTCTTCTGGGTCACTCCCCAAGGCAAGCGTGCCCGTATCGACGTGCTCGAGCGCGGCGGCATGGTCTTCGTGAACCGCGACAACGGTGGCTCGTGCTGGATCGTCCGCTCGCCCGGTTCCGGTCGCGAGCGCTACTTCCGCACACCGAACGACCACGCCCTCGCCGTCGTCACCGCGGCAACGATGGAAGGCTGAAACAAAGCTTTATCCGAAACGGCGAGCGTGGATTCCGCGCTCGCCGTTTTCTTTTCCTTCATCGGGGGCGGAGAATCAGCACGGACGCTTCGGTGGCGCGACTGATCACTTCCTGCTCATCCCCTTTGGCCGGAGCCTTGGGCGGATTCTTCAACATCGCCGCCTTGGCCTCCGGGATCTTGTCGATGAATCCACTCACCACGCTGCACTTGATCGCATAGCTCACATTGTCGGCCCTCTCGCCATCGCTCCCCATCAGCTTGGCGTTGACAATCCCCACAACCCAGCCCGTGGAGAAATCCACCAGCGCCCCGCCCGAATTCCCCCGATGAACCGGAATGGAAGTCTGGTAGCTATCCTTGCGGTCACCGACACCCGATGCCGCGCTGATCCTCCCGTCCGTGAATTTGGGCTCCACCCCCTGCAACATGGGATTAGGATAGCCGACGGTGAAAACCGTCCGCCCCAGCGAGAGGTCGTTGTCACCCTTTGACACGGCGAGCCAAGCCTGCGAACCGCTGCTTGTTTTGAGCATCGCAAGGTCATTCACCGGATCAGCCTTCACGACCTCCGCTTCGACGACGTCGCCGCTGCGCAGACGGAGGTCCACTCTCTTCGCGGATCCAACCACGTGCTCATTAGTGAGGATCCAGCCATCTGCAGAGATCCAGAAGCCGGACCCTACGCCAACATACTTCGCGAAATCGAAAGCCGGCCCCCGATCCGTCTTGGTCTCGGGATCAGCTTCCATCAGTTCATCGACAAACTTTCGGGCGTCCTTCTGATTGTCTTCAAGCCACTTGCTAAGCACCGGCTTCTTCTCAAACCAGAGGACCAAGCGCTTCGCCACGTAATCCTTCAACTCATCTTCACTCTTCGGGTCGTTCGAGGAATCCCCGTCATTCATCAGGTTGGACATCCCCCACATCACGTCCCGCTGGACGTCCATGAAAGTCCGGGCAGCCTCCTTGTCTCCGGCAAAAAACTCCGTGGTGAAGTAATCGAGAAATTTCTCCTTCTCCTGATTGTAGCGCGCCACCGCTTCCGTCTGGACGGTATCGAAGGCCCGCTCCGACTCCTCGCGCTCCTTCAACTCCTTGGCCGCCATGGCGTCCTTTATCTTCTTCAGCTCCTCGTTAAGCTTCGCCTTCTCCGGATCGACCGGAGCCGCGGGAGCCGGAACCACGGCAGGTGACAGGGCCCGTGCTTCCTCGGGTGGAGCTGGAGGTGCCGGCGGTGCCACCGGCTTATGACCGCCAGTCTTCAGCCAGACAACCACGCCTACAAGAGCTACCGCCGCCGCACCCAAGCCATAGAAGGGAGCCTTGCTCTCCTTCGCTTCCTGCGACGGACGACCGGGAGCCCCCCTCCCTTGCGGGCGCGGAGTTGGCGAAGGGCGGGCACTCCGGCCGGGCGCTGCTTGCTGCGGGTGAGAAGGCACTGCACGCGCTTGCACCACCGGGACAACAGGAACCTTTGCCTCCAGGACAAACTGTTGGCTGCATCCCGGGCATTGAACGGTGCCACTGCTACCTTCGGGGGCGAGCATGGTCATTCCGCAATGAGGACAATCGAACTGGAGTTGCATGGGCGAAGGGCAGCTGGAGTTAGGGCAGACGCGACCCTAGCTAATAAGCACATCCGTTGATGCCAAGGGTTTTCAATTGCGCTGAGTCGTCATCTCACGGCGAAGAACCACGCGCGGCCAGGGTGCCTAATGGAAGTACCACTCGCTGCCTGACCTCAGGCAACTCCACCTCCGACCCAAAAAAACCGCGCGCCGCCGGAGACCGGGGCGCGCGGGATTCTAGAGATCGGTCAATCGATCACGCAAAGAGATCCATCACCGGCTTGCCCTTATCGGCAAACTGGAAGGGACGCCCAGATGGCGACATAACGGTCAGGTCATGCGGCACGCCGAGCGCGGCAGCGATGGTGGCATTGAAGTCCTGCGGGGTCACCGGATTGGTCTTCACGCGCTCGCCGCTCGGATCGGTCTCGCCGTACTTGTAGCCACCCTTGACACCGCCACCAGCCAGGAGGCAGGTGAAAGCAGCCGGGTGGTGGTCACGACCGTCATTGTGCTCCGTCTTGATCTCCGGGGTGCGGCCGAACTCGGTGGCGACAACCACCAGCGTGTCCTTCAGCATGCCACGGGACGCGAGGTCCATGATCAGGCCGGCATAGCCTTGGTCGAGCTCCTTGCAGCGGCCTTCCACGGCAGCAAAGTTATCGTAGTGGGTATCCCAACCGCCGAGCTGCACTTCCACGAACCGCACGCCGTGCTCCACCAAGCGGCGGGCAAGCATGCAACCTTGGGCAAAGCGGCCATTGCCATAGAGCTCGCGGGTGGAAGCCGACTCGTCCTTGATGTTGAAGGCCTTCAGATCCTTGCTGTTCATCAGCTTGATGGCCTCCTGATAAAGCTCTTCGTAAGCCTTCACGTCCGCATTCTGGTAGCGGCCGTGGAACTGCTTGTTCAAGCGGTCAGCCAAGGACAGGCGGCGATCGAATTCTTCCTGCGAAACCGAACCCGGCTTCTTGGAATCCTGCAGGCCATCGGTCGGGCTGCCGATCGGAGCTGCCGCATACTTGGCACCGAAGAAGCCGCCACCGGAGTATTCCTGCGAAGAGTCGATCGCCACGTAGCCCGGAATCTCCGGATTATGGCGGCCGCCAAGCTTCATCACCCAGGCACCCAGGGAAGGATGCTTCACCGTGCCACGCATGTCATAGCTGGTGTGCATGATGTAGGTGCCCTGTTCGTGGGCACCTTGGCGGGAGGTCATGGAATTGACCACGCAGACCTTGTCCATCACCCCGGCCGTTTTAGGCAGCCACTTGCCCACCATGATGTCGGTGGCCTTGGTGGGGATGGTTTCGGTGGGTCCCATCACTTCCTTCTTCTTCTTCGGGTCGAAGGTGTCCAAGTGGCTCATGCCGCCGGACATGTAGAGATAGATCACGCTCTTTGCCTTCGGCGTGGCCGCGGCGGTCGGAGCTGCCGATGCGAGGCCGCTCATTGCCGGAAACAGGTTCACGCCGAGATACATCTTGGCCGCATTTGAAAGAAAGCGGCGCCGGGTCGGCTCGTCGTAGCGATTGAAATCCGAGGAGTTCATGGATTTTTAAGAGTGAGTCAGGGGGTTTTTATTGCAGGAACAGGAATTCAGAGGACATCACGAGCGCGGAAACGACGTTGCGGTAGCCCGCTTCCTTGCCCTTCTTCACTTCATCCAGCATCCAGCCCATCTCTTCCGTGCTCGGCGGGCGGCTGAGGATCGTCACATAGAGACGGCGGATCTTTTCTTCATCCGTCGTTGCTCCTTCGAGGCTCTTGTAGAGGCTCGCACCGGAATTGTTCACCAACTGCTGCTGAACGTAACCGTTCATCAGCGAGAGCACCTGACCCACGTTCGGCTCGCGGCTGGAGCCATCCACCACGATACGGTCGGACTGGCCGAAGAGGTAAAGCAGGTGATCACGCGGAGCCGGGCTCGGAAGCTCGGAAGCTCGGACGGCGGAGTTGCTGCCGTATTTCTGGATCTTCGCGTTCATGCCCATCATGTCGCCACCGCTGCTTGAGGAACCTCCTTCCGCCTTCACATCGGCGAGCAGCTTGTTGAAGTAACCGCGGACCGCTTCTTCGGATTCCAAGGCCAGCACCTCCTTGGAGACCTGGGTCATGTTCTTCTTGCCCACCAGCACGGGCTTGTTGCCGACGTAAATGCGGTCATCAAGTGAACGGCGTGGAAGCTTGTCCGGATCGCCATTCGCCAGCGTGATCAGGGAATCCCAGAGCTGCTCCGCGGAAAGACGGCTCAACTGGCGGCCATGGAAGTCATCCCCGGAAGCAACCTTCGAGGGCTCCGGATTCGGAACGAACTGGAAGGTCTTCGTGTTGAGAAGCACCTTCTGGAAAGCACGCAGGTCATAGTCCAGCTCGACCATCAGGCCGATCAGATAACGCATCAGGTCCGGGTGATGGAGCTCCTTGGCGTCCTTGTATTCGTCCACCGGCTCATACACCCCGCGGCCCATCACGCGCTTCCACATCCGGTTCGCGGCGACGGAAGGAAATTGATCCCCGGTCTTGGTGGTCACCCACTCGGCCAGATCCTTGCGGCCGTTACCCTTGTCGTTCTTTTCAGAAATGCGGACCGTCTTGCCGAAAGGAGTCTTGGCTCCGATCATCTGACCCGGCTGGCCATCCTTGTATTGATAGTCCTCGGGCAGCTTGATCTTCCCTTCCCCGGAACCACCGAGGCTCAGGCCATAGACCCCGTCCCACATGACTTGGGCGACCTCGTAGTCAACCGCGTTGCGGCGATCCGCATCCTGGACCTCGTCCCAGAGCTTGCGCATCTTGTTTTGGCCAAGGGCACCTTGGCCTTCCGTGAAGGCGGCGAGTTCGTAGAAATCGTGACGCTCGGTCGTGCCGAAGGGATCATCGTGGCACTGCGCACACTCCATGCGGGAACCGAGGAAAACGCGCATCGAGTTCGCCAAGTTGTCCAAAGGCATGCCGCGGTCGCGCGTGTAGTAGCCGACGGACGCGGTCTGCGGATCCCAACCGTCACCGGAGGATGCCAGGAGCGAGTTGGTGAAATCATCCCACGGCATGTTGTTCTCCAGAGCCGTGCGAACCCAGTTACGATAGGGCTCGAAGTTCCCTTGGAAGCCCGGGCGACCGTCGGTCACGCGCAGCAGGTCGAAGGCCCAGTTCGTCATGTGGCTGGAGTAGCCCTTCGACTTCATCACATAGTCGATCAACTGCGTGCGCTTGGTCGCATCCTCGATCTCTAGGAAAAAACGGGCCTCCTCGGCGGTGGGAATGCGCCCGATCGCCACCAAAAAGACACGGCGCAGGAAGGTGGCGTCATCGGTCACTTCCGGCACGGGAAGCTTTTGCTTGCGGTACCACGCGGCCACGTGGCCGTCGATGGTTCTGGCAGCCTTGGCGATGAACTCCGGATCTTCGCCCTTGGGTAGCTTTTCTGCCGCGAAGCCGAGGGTGCCGAATGCGAGGAAACAGACGGCTGCAACGCTTGTGGATCGTTTCATGGGTTTTGTGATGCGTAAAATACGCGTTTGATAACAACCCGTCAATTCGCCGCCAAGCTATCGAGGGTTCGCGCGCCTACGCAGGGTATGAACCTCGTTTTTCATGATTTGTTCCATGAATTAACGTGATTTCACCAAACGAACACCCATCGCACTTTAGAGTTCATTTTGTGATAATTCTTTAGCTGACACTTTCGTTTCAAAATTTAAGTTTGCTTAATTATTAATAATCTCGAATCATAACGTCGATTTTACGGCTTCGAGAGCATTCTCAGTTCCGTCGCAACCCTCCGCTAAAATGAAACCGTCCCTCCTTGAAGGCCGCCGCGGCATCCCCTTCGCGGGTCGGCTTGGCGGCTAGGTCTCTTTCCTCCGGAATCAGAACTCCGGCCGGGGGCGCCCCAGTTGCCCGCGTACCCCGGCCGGACGTTCTTGATCAGAGATGATTCCGGCCCGGCGTCTGCTTCATCGCGCGGATAAAAGATAGGGTGGCAAAGAGATACGTGATCGCGTAACCACGGCACGGTTGTCTTGATACCCCATCTTCATTAAGGTCCGGGGTCTCTCTGTCGGTCCCCCTCCACTCTCGGATCCCCCCTCCGATGTCCCCTTCCGCAGCTCCCATCGAACACCTCGCGATACCCGCGGGGTGCGCTTTGCCATCGGTGCTGGATCTCCGGGCGGAGCAGGATCCCGATCAACTGGCCTATCGATTTCTACCGGATGCCGAGGAGAACGAGAAGCTGCTCAGCATGGGGCAATTGGTCCGCGAAGCCCGGGCAATCGCTGGCGGCTTGGTCCGCGAGGGGGCAAGCGGAAAGCCGGTCTTGCTGATGGAGCAGCCGGGCCTCGGTTTCATCTCCGGACTCTTCGCGTGCTGGTATGCCGGAGCGATCGCGGTGCCCGCTTATCCGCCAAGGGGAAATCGTCACCGGCAGCGGCTCGAGGCGATCCTTCGCGATTCGGGTGCCACACTTGCGATCGGCGAGAGGCCGCGCATCCCCTTGCCGGACGTCAAGGTCCTGCACCCCGGGGAGTTGGCGACAAAGGGCACACCCTTCGAAGGACCGGCCAAAGAAGGCAGTCATCCCTGCCTGCTCCAATACACCTCCGGCTCCACGGCGGACCCGAAAGGAGTGATGATCCACCACCGGAACCTGCGCCACCATCTCAGCGCACTGGTGACAAACATCCACGGGCTAAACATCCAGAGCGGCCTGAGCTGGCTCCCGCCCTATCACGACATGGGACTGGTGCTGAAGCTTCTCTTCAGCATCGAGGCAGGCTTCCCGCTCACCTTCTTTTCTCCGGATCATTTCATCCAGCGTCCGGTCCGCTGGTTGCGTGCGATCAGCCGCTACCGCGCCGAGTTCAGCGGCGGTCCGAATTTTGCCTTTGAGCTTTGTCTCCGGGCCATCCGCGATGAAGAGCTGCAAGGGCTCGACCTCTCCTGCTGGAAAGCCGCACCCTGCGGAGCCGAGCGTATCCAAGTGGAGACCTTGCAGCGCTTCACCCGCCGCTTCGCGCCTTACGGCTTCCGCCCCGAGGCCTTCCTGCCCGGATACGGCCTGGCGGAAGCGACGCTGACCGTGACCGCCTGCCGCTCGGGCGCCCTGCAGCGGATCTCCAATCATCCACAGGCCGGTCGCCATGTTTCGTGCGGGCCGGCGCTCGATGGCTTGGCCATCCGCATCGCGGATCCCCAAACGGGACGCACCTTGCCCGCGGGACTGATTGGTGAGATCCGCGTGAAGGGTCCCAGCGTCTCGCCCGGCTACTGGCAGCGGCCCGAGGCAAATGCAGCGACCTTCAGCGCGGACGGAGAACTTCATACCGGTGACCGCGGCTATCTCGAGAATGGAGAGCTCCACGTGGTGGGCCGCATCAAGGACCTCATCATCCTGGGTGGCAGCAACATCGCGCCTGAGGACATCGAGTCCGCCCTCATCGCCTTCCCGGAGATCCTCGCCTCCGCAGCTTTCGCCGATGAAACAGGAAATGGCGAGGGCGTGGTTCTGGCAATGGAATGCGCCCGGCTTTCTTTCCCACAATTCCACATCCTCTGCTCCGCCATCCGGCGGCGTGTGGCAGATCTGTTAGAGCTCTCGATCCATCGCATCCTCTTTGTCCGCGCTGGCACGCTGCCGCGCACCACCAGCGGCAAGATCCGCCGCAGCAGCACCCGCGAGGCCCTCGCGACGGGAAGACTCACGGTGACCTACGACGAGGCCGCCCACATCGCCAGCCCGCGTCTCCCTGAAGGCCCGATCCTTGATTGCGTGCTGGATGCGGTGCGCGAAGCAACCGGCCGCGATGGCGTGCGGGCCGATGATGATCTGATCGCCTTCGGAATGAGTTCGCTGGAAGCCACCCGGCTCTCTGCCCTGCTCCGCGCAGCCACCGGGGTGGAGCTGGCTCACGGAGAGCTCTTCACCTCCCCTTCCTTCGCCCATCTGGCGGCAACGGTGGAAAGCAAGGCAGCGTCCGCGGCCCCTCTCCCGGAGATCGTTCCGGGCTCAGGGCGGGATTCAGGTTTGCTCACGCATTCGCAGGAACGCATGTGGTTCCTCCACCAGCTGGAGCCGGAAAGTGCGGCCTACCATGTCTTCGGCGCGCTGGAGATGAACGGCCCGCTGGACATACCCGCGTTCGAACGTGCCTATGCGAAGGTGCTGGCCCACCATTCCATCTTGCGAAGCCGCCACGCGGCGGAGAACGGCCGGGCGCGGGTCTGGATCAATCCTGCCACTCCGCCGCCCCTCATACGGGGCAAGGCGAACACGGAGGAAGATCTCGACCGCGCGCTGCAATCCTTCGCGTTGATTCCTTTCCGCCTCGAAAGCGCTCCGCCTGTCCGTGCGACCGTGCTGACCATGGCGAAGGAGCGTCACGTCTTCGCGCTCTGCGCCCATCACATCGTAGCCGACGGCTGGTCCGTGCGGGTGCTGGTGAGAGACTTGGCGATTTGCTACCGGGCCTACAGCCAGGGCAAGCAACCCTATCCCTTTCCGGCCGGCCCGGACTATCTCGACTATGCGGCCTGGCACCGCCGGTGGATCGATGGCGGTGCTGCGAATGCCCGCGTGGCCTATTGGAAGGAACGCCTCAGCGGTCATCCCGGAGTGATGGAATTGGCGGCCGATTTCCCGAGGCCTGCCAAGCCTTCTTCGAAAGGTGGCGCCGTGGAACGAACCGTGCCGCATCAGCTTGCGGAGCGGGTCGCCACCTTGGCGAGGGAGCAGCGCTCGACGCCCTTCATGATCCAGCTCGCGGCCTTCATGCTGCTGCTTCGCCGCCATGGAGGCGGGGACGACCAAGTGATCGCGGTGCCTGTGGCAAACCGGAATCACGCGGTGGCAGGCGACCTGATCGGCACCTTGGTGAATACCTTGCCATTCCGGATGGTTCTCGATCCGGAGGAAACATTCATCTCGCTGCTGGAACGCGTGCGGCAGGCATCTTTCGAGATGCAGGCCGCCCAGGATGCGCCTTTTGAAAAGATCATCGATGCGGTGCGTCCCGAGCGTGCGCGCGACCGCTCGCCGCTGGCGCAGGTGATGTTCGATCATCAGGAGTTACCGCTCGCCGAACACTGGGCCGGCGGCCTGAGTTGCAAGCCTTACCTGGCGCATCGCGGTGCGGTGCAATTTGATCTTAGCCTGCTGCTCTTCGTCCTGAGCGATCGCCAGCAGGTGGTGGTGGAATATCGCAGCGATCTCTTCGAGCAAGGGACGGCGAAGGCGATGCTGGACCGCTTTCTCGCCACTCTCAATGCGATCTGCCTGGACCCCGATGTTCCGATTCGCGAGATCGATAGCCTCGCGGAAAGCGATCGCCGGCGGCTCGTGGATGCGGGCCAAGGCCCCGTGCGCCGCGAGTTCCCGCGCAAGACCACTCCATCCCTCATTTCGGCAACTTCGGCGCGGCTGAAGAAGAAAACCGCGCTCGTCTGCGGGGAAGAGTCGATGGATTACGCGGACCTCGACCTGAGATCATCCACGCTGGCCGCCACCCTGCAATCTCATGGCGTGCGTCCCGGTGATCGCGTGGCGCTGATGCTGGAGAGGGATCTCTTTTTGCCCATCGCCCTGCTCGCGATCTGGAAAGCGGGTGCGGCCTATGTGCCTCTCGACTCCGCCAATCCTCCGGAACGGCTCGCCCTGATCCTTGAGGACCAGGCTCCGCTTCATGTGCTGGTTTCCCCGGCACTGGCCAACCACCTGCCGCGAGGTACGGAAAGCATCGTATTTGACCGCTCAATGGCGTCAGGCCGGTCGGCACCGCGCAATCCCCTGCCCCAGCCAAGCGATCCGGCCTATATCATCTACACCTCTGGCTCCACCGGAAGGCCGAAGGGCGTTGTCGTTTCCCACGGTGCATTGGCGAATTTCCTGCTCTCGATGGCCGAGCAACCAGGGTTCCAAGAAGGCCAACGCTTGCTGGCCGTGACGACCGTATCTTTCGACATCTCGGCGCTGGAGATCTTCCTGCCTCTTGTCACGGGAGGCACCGTGGATCTCGTCCCCGGCAAAGTCGCACGCGATCCCGCAGCGCTGCTAGCCCGGCTGGGAGAGAGCAAGCCGGACCTGATGCAGGCGACTCCCGCTACCTGGCGCATGCTGATGGACGCCGGATGGCAGGGCTCTCCGGATCTCAAGATTCTCTGCGGTGGCGAGGCGATGGATCTGCCCTTGGCCAAGCGCCTGGTTCAGATGGGCCGGGAGACATGGAACATGTATGGCCCCACGGAGACCACCGTATGGTCTACCATCTGGCGCGTGCCCGATCGTCCGGATCGCATCAGCATTGGACATCCGATTGCGAATACCGGCATCCACATTGCCGGGGCAGACGGCGCGCTCGCTCCTCCGGGAGTTCCCGGAGAGCTGCTGATATCAGGGTCTGGCTTGGCCGATGGCTATTGGCAGCGGCCGGAGCTCACGGAGGAACGTTTCATCGATAGCCTCTCGCTGCTTCCCGGGCCCCACTCGAAAGTCTATCGCACCGGCGACCTCGCCCGCTGGAATCCCGATGGCACCTTGGAATGCTTGGGACGCTCGGACGGACAGGTGAAGATTCGCGGCTTCCGCGTGGAGCTTGGCGAGATCGATGCAGCCTTGCTTTCGCACCTCGGAGTGGCGGAAGCGGCGGCGGTGCTCACCACGCCCGGAGAAAAGCTCGTTGCTTGGTACCGACCGATCTCCTCGGCGCTCGATCCCGCGGAACTGAGCGCTCACCTGCGGGAACGTCTGCCGGACTATATGGTACCGGCACCTTTGATTGCGCTCGACCGGATGCCGTTGACTTCGAGTGGCAAGATCGACCGGAAGGCGCTCGCAGCACGCGAGCTCCCAGCGAACGAGATCTCATCTGCCCGCGGGGCCAACAATCCACTGGAAATCGAACTCGCCGACATCTGGAGCGATGTACTGGACTGTCGCGGCGTGCGTCCAGACGATGATTTCTTCGCTCTCGGTGGCCATTCCCTGCTCGCAGCACGACTCGTCGCGGAAGCATCACGCCGGATCGGCGTCAACGTCCCGCTCGACTGGCTCTTCGATCGCCCTACTCCCGCGGGCATGGCGGAACAAATCCGAGCCAATGCCGGCAATGACCTTGCCCAACCGCGGGTGATCCGCCTGAGCCATGGCACCAAGAACAAACCGCTCTTCTGGATCCACACCCTTGTGGATGGTGGCATGGGCCTGATGCCGTATCGCGAGGCAGCCCATCTCCTCGAGGGACTCGCCACCTCTTATGGCGTCGCGGAAGGCACCCGGACCTTCGGCTTTATCAGCGAGATGGCGCGCAGCCACGTGGAAAAGATTCGCTCCGTTCAACCGAAAGGCCCCTATCGCATCGCCGGCTTCTGCTTCGGCGGGAATCTCGCCGCGGAGATCGCTTGGCAACTCAGCACGGTGGGCGAAACGGTGGAACTCCTGGTCCTGCTGGAATCCACAGCACCCAATACCAAGCGATCCTCGTCGATGTGGCTTGAACCCGCGACTTGGAAGCGGATCTTTTCCCGCCTCCCTTCCCGCGTGAAGAGCCTGCTTTCCCGGGACACCGCCACGGCCCTGCGTCGTCTCCGCATGAAGCAACGTGCCGCTGTCTCCGTGCGCAATGTGGTCCCGGATATCCGCAGCGTGCTTGATCTGGAATTGCTGGACGAAGCTTCCCAAGCCCGCGCTACCCAGCACTGGGAGGCGCTCCATCTCCATGTGCCCCGCTTGCCCGAAGTCGGGCGCCTCGTCATTGTTCAGGCTGATGACGAGGGCTGGCTACCGCGACACCCCACCTTGGGATGGAAGGCGGATCAACCCTTCGAGGTTTATACGGTTCCCGGCGTGCACGAGGATTTCCTTCGCAACCACTCGGCGACAGAAGTCGCGGCGGTCATGAAAGCGGTCCTTGGCTAATCCACCGGGCTTATTTACCCACTAGACGGAAAGTCGCGGATGCCTCATCGCTCACCTCCGTCAGGACGAAGCCTCCTTTCTCATCCACGCAGATGTATTTGTTAGGATAGTTCTTGGACTGGAACTTCACCTTGTCACCCGGCAACCGGACGATCTTGAAGGTGGAATCGGCATTGAAGAGCGGGTCGTTGTCAGGAAGCGAATTGACGAACAGCTTGAAGGTATAGTGCCTCAGGATAAGATTCTTCCCGGTCCCGCTGTCCTGCTCAAAGGTCACCATCCCCGGATCGGCGAGACCGGGCATGATGCGGAAACGGGTGAATTGCTTCCCTAATTTGATCGAGTCGGGATCACGCGCGTTGAGGCCCATCGTAGGATCTGAATCGAGGACGATTTGCACCTTCGACGGAAGCTTCTGTTCCTGACCGAAGACCCCGCCGGCGATCGCGAGGAGATCTGCATCGCTAAGGGCATTCAGAGCATCGAGGTCCTTGTCCGGCACAAGCACACGCGCCTTGCCCCGCAGTTCCTTGGCGAGGATCGCATCGGCAGCCGATCCGGTTGCCGCCACACCGTTCCCTTTGATCATCTGGCTGATGCACTTGGTAACCGAGGACTTGCCTTCCGGAGAAAGTGCCGGGAGAGCCTTCTTGATATCCTCTTGGAAGAAGGGGTCCTTCGAAAGATCCTGTGAGATCTTTTTCCATGCCAGCGCTTGGAGTGACGCCGGAGGCTCGGTCTGGGCGGACAGAAATCCGCACGCCGCGAGAAAAACGAGGAGATATCGAAGCAGGGAATTCATGGAGGGCCTGCGCCAAATACGACATATCTTGGCGCAAAGCTACACAAAACCGGCTAATCCATACACGAACCGTTGCATGGAAAGTCCCCCGAACTCACAACAAAATACCCGGAGAGCCGTAGCCCGCCGGGTATCTTCAAAATCTCTGGAGCCTGGAGCTTACCCAATCAATGCCTCGTAGCCGGCGGCATCGAGCAGCGAGTCAAGCTGGGCGGCGTCCTTGACCTTCAGTTTGAAGATCCAGCCCTTGCCGTAGGGATCGGTGTTGACCAGCGAAGGATCGGCTTCCACCGCGTCGTTGACTTCCACCACTTCACCGGAAACCGGGGCGTAGATATCACTCGCAGCTTTCACGGATTCCACCACAGCGGTCGGATCACCGATATCGACGGTCTTGCCCACCGGCGGCAGCTCGACGAACACAACGTCGGTCAGCTCTTCCTGGGCATGATCTGAAATCCCGATGGTGGCGACATCACCTTCGAGGAGGACCCACTCGTGGGAGGAATTGTAGCGGAGATTCTGAGGTACGTTCATCGGGTATAAGGAAGCTTATGCTTTTTGGGTGGCGGGCTTGTAAAACGGTTTCTTCACGACCTTCGCCGGGAACTGGCGGCCGCGGACATCCACGAAGAGATCCGTGCCCGGCTTCGCAAGCGCGGCAGGCAAGTAAGCCATGCCGATGCCCTTGCCGAGGCTCGGGGAAAGCACGCCGCTGGAAAGCTCGGAGACCACTTGCCCGGAGGCATCCAGCACCGCGTAGTGAGCACGCGGCGGTGCCCCCTTGTCCGTGTATTCCAGAGCGACCAGGCGTTGGGCCGGTCCTTCCGCCTTCTGAGTGGCCAGCGTGTCGCGGCCGATAAAGTCGCCCTTGTCGAGATCCACGAAGAAGCCGAGGCCGGCTTCAATCGGAGTGCGCTCCGGCGAGAGATCGCTGCCATTGAGCGGATAGCACATCTCCAGGCGCAGGCTATCGCGAGCACCGAGCCCGCAAGCCTTCGCACCTGCCCCGATGAACTTTTCAAACCACTTCTCTCCTTCCTCCGCGGGGCAGAAAAACTCGAAACCATCTTCGCCGGTGTAACCGGTGCGGCAAACCACCGCCTCGCCGCCCTCGATCGCAAAACGCGAGATCCCATTGCGGTGCGGCAGCTCTTGGCCCGGACAAGCCTTCGCGAATGCAGCCGCAGACTCCGGCCCCTGCACGGCCATGCCGGCCCACAGCGCGCTTTCATTGGAGAACTCCACATCGTCGGGCTGATGCTTCGCCATCCAGAAGAAGTCCTCCTCGATCATCGAGGCATTCACCACCAGGAAGAACGACTCGTCACCGGTGCGGTAGACGATCAGATCATCGATCACCCCGCCCTTTTCGTTCAGCAGGAAAGAATACTGCCCCTGCCCTTGGGCAAGCTTCGCAACGTTATTCGCAAGCACGCGATTCAGCCATGCCAAGGCACCCGGGCCGCTGACGATGAACTGACCCATGTGGGAGATATCGAAAATCCCGACGGCCTTCCGCACCGCGGCATGCTCATCCATGATGGAAGTGTACTGCACCGGCATGTTCCACCCGGCGAAGGGCACCATCTTGGCGCCAAGACGGACATGAAGGGCTTCCAACGGGGTACTCTGGATGGTGCTCACGCGCGCCAGACTGTTGGGGGGGCCATGCCTTGTCAAATCACCCCCTTTATGCAGCCGAAAATTGACCGTTTTTAACGTTCGCGCCGCGAATCGTAGGTCTTCTCCATCCGGTCGAGTGTATCGGTCACGCGATCGTGGCGAGTGGCGCGCGGCCTCAATTCCAGATCCTTCTTCAGGCGCATGTAGTCATCGAATTGCCCGCTGAGTTCACGGGCTTGGGAGATCTCGGTAAAGTCCATGAAATCCCGCGCACGCAAGGCACGATCCAGCCTCACCTTGCGCTGCTCGTTCAGTTCCGCCACACGCTTGCCGATGTCCTTGTCCTTGCCCTGCGAGATATCCCGCAGGATTTGCTGATACTCGTTGAGAAGCGGGCGGTAGGAAGGAAAGCACCGATAGCTCAAGCGCACGAGCCCCTCGTTCGCGGGCTTGAGTGCCTCAAGACGCTCGCCCTCCTCGAGTTCGAGGATCGCCTGCCATGCATCCATCCCCCGGTTCACCGCATTTCCGTCGGCATCCCGCGTGTGGAAAATCAGCGATTCATTCAGCATGGTCTCCGTTTCACGGATGGAGAGCGACTCGGTAAGCTTCGGCTGCACCAGCTTTGCCAGCGTGAGCGCCCACCATTTCGCGAGGCTCTTCTCCGAAAGATTCAGCTCGGGAAAGTGCTTCCGGAGCAGCACCGGCATTTCTCCCGAAAAGCGGGCGGCTTCACCACAAAAAGACCGGAAGGCCCCCTTCCCATGCGGCTGCTCCAGCAAGGCCATCACCAGAGCTCCCGAAAGAGCCCGGAAGCTCAGCACCGAGGTACTGTCGAGCTGGGCCAAGTTCCGCTCGGAGATTTCAAAAAGCTCATCCATCGTGAAGCCTCCGCCCTGCTTAAAGACTCCTTCGTAAAGACGGCGGTCCGCGGTGTTGGAGCGCCACTTTTGAGCCTCCATCAGGCCCTCCACCAGCCAGGGACGCACCACCAGCGACTCCTTGCCTTCCACGAATTCCCCGGGCTTCGAGTCGCGCAGGGCTCGCTCGTAAAGCAGCACCGTCAGGGCCATGCGTTGCAGCAGTTCATTGTCGATGCCGCGTGCCAGATGGATGCGGATCCGGAGGTTGAAGGAGTGGCCCGTGTCATCGAGTTCGTAGGCCACGCTCTTCGGCAAGGGCGCATCTCCCGGCTTTCCCACCAGAACGACGTCCACCGGCGTTCTGAAGTCATCGAGCTTTGTCCCCGGCGTGGCAAAGGCATTCGGATTCTTCGGCTTCTGCTCCGATGGATCAGCCCGCTCCACCATGAGCTCCTCAAAGTCGTCCTTGGTCTGCTCCAGCAAGAGCGCCACCGCTCCACGCTGCGCCCGCATCTCCGGACCTCCGCCAAAAACCCGGAACATCCCCGAACGGCTGAGCGAACGCTCCTCGCGCTGCGGCTGCGGCACATTCCCTCCCGGCACCACCGGCTGCGGGGCAGGATCGGGAGCCACTGGCATCGGCTGCTCATCCACCGGGATCGCGACCGGCGGAGCAGGCTCGGGTGCCGGTGACGGGTCAGCCTCCTGTGCCACCGCGGGAAATGCGGAGGCACAGAGGAAAAAGGCCAGTCGGTGGAAGCAGGTTTTCACAGGCTACCCGACACTCAAAACGTTCCGCCCCCCTGAGGCAAGGCCGAGCCTCCGTCCGCGCGCGGATCCAGCACCAGCTTGCCCTTTGAAATCGTAATCCGGGACATTTCCTCGAAGGCCTGCTCCAATTCGGACCGATAAACCGGGGCCAACTTCTCGAAGGACGGCAATACCAGGATCAGGAATCCTTGCGGCACCACCAGCTTGCCGAAACGGCCCCCTTTGGTCAGACGCTCCAAACGCGGAAGGTCCGGGAAAAATTGCCCGCCATCCCGCACCACCGAGGTCTTGGTGGAGCCATTCAAATCGATCTCCTGAAGGATCCGGTAATACATCGAAACCGTCATCGGGTGCCCCATAATCGAGCGCTCAATGATCACTTCCGCACGCTCGTCTTCCAAACGCACGCAGACGCGGTCGACATTCACCAATTTGTCCAGTCCCCCGCCCTGCTTGGCTGCGAGGGTTTGGCCTAAGTAGAGGTTGATTTCCTCTTCCGTCAGGCTCAGCGGATAGCCGCGGTTCACGGAGTTCTTCAGGACCTCGCGCAGGTCGCGCGCCTTTCCCCCGTTGAGTGCGGAAGCGGCATTGAGACCTTTGACGTCGGAAAGATCCTGCGGCTGGAAAATGAAGAAAACCGCCGCACCCAGTCCGGCCACACCGGCAAAGGTGAACAGGGAGACCAGCTTTCCCAGACAGCTCCCGCGCGGTTTCTCCAGTTTCTCTTCAGCCATGCGGCGAGGCGTAGCAAAGCCCTCCGGGTTTGGGAAGCGCGCTCACCCGGATCACTCCGACTTCGCGGGAGTGGAGGCCGGGGCAGGTGCCGCTGCGGGTGCCGATGAGGATTCAGCCGGCTTGGATGCCGCACTGTCCTGCTTCGCCCCCTGCTGGTAAGAGTTCGAGCGGTAGTCGGTCTGGTAAAAGCCGGCACCCTTGAAAATCAGCCCGGCTCCCGTACCCAGCAGACGCTTCACCTTCCCATCGCAGCTTTCCACGGGACAATCCTCCAGCTTCGCATCGTTCATGCTCTGGAAAACCTCGAAGCGGTGACCGCAGCTCTGGCAGACGTAGTCGTAATTTGGCATGGCGTGTTCCTGGCGAACTCGGGCGGCATCCATAGCACGCCCTCCCCTCCGTGCAAGCGTCACGGGCACAGGCTAGCGCGACCCCGCCCCCTTCGCAGGATCGCGCTTCCGCCGGAGGAAGCCCTAGAACGGCAGCGGTGGCTGGCTCACGATCGTGTAATTGCGGTCCGTGAGATAATCCTCCACCACGAAGATCGCACTCGGCAGGGTCCCACCCAGCGCATTGGCCTGATCCGTCAGCCGGAGATCGAAGCGGTAGCTGCTCCGGGAGCTATCGACGCGGAAAAAGCGGCCGGTCGAATAGCCGGAGGAGGCACTTGAATCGATCCCGAAATCCTCCGAACAGATCGTGTGGGTGTGGTAACCGGTAAGCCGCAGGGCGGCCTCGATCGAGAAGTTGGCGACAGGCAGCCTGACCAAACTCCGCGGCCCGCCCAAGATCCCTGTTTTCCGATTCCAGATATCCTCCGTGTCTCCGAGGCCAGGAATATCTTCGCTCCAGCTCCGGTTGAATTGCTTGTGCACCTCGAAGCCGCGCCCCGAATCGTTGAAGTTCGGGAAAATCGTCGGCCCCTTGGCAAAATTGCCGGTGGATTTGTAGGCGATATGCTGCCGGGAATCGAGGGTATAGAGCGCATAACCGGTGTTCCCCAGCGAGGAGGAAATGCCGATCTGCTGCAGACGCTGGCTGCCACGCAGCAGGCTCGTGAACTGGGTGGTGGCCAGATAATTGAGCAGCTCCCACCGGACGGTGGTGCTGCCGCGATAGACCACATGCTCCGCCGGAGCAGTCCCGCTGCTTCCCAGCAAAAGGGCAGCGGTCACTCCGGTGAAACGGGAGAGGTAATTTTTCATAACCCGAGGAGGTCGGGGTTGCTTCTGATCCTGGGATGATCCCGCACTAGTTGGCGCGGATCAGATTGCGGTCGAAACGATGGCGATTCTGCTGCCACCATTGTGCGGCGGCCTCGGAATCGCGGAACTCCTCATCGAGGAGAAATTGGAGCGTGCCCCTGGTTTCTTCCCGGACTTCGGAGTTCCGGGACGAGAGGCCTTCCATGATAATCGGGAGGGAATCCGGAGTGGCATCCACCTCCAACTCGCCGAGACCGGCTAGCGCCACGTCCGATTTGCTGGAGCGCAGTGCCGCTAGGAGCAGCACTTTTTTCATGCGGGGGTCCTGATGATCCACCACATCGAAGGCGGCAAACCTGACATTCGAGGAGTTGTCCTCAAAACCCCGGGCGACGAATTCTGGCAGGCCGTCCCCTTCCACCCGGGCCGCCGCCATCAGCAAGCGGGCTTTTTCCGCGTCGGAGGCGCGGTCATAGGCCACCTTCAGGACCGGCAGAATCTGCGGGGAGGTGTTTCCCGCCAAGATTGTGGTAACCCGGTTGACTTGGGAGACCCCGAACCGGTCACGGTTCTCAAAAACCAAGAGCGCCAGTCCCAGAACCTCCTGCCCGTAGAATCCATCCTCGATGCGGTCTAGGATGCGGTCCCGCTCGGAATGATCCTCCGCCGCCTTGTAGGCTGAAATCAGAGCCTCGAGCGCCGCCCTTTCAGGGTCCGAGAGCTGCCGGAATTCCCTCGCCTCCACGGGCACAGGCTTCCCGGGGAGCTCCATCGGCGACATGGGAGGAATCCCCGGAGAGACAAGTGCCTCGGAGAATCGCTGCGTCTCCGGCACCGGTAGGTCTGCGGCGGGATGACTCCTACCCTGCTGGGCGACAACTCCTAATCCAGACCCGATTGCCAGGCTGGCTCCCAGACTGAGAAGTTTTTGAACCCCCGCATTCATGGCGCGGCAGACGACAGGGTTCCGGTCTTTCGCAGCTACCATGGAATAAAACCCCGCTTTCCCTGTCAAAGAATTGCGTAAGGGCACGATGGAGCCCTTGAGGTTCCGGGGGTTGACCCCAACCCACGCATCAGTTTACAATCGCCGCATCCGAATCACCATGAAAGCCAGCCTCTTACCTATCGCATTGCTCCCGCTGATCGCCGTCTCCTGCACCTCGCTTGAGGGCACCATGGCAAACATGCGCGGCGAGTCGCGGTACATGGCCGGCTACACGAACAAGCGGGAGCACGACTGGAAATCGAGCCCGATCCCTGACGATGTCTCCTATTGGGACGGGGATAACATGACCGGCCCCGCGTCGATCCGCATCAACCTGACCCAGCAGAAAGCCTTCTTCTACAAGGGTGGCCAGCTCGCCGGCGTCTCGAAGATTTCCACCGGCAAGGAAGGCCGCAGCACTCCTTCCGGCACCTACAAGGTGAACCAGAAGGACAAGTGGCACCGTTCTTCGAGCTATGGTGTTTTCAAGGAGAAGGGCACCGATCGCATCGTGGATGACGACGCGGAAGCCCACAACGAGCCGGTGCCTCCCGGCTGCTACTACGAGGGCGCGCCGATGTTCAACTACCTGAACTTCGCCCCTGCCGTCGGAATGCATACCGGCTACCTGCCGGGCTACGCCGCTTCCCATGGCTGCGTCCGCATGCCGGACCGGATGGCCCAGAAGTTCTTCGACAACGCCCAGATCGGCACCCCGGTCACCGTCGAACGATGAAGGATCGCTTGCCGGACCCGGAGTCGGGCATGGAGCTGACTCCGGCACAGGTCTCTGAATTGCTTCCGGCGATCCGCAGCGGCGAGATCGAATTGGTCGATTGCCGCGAGGACGACGAGTGGCGCTTCAACCGCATCGAAGGAGCGCGCCTCGTTCCTCTCACCCGCTTCGCCGAGGCCCCCGTGCCGGAAAAGCCGGTGATCGTCTACTGCCACCACGGCATGCGATCGCTCCGCGCCACGAACTACTGGAGATCCCGTGGAAACGACCAGGTGTGGTCGATGAGCGGCGGCATCGATCGCTGGTCCGCGGAGATCGATCCGGAAGTGCCGGTGTATTGAAAGTCGCGAATGCCGGATTCGTCATTCCTCCCTCATGCGCGCTGTCATCCAAAGGGTCTCCTCTTCCTCCGTCGTGATCGATGGCGAAACCGTGGCCTCAATCGGCCAAGGCCTATTGGTGCTCTTGGGCGTCGAACGTGGAGATGGATCGGAAGACATCGCATGGCTGGCACCGAAAGTCGCAAGGATGCGGATCTTCCCCGATGAAGCCGGGCTGCTGAACCAATCCGTGATCGACTGCCACGGGGAGTTGATCGTCGTCAGCCAGTTCACCCTCTACGGCTCCACGAAGAAGGGTAACCGCCCCTCGTTTCTCCGCGCGGGTCCACCCGACATGTCGGAACCTCTCTACCTTGCGTTCTGTGATGTCCTTGAAAAGGAGATCGGCAAGCCGGTCGGGCGCGGTCGCTTCGGCGCGGACATGAAGGTATCCCTCGTGAACGACGGCCCGGTGACCATCGTCATCGACACGAAAAACAAGGAGTGAACCGCTTCACCGCGGTCCTATTGATTCGCTGCGCAGAGGCATCGAAATAAGGACCGCTGCCTTCCGTTCATCCAGATTCTGGCGATCCGGGAGGTGGCACTTCAGGCATTCATTGCCCAAGGAAATCGCTCCAGCGTAGCGATAGGTATCCCCCTCTACGGTCTCGGCCATTTCCTTGCCCGCATTGAGCTCCTTCACGGCCGATTCCTCGAAGGCTCCTTCCGGCCTGTGATCGACGTTCATCGCCTTGGCATTCACCGACATCCAGGCGACTTCCACGTTCCACGAACGCTTCAGCTCGCGAAAGACATCTTCCATGGACGACGAAGGAATCCGCAGTCGATCCCCTTCGCGGAAGAAGTCCCGGTGCATCACCTGCAAGGAGCCATGGATCGTCTCGTGCAGAAGCTGCGCTCTTACGCGCGCTTCCTTCACTTCGGGAGTTCTCTCCGGCTTCGCGGGAGCCTGTCCTTCCTCGCCTGCCACCAAGCCCATGACGAGCCCCGTTGCAGCGAGAATCAGGTGGGATCTTTTCATGGCCATCCCGTCTACGAAGGAGAAGGCACGCTCCTTCCGTCGAGGAAAGCAGGACTACTTTTTAATGCGGATCGAGGTTCCGCAGAAGGTGCAGTTGAACCACTTGAAGGTCATCACGTGCAAGGCGAGGGCACCGATGTGACCCAGGAAGGGCAGATGGTGCGCCTTGCGATTCTTCAAACAATGCTTCGGCACGTAGAGGCGCTGGGCGCAGACCCGGCACTTCGCACGGGCGCTGACCAGCACATACAGCAACCCCAGGATCGGCAGTGCGATCGGGAAACCGATGATCCATTTCGGGACCCAGTTGAACTTTTCCGGATTCTCATTGGAGAGGATCAGCAGGGGCGCGGCAATCACCGCCAAAGGCACGGAAAGCTGCAAAAGCACCGCGAACAAGCCGCCGAACCAGACCTTGAGCGGCTGATCGTGAAGCACGCCGCGGATGTAGAATTTCGAGCCGGGCTTGCGGCCCTTGTTCGTCTCGGGACGCGGCGAACGCAGCAGCGCGATGCGTTCGTCCATCATTCCCTGCTTGCTCGACGAGGCCCGGACCGGTGGAGCATCTCCTTGGGCATCTTCAATAGTGCGGACCTTCCCCGGATCGAAACCACGGCGTCCCATGGTAAAACCAACATCGGAAACCTGAACCGAAGAAAGCGTCTCCGAGCGGCGGCTTCCCACCGGTGCATCCGGAATGTCCTTGCGATCAGTCTTCGGGACAGCCACGCGGACGTCCAAGTCGCCCGAGGCATGGTTCATCAGGGCTGCCACCGCGATTTCACCCGGCGAGATCCCCTTTTCGGCCAGCGTGCGGGCAGGAATCGGAATGGCGAGCGGCGCGATGGCCAGCATCTCCTGGACCTCCGGGTCCGCCTCGTAGTTCACCTCACCGGAGACGGATCTGAGACCTTCTTCTCCGGCGAGATCCGTCAGATCTTCCGCGGCAACAGACGCCATCAGGGGAAGCTCATCCGAAGCTGCATCTGACACCGGAGCCGGGGCGGACGTTCCGCTCCGGCGCTTGACCTTGGCCGGCTTACCACCCGGGGTTTCCTTGCCAAGGGAAGAGACCACCGCTTTCGAGCGCAAGGGCCGGCTCGCCACAACTCCAGCCGGATCAAGCAAATGCGCCGCGGACGCGACCCAGCGCTCCACCTTCCGGCGCTCCGGAGCCCGTGGCACGATCTTGAGCATGTTATTCGCAGCCTCCAGCTCGCGGGTCAAAAGATCCACGTCAGCCTTGGCTACGGATTGCAAATCAGTCCAGCCCGTCGCTTGTAGCAGCTCAACCTCCTGGGCTCCAATTCCTTCTATATTCAGCAGATCCGACATTCCCCCGTTACGAATTCGCAACTTTATGAACTCATGATGACCTTGCAAGGACTCATCCGAGTCCTTGCAACATCTCCCGGAGTTGCGCGAGCTTGGTCTTCCATTCTTCAAGGCGGGCCTTCTCCTGCTCCACCACCTCTGCGGGCGCGCGGGCGACGAAGCTTTCATTGGCCAGCTTGGATTCGCTGCGGGTCTGCTCTTGCTCCAGCTTGGCGATCTCCCGGGCAAGACGGATTTTCTCCGCTTCCACGTCAATCAGGCCTTCCAGCGGCAGATAGATTTCACCCACCGGTGTCAGGGAAACCGGCGTTCCTTTCGGAGCCTCATAGGCGGAATCAAGCAGGACCTCACCGGCTCCGCAGAGCAGGGCCAGCACATCCTTTTCTTCGTCAAGCCATTCGGCAGCTCCTTTCACCACCAAGGTCACATCACGGCGTGCTGCCACGTTGTACTCGGCCTTCAGATTGCGCACGCGGCCCGCGGTCTCGTAGATCGCGGCAGCCTTGTTCTGCTCGGTGGCAATGTCCTCCGCGGACAAGCCGGCGAGCACCGGTTCCTCCGGAAGCTCGGCCTGCATGAGGAACTCTCCTTCGCCGATATAGCCCATGTTCAAGGAAAGCTCCTCGGTCACGTGAGGCATGTAGGGATGCAGGAGCTGCAGGAAGCGGCTCATCACCGTGTCGAACACGGACAAGGTTACGGCTCGTGCTTCCGGCGTGGCGCTTTCGCGCAGGTCACCCTTCACCGCTTCCAGGAACTTGTCGCAGAATTCGCTCCACAGGAACTCATAGAGACGCTGCGCGATCTCGCCGAAACGATACTCGCCGTAGATACGGGCAAGATCCACAGCGAGCTCATCGAGCTTGGCCAGGATATCGATGTGGAAGCAGTTCGCCATGCCCACCAGCTCATCGTCGCCCTCGTCGTCGGTCTCCGGGAATTCGATCGTGCCGCTCATCTCGCGCAGGCGGCAGGCATTGTAGATCTTGTTCGCGAAATTACGGCCGCCTTCGATCTGCTCTTCGTCGTAGCGCATGTCCGAGCCCAAAGGCGCGATCCGCATCAGGCCGAAACGCACGCCGTCGGAGCCATACTTGTCCATCAGCTCGATCGGGTCCGGCGAATTGCCGAGCGACTTCGAAAGCTTGCGGCCGCTCTTGTCGCGGATCAGCGAGGTGAAGAACACGTTCTTGAAGGGCAGCTCTCCTTCAAAGCGGAAGCCCGCCATGATCATGCGCGCCACCCAGAAGAAGATGATGTCCGGTCCCGTCACCAGATCGGTGGTCGGGTAGAATTTTTTCAGCGTCGGCGTCTCCTCGCCCACGTCCGCCATGGTGGCAAAGGGCCAGAGCCATGAGCTGAACCAAGTGTCCATCACGTCCTCATCGCGCACCCACTCCGCTTCATCCGCCGGGGCTTCCGTGCCCACGTGGATGTCCCCGGATTCGAGGTTCGCCATGTCGAGCGACTCGGCGTTCTTGAGCGCTTCGAGCTTCTCCTTGCGATACCACACCGGAATCTGGTGACCCCACCAGAGCTGGCGGCTGATGCACCAGTCCTGCAGGTTCTCCATCCAGTGGGCATAAGTCTTGGCCCAGCGCTCGGGACGGAAGGCGATGTCGCCATTTGCCACCGCATCGGCAGCCTCCTTCACGCAGGGATACTTGAGGAACCACTGCATCGAGATCCGCGGCTCGATCGGCACATCGGCACGCTCGGAGTAGCCCACGTTGTTCTCGTATTCCTCCACCTTGATGAGCAAGCCCATCTCTTCCAGCTTCGCCGCCGCACGCTTGCGCGCCACGAAACGGTCGAGGCCGTGAAGCTCGGGCACTTCCGGAGAATTGATGTGCGCATCCGGAGTGAGGACGTCGATGATCTCGAGACCATGGCGGATGCCGATTTCGAAGTCGGCCTTATCGTGTGCCGGAGTGATCTTCAGCGCTCCGGTGCCGAACTCGATGTCCACGTGATCGTCCGCGATCACCGGGATCGGCGCGTGCGGGAAAGGACGGTAAACACTACGGCCCACGTACTTCGCGAAACGCTCGTCCTTCGGATTCACCGCCACCGCCACGTCGCCCATCAGGGTCTCCGGCCGGGTGGTGGAAATCTCCAGGAACTCGCCGGGAGCATCCACGAGTTCGTATTTCATGAAGTACAGCTTCGATCGCTGCGGCTTCATGATCACCTCTTCATCGGAGAGCGCGGTGAGCGACACCGGACACCAGTTCACGATCCGCTTGCCGCGGTAGATGAGGCCTTCCTTGAAAAGCTCCACGAACACGTGGCTCACCCACTTCGTGTAGGCCTCATCCATGGTGAAGCGCTCGCGCGACCAATCGCAGGAGCAGCCGAGGCGCTTCAGTTGGTTGATGATGATATCGCCGTGCTTGTCCTTGAAGGCCCATACGCGCTTCAGGAACTCTTCGCGGCCGAGATCGCGACGGGTAAGCTTTTCATTCTCGCGGAGTTCGCGCTCCACTTTTGCCTGGGTGGCGATGCCGGCGTGGTCGGTGCCGGGCAGCCACAGCACCTCCTTGCCCTCTTGGCGCGCGCGCCGGGCGAGAATGTCCTGGATGGTATTATTCAGGACGTGTCCGAGGTGCAGGATGCCCGTGACGTTCGGCGGCGGGATGACGATCGAGTACGCGGGCTTCTCCGAAGCCGGATCGGCTTCGAAACATTTTCCTTCGATCCAGGCGGCATACCATTTGGCTTCCACCGCTTGGGGTTCGTAGGCTTTGGGCAAATCGGACATAATATGGGGGCGGAGGGATGCCAGAGGGGGCAGGGTTTGTAAAGGGGAGGGCAGGAAATTACTGAGGGTTAAGCAAGAAGCTCCTTTCCCTTTCGCACCAACGGCGTTCGGGATGCCCCTCTCACCTTGGAAACGGCAATCCGGGCAGCCAACCGCCCATCTTCCCGAAGCCACTTGGCCCTACCCCGCCCCTCACCCAGTTACGCAAATACCGACGCACGCCATTGCGTGATTCCAAAAGGGAGCAAAATCGGACATTCTCTCCTCCGTAAGCAACGCCGATCCCCCCGCCGGCCGAGCCTGCAAAATCCCCCCGACAAAGAAACCCTCCGGAAGGCACTCCCATCAGCCCGCTGCTTCGTTCCCCCAGACGACCAGCGGGCTTTTCCTTTTTAGAAAAGAGCCGCTCCCGAACCTGAGCCGGGCGCGTCATTCGTACAAAAAAAGAAGCCCGACCGGTATTCCTTAGGAAAAACCCAAAAACCTAAAGAACCACCGGCCGGGCCACCTGCCAGGAGCGAACTCCAAGACAAGATCTGTTATAAGTTTGCGGTGCGTCTTCCGCAGTTGCCTTACACCTAGTTAAACGTCACCAACGCGTTATTTGTTTCAGAATTTTCGGATTTTTTTCAGGCCTTTCCGGTGACGCTTTCGAAAGGGTATCGAAGCGTCCCCCAAAGGGGTAGAAGACCCTGTAGTCCAGTCACTTCCCTCAAGCGAAACCCACCCGCTCAATTCATTCCCCGGGCAAGGCGAAACTTCACAGAAATCCGGAAAAAAAGCAAATATAGGCACCATCTTCCCACAGTTAAGCCGATCGCTTGCGAAATCTTAGCGGAAGCTTGCGAAAGCCTCCTCCTCTGGGGGACCGCTAACGCCGCATCCTCATCTAACATCGCTACCTCTTCTGGAGACCACGGCGACAATCATTCCGGACAATTCTTCTTCAGCTTCGGCGGCGGAGATCTCGCCCCTCGCTGCGGCACAGGACAGAGCTTCCGCCGCCCCGAGCATGGCCCGGAGGCCAGCCGTAGAGAGAGGCCTCTCCCCTGCGAAAGGTGAGAGCGCGATGCGGCACCTCTCCATGAAAATGGCTTCGCACTCCCAACGCAGCGCTTCCAATTCCGGTGATCCCGCCAAGGCCGCGATCACGCCCGAAATTTCCCGTCCCTGCTCCAGCACACAGCCGACATAGGCGGCGGCGATCACCGTGGCCCGGCTCAGCAGATCCGGAGTTCCGGCCTGAAGGGCCTCGTCCATCAGCGAGATCTGCCTGAGGTCGTATTTCCGATAAAGGGATGCCAGTAATCCCGTGCGCGTCTCGAAGTGATCGTAAACCAGCGGCTTCGTCACTCCGGCCACCTCGCCCAAACGAGCAAGTGTCAGGGCATCGGTCCCCTCCTCCCGGATCAGCCTCCATGCATGTTCCATCAATTGCCGGTGCCTCTCCGCCCGCGACATGCGCCGGCGAACCGCTCCACCCGACTCTGTTTTGGCCCGTTCCCTTGACACCTTAAATTACCAAAAGTAAGTTACCAAAGGTAACCCAGTTTATCCGCTCGTCAACAAACACTTACCGATCATGCACGCACTCATCGTTGTTTCCCATCCGAATCCGGATTCTCTCACCCACAGCATCGCGAGGGAACTGGCTGCGGGCCTCGTGGGCTCAGATCCCCTTCATAGCTTCGAAATCGCGGACCTGACAGCAGAGGGGTTCAAGCCCGGCTTCACCCAAGCTGACCTCGACTATTTCCGCGAAAAGATCCCAGCTCCTGCCGACATTGCTGCGGAGCAGGAACGAATCGACCGGGCGGACACGCTCGTCCTCGTCTATCCGATCTACTGGTGGTCCCTGCCCGGTCTTTTGAAAGGCTGGATCGATCGTGTCTTCACGAATGGCTGGGCCTACGGCACCGGCGCAGATGGCAAGGTGGGCAAGAAGCTGCGCCACCTGAAGGTCCATCTTCTCGCTGTCGGCGGTGCGGACTCAGGCACCTTTGAGCGCCATGGTTACTTCACCGCCATGCAGACGCAGATCGATCACGGGATCTTCGACTACTGCGGCGCGCAGGTGATGACATCTGAATTTCTTCTGGATTCGGAAACACAGGATCCGCAAATCCATCTCCAGACGGCCCGGAAGATCGGAGAGGCTCTCTTTCTTCCGGATGTCGTAGCCGCGGAGTCTTGAATGATCCACCTCTCATCGGAGGGATGGGAACGACTCCCATCCCTAACGACGTCGCCTCTATCCCGGGATTGCGGAGCGTTCCCCTGCCGCTAGCTTGGCGGCGATGAAAGGAATCCTCGGAGCCTTCGCGCTTTGTTTCTTCGCCCATGCCTCGCGGGCTGCGGAGCCGACGCTGGAGCTCGACCTCGGCCAGGGAACCAAGCTCGATCTCGTCCTGATCCAGTCCGGCAGTTTCACGCAGGGATCTCCCGCGAGCGAATCCGGCCGCGGCGCGGATGAAGCCCAACGCGAGGTAATCCTGACGAAAGACTACTACATCGGTCGTAGCACGGTAACCTTCGGCCAATGGGAACGCTTCGTCGCGGAGACGGGCTATCGCAGCGAAGCGGAGACCGGGACCAGCGGCGGTTATGGCTGGAATGGCAGCGCCTTGGAGCAGCGGAAAAACTTCACGTGGCGGACTCCCGGATTTGCCCAAGCCGCCGATTCACCGGTATGCCTTCTCACTTTTCCGGACGCACAGAAATTCTGCGAGTGGCTGGAGAAAAAAACCGGGAGGAAAATCACCCTGCCGACCGAAGCCCAGTGGGAATACGCCTGCCGGGCTGGCACTACCACCCCATGGCACCACCCGGAGGGTGCCGGCAGCGCCTGGCACAAGGACAACGCCGGAAACGGAACCCGCACGGTCGGATCGAAGCCGGCGAACCCATGGGGACTCTTCATCGGCGGCAATGTTTCCGAATGGTGCCTCGATTGGTATGGACCCTATCCCGCTGGAGAGGCGACCGACCCGCGCCAGGACAATTCCAACCTCAGCGACAAGCCGCGGCGCGTGCTGCGCGGCGGATCATGGAACCGCGGCCCAAGCAACACCCGCAGTGCCGCTCGCTATCGTGCCGATCCGCGCAGCCGGAATGCGGACACCGGTTTCCGCATCGTCTGCTCGGTGGAGGCTCCGGCACCTGTCATTGCCCCGCCATCGCAAGATCTGCCACCGGTCGAATCCGGGACGCCGTCTGCAAGCGACGAGGCGACATCACCGATGCAGCCCGGCCCGGAAACTCCCCACGATCCCATCGATGCTGAGCAAGGGCCGTCCCGTCCCTCTTCTCCGATACGCGGCCTGCTCTGCCTCCTCATCCCGGCCTTCATCGTTTTCAAGATCTTCCGCGCCGTCAGCCGCCGCAACAATGCGATGTCCGGCAGCACGATGCTCAACCGCCCTGCTCCTCGGCCCGATCCTCGCCCGATTCCCCAAGCAGTGCCTCCGGTCTTGAAAACCGACGATGGCTTCTGGATCCGTGGCGATTGGCCGGAAGGAACCGCGCTACAGGTCCGCTACATGGTCGCAGGTGCCGTGATGATGCAGGAAATCCTCTACCGTCCCGGCGAGAAGGGCCAATTCATCTACACCGGAAACAAGCCGGACTCCGTGAGCGTGCTGGCTGGAGCCGATCCGGAAAATACCGTGGAAAACGGGATCTTTTCCAGTTCCTCGTCTTCCACCTTCCGCGATCGGGACCGTGATCGTGATGATGACCGCGATCGCCGCCCTCCGCCGCAGCGACCTTCGGCCTACTGAGACGCCGTGTCCCACAGCCGCCTGATTTCCGAACTGCCCGGAGATGCCGTCACTGCTGCGGTGACGCTGCGCCCGCGTGCCCTGATCCTCGATGCGGATCGTAACAAGCCCTGGCTTGCCGAACGATCCCGCCGTAGCGCGGAAGCCGCGGGCTTCACCTGCGTGGAGGGAACCCACCTCTCCGGGCCCTGCCTGATTCTCCGCGCGGGCGAAGTACTACGTTCACCGGGGTCATTCCGTCCTCCGCCGGCCCCTCAAGGAAAAGCCTTCGTGGCCGTAGGCCTCCCGCCTTCCGGAGAGTGGTCGGACTTCCACTCCCGACACGGCGGCGACTACCCTGCAACGCTTCCACCGCCTCTCTGCGAATGGCACGCCACGGAGGAAACGGCGCAAGCGCGTCTCTCCGGAGAAACCCTTCCTCCGGACAGCCGCATTGTACACTGGCAAGCGCTCGATCTGGCACGCACCGACCAGCGCCTCTCCGTCTATCAGATCGTCACCAGTCTCCAGCATGGCGGGGCCGAGAAGATCGCGCGCGACCTTGCCAATGCCCTGCCGGATCACGGAGCCGCCTCATGCCTGGTAGTGCTGGGCAAGCCCCACCGCGGCACCCTGCCGCCAAATGGAGTGGTGCTGGATCTGTCCCATGTCCCGCGGCTGGAGCGCGCTGGCTTTCTCTCAAAACTAGCCATCGCACAGGGAGCCGACGTCCTGCACGTCCACCTCACCGATGCCGATGAAACCCGTGCGCTGGCGAAGTCAGGAATCCCGCTGATCGCCACCATCCACAACTCCCGCCAGGGCTGGCCGCGCGGCTGGGAGACGATGGCAAGCGGGGACATCCGACTGATGCTCGCCTGCTCCCAAGCCGTGGAAGCGGAGCTACGCGAGTCCCTGCCAAAAATTCCCGCTCGCACGGTGTGGAATGGCATTCGTCCCAACCAATTTCCAGAGACCCCGCTACCCTCGACTCACATCTGCTTCACGCTAGCCTGCGTGGCGAATCCCCGGCCTCAAAAGCGCCTCGATCGCCTGCCCGCAATCCTCGCTGCCCTGCGCGATGAACTCGCCTCGCGGGGCGTGATCAAGCCTGTGCGCTTGATCATCGCGGGCGAAACATCCCCTCGGCTGCCCGACGCCGTGGAAAGCCGCGCTGCAGTGGATCGCGAGGCGGCCAAATTCGGGGTCGATCTCCAATGGACCGAGGGCAAGCAGCCGGTGCGCGAGGTGCTGGCAAATGCGCATGCTCTTGTATCTTGCAGTGCTCACGAGGGCCTGAGCCTGGCCCATCTGGAGGCGCTGTCCTCCGGACGTCCGCTCATCGCCTGCGATACCGGCGGAACCCGCGAACTCGCTTGGAAAAATCCTGCAGTCACCCTGCTTGATGCGGAAGCGACGCCCGCCACATTCGCGCAGGCACTGGCAGATGCGCTCCTCTCTCCCCCGCCCTCCGCCCACAAGCTGATCTGGCGGGACTTCACGACGGACAACATGACGGAGCGCGTCGCCCGCTTCGCAAAACAAGCAGCCTCTTTCCCCAAGGAACCCGGGCACACCCTCTGGTTCGTGACCAACAATCTCGCCATGGGCGGCGCGCAGTCATCCCTGCGACGCTTGGCAAAGTCCTTTCACCAGCGTGGCCTCCCGGTGAAGGCCGCCTTGCTTCAAGAGTATCCGGAGCACCCGACCCCGGGACGGCAGGATTTGTTAGATCATGGAATCGAGGTCTTCGTGCCACCGCCAGCAGGAATCATCGACCCGCAGGAAGGAGTGGATCTGATTCTCGGGGAAATGGCCGCAGCCCCGCCCGCCGCGGTGGTCTTCTGGAACGCCATCACCACACACAAGCTGCTGCTCGCCGACGCGCTGCCATTCACCCGGGTACACGACATCTCACCCGGAGAGATGTGGTTCAGCTCCTTCGAACGCTGCATGGAGAATCCACCGCCTGGACTTCCCTGCCGGGTGCCAAGCGATTACGGCCGTCTGCTAGAGAGCTTCACCGTGAAATATTCCGCCGAGGCCACGCGCGCGGAAGCGATCGGCGCACCGGTAATGGTGATCCCGAATGGAGTGATCCTTCCACCCGCGCCCCGTCGCCGCAAGAAAGTGGAAGGCCCCCTGGTCTTTGGCAGCGCCGCGCGGATCAGCCCGCAGAAGCGCCTGGATGAATTGATCGCGGCCTTCCGCCTCGCGCTACCGGATCTTCCCGAGTCCGTGCTGAAGATCGCTGGCGGCATCGAAACCGGTGCCGCAGATTACGCGGCGGAGTTGTTCGAGCTTTCCAAAGACCTACCAGTCGAGTGGCTCGGGGAAACCCAAGACATCGGCGACTTCCACGCGCAGTGCGATGTCTTCGTGATGATCTCCGATCCCGCCGGCTGTCCGAATGCCTCCCTCGAAGCGCTGGCTTCCGGCTTACCGGTGATCGCCAGTGATGTGGGCGGCGCCTCCGAACAAGTGATCGATGGCTTGAATGGCCGCCTGGTTCCCGCCCGCGATGTCTCCGCTTTCGCCGATGCGATGGTGGATCTGTCCCGCGATGCCGCACGCCGGGATGCCATGAGCCTCGCCGCCCGCGAGCATATCCGCCAGCACTTCACGGTGGAGCGGATGACCGATGATTATCTGCGACTCTTTTTCCCTGATGCTTCCTGAAAAATCTAAGGTCCTCGTCACCGGAGCCTCCGGCTTCATCGGCAGTCATGTGGTCCGTCATCTTGCGGATATCGGCTACATGGTCACCGCCTTGGACCTTCGTCCGCCACCGCAGGAGCATCCCGCGGGAGTCATCAAGCTAAGCTGCGATCTCCGGAGCGACTCCTTGCCTGAGGGTGACTTCGCGTTCGTCATCCACCTTGCGGCGCTCGGCGGCGTGAGGCCTTCCATGGAGCGACCACTCGACTACCTGGAGACGAACCTCCGGGCCACGATGCGCCTGTTGGAGCACTGCCGCCCGCGCGGCTTACAACGCTTCATCTTCGCCTCCTCATCCAGCGTCTATGGACCGACCGCTGGCCTGCCGAGCAAGGAGAGCGACGAACTCCACCCTTGCAGCCCCTACGCGCTGACGAAGCTGCAAGGTGAAGAATGGGGACGCCTTTTCTCGGAGAAACATGGCATCGATTTCTTCGCGCTCCGCCTCTTCGCGGTCTGGGGCGAAGGGCAACGTCCCGATCTCGCGCTGGAGTCATTCCGCCGAAAAATCCTCGCAGGCGAAACCATCACGATCCACGGGGATGGCGAGCAGCGGCGGGACCTGACTCACGTCTCCGACGTCGCCCGCACGATGGAAGCAGCTCTCACTTGGACCGGAAATGGCTTCGAGGTCTTCAACATCGGCACCGGCAGGAATCACTCGGTGAACGAGATGCTTCGTGCGGCCGAGGAACAAACAGGCATGAGAGCGAAGGTCGAATACGGCTCCGAGCATCCCGCGGACGTCCCTGTCACGCTGGCGGACGTTCGGAAAACGCGCGAGCTTCTCGGCTGGGAAGCAAAGGTATTCTTCCCCGCGCTCCCGTCGACGCTGTGTCCGTAGATCCTCACCCGGCCACCGCCTCGGCGACCCGCCTTCCATCCAGCGCCGCGCTGACGATCCCACCCGCATAGCCCGCCCCTTCACCGCAGGGGTAGAGCCCGTGAAGCTCGGGATGCTCCAGCGTCTCGTCCTCACGCGGGATCCGCACCGGCGAACTCGTGCGCGTCTCGAAGCCTAACAAAAGCGCCTCCTTCCCCGCATAGCCGCGGATCTTCCGGTCAAAGAGCTTCAGCCCCGTGCGCATGCGCTCGACGATGCCCTTCGGCATGATCTCATGCAGCGGCGCCGGCTTGCCACCGGGGAAATAGCTCGTCTTCGGCAGATCGGCCGAGATGCGACCCTGGATAAAATCCGCGACGCGTTGTCCCGGCGCCACCTGGCCACCGCCGCCTGCCTGCTTCGCCGCGACCTCCAGCGCCTTCTGATAGGCGATCCCGGAAAGGATGCCGTGCTCCTTTGAAAACGAATCCGTGTCCTCCGGCTCCACCGTCACCACCAGTCCGGAGTTCGCAAACGGAGAATCCCGCCGCGCCAGACTCATCCCGTTCACCACCACCTCGTCGTTCTCCGTCGAAGCAGGCACAATGAAACCACCCGGGCACATGCAGAAGGAATGCACACCGCGGTCATCGATCTTCGTCGCCACCGCATAGCGCGCCGCAGGCAGCAACTCGTGGCGCTCTTCATCCTTCTTCAAGTGATACTGCTGCGCATCGATGAAAGGCTGCGGATGCTCGATGCGCACGCCGACCGCAAAAGGCTTCCGCTCCAGCAGCACCTTCTTCTCAGCCAGCAGCCGGTAGATGTCACGGGCGCTGTGCCCGGTCGCGAGGATCACGGCATCACCCGCGATCTCATCTCCGGCAGCCGTTACCACCCCGCGCAGGCGGTCGCCGTCGATCAGGAAATCCACCACCTTCGTCTGGAATCTCACCTCTCCTCCCGCTTCGAGGATCGAGCCGCGCATCGCCTTCACCACGTTCGGCAGCAGGTTCGAGCCGATGTGCGGGTGCGCATCCGTCAGGATCCTCTGCGGGGCACCATGGGCCACCAGGATCTCATAAACGCGCGCCACCGGGCCGCGCTTGGTGGCCCGGGTGTAGAGCTTGCCATCGGAGAAAGTTCCGGCCCCGCCCTCGCCGAAGCAGTAGTTCGAATCCTCGATCACCGTGCCCTGTCGCAAGATCGGCGCCAGGTCGAAGCGGCGGGCGGAGGCATCCTTGCCGCGCTCCAGCACGATCGGTTTCATGCCGAGCTCCAGGCATCGCAACGCCGCAAACATCCCGGCTGGCCCGCAACCCACGATCACCACCGTCTTCGGCTGGGATGGCAAAGCAGGAGCCGACCAGGTCGGCGCTGCCTCGAATGCCAGCGGCTCATCCACGCCGACCTCCAGGCGCAGTTGCACTTTCACCGCCCGCTGGCGCGCATCCAGCGAGTGCTTCAGCAGGCGCACGCCCTTCACGCGGGAAGCGGGCACCCCCAGCTTCTTCGCGGCGGCAGCTTTCCACGCGGCTTCGTCCTCGGAGGCTTCGAGGGGCAGGATGAGGTCGATCGTCTCGATCATCGGAAGCCGCGTCATCGCAGGCCGAAGGGGTTCCGGCAAGCCCCGGAAAACGAACTGCCCTTCTCCCCCACCGACTCGGCATCCTTCGAAATCCTGCGCGGCCAAAGACCAGCCTTCCTGTCTCCCCCATCTCCCGGCTAGGAATGACACCAAAGCCATGATCCGCCCGCTCCTCGCCGCGCTTCTCTTCACCAGCACCGGCACTGGCCTCGCCGACCAGAGCCCGTGGGGCATCGCCCTCGGCGCGGAATGGTCCGGCGAATACCCGCGGGTCAATCCCCTTCTCCACGAAGCCGGCGTCACCTGGATGCGCTATTTCCCGGAGTGGCACTCCGTCCAGCCCGCGAAGGGCCAGTGGGACTTCAAGCGGGCCGATGACTTCGTGGCCTCCGCCAAAAAGCACGGGATCACTATCTCCGGCGGCTTCTGGTATGCCGCTCCGTGGGCGACCACCGATGGCGGCACGCGGCGGGTCCCGCTGAAGGATCCCCAGGATTGGAAAGACTACGTGAAGGGCATGGCCACCCGCTACGGCAAGGACGTCCTATGGTGGGAAGTCTGGAACGAATTCAACGGCAGCTTCTCGGAAGGTGGCACACCGCAAATCTATGCGGACATGGTGAAGGACGCCTACACCACCGCCAAGGCCGCCAATCCCAACGCCAAAATCGGCCTCAGCGTGGCGAATTTCGACATCGGCTTCCTTGATGCCACCATCAAGGCCGGGGCCGCCGGGCACTTCGACTTCGTGTGCGTTCACCCCTACGAAAATCTCGGCTCGCTCGCGAACGGAGGGGAGCGAGGCTACCTCAGCCTCACCGCCAGCCTGCGCCAGATGCTCGCTGCCAATGGCCAGAAGCAGGACCTCCCGCTCTGGATCACGGAATTCGGCATCCAATCGACCATCCAGCCGGACGCCGCGGCGGACGCGAAGCAGGCGGAAATCTTCACCAAGGGCTACGTGCTCTCCCTCGCCCAAGGCTTCGACAAGGTCTTCTGGTTCGAAGCACGCGGTCCCGCCTATGGAAAAGGCACCGACCACGGGATCATCCGCGAGGACTGGAGCAAGCGGCCCGTCTACGATGCTTATCGTACCTTGACCCGTGAACTCGGGAAGGAACCGCACTACCTCGGATGGCTGGACCTGGAAGGGGCGCTCGGCTTCGTCTTCGAGGACCAGGGCAAGCCCTGTCTTGTCGCATGGGCGGCTTCGGAGAAAACGGTGAAGCTCGGCGACAGGGAGCTGCCACTGTCCAAGTCACCGATCTTCACACACGAGCTGCCCGCCGACTTGCGGAAGCAAGCACAGGAGAATGCCGCGAAGCCCTTCCCGTGGGGCACCGACTTCGCGAAAGCCAAGCAGGTGAGCTGCATCCTCGGCGCGACCAATCGGAGCGAAGGCGTGACCCAGACCAATCCGGAGACCACCTCGGTGATGAACGGGCTCGATTCCAGCGCCCGTCGCGCAAACGTCTCGAAAGGCGGCGAGGGCCTCTACGCTTACTTCCGCGTCGATCCAACCTTCGTTCCCTTCGGCACGAAGGAGCTGGAGATTACCGTGGTCGCGAAGCGGCTGCCGGATGGCGGAAGCGCCGGGATGAATCTCACCTATGAATCCTCAAGCGGCTATAAGGGCGCGGGAACATGGTGGACCATCCCGGAAGGCGATCAATGGTCGGAGCACACCTGGAAGCTGGACGATGCCAATTTCGCGGGTGGCTGGGGCTGGAATTTCCGGACGGATGGCGCCGGGTCGCCCTCGGATTTCCTGATCAAGGAAGTCCGGGTGAAGAAGAAATAAGCGGCACAGTCATCTTTTGACTTTGCATCACAAAGCAAAATCCATAGAAGGGCATCGCATGAAAGCACTGATCGCATTTTCATTGTTGGCCTTGGCCCCCCTTCACGCCGAGGAGTCGAAGCAAGAAACCGAGCCCAGGGTCACCGTGGGTGGTCAGGTTCGCGCCCCGGGCCCGGTGAAGTTCGAGAAGAACCTCACGCTCTTTGAGGCCATTCAGGCAGCCAGGGGTGCCACGGAGTTTGGAGCCCAGAATCGCGTGAAGATCCATCGTGATGGCAAGACGACCACCTACGACATGCGGGACGACAAGCAGAAGCTGACCCCCTTGGAAAAGGGAGACATCGTCGAGGTTCCGCAGAAAAATATCATCGGGAAGTGAACGGGTGAGGCGACAACGCTCCCCCTTGTTGGAGGAGTCTCGATCTTCCGCCCCCCAAGCAGGGGGAAGTCCTTGGAAAAGCCGGTTTCATGCCCGGCAGGAAAAATCCTGATGGTTCCGAGCCCGAAACCGGCTTTTTCGACTAGCGCCCGGCCGCCGACAATCTACCTTCGGGCGCGTGGCCCGGCGAACACCCGTCCGGGCGATCCTCCATTTCACGATCATGAACCTCACGCTGAAGGTCTGGCGTCAGAACGGCCCGAACGACAAAGGCCGCATCGAAACCTACCCCGCCTCGGATATCCCCGAGGAATGTTCGTTCCTGGAGATGCTCGACATCGTGAACGAGCGGATCATCAGCGACGGCGGCGAGCCGATCCACTTCGACCACGACTGCCGTGAGGGCATCTGCGGCGCCTGCTCGCTCACCATCAATGGGATCCCGCACGGCAAGGAAGGTGGCACCACCACCTGCCAGGTCCACATGCGGAAATACCGGGATGGTGATACCATCTGGATCGAGCCCTTCCGCGCCCGTGCTTTCCCCGTGATCCGCGACCTCATCGTGGACCGCAATTCCTTTGACCGCATCATCGCCGCCGGCGGCTACATCGACGTCCGCACCGGCTCCGCCGTGGATGCGAATGCGATCCCGATCGCGAAAGTCGATGCCGACAACGCTTTCGACGCCGCCGCCTGCATCGGCTGCGGGGCCTGCGTGGCCGCCTGCCCGAATGCCAGCGCCATGCTCTTCGTTTCCGCGAAGGTTTCCCACCTCGGCCACCTGCCGCAGGGCCAGCCGGAGCGCGAAAAGCGCGTGCTCGCCATGGTCAAGCAGATGGATGCCGAAGGCTTCGGCAACTGCACCAACCACTACGAGTGCGAGGCCGCCTGTCCGAAGGAAATCAGCGTCGATCACATCGCGCGGATGAACCGTGACTACGGGAAGGCCGTCCTGGCCGAACAGTTTGCATGATCATCCCGCTCGGTCTCGCGCTCACGCTGGCGTCCGGCATCGCTCCGGTCACCTCGCGATGGGCGCAGGACCAAGAGCGGAGGATTCTCGCCGAGGGCAAGCCACTGGAGGCGCAGGATCTCGCCTTCGCCGCGGAGCTCGAGATTGAGTCACCGGAGGGAATCCGGGTGCTGGAGATCAATCCGATTCCCACTCCCCTGCCCCAGCCGGTTTTGAAACTCGCGGAGAGCTGGGGTTTTCCCGTCTTCGCCCCCGCCGGGATGACCCTTGGCCGGGGAATCTACATCCTCCACGGCCACTCCCGGGTCATGAGGCACGAACTCGTCCACGTCGCCCAATACCAGCGTCTGGGCGGCATCGGACCCTTCATGAAGCAGTATCTCATGGAATGCCTCTTTCACGGCTACTTCGCCGCCCCGCTCGAAGAAGAAGCACGGGTGCGTTCCGAAGAATAGCCCTCAAGGAGCCCCGAACGGCGCTCGATCAGCCCACCACCAGAGGCTCTACCTCCGGGACAGCGGAGCCTCCGCCCCGCAGAGCTGTCCCTCGGCTATCCCTTCAATACCCGGATTGAGAAAACCCTCAAGGGCCGCTGCCAGATAGCAGCCGCTCGCCACCGCGTGGACCTCCAAACACCAAACGGCTATCAGCCCGCTTCGCCATTCAATACCGGCGACAGTGCTTCCACCTTGGCTCACTTGCTTGCCTCGGCCCCAGCCCCATCATGCGCTTTTCCAACTCTCCCCCCTCTACCTCTCCCCGCCCTCCAACACATGCCCCCACCGGCCTAGCGTGTTTGCATCCACCACCTCATAATCGCTATCGATGTGCTTCCCCTCCCCATCGAAAACCCTCTCCTCGATCCGCGCCTTCCCTTCCTGGTCCCCGTCCGTCACGAACACCTCGCGACGATAAAGTCCCACCTCCTGATCGTTGTCCTGATACGCGATGATCCGCGCCACTACCTCCGCCCGGTCATCCCCTAACAGATCGCGCAGCTTCCCGATCATCCCCCCGAGCCACTTCTCCCGATCCTCTGGAAAGGCTCTGATCTCCACATACTCCCCCTGCGCATCGGACTTCGGCGTCGCATGCGCCTTCTCGATCTCCTTCAATGCCACCTGCCCCTCCTTCTGGATCTCGTGCACGGCTTTGACCTGCTCCCCGTCCAGACCCATCCGCATCAGCTTCAAGTCCGGCGAAGCATTCACCGCCAGCGCATCCGCCACCTTGCGATCGAGCTGGATATAGTTCCCCTTTGACCCGGCCTCCGGTCGCTGGGCGGAGTCGTGGACCACCGCACCGGAAGACAGCGGCGGCCCCACCTGACTCTGAACCTTGGCCAGCCGGGCTACCTCAGCAGAAGGCTCTCTTTCCCCCTCCTTCCAAAGACCACGGATAAGGAAGCCACCCGCAAAGGCCACAAGCAGCGCAAGAATGTGGAGGACCGGTTTCATGACAGGAAGATAAGAAGGAAACGGAAGCACCCGCCCTTCTATTCAACCGCCTTGCGATACACCTATCTCCCCGCATCCCGCAAGATGCGACAGTGGGACCACGACGTCCCCGCCTCTCGTTTTTCACGGATGTGACAGTAGAAACCCATCGCCCGGATACGCCATGATTGAGCGGTAAATCCCTTCAACATGCCGATCCAAATTCCCACGTCCTCGCCTCTACCCACTCCGTCAAGAAATCTTCAAGGGCCACTTCGACTCCGGTGCACCCCAGCCTGTTATTTCTCCTGTTTTAACAGGCATAACAGGCGGGAAACAACCAGTGGTCCCCGGCCAGTTCGGCAACGCCGTTTTCGTCAAAACAAGCCCCTACTTCTTCTCCTGCTTGTAGCCGGCGGGCGAAACCTTGTCCCGATACACGTCGCCTGCCGGTGTCAGCTTCCCGTCCTTGTCCTGCAGCGCGCGGCAGTCCTCCACCCAGTTGTAGAGCGCATAGCGTTCGACGAAGGGCGTCTTGTCGAGCATCTCAATCATCTCCTCGATCGCCTTCTTCTGCTCCTTCGCGTCGGGATCCTTGCCGCCGGTCCAGTTCGCACCGTTGTTCCACTCCGTGATCCAGATCGGACGGTTCGTGCGCTCATGGATGTCCTTGAGAAAATTGTGGAACTGCGAGGCCGCCGCCTTCCCATCGCCGGGATCACCGACCGCGCGATAGTAATGCACCGCGATGAAGTCGACGCGCAGCTTCGCCGCATCGGCCTTCTCCATGAACTGATAAAGCCAGCCCAATCCCCCATCCGAGACCGCGGGCGAGCCAAGCCGCAGCCCCGTCCCGAGAAGCTCAGGCCATCCCGCGATCGCTTCATCCGGCGTCATCTTCGCTTGGTCCGGTCGATCCGGCTCATTGAAGCCAAGCAAGTGGAGCGATCCCTTCTCCTTCCAATCCTGGTTCAGCCCGGGCCAATAACGCTTCTGCTTGATCGGCACATACTCGAGGTCCGGCGTGGTGCGCTGCTCGATGTTCCAGTCATAGAACCAGCCGACGTTCAGGTTCTGCCAGATCCCGCCTGCGATTCCCTTCTTGCTGGTCCAGCGCCACGGAAAGATTCGGACAAAGCGAACCTTGTTATCCAGCTCAGGCGGGAGCGGCTTCACTTCAATGTCAGCATCCTGCGCCACGTAGTTCTTGCTGATGCCGGTGCCGTCCTCGTTCTCCGCGATGGTGGCCATGTAGCCTCGCTTCAAGCGAAAGGAGCTGATCGCCCCCTTCATCGAGCCGAGCTTCGCATCATCGTATTTCTCGTAACACTTCAGACCCATCGCCGGACCGGAAAGCGACTTCGCATCATAAACGCTCATCGCCTCGAACTTCGGGCCATGCGGAATGACCACCGCCCCGGACCCGTAGGCCGTCACGCGCAGGTTATGGTCGATCTTCGCCGGCTCGCCATCCACGAACAAGCGGTCCAGATAGGAGGAGATCACCTTCGAAGGCTTCACCTGCTCCAGGATCAACCACGAATCCGGCGAGGTGAAATTGATGAAGCTCCCCGGCATCGGATCACCCCCGGCAGTCAGCCGGAGCTCCGTCTTTCCACTCAGGGTTGCCTTTCGGTTCGCCAGCGTCGCGACCGAGCGGCTCGAAGAGATCTTCGCCTCCGCCACGGCCGGTGGCGCCGCCACGAGGGGCGAGGTGAACAGGGCAGCCGTTAGGCAGAGAATGGCACGGATCGATTGCATGAAGCGGGCGAAAAAGACCGGGAAAAGCTGTCACTCAGCTTTCATGAAACCCCGCGCAAGGGCGAAGTATCGTTCCTGCCCTCGTCATTTTGTGGGATGCCTCACCGTATGCCAGCAGCAGGACATGGGAACGGAGACCTCGGGACGCACGAAATGGCAGGCAGCGCTAGGCTGCGCGCTGCTGACGACCATCTACGCGGCGGCAGCGTTCGAAGGCCAGGCCCGGACCTACCGCCTCTGGTATTACGTCCCGGCGGCGGCGCTGGCCGGAGCCTTCATCGCCAGCCGGATCGCGGAAAGGCCCCATGGCAAGCCCCGATGGATCATCGACGCAGTGGTCGCGATCTTATGCTTGTCCCGTCCCCTCACCGGACAGCCGCCGGTTTCCGGTCACGCATGGTTCTGCATCCACGCCCTGCTAACCTGCCGGGACCCGCTCGCCAAGATCCTCGCCATCGCCGTGACCGCGCTGACCTGCTACGCAAAAATCGTGCTCTGGCATTGGGACCCGACTCTCTGGCCCGGCCTTGCCGCAGGAGTGATCTCGGGTCTGGCCTGGCGCTTTTGCGCAAGAGCACAAGGTGGTTAGAGGAAGGGCCGCGGCGGGCTCTTGCCACTTGGCAGGCGATGTGCTTCCCTCCGCGCGGGAGGTGATGATTAAGCTTTCTTAAACACCTGAAAGCCCGCTCTCCACCCTCCCGTAGTCCCTCCAACGCATGTCTGCCCGGCGTTTCCAAGCGTTCCTGTCCGCCGCGATTGTCGCCGCGGTGCAGCCGGGCTCCTCGGCGACACCTGCCGATGGCGAGATCCTGATGGCCAGTTGGCCGACCCTCTCGCCGGACGGAAAGACCATCGCCTTCGAATGGCGGGATGACCTCTGGTCGGTGCCCGTGGTGGGAGGCCTCGCCGAGCGCCTGACGGCTCACCCGGCGCGCGATAGCTTCCCCCATTACTCGCCGGACGGGAAGACGCTCTACTTCTGCTCCAGCCGTGCGGGCTTCCTGCAGCTTTTCTCGATGCCCGCCAGCGGCGGACCCGCCGCACAGCACAGTTTCCACTCCGAGGGCGCGAGCCTGGAGGACATCACGCCCGATGGCACTCGCGCGCTCGTCCGTGGCCTACGCGATGAACCGGGCTTCCGGCCGGAGCGCCTGATCGAGATCGACCTCCGCAAGGACGCCCCCGAAAGCTACCTCTTTAACGAGAAGGGCCAATCCGCACGCTACAGCCCGGATGGGTCGAAGGTCCTCTTCTGCCGCGAGGGCGAACAGCTTTACCGCAAGGGCTACCGCGGACCGCGCGCTTCCTCGATCTGGCTCTACGATATCAAGGCGAAGACCTTCACCAGTCTCATCAAGGAAGAGGCCGAAGCCCGCTCCCCGATGTGGAAGCCGGACGGCAGCGGCTTCTATTACGTCTCCGAGCGGGATGGCACCTTCAATCTCTGGAGCCGCGACTTCGCCAGCGGGAAGGACGAGCAGCTCACCAGCTTCAAGGACGACGGCGTGCTGCGTCCGGTGATTTCCGATGATGGCTCGGTGATCGTGTTCCGCCGAGATTTTCACCTCTGGACCTGGCGTCCAGGCGGCAAGGCGGAGCAGGTCACCATCCGCCAGCAGGAGGACTTACCCGATACCACGCAGGAGTTGCGCAAGATCACCGGCACGGTGGACGCGGATTTCTCCCCCAGCGGCCTGGAGTTCGTCTTCTGCGCCGAAGGCGAACTGTGGATCAGCGACACCGTGCTTCGCGAGCCGAACCGCATCACCCGCAGCGATGCGCGGGAAGAAGACGCGGTCTTCTCCCCGGATGGACAGTGGATCTATTATCTGAAGGACGACGGCATCGACCGGAACATCTGGCGAATCTCCCGCAAGGAAAGCGATACCTACTGGTGGCGTGCATCGAGCTTTGACGAGCAGCAGGTAACCAAGGGTACCGAGGCCAAGCGCCGCATGGGCCTGAGCCCGGACGGCACCCGCATCGCCTATATCTCCGGCGGTGGAAACCTTCACGTGGCGAATGCCGATGGCTCGGATGACAAGATGCTCTTCGAGTGCTGGGATGCGCCGACCTTCGATTGGTCTCCGGACTCCGGTTGGCTGGTCTTTGCCGCGCAAGACCAGAACTTCAACCGGGACATTTATATCATGCCCGCGGACGGTTCGAAGGAGCCCTTCAACCTCTCGCGCCACCCGGATTTCGAAGGCTCGCCGAAGTGGTCGCCCGATGGCCGCCGCATCGCCTTCACCGGCCGCCGCCTGAACAATGAGATGGGCCTCTTCTACGTCGATCTGAAGATCGAGGAAGCCGTCCGCTCGACCCGCGATCGCCGCGAACTCGATGCCGAGTCCGCGATGCGCGACGACCCGCTTTATCGCCAGGAAGACAGCGAACGCGACACCACCACCGGCGAGGCCGACGAAGAACCGGAGGAAAAGCCCGCCGAAGACTCGGTGGCAAAGCACGCTCTGCCGGAGAAGATAGAGGAAGTGGAGAAGCCGAAGCGCAAGCGCATGCGCATCGACTTCGAAGGCCTGAGCGATCGCATCGTGCGCCTCAATACCCGGGGTATCGAGCCGGAGCGGATCCTGTGGACCGCCGATTCGAAGTCGCTGCTTTTCCAGAGCAAGAACAGCTCCACCGACAAGCTCTTCAAGATCGAAGCCCGCCACGGTGCCTCGATGCAGGATGAAGCGGAATTCCGCGGCCTCCCGATCCGCGTCGACAAGGATGGCTCCCTCTTCTGGATCGTGGATCGTACGCCTGCCGTGCTGAAGAAGGGCAAGATCACCCGCTATCCGGTCACCGCACGCCTGGTGCGGGATCGCGTCGCACATCAGCGGCTCTGGTATCGCTCCGTCTGGCGCACCTTGCGTGATCGTTTCTACGATCCTTCGATGAATGGCCGGGATTGGATGAAGATCCTCGGCAAGTATGAGGAAGCCGCCGCGCACGCTCCGGACTCCCCGACTTTCGATGGCGTCGTCGGCATGATGCTGGGCGAACTGAATGCCTCCCACCTCACCTTCATTTCCTCCGTCTGGCCGAAGCCATGGGAGAACGAAGGCGCGGAATTCCAATCAACGCGTCACATCGGCATCCGCTTCCAAAGAAACGGTGCAGGCTCGCCGCTCACGGTCGCCTCGGTGATCGCAGGCAGCCCTGCCGCGCTCTGCAAGCCACCGGTGCAGGCGGGTGATACCATCGTGAAGATCAATGGCCGTGCCATCGATGGCACCATGCCGGTTCACCGCTTCATGAATGGCCGTCTGGATCGCGACATCGAGCTGGTGGTCCGCGACAAGGAGGGCAAGGAGCACGTCCACGATCTCAATCCCATCAGCTACGAACAGGCCCGCGATCTCGCCGAGGCGCAGGTCGTGCTCGATAACCGCAAGCGCGTCGAAGAGATGTCCGGCGGCCGTCTCGGTTACGTCCACATCGCGCGGATGTATTGGGATGAGTTCGAACAATTCGAGCGCGAGATCTATGCCGCCGGCCACGGCAAGGAAGGCCTCGTCATCGACATCCGCGACAACGGCGGCGGGTTCATCACCGATCACTTGCTCACCGTGCTCTGCCAGCCCCAACATGCGGTCACCATCCCGCGCGGCGGGAATCCCGGCTATCCGCAAGACCGCAAGGTCTATGCTTCCTGGCACAAGCCGCTGGTGGTGGTGTGCAACCAGAACTCTTTCTCGAATGCCGAGATCTTCGCACATGCGATCAAGACCCTGAAGCGCGGGCCCATCGTCGGTGTCCCGACCGCGGGCGGCGTGATCTCTGCCACGCGCGAAAAAATCCTCGATGCAGGAACCCTGCGTGTCCCCTTTCGCGGATGGTTCTCGCCGAAGGACGGCACGGACATGGAGATGAACGGCGCCGTCCCGGATCACATCGTCTGGCCGGATCCAGGCCAACTCGTCGCCGGGGAAGACCCGCAGCTAAAGAAGGCTGTGGATGTCCTCATCAAGGATGTCGACGCCGCGGAGCGCATCGACTTTGTCCCGAAGTATCGCAGTGGTTACACGCCATCGACCGGAGAGCCGGTGAAGTGAAACGGACTGTCCGGTGGCTATGGGCTGTCGTCCTGATCGCATCAGGAGCCTACACCGCCGCGTATTTGTTAGAGAGCGAGCTCCACCTGGGGATGATCTCCGGCCAGCGGATCGATCATCGCTTGTTCGGCTCGGCATCGCACCTGGATCTTTTCCGGCCGCTGTCGGTGATCGAGGGGCACCTCCGTTCCATATGGGGTATCGAGTTCTACGCGGCGGTGAAATCGGAGCAGAACGCATGGCTACCACCACCGCTTGAACCCTAGCGACGGGATCACAGCGGGCACCTTATTCCTAGAGAGACCTCTTCAGATGCACCGCCACGCACTCCGTGTCCGGCAGGATGAACTTCTCGACCATCACTTCCACCGCAGCCACCAAGGGGTGGCTGAGCACCAGATCCGCGATGTCCGAGGCAAGCGTCTCGATCAGCTTCCGCGGCTTCGCCAGAGCCAGCACCTTCAGCCCTTCCGCCAGCGCGGCGTAGTCGACGGTCTGCTCGATCTCATCCCCGGTCTCGGAGAAGCCCACGCGCGGCGTGATCTTCACCGTCACCAGCAGCTCTTGGGCTCCCGTCCGCTCATCTTCCGGCACGCCGATGTAGGTCTTCACCTTCAGGCGGCGGATCTCGATCTGGCAGGCTTCGCTCATGGGCTTCGCCCGGATGCTGAGCCCCGCCGCCCCGTCGTCAAGGTTGCACGACACCGGGGGTGCTTGACCCTGCGCCCCGGCTCCCGCATGTCATCGGCGTGTCCTTCCTGAAATCACCGGCGTTCATCGTCATTGCCTCCCAGCTGCTCTTTTCGATCTCCGACTATTTGGGAGCACGGGCCATGAAGGCGCAGGGCTTCACCCTCGCGAACTTTTTCACCTGGTGGTTCCTCAGCTACACCGTCATCCGCCAGATCGCCGTGCTCGGCCAGCTCTACGTCTATGCCGCCGGCGGCCTTGGCCGCACCGTCGCCCTCTTCGGCGCGGGCTCGATCGTCATCGGAAACTTGATCGCCGTTCTGCTGCTCCAGGAAATCCTGAAGCCCCACGAATACGTCGGCATTTCCATCGCCATTCTCGCGTTCCTCGTGCTGGCCTTCTGGCCGGAAGCCGCGCGAGCCTGATCCATCCATGAACGCCGGACGCCGCGCCCTGATATCCTGCCTGCTGGTCCTCGTCGGCTTCACCGTCGCTTCGCCCGCCAAAGACTTTCCCGGCTACGGCAAGAACCCGAAAGCGGGCAAGACCGCCAAGGTCAACGGGATCGGGCTCTACTACGAGACCTATGGCGGCGGGCAACCGTTGCTGCTGCTCCATCCGAACGGCGGCAGCATCGAGACCATGGCTCCTCAGATTCGCCACTTCGCGCTGAGCTTCCTGGTGATCGCCGTCGACAGCCGGGGCCATGGCCGCAGCGGAAAGGGAGAGGGTACGCTGAACTACGAACAGATGGCCGAAGACATCGACATGCTTCTCGATTCACTCGAACTCAAGTCGGTGAACATCGTTGGCTGGAGCGATGGCGGCATCCTCGGGCTTCTGCTCGCGATCCATCATCCGGACAAGGTTGGAAAGCTCGCGATCATGGGCGCCAATCTCACTCCCGATGGCATCGAGCCTTGGCTGATCGACTTCATCCAGGCCGAGAAGAAGCGGATGAATGAACAAGCCGCCGAGAAAGGCCCCAATGCCGCCATTTCCCTCGAACTGGAGAAGATGGACCTGATGCTCAAGCAACCGGACATCCCGGCAAGCGATCTGAAGAAGATCGCGTCGCCCGTGCTGGTCATGGCCGGAGATCGCGATGTGATCCGGAACGAGCATACCCTGCTCATTTTCCAGAGCATCCCGAAGTCGCAGCTTCAGATCTTCAGCGGAGCCACCCACATGATTTCCAACGAGGATCCGAAGCGCTTCAACGACGCCGTCCGGATCTTCCTGACAAAGCCCTTCAAGCAACCCGATACCCGCGACCGCTTCCGCTGATGTCCCTCATCACCGTGATCCTCGCAGGAGGGAAAAGCAGCCGCATGGGCCGGGAGAAGGCCCGGATCGAGCGCCCGGATGGTGAGCGGCAGATCGACTTCCTCGTGTCGCTCGCCCGCCTAGCAGGCGATGAGATTTACCTTTCGCTCGGAAATGATTCGGTCCCGCCGGTCGATCTCCCCGTAATCCGGGATCAACGTGCAGGCGTCGGCCCCTTGGCGGCACTAGCCGCGGCCCATGCCGCCCATCCCGTAAAGTCCGTGCTGCTGTTAGGCTGTGACCTTTTCATGCTGGATGCCGAAACGATCCGGCATCTCGCGGTGTGCCGAGATCCATCTCGCCAAGCGACCTGTTACTCCAACCGCCTCGATGGCCGCCCCGAACCTCTCTGCGCGATCTATGAGGCCCATGCCTTGGCGAAAGCCGAAGAATGGATCACCCGCGACGACTTCCGGGCCCGCTTCTTCCTCGAAAGCCTGGAGCCATTGATGCTGGAGCTCCCCCACCCTGCGGCGCTCGACAACGTGAATACGCCCCATGAACTGGAGGAGTGTTTCTCGAAGCTCCGGGAAGGTGTCGTCTCCAAGACGGTCACCGTCCAATTGGATGACGAACCGCCTCAGGAGACCCTGACCTTGGCCAATACGATCGGCGGTCTTTTCGAGGAGGTCCGCTTCCAGCAGCGGCTGCGGAAGCGCCTCGATGAAGTCTTGATTTTCAAAGGCGGGAGCTCCGCAGGGGCAGGAAAACGCCTCCATGGCGGCGAGCAAATCCGCATCCAAACCGTGTCATCCCCCGATGCAGGGCATGCTTCCGGGAGTTCCGGGGATTCTACGGGTTGACAGGGGGCTGGATCCCGCCATTGCTTCCGCCGCCGTGAGTCCCGAATTCATCAAGGAAGCCCTCCGCAATGTCCGCTACCCCGGCTTCTCCCGGGACATCGTCTCCTTCGGCCTCGTCAAAGGCGTTACCCACGAAAACGGCGTCCTGCGCGTCCACATCGAGGTCGCGACCAAGGACCCGAAGGTGCCGGAACAGATTTTCAAGGACTGCCACGCGATCTTGGACGCCCTGCCGGATGTCGGCACCGTAAAGGTGGAGATTGAGGTGAAGGAGCCCCAAGGCGCGCAGGGCGGAGGATCGGAAGCCGTGCAGGGCAAGTCGTCCATCCCCGGCGTGAAACGCATCATCGCGGTGGCTTCGGGCAAGGGCGGGGTAGGAAAATCCACCGTCGCGGGCAATCTGGCCGTAGCCTTGGCCCGCACCGGAGCAAAGGTCGGCGTGTGCGACTGCGACCTCTACGGCCCCTCGGTGGCCCAGATGTTCGGCAGCCACGAGAAGCCGATGGCGAATGAGAAGGATGAGATCATCCCCATCGAGGCTCACGGCCTGAAGCTCATGTCGATGGGCTTCCTCCTCGAAGACCGCTCACCGGTAATCGTGCGCGGCCCGATGGCCACGCGCTACACCCAGCAATTTCTCCGTCAGGTCGCCTGGGGTGACCTCGACTACCTGATTCTCGACCTGCCACCCGGGACCGGCGACATCCAGCTCACGATCGTCCAGACCGTGGCTGTGGATGGCGCGGTGATCGTGACCACTCCGCAAGAGATGGCGCTGATCGACGCCCGCAAGGCGGTGTCGATGTTTGCCAAGGTGAACGTCCCGATTCTCGGCTTGGTGGAAAACATGGCGTGGTTCGAGTGCGATCACGGCCAGCGTTACTACCTCTTCGGCGAAGGCGGCGGCGTGCGCGAGGCCCAGGAACTGGGTGTCCCGCTGCTGGCGCAGATCCCGATCGATGCCCAGACCCGCGAGCGCGGGGACGCCGGCACCCCGGTGGCGCTAATCCCTGCGGCCGAGCATCCGGTTTCCGCTGCCTTCCATCAGATCGCGGCCAACTTGCGCGAACGAGTACCTGCCCGATAGTCTGGCCCATCATGCTCCGCACACCGCCGCAACTCTTCGAAGATTACGACGCCGGTCTGCTGACGCGGGAACAATTTCACGCCGCCATGGCCTTCCATGCGCGGACGCTGATCGAGGAAGTGGTGGAGGCAAACGAGAATCCCGTCGCCGCATGGTGGGAGGGCCTGCTGGCAAAAAAATCGGCATCGCGCCTTGCAGCAAGGCATGGGGAAAAGCGGGTGCGGGCCATCTTCTCCGCGCTGGCAGACATCCCGGATTTTCTCCCCGCCCAGTGGCTGTGGAATGCTCACCACCCGGACGTGCCACTCTTCTGCTTCCTGCGCCTGCGGAAGGAGCCGGTGTTCCGGCTTCTGAATATCGCGAACAACGCGGGGGTGGTCACGGTTTCGATCGAGTATGGATCGACGGACCGGAAAGATGCCACCCGCGAGGAATTCGTGATGAAACACAAGCGGCAAGGCGGCTTGGAAGTCACCGAACGGAGAGCGCTGCCCTAGCCGGCCCTAACCCGATCGGGGTGCATCGCTGCATCTTGCGGGCACGCGGGGAGCCATTCCATGCTGGGATGATGAAACGCCTCGCCGCGCTGCTTCTCCTCTTGGCACCTCTTCATGCGCAGGAGAAGAAATTCAATGTCCTCCTGCTGATCGCGGACGACATGAAGGCAGCACTCGGCTCCATGGGAAATCCGCTGGGCCGCACGCCGAATCTCGACAAGCTTGCGTCAAGCGGCGTGCTTTTCGAGAAGGCATACTGCCAGTTTCCGCTCTGCAATCCCTCGCGAGCCTCGATGCTCACGGGCCGCTACCCAAAGACCACCGGCGTGCTGGGAAATCGCGACGACTTCCGCAAGCTGCACCCCGAGTGGTCAACCCTTCCCCAGTGGTTCAAGGAGCACGGCTACATCTCGGCAGAGACAGGCAAGATCTTCCACGGTGGCATTGATGACGGTGTCTCCTGGACTGAAGATGCCATGACGGATGTCGCGGTGGAAACGCGGCCCACCCAAACAAAGTGGCCGCTTGAGGGCGACGACCAACTCTCAAAAGACAAGAAGAGCGACCGGCGCATCCTGCTCGATGGCAATGGTGACGGACATCCGGAGAATGCGATCGCCGATCGCGCGATCGGCTTCCTGAGAGCCCGGCACGACAAACCCTTCTTTCTTGCCTGTGGCTTCGTCCAGCCGCACAGCCCGCCGACGGCACCACGGAGTTTCTACGATGTTCATCGTACCGAGGACATCTCCTTGCCCCCGGATTTCGCGCCGCGCCCGATAGTGCCGGAGGGATTTCCGAAGGCCGCCATCCGCCCGAGGAATGCGGATCTCTTCGTCGGCCGCGATGCCAGCGAGACCGAAGCGAAAGAGATGATCCGCGCCTATCATGCAGGCGTCTCCTGGACCGATTGGAATGCAGGCCGCGTGCTGGACGAACTCGATCGGCTGGGCTTCGCCGGAAACACCATCGTCGTCTTCTGGAGCGACCACGGCTATCAACTCGGCGAAAAAGGCAAATGGTCGAAAGCGGGCTCGCTCTTCGAGGCCGGCACTCGCGTCCCGCTGATCATCCGCGTGCCCGGTGAAGCCGCGGGACGCAAATGCCAGCGCGTGGTGGAATCGATCGACCTCTTCCCCACCCTCGCAGCACTCTGCGGACTGCCCGCCGCGCCAGGCACGGAAGGCCGCGATCTCAGTCCGCTCATCAAGGACCCGCAAGCACCGTGGGACCACCCGGCATTCACGATCTGGAGCGAGGACGGAAAGACGGCCACAGGAATCTCCATCCGCACCGAAAAATGGCGCTACGCCGAGTATGCGGCCGGAGGAGCCATGCTCTTGGATCCCGCGGCAGATCCACATGAGATGAGAAATCTCGCCGATGACCCTGCTCTCGCTGGAATCCAGGCAGAGCTTTCCGGGAAAATCGCCACTTTCGCGGGGAAGGAAGCAGGACGAAGTTCCGACTAAACGCTCCGATCCCGAAAAATTCGGGGAATTCGAAGCGTTTCATACTCTCAGATGACTCCGATGAAATCCCGATGGATCATGAGCGTGGGAGGTGCCGCTTTGGCCCTGGGTGCCGGTGTGATGATCGGTCGCATCAGTGCACCTTCCGAGTCAACGGCTTCCAAGGGTGCTGACTCCGCATCAGCGCGCTCGGACCGACCAGGGATGGGAGGCATGAGCCTCGCCGAGCGAATCCAGCGGAAAAAGGAGAACGAGGCACGGGAAGGCGGCGCGGCCAAGCCCGTGGACAAGGATCTGAAGTCGATCATGGACGTGACGAGCCGCTTGGACCGCACCCAGCGTCTCCTCGCCTTCCTCGACCGCCTGCCAGCGGACCAATTCGCGGCGGTCTACGACGAATTTCGCAACAGCCCGAGTGCCAACCTCCGCGGTTCCGAGCGCTCGCTGATCCTCCAAGCATGGGCGGAGCGTGATCCGATGAGCGCCCTCGGCTTCCTCCAGCAGAGCGGCGCGCAGGATTGGGAACGTGAAACCGCCGTGGCGACGTGGGCGGCCAATGACCCTCAATCGGCCTTCGCTTGGGCATCCTCCGCTCAGGACGAGGGTGAGGTGAACAACTGGCTGCTCGGAGCAACCCGCGGCATCGCTTCCACTAATCCGGAGCTCGCCCGTGATTTCATCGCGCAACTCGAAGGCCGCACCCGCGACCAGGCACTGGATGCCGTGCAGCCCTACGTCATGCAATACGGATTCGATTTCGCGACGAACTGGATCGCTGGTGTGGGCGACGAAGAAACCCGCGCCCGAGCTTCCCGCTCGATGGCCCGCGATCTGGCGAACCTCGATCCGGTGCAGGCTTCCCAGTGGAATAGCGCCATGACGAATGTGGAACTGCGCCGCGATGTCTCCGAGACCGTTTCCGATCGCTGGGCCCGTACGGATCTGGCTTCCGCCCGCCTCTGGGTGGAGCGCCTTCCGGAGGACACCAAATCGGAAGCAGCCGAAGGCGTGGCCCGCCAATACGCCCGACAGGATCCGGTGGAGGCCGCGAAGTGGCTCTCCGGACTCGGCAACAACCCGGATCTCGACGGCGCCCGCCGCATCTTCATCGAGGAAAGTTTCCGGAATTCCCCGCAAACCTCGCTCGAATTCGTCGCCAACCTCAGCGACCGCCGCGCCCAGGAAGGCTACTACTGGCGCTATCTCGGCGGCTGGATGCGCCAGGATGAAGCGGCAGCCCGCCAGTGGATGGCGAACAACTCGGGGAGCATCCCCAAGCAGATCGTGGATCGATTCAACCGTCCGCGGCAGTAAGGCCTGAGAGGTCCGCTTTCTTCACAGGCTTTTCTCGCGGGGCGCATGTTCCCGCCACGAACCGCATCAAAAAGAAGCGCCTCACCCGAGAGCAGGTGAGGCGCTGAAATGAATGATTCCGGATCTACCGTGCGGGGATCAATGCGAGCAACCGCATCCGCCACCGCAGCAGCCGCCTTCGTCGGACAGCTCGGCTTCGGTCGGCACGCGACCGATCTCGAGGGTGGTGGTGATATACTTCGCGATGGTCCGCTGAAGGGCTTCCAGCTCGCCTTGGGCATCCAGGAAAGCGCTGGCGACGTCATTGCGCAGCAGCTCGTCGCGGGCGGATTCGAACTCCTTGATTTCAGAAGGAGCCAGCTTGATGCCCGCGTGCTGTTTCTGGTGCAGCTCTTCGCCCCGCTCATGCACGGTCTGGTACATCAGGCGCGCGGAATCGTCTTCGAGGAAGCGCTCCACATCCTTCTGGAGCTGGACAAACCGGGCGTCTCCCGCGATCGCGGCGCACAGTTCGCGGGTTTTCTCGAGGACGGGAGATTTCTCGGCAAGCAGAGTCATGGCATTCCCCTAGTGCCAGCGGGCCAGACTGGCAAACGCGATCTTGCGAAATCGCACCAGATGAGGCGGTATATCCCCGGCACCCAATGATCCGCATTCGCCGATATTTCGTTCGCCTTGCGATCATCGTTGGGGTCCTAACGGCCATCGCGCTCGCAGGAGTGGCTTGGTATGGCTCCGAACGGCTGGTTTCCCCCCAGCGGCGGAGCCTGCAGGACTACCACCGGGACATTCTCGACAAACCCGACCAGTATGGGCTCCGGATCCAGGCCTACACCGGTCCGGAAGAAACGCCCTGCCTGCTGGTCACCAGCTCCCCGGCTCCGGGAGAGGCGAAGAAATCCCGCATCCTGCGCGAAGAGCTCACCCGTCGAGGTCTTTCCCTGCCGCCTTGGGGCACGGAAATCGGCACGGTGGTCCTGCTCTACGGCCACGCCGGACGAAAGGAGGATCACCTGCCAATTTGCGAACGCTTTACCGCCGCTGGCTTCCGCTGCCTGCTGCTGGATATCCCCGGACAGGGCGAGAACATGGCATCCTTTGGGACCTTCGGCGTAAGGGAAGCCCCCCTGATCGAGAAGGTGCTGGCTGATGCTTCAACCCGGTTCGGCTTTGCTCCCTCGCCTTCCTGCCTTTTTGGGGTTTCGCAGGGAGGAGCCATTGCCATCCAGACGGCCGCCCGGACCCCGTCAAAATGGGCGGCAGTCGCCAGCGTTGCCACCTTTAGTTCCTTGGATCGTCCGGTCCTCGCCACCGCCCGGGAACTGGTCCCGAAAGACCTGCAATTCTGCTGTCCCCTCGCGGCCCTCTGCGTGAGTTGCGGGACGCGGGTGCGCGCCGGCTTCTGGCCTGCCGATGTCCGTCCCGTGGATGCGGCAGGCAAGCTGAATATCCCGGTCTTCATCGCCCACGGGGACCAGGACCCCTACATCGGCATCGAGCAGGCAAGGGATATCTTCGCCGCTGTTCCGGGGAGCCGAAAGACCTTCGTGGTCGTCAAGGGAGCGACCCACAACAACGTCCTCGCAACCGGATCACACGGCCTCTATGCGGATGTCAGCCAGTTCTTTCTGGATGCCGTGCAGCACCGCACCCCGCAATTCGAGCGCGCAGAGTAAGCTCGACTCAATCTCCCCCGCCTCCGCACCCCCCGCCACCACCGCAGCCAGTGGAGGTGCAACCGGAGGCGCCACAGCCGGATGTGTCGTTTCCGGAATCGACATCGTTCCCCGAGTGATGGTGACTACTGCTGGAGGATCCGCAGCCAGCGGGAAAAGAACTGCACGAGCTTCCACAGTCATTCGAGTTCCTGTCCTTCTTCCGGTTTCGGAATCCGAACAGTTTCATCAGGAGGACGATGACGACGATGGAGAAGACCAGAAACCCCAAGATGAGCTGGTCTCTGGAATCGATCACGGCGATCGGCATGCAGCCCGCGAGCGCAGGTAGGACCAGTAGCCCTCCCGCGATGGAGGTCCCGCGGAGCGTGCCGTGCTTTGATACGATCCAGTGTTTGCGCGCATCCACTTTGCGCTCCCTGCTCGGAGCGAAACGGATCTCTGCCGGAGGCCAGATGTCTGAGGGAGGCTCGCCAAAATTGGTCCGATAACTTTCCAAGGTCTTCGCATACCAGTCACCAAACTTCGCGTCCTCCGCCGATCCGCCCTCGGTGGGACCGTGGTGCAGAGGCTTACCCAGAAGATTGCCGCACATCTCATCCCAATAGGAACGCGTATAGCAGAGGTGCAGGTGCCATGCTTCATCCACCTCCTTGGACGGCGTCACCGGGTGCCCGGCGCGCATGGCCAGCCAGACGAAGCGGAGGTACTCCCGGACCACGCGGCGGGAGTAGCTGTGACTCCAGCCAGTCTCGCGGGCCAAGCGGGCGCTGAAGGGAAATGCCACTCTGGACTTATCGATCTCGAAGGACTCCAATCGCGAAAGCAATTCGTCTTTCATTCGGACTGCATCCGAGCAGCCCGGAGTCGTTCCGTCGCCTTGAAAAATCACCCGCTTGTGTAGCCGCCAAATCCATCCGGTTCCGCTCTCATGGCACGACCGGGTGCTCCAATCTTAACGCGAGGTAAAAGTCGGTCTCCCGATGTGAAGGAAAGGTAAAGTTCCTCGTCGCCGCGACCATTCGGGCGCTTTTGTGGAGCTGTGAAAAAGCTCCCGTTTTTCGCAGCACTTGTTCTCCCGGCGCTCACACCGGCCGCCGAAATTCCTGCGGAATCCGCAAGAGTCGCGGCCCGGCGCAGCGGGACCCTATTGACCATAGAGGTCCACGATGCCGGCAACCATTCGTGGCGCCTGCAAAGCGCGACCGACCTGAACAAGTGGACCAATGAAGGCAGCTACCGCGTCTACAACGGTCTGCTCCGGATCGCGGTGCCTGCCGATGGAAGCGGACGTTTCTACCGTCTCGATAGCGATCAGGCCGGCAGCGTCTTGTCCTCCAGCAACCAGGCACTCGCGCTTCCGGCGTCGCCCTTCAACTATGCGAATCCGGTTCTGCCCGCACACCTGCTCAACCCGCTGATTCAAGGGCAGGACAACACCCCGGCCAGCAACCCGACGACAAATGCGGGAGCCGCTCTCGGGCGCGTGCTCTTCCACGACAAGCGCCTCTCGGCGAACCAAACGATCTCCTGCTCCTCCTGCCATCAGGCCGCACATGGTTTCTCCGATCCCCGGCGTTTCAGTGTGGGCTTCGAAGGCGGGCTCACCGGGCGCAATTCAATGGGTCTGACGAATGCCCGTTACTATCTGCGCGGAAACTTCTTTTGGGACGAGCGTGCCGCCACTCTCGAAGACCAGGTGCTGATCCCCATCCAGAACGAGGTCGAGATGGGCATGACACTTGAACTCTTGGTAACCCGCATCTCAGCCGAACCCTTCTACGCCGAGCTTTTCACCTCCGCCTTCGGGAGGCCAACGGTCACAAGCCAGCGGATCTCCCGCGCACTCGCCCAGTTCGTGCGTTCCATCGCCTCGGGAAATTCGAAGTATGACCAAGGCGTGCCGGTGAACTTTAGCAACTTCACCGTGCAGGAGAACCAAGGCCGCCAGATCTTCCAGAACCAGGGCAACTGCGTTGCCTGTCACGGCAGTGACAACTTCGTGCCCGGCAACAACATCTTCAACAACGGCTTGGAGAATCCCTACATCGACAAGGGTGTCGGCGAAATCACCGGTCTGTCTGCGGACGAAGGGCTCTTCAAGGTTCCCTCACTGCGGAACGTCGCTCTCACCGCCCCATACATGCACGATGGCCGCTTTGCGACGCTCGAGGAGGTCGTGGAGTTCTACAATTCAGGGGTGGTCAATCATCCCAATCTCTCCCCTCCTCTCCGGCTTCCCCCGGGTCCCCCCGGATCGCCCCCACTCGGTCCGCGCCGCCTGAATCTGACCGATAGTCAGAAGGCTGCCTTGGTCGCCTTCCTCCGAACCCTGACCGATATCAGTGTCACGACGGATCCGAAGTTCTCGGATCCCTTCCGCTACACGGCGCCTTAGCGCACTGTCCTCTTCTCCCCGGCCCCATCTCCCCCAGAGACAAAAAAGAAAGGCGCGGAAGGCATAGCCTTCCGCGCCTCTCGAATGTCGTGGATCGGAAGCCGATCAAGCGTAGGAAGACTCCACGCGAGCAGCGACGTCACGATAGCCGTAGTCGACTTCGTAGATCTGCTTGAAGGCTTCCAAGGCTCCGTCCTTGTCGCCCATTTCGGCATGGATCAGGCCCTTCTCGTAAAGGATCTCCTTCTTGGTGTTGTCCATCCCGACGAGGTCGGCGAGGGCATCGGCAAGCTGCTTGGAAGCCATGTCGAGCATCCCCTTGGCCTTGAAGGTCCGGCCGAGAAGCAGGAGCACCTTCGACTGGATGTGCGGGTTACGCTTGGCCTGCTGGAGCTGCGGGATAGCACCGCTGTAGTCGCCGGCGTTGAAATAGGCTTGGCCGAGTTCGAAACGGAGCGTCGGGTCCGTCGGGTTGACGTCCACGCGCTTCTTCGCTTCTTCCAGGGACTCCGCAATACGGGCAGCCTTGCGCTCGGCGAGCATCGCCTGCACTTCCGGATCGTCCGGGTTCGACTTGGCGCGGGCCTCGAGCTCCTGCATCTGCTGCTCGGCGACCTTGTCCTTCATCTTGTCGGCCTTGGTCTGCAGGGCAACGTCACCGTTGCTGAGGCTGAAGCCCCAGGAATAGAAGGTGAAGGAATTCGACCAGTCTTCGAGCTGCTCGAAAATGCCGGCGAGATCCTTGACGATCGCAAGCTGGTTCGGGTCCTCGTTATATTTCAGGATGAGGCGATCGCGGCGGTCTTCCAGCTGGTCGCGGGTCAGACCGGACTTGGAGCCTTGGTCGAGCTCACCGGCCTCATCCTTGTTCTTAAGGAGCGACTTCATGTCAGCCTGTTCGCTCCAGCCGCCCTTCTGCATGGAAGCACGGGCGGTGCAGTCCTTCTCGCCCTTGATGGCGGCGGAGTCGGCCGGATGATGCTTGATGATATCGCGGTAGACCTCGGCGGCCTTTGCCGGATTGTCGTTACCGATGTAGAAGGCCGCCAGCTTGTGCATCAGCTTGAGATGCTCCGGGTGGCCCCTGCGGACCGTCTCCAGCGCGAAAGCCGCGCTCTCCGGAAGCTGGAGTGCCATGAAGGCTTCGAAAAGCAGGTCATTGCCTTCCGGGCTGTAAGGATTGTTCTCAAGGAACTCCTCGATCATCGGCAGCGCCGACAGCGGGTCCTTCTTGACGGCACCGGAAACTTTCATGCCCGGGCCACCGGAGCTCATGCCGAAAAGGCCTTTTCCGGATTTCGCGCCACCCTGAACGATTCCCTCACACTTGCGCAGGACTTGGCGGCCTTCGAGGAAGAAGGGCGCATCCTTGAGCACGGATTGCAGAAGCTTAACGGCGTAGCTGTGATTATTGGTCTGAACGGCACTGAGGGCCTTGAGCCACAAGGCCTTCACGTTCGGTGCGAGTTCCGATTCAGTGATTTCGGGCATGGAACGAAATTGGATGTTTTTTTGAAAGGTCCGGGACTTACCGGAGCCGGCTGGACAAACTGAGACTTGAAGGCGGATTTTGGCAAGTACCGGAATAGGTAGGGCCGCAGATTGAATCTCCGCGGCCCCCTCCGGACGTCAAAATCTACTTAGCGGTTCTTGAAAAACCCCTTCGGGCGGGAGCTGGCGCGGCGGGCGCCGCCCTCGCTCTCAGGAATCATGTCGGCCGAGCCGCCCTTCTTTGTTTCGACGATGGTTTCCCTCGATTCCTTGGCAGGCAGGACGCCCGGGCCATCGATAAATTCACGGTTTTCGTCGTCAATCTTGTAGCGCTGGTCGATTTCGACCTGGGCATCGTAGAGGCTGTTTCCGTCGTTGATGATCTTCGGCTGGATGAAGATCAGCAATTCCTCGCGCTCGTCATTGTCGGTGGTGGTGCTGAAGAAGCCGCCGAGCCACGGGATCTGGCTGAGGATCGGGATGCCGGAACGCTCCTTGCGGTCGCGGGTGGTGATCAGGCCGCCGAGCACGATGGTCTCGTTGTTCGGTACGGTCACCGTGGTCACCAGCTCGCGGGTCGCGATGGTCGGCACGGTGCCGACCCCTTCGATGACCTGATTGCCAAGCACTTCGTCGTTCAGCAGGTAGATCTGAAGCGTCACTTCGTCTTGGGAATTCACCAGCGGGATGACCTCGAGGGTCAGCACCACGTCGCGGTATTCGATGTTGGTGCTCTGGCCGGTGGTGCCACTGTTGAAGCTATTGGTCGGAACGGCGATACGCTGACCGCTGGAGATCGTGCCCTTCTGGTTGTTCGCCATGAAGACGGTCGGGCGGGAAATCACGTTGAAGCGGTCGGTAGCTTGCAGAGCCTTCAGGTAAAGGTTCATGTGCTCGCCGATCTTGCCGTAGATCCCGAGACCGGTGCCGGCCGCGAGCGAACCCGGATCAAAATCGGTACCATCAAGCGGCAGATCCGGAAGATCACCACTGCCACCGCGGCCGCCGATCGCATTGTCCCCGCGAATGTCGAGGGTGCGCAGATAATCGATGCCGTAGCTGAGATCATCGCCGAGCGAAAGCTGGCCGAAGACACAGGAGATCATGACCTGCTCCGCCTTCACATCGATCTCATCCAAGAGCTTGGTCACGATTTCCAAGCTGGCTGGCGGACCTTGGACCACGATCGAGTTCGTAATGTTATCGGCCACCAGCAAGGTGCGGCCGACCAAAAGCGACTCGGGAGCGCTATTCACATCCGGTTCACCCAAGGTGCCGCCACCGCTGGCGCCGCCGCCACCGCTGGATCCGCCGCCAAAGCTGCTACCGCTGCTGCCGCCACCGCCGAAGCTACTACCATTCGAGGCAGAGGTACCGGAGCGTCCGGACCTGCTGCTACCCGTCGTGCGAGAGCCTCCACCGGCATTCGCGCCGGTCGAGCGGCCACCCACTCCGCCGCCACCGCCTGCGGCCCCGCCACCTGCCGCACCACCGGTGCCGCCGAAGGCGCGTTGGAGGGCATCGTTGGCCACCGGCAAGAAGTCGGCCACGGCCAGGAACTTCAGCTTGCGGCGCAGGAAATTCTTCTGATCGGTCGGGGAGTCGAAGCCCCGCACCAGGCTCTCCACGAAGACGATGTCAATGGGTCGGCCCATCGCGAAAATCTCGTTCGTGCGGGTGTTGGGCACGATCTGGATCGGCACATCCTCACCGGCACTACCACCTCCGTCCGCAGCATTCGCCACGGGATTGGCTGGCACACCGGGCACTACCGGAGCCGCTGGAGCAGGAGTTCCTTGAACCCGCTGCAAGCCCGCGGAACGCTGCTGCTGCTGCTGGGTATTCAGGATCTCATTCAGGGTTTCGGAAAGCTCCTGAACGTCCGCATACTGGACCTTGATGAAGCGGGTCGCGACCTGCTGCGAAGGCACGTCGATCGTCGACTGCAACTCAATCAGGCGGCGGATCAATGCCGAGTTCTCCGTGATGACCACGGAAGAAGCATTGGGAACCGCGGAAATGGAACCGTAGCTTCCAAAGCTCTTCACCACTTCCTGGAAGGTACGGGTGACCTCCTGAGGCTTGATGTACTTCAGCGGCATCACATAGGTGACCACCACGTCTTCCTCGGGAAGATCAGCCGGATCGGTGATGGTAATCAGGGGCTGGCTCTGTACCACCGGAGGATTCTGGGAAAATACCAGGGTATCGTGATTCTTGCCGGAAGCGATGAACACGAAGCCTTCCAGAAGGGCCGCCTTCCTCAGAAGCTCTGCAGCCTCCCCATAGGTAATCGGTCCTTGCTGGACGAAGCGGAACTCCGCTGCGATGGCGGCATTGCTCAGGGTGACGCGGCGGCCGGTGATCTCGGTATACAGCTCGGCGAGACGCTCGCCATTGATCTTCGGCTCGGCGTAACCCTTCTGGTTCACCGCATTCGGATCAGGAGCGACGAGCTGCCCTGCAGCAGCGGCTGCGGGCTGGATCTGTCCCCCGGGTTGAGGTGGGGGTGGAACGGCGGGGTTTTGCGCGACTGCGAGGCCCGAAAGAATCAGCCCGGCAAGCAGGAAAGGCGTTTTTGACAACATGGGAGACAGGCGTGGACGGACTTATCGTTGGGTTGCAGGTGCGGGCGGGACCACCCGCTGGCGGACCTGACGAACGTTAGGCGCTGCGGGTTGTTGATTGGTGGGTTGGGCACCGGGCTGTTGCGCCGGCTGTCCGGGAACTGGCTGGCCGGGTTGCCCCGGTTGCCCTTGGCGATTGCCAGGTGCCGGACCCGAGGCCTTCGGGGTCAGATTTTTCTCATCGAAGCGGACGACGCCGCTACGGGCACCTGCCACCAGATGAACCGTGATGTCTTTCCAGCCGCCCTTGCCGTATTCGACACGGTCGAGCTTGAAAGTTCCCGGATCCCCCGGCTTCAGCCATTCGATCTCATCCGCGGTGATCTTCTGGATATTCTTCGGGCGGAGGATCATCGATTCCCCGGCGTTCTTCTTGTGAAGCAAGGTGACCATATAACCGCCTTCCACCTCGGAAACGCCGCCAAGGGTCCAATCGGCCATGGCGCTATCCTCTTCCTTCGCCGCTGCCGGCGGGGGCTTGGTGGTGAATGGGGAATCAGACCACAACTTGGTATAAGTCGTAAGCGGGGGCTTCTTCGGCGGCTCGGCCGAAGCAATGCCCGCCGCGAGCGAAACGGCGAAAATGGAGAATGGCAGGGCTTTCATCATCATTTCGGGGGCGCGCTTAACCGGGGCCGCCCGGGAGTTCCGGGGGCACCTTGCGGATTCGCTTGGTTGGGCTGGACACTAGGACCCGGACGATTGCCCGCGGCTGGCGCGGAAGTCTTCGGCACCAAGTTTTTCTCATCGAAACGGACCACGCCCAAGCGGGCGCCGTCCGACAAGTGAACCGAGATGTCCTTCCAACCGCCTTGGCCATAGTCGACGCGGTCGAGCTTGAAGGTCCCCGCTTCACCAGGAGTAATTCCGCGCTCGATCTTGTCGGCGCTGGTCTTCTGCACGCCATCGGGGCGGATGATCATCGATTCCCCGGCGTTCTTCTTATGAACGAGGGTCACCACATAACCGCCATGGATTTCCGAGACACCGCCGAGCGTCCAGTCCGCCATGGGACTGGAAGATTCAGGCTTTAGGGGGTTGATCGGCTTCGTGGTGAAAGGCGAGGCCTCCCAAAGTTTCGAATAGGTATCCCTTTCCGCCTTCCTCGGAATCTCGGCAGAGGCGAGTCCGGCGGAAAGCAAAACGGCGACCATGCAAAAGTGTGGCGCTTTCATCATTCCTCCACGGGTTGCGCGTCGTCCGCTGATTCATCCACCGCGCCTTGCGGCACGTACCACTGCTCCACGGTCACGGTGCACTCGATCAGGGTGTCATCCTTCGTGTCGGGGGAAAGGCGCATGCCGGTGATGGCGCGCAGGGAATCGGGAGCCTGCAGCTTGTCCAGCCAACGGTAAAGCGAGGCCTCGGTGCCGGTAACATTGAACTCCACGCGGGCACGATGGAATTTGGCACCCGGCGTCTCGTCATTCGGCAGGATCTTCGGGCGCTTGACCGTCAATGTGTTCTTGGACGCTTCGGAGGAAGCGAATTGCTGAAGTTCCGCTTGGACGGTCTGGCCGGCCTTCGGCTCCGGGAAATGGTCACCGAGCCAGATCATCTCTTCCTCAACGCCCGCGTAGCTATTCTGGTAAGCCTCCGCCACCTGGACAGAGGACTCCGCCTTGGACACCTTTTTGGAAAGCTCGAGCTTGTATTTCTTGTACCAGCTGATGCCGAAAACATTGAGCAACACGAAGGCCGCGAGGCCAAAAAGCAGGACTAGTTTCTTTTCGCGGTCGCTCATGAATCGTGGGATCGGGAGAGGAAAGCCACAGGGCGGAACATTTGTCGGTAAATCAAGGAGTCGCTTATTTCTCGGCGAGAGTGCCGTTGAACTGGAAGTCCCAGCCCTTGGAGCTGTTCGAAGCCGGCGGAGTCTCCCAAGTGTAGTGGGAGAGACCGTAGGAGGACTTTTTCAGGTTCAGGTCGAAGGTGGAAATCGGGGCTGGCTCCTTCGCCTCGCCTACCAGGCGGATATCGCCGCCGGTGATTTCCGCGGTCTTCAGGCGCAGCCCGCTGCCCATGGGGATCGCCTTCGCGACCCGGAACATGATTTCGACGGGATACTTGTCCTTGTTCACGACAGGATCCAACTCGTTCCAGAGCTGGAGGTGTTCCTCGTAGTTCGCAATCTCCGCCTTGGGAGCGATTTGCTCCGCTTCGGCATTCAGTTCCTTGATCTTCCGGTGATCCTTCCAAAGGCCGAAACCGAACCAGCCCGCCACGCCGAGGTAGGCAAGCAGCACGGCGGCAGCGGCAGCCATCTTCTGCGCACGCTGGCGGGCAGCACGGCGGGCGGCACGCACGTCCGCGGGAAGCAGCTTGCTGCGCGGCTCCGCGAGGCTTGGCTCGGGACGAGGGCTGACTTTCGCCGGAATGCCTAGCTCGGTCGCCAAGCTACCCGCGTCACCTGCATCCCCTTCCGGAGACCACACGTGGATCAGTTCGGGCCGCAGTGCCAAGCCTTGGATCGCCATCTGGCCGAGCGCCAGCTGGATTTCCCGCAAGCAAGACGCATCCGGAGCGGGAGCTGTGCTGGAGGTAGCCTGCGAATAAAGCAATTTCCCACCGCGGTAGAAGGCGAAGACCCAGCGGTCGAATTCCTTCCACACCGCGATCTTCTCGCCCTGCACCGCATAGCTGCGCGGGGAGATATCGAATTCCTTCGGGCTACGGGGCGGCAAATCGCCATCGCCGGGGGACTTCAGCACCACACACAACAGCGTGGCGGTCTCCTCATCCTTCGTAACGACGAAGGTGTCCGACAATTGCCCGGCCATCGGGTCCGCTCGGACGCCAAGGCGCTCGGCATGCATCCCGGCAAGGTCCTCAAAAAGCGATTCATCCGAGCTAGAGGCCTTGAAAGGCATGGCATGCATGCCACGCACCGGGAAAAGCATCACCAGGTGACCACCGGGGATATTGGCCAAGTCAGAGGCACGCGCGGGTCCATCCGCCGACTGGAGGGCGAATCCCCCGGCGCTCGACTGCTTCCAGATTTCCCAGCCCCGGGCACCCGGGACCAGCAGTGTCGTTTCCTGTTGTTTGCTCAAGGGATTACTTCCTCGGTTCGTTCCAAAACCGCCGGTCGGCCCGTGCGGTTGCGCACGATCACCGTGATTTTTCGTTTCGCTCCGGCCACCGACCCGATGCTCTCGAGACGGGTGGTCGTGTCATTGACTGTGAATCGTTGCGCGACTTGCGGGCTGAGGGTGGTATCCACGCCCATAAGTGCAAGCGCGGTATTCACATCCTGAAAGGGCTTGTCGTCATCCGTATCGCGGATGCCATCGGCCCCGCGTACGGTCTCCGGGATCACGTTGGCTTCCTCGACGGTGATCTCCGCGGCAGCGGCAATCAGTTCGGCGGGCGCTTCGTTCAGATCCAGAGCACCGGAGCTCCAAATGGTGAACCAGTTCCGCCAGTCCGGCTTGAGCGCCTCCACGAGATCCATCCCGCGCACCATCCGCATCTCCTCCAGGTCATAGAAGGGACGGTTGAAAGGTTGGTTGAGGTGTCCCTGAGCGGTGTACCATTCCGACTCCGCACCGTTGAGCCCCACCTCGTCATTGCCGTCGACCCAGTCGATCAAGGCATCGGAAAGCTCTTGAGCCTGATCCAGATCCAGCCCCCAGTCCATGAACATGGACTTCATAAGCTGCTCATCCTGGCGAAGGATGATGGCGTTGATATTGAACTTCTCGCCTTCGGAAATGATGCGGGCCTCGAAGCCTTCGCCATCTTCTTCCGAAAGGTGGCGAAGCAAGGGATCCGAGCGCTTCACCACGGGATTCGCCGCGATGGCGATACCCATCTCCGCAAGCTGCCGGGCACGGAAGCCGTGGACTTGGGCTCCCGCCAGATCGACGTCAAAGGACACCACCCGGATAGCCGTGATGGAGGCCATCGCGAGGATCGCAATCAGGAAAAGCACCGCGATAAGCGCGGAGCCTCGGTTTCTTGATCTGGTGGATTTGAACTTCACCTGGGATTTCTGATTATGGGCCCCTCGCCGCCGCCGCCGCCGCCGCCGCCGCCGCCGCCGCCGCCACCGCCACCGCCACCGCCACCGCCACCGCCACCGCCACCCTGACCGGTCGCCGCCTGCTGCTGGAGCTGGCGCATCATGACCTCCGGGTCCTGCTTCGGGGTGATCCAGAAAATCTGGCGCATGAACTCGCCTTCAGCCCCCATGGCGATGGTGAGTTCCATCTGGAGTGGCAGGCGACCGACCAGATCCCAGTCGTAGTTCCACTCCATGGTCCGGCCATCCAGCACGCGCCACTCGAAGGTGCGCACGTCTTCCAGCAAGACAACCTCGGCGAAGGGCTCGAGATCCTCGTTGGTGTTCTGATTGTCGCTGTCCTCGAGGATCTCCTCCTCGTAGTAGCGCAGCACGATGTCCAGATAGCCATCGCGGCGCTGGACCGTGGAAAGCTTGATCGCCTTCGGGATCTTCTCCGCACCGCCCCAGCTGAAGCCAAGGGGGACATTCTGAAGGGTTAAATCGGAAAGGTAGTGGCTGCCCGCATCGGTCGAAGCGAGTTCCATGCGGGTATTCCCCGGCAGGGCGCTCAAGCGGCGCCCGAGCAGCTCGAAGAACGCGGACTGGACGCTTTCCTCGTTCTGGCGCTTCACCACGGTATTGCTCAGCTCCATGCTGCCCGAGGCGGTCTTGAAAATCATCCCGGTCAGGATCGCCATAACCAGCAACGCGAGCACCAGCTCCAGCAAAGTGAAGCCGCGGCGCCGGGACGGGACATGACGGACAAGTCTCATGGCTGATAAAGGCGCGAGTAGCGCCAGGTTTCCGCGCTCTGCTCCTGCATCACGGCATTTTCGAACCAGAGGGCCTTTACCTCCACGCGGTACATCTCCTGAAGGAGCTGCCCGTCTTCGTTCTCGATCTCCGGCAGCAGCTCGATGGTCGTATCGACCCGCATTTCATACTCGGACATCTCCGGGATGGAGACGGAGGTCGTCCCCTCCTCCAGCACCGGGTAGGACATTGCCTCGGCGAGGGCGCTTTCCAGCAGGCGGGTGATCTTCACTTCCCGCTGGGATAGCGAGGCCAGATCCGCCGTTCGGTGCAGCGCCACGGCGAAGCCGGTAGCGGCAATCCCGAACACGCCGAGGGCGAGCAGCACTTCCAGCAGGAGGAAGCCTGATCGCCTTTGCCGCTGCTTGCGGCCGCTGTTCGGGTTGAGTCGCATGTTTCCAGGAAATTCAGTAAGCCTCCATCGTCGAATCCCGGATGCCGCCGGTCAGGGGATGGAATTCGTTTTCTTTCCAGCTTTTACCCCGCTCGATCCGCACGCCGACCGGTTCGCAAAAGCCTTCCGGATCAAAGCGCCAGACCTGGCGGAGTTCTCCGCTCACGGAAATCCACTCCTCGGTGGCCCAGCGGCGGACGAAGATCCGCATGTCCGGGTCCAGCTCCCACCCGGCATGAACCGGGGCGAAGCCCTTGACCACCATATCGGGGTTTGCTTCCGCCGCCTCCTGCTGGGCGGCCAACGCCTTTTCCCGGTCACCGGGTTCGAGCGAGGCTTCGGCGAGGGGCATCAAGCTCACGGTGTTATTGGTGAACTCGAGGGCGTAAGGACGTTGCTGCAGGGCGGCGACGGTGCGGGCTCGCTTGGCGAGAACCTCCACTTCCACGGAGGCACGATTGAGAGCCCGCTCGTCGTCGGAGATGAGCATCAGGCCGACCGCGCTGCCGCCCAACAGGGCGATAACGAGGAGGACGATCACCATTTCGAGGAGCGTGAAGCCGCTCCCCGCATGGCGATTACTCGTCCTGGCTGCTGAGGTCATCATCCGTGCCTTGGATGCCATCTTTGCCGTTGCTGAAGATTTCGAATTCGCTCGGATCCTTGGTACCGGGGAACTTGTAGGTGTAGTTCTGCATCCACGGATCCTGCGGCAGCTTCTTGAGCACCTGCGTCCAGCGCTTCGGCACCGGGGTGCTGGTCGGCTTGGTCACCAAGGCGTCGAGACCTTGGGAAGTGGTCGGGTAGGTGCCCGCGTTGATCTTGTAAGTCTTTAGCGACGAGCCGATCGCATTGAAGTCAGCGGAAACGCGCTGCAGCTTGGCACCGTCACCCACACCGCCGATCAGGGCGATCGAGCCGCCGAGAAGCACGGCGATGATTCCAAGGACGATAACCATTTCAAGCAGGGTGAAACCTGCGGCGAGGCGCTTGCGGATGGAGCGTTGGTATTTCATTGAATGTATGGCCCGGTTGCTTGGAAGAAGCCTTACGCAGGAGAGAACACCGCGGGGAGCAAAAGTTGTCTGGAAAATCTGAGCCTCCCGGCACCCGGAGGTTCAGGGATTGAATCCAACCGCCGGAGAAGCTAGGTTCAGCGCGTGCAAGAGATCATTTTTGAGATCGCCGAGGATCCAATCGAAGGCGGCTACAGCGCCTCCGCGCTAGGTTACGGCATTCACACCCAAGCAGAAACGATCGACGAACTAAAATCCGCACTTCGTGAGGCAGTCGCTTGCCACTTTGACGACCAAGCGGTCGCGCCCAAGATGATCCGCCTGCACTTCGTCCGGGACGAAGTGATCCCGGCATGAAATTACCCCGGGATATCGACGGAGCTGCGTTGATCCGTGCTCTCAAGCCCCTTGGCTACGAGATCACGCGCCAGAAAGGCTCCCATGTGCGAGTGACGACTTCGCAAAACGGGGAACATCACGAAACGATCCCGCTGCATCAACCGCTGAAAACCGGAACTTTGGCCCGGAATCCTGAAGAGCCTCGCGTCGCATCATCAGGTTTCAGTGACGGAGCTGATCCGAATGTTGGACATCTGAGTCACCGGGAAATCCTTGCCTAGCAAGCCCCTTTCCCCCACCCCTTCCCCAGCTATCTTCCCATGAACAAGGTCCTTCTCATCGGCGCCGGAGGCGTCGGCAGCGTCGTCGCCCACAAATGCGCCATGGTTCCCGAGGTTTTCGGTGAAATCACCCTCGCATCCCGCACGAAATCAAAGTGTGACGCGATCGCTGCAGAAGTGAAGAAGCGCACCGGCCGGGACATCGCCACTGCCCAGGTGGACGCCGACAATCCGGTTCAAACCGCCGAGCTGATCCGCAAGACCGGCGCTTCTCTGGTGATCAATGTGGCCCTCCCCTATCAGGACCTGACCATCATGGAGGCCTGCCTTGCAGCGGGGGTCGACTACCTCGACACCGCAAATTACGAGCCGAAGGACGTCGCGAAGTTCGAATACTCCTGGCAGTGGGCACTCCAGGACCAGTGGCTCGCTGCAGGCCGTTCCGCCCTGCTCGGCTCCGGCTTCGACCCGGGCGTGACCAATGTTTTCACCGCATGGGCGCTCAAGCACCACTTCGACGAGATCCACACCCTGGACATCATCGACGTGAACGGGGGCAACCACGGCAAGGCCTTCGCCACCAACTTCAACCCGGAAATCAACATCCGCGAGGTGACCGCCGAATGCCGCCACTGGGAAGATGGCCAATTCGTCGAAACCGCGCCGATGTCGAAGCACCAGGCCTTCACCTGCCCGGATGGCGTCGGCACCTATGAAATCTACCGGATGTATCACGAGGAGCTGGAATCGCTCGTGAAGCACATCCCGACGATCAAGCGCGCCCAGTTCTGGATGAGCTTCTCGCCGAACTACCTGAAGCATCTTGAAGTGCTGCAAAACGTCGGCATGACCCGCATCGACCCCGTGGTCTACAACGGCGTGGAAATCATCCCGCTCCAGTTCCTGAAGGCCGTCCTGCCAGACCCCGGCGAGCTCGGCCAAACGACCAAGGGCAAGACCTGCATCGGCAATGTCATCACCGGCATCAAGGACGGGAAGCAGAAGGCGATCTACATTTACAATATCTGCGACCACGAGGCCTGCTTCGCCGAAGTCGGCAGCCAGGCCATCTCCTACACCACCGGCGTGCCCGCCATGATCGGCGCCAAGCAGATGCTGGAAGGAAAATGGCGCAAGCCGGGCGTCTGGAACATGGAGCAATACGATCCGGACTCCTTCATGGCCGACCTGAACGTCCACGGCCTCCCTTGGCAATATATCGAGCTCACGCCCGAACAGGCTGCCGGCTTCCAAGTTGCCTGAGCGCCAAAGCTCAATAGCTAGTTTCCTAGGCCACCGGTTCGCCGGTGGCCTTTTTCGTCTCTGCGCCGACTCCCGAAAAAATTTCGGGCCTGCCTCGTCAATCCGTGGGAGGGAGAGCGGATCGATCGAGGCAGGCCGGGAGGGGAAAAACGGGCAAAGCTGGGCTTGGGGGAGAGCAGCCTTCCAATGAGATTCCACCCGGAAGACCGTCCGGGATTACGAAAAATCTCCAAAATCTTCCGAATCGGTTCGAAACCAGTCTTCCGGCACTGGCGGAGAAGGCCGGAGCATGCTAACAAATGGGAACCCCCCGTCCGATTTTCCCCCGTCCGCGCCATGACCCATGAGGATATCAACTCTTCCCCGCGTTTCTGCACGACACGCTGGACCATCATGGGAGGAGCCGGGGACGATAGCGGCCGGGACGAGGCATGGAACCACTTCACCCGGAACTACTGGTACCCGGTATACGCCTTCATCCGGCGGCGCGGGGACTCCCCGGAAGACGCCGCGGACCTCACCCAAGCTTTTTTTGCCAAGCTCATCGAGCAGGATTGGCTCTCCAAGGTCGAGCAGCGGGATACCCGCTTCAGCACCCTGCTTATCACCATCCTGAAGAACTTCCTCGCAAACCGGCACCGTCATGAGACCGCAGGCAAGCGGGGCGGTGGCGAGACTCCAGTCCCGCTCGATTCAGTGGAGGCGGAACGCTGGTTTGGCAAGGAACCCGCCACCCAAGACACCCCGGAGTCCCTCTTCGAGAAGAAATGGGCCCACGCGGTGATGCAGGCCGCCTTGGAACGGCTGGAGGAAGAATGCGAGACCACCGGCCGGGCCAAGCTCTTCCAAGCCCTCAGTCCCTTCCTGTCCCGCGAGGCCGGTGCCGGCGAGTACGAGACCGCAGCGAGCGCACTGGGCATCCACGCCCGGAGCGTGGCGGTGGCAGTGCACCGCCTGCGCGGCGATTTCCGGGAAATGGTGCGGGCAGAGGTGGCAGCCGGTCTTCCAGATCGGCGGATGGTGGATGAAGAGTTGCGCGCACTCGCGGCGGCGCTCGGTGCCTGAGACACGAATTTGTGTAATCGCCGTGGATAAAAGCGGAGTAAAGGAAGCGATGTCCGCCCCCAGCGCAGCCGCCGGTGCCTGTCCGACCTGTGGCAGTCCCCTCTCGGGCGAGCACTGCCCCCGCTGCCTCTTTGCGCTCACCTTTTCAGATGAGGAAATGGTTCCTGACTCCGGGGAGGCCTCACCTTGGATGCGCCTCGCCGGGTTCGAGCTCTACGAGGAAATCGGCCGCGGCGGCATGGGCGTGGTCTACCGCGCCCGGCAACCTCTGCTCGACCGGGTGGTCGCGGTGAAGGTGCTGCTGCAGGCCAAGTTTGCAGGCCCGGAAGAGCGCGAACGATTTCTCCGCGAAGCACAGACTGCAGCACGCCTGCAACATCCCGGCATCGTCCGCATCATTGACGTGGGAGATGACGAAGGCGTGCCCTGGTTCAGCATGGAGCACGTCTCGGGCAAGAGCTTGGAAGAGATCGTGCGGGAACATCCCATGGAAGCCCGGCAGGCAGCAGGCTGTCTGCTCCGGGTGGCAGATGCCGTCCAGCATGCTCATCAGAAGGGCGTGCTGCATCGTGACCTGAAGCCATCCAATATCCTCTTGGATCAAACCGGACAGCCGCACGTGACCGACTTCGGGATCGCGCGGCTCCTATCCGGCGATGGTGGCAAGACCGGGATCACCCGCACCGGGCAAGTCCTCGGGTCGCCAAGTTATGCGGCCCCTGAACAAGCGCTTGGCGGCGATGCGGACGTGCGGACTGATATCTATGGGCTCGGAGCGCTGCTCTATCACCTGCTCACCGGTCGCCCCCCCTTTCAAGGACCCACACTGGACGCGATCCTCATGCAGCTCCGCGATGATGATCCGGTCTCGCCGCGCCGTCTGACACCGACGGTCCCGCGGGATCTGGAAACCATCTGCCTCCAGTGCCTGCGCAAGGATCCCGCGCGCCGCTATTCTTCAGCTTCAGAACTGGCAGCGGACCTTGGACGCTTTCTAACAAATGCGCCGATCCGTGCCAGGCCGCTCTCCCCTGCGGGACATGCCTGGCGCTGGTGCCAGCGGCGGCCGTGGGTCGCCGCACTGGTCGCCACCACCGTTCTGTTAGGTGGCACCTTGATCGTCGGATCGCTCGCCGTGGCGCGCCGCGAGCACCTTCAGGAGCAGCGGGTCTCCTTGCTCTCTTATGCCCGGGAGCAACGGCAGGAGGGCGCCGCCGGCTTCAAGCGGAAGGCATTCAAGGCCCTGCAAGACGCATGGAAGATCGAGCCATCTCCCGAGATCCGGCAGGAGGCGATCGCCAACCTTTCCTTGCCGGATGTGATCTGGGAAAAAACGGTCCTCGGCGGTAGTATCAAAGAAGACCTCAATTCCGCGGACGGCACCCGCACGGCGCGCTATCAGGATGACGCGCTGCTTGTGACGGAGACCGCCACCGGAAAGGAGATCTTCCGGCTCGGAGGGTTTGCCACTCAGCCGCTCTTTCATCTCGATGATCGGGGTCAGCGCCTGGCGGTCGCGCGGAAGGTGGAACAAAAAGCCGCAAGCATGATCGAGATCCTCGATCTCGCTACTGGCAAGATTGTCCGGGAATTGCCGCACGATCATCCCATCACTTGCATGGATTGGCTCGGGGAGCTGCTTCTTTCCGGCGGCAGCGAGAACCGGCTCATTCATGTCTGGAATACCGAGCACGGCCAATTGCTGCATCGCTTCAGCGGTCATCAGGCGGATCTGGAAGCGGTGAAGTTCCGCAAGGATGGCCAGGAATTCGTCAGCGTTGCGCGCGATGGGATGCTGCGCGTATGGCATGCGGGTTGTTCCGCACAGCTGCTGACCTTCACCGGACTGCCGGAGCATTCCGGCCCGGTCGAGTGGTCGGAGGACGGGAATAGCCTCAGCATGCGGCGCTCGGATGGCAGCGCGGTGGACATCTTCCGCTTCTACTGGCCGCGGAGCGTGCGGGTCCTAGGACCGGGCATCGCGGAACCACGCTCGGAAAACATTCCGAGCCTCCAATTGGACTATCAGGGCAGCATCGCTTGTGCCGTGGATGAAAGCGGCTGCCGCCTGTGGTCGATGCAGACCGGCCGCTTGGTCGCGACCTTTCCGAAGCTCGAAAGGGAGTGGCTCTCCACCGCACTCGCTCCGGACGCTTCCGCGCTCTGGCTTTCCGGATGGAATACGGGCCTCCGCAAGATCCCGATCCGGGGTGGCCAGACAGGATGGCCGGATCCCGGAGCAGCAGAGCCTGCGAACTCCGGTCCGGGCCCCTTGCTTGTGGGCATCGATCCAAAGGCAAACTTTCTTGCTCTCACCCAAAACCAACCGAACGAAGCCGACGATCAGATCATCGTCCGCTCCACCCGTGACGAGACGACTTTGAGATTGTCCCAGCCCGATCCCTTCTGCGCGGCATTCTCGGCGGACGGAAAGCTCGCGGTGACCGGGAGTTTCCGCCGAAACGGCGCGCGGGCCTGGAGCCTGCCGGAGGGAAAACTGCTGCATTCACTGGAACATCCCGGCTTGGTCTTGGGAGCGAGCTTCACTAATGACGGCCGGACCTTGTGGCTCTGGGGTCAAAGTGCGATGACCCGCTGGAACACCGCGGACTGGACGCAAGACGGATTCCAGCATGGGCCTGCACCGCTTGCTTTCACCGTGAATGCACAAGGCACGCTTGCAGCGAGCGCGACACGGCGCGGCGTGACCTTGCATCGCAGCGCCGACTTGGCGGAAATCGTGAAGCTGGAAGTCCCCTATCATGCCGGGGAGATCGGCTCCCCTACGCTGCGTTTCAGCGGCGACGGAAAGTCTCTGGGACTTCACACTGCAGACGGCAGCGTGGTCGTCTGGGATCTCGACAAGCTGCAGAGGGAACTGAAGACGATGGGGATGGATTGGAAGCTGGAGTAAGGCCCTCCGCGCCGATGGTCCACCCCGGCGGATTCTTCGCCCGCCCGTGCAGCCCGGCAGGTAACGAAGATGCTAAGGTTCGGTCACGCGCAGCCTCGCGAAGAGTTTGTTGCCCGTCGCATTGTTCACCGGGATTCGGACCGTAATCCTATCCGCCGCCTGATCTACGGATACCGTGACACCATCTTCGTAGGTCCCACCTGCGTTGGTGATTGGAACAGTGGCCCAAGTTCCACCCGGATCGCTTGCATATTGGATGACCAAGCCCACTTCCCCGAGCGCGGCTTCGTCCCGTGTGAAGGAAAGGGTCAATGCAGCGGCATCCGGGGAAGGACCAGACAGCAAGGATGCGGCATCGCTTGCCAAGGGATTGCCTCCCAGAATCCACTCCAGCCCGTTCGCAATGCCATCGCCATCCGGATCCGCTTCGAAGCCATCTTCCTTCCCCGTAGAGCCATCGAGGCCCTTCGAACCGATCCACGCTTTGTAGGGGCCCATCCCGATGACTTCCTGCCACGAACGACCGAAGCGAAGCTCATCATGCTTCACGGTGCGACCGTTCACGAAGGCCCCGAAGGAGACGCCATTGAAAGACAGGTCCGCTGCATCAAGCCGGGTCAGCGTGGGGACCCCGGGTTCCGTATTGCTGGTCGGATTGCGATAGATGCGCACGTCATCGTTGCCCGGCTTGAAGTCGATGCGGACGACATAGAAGTTTACACCGGTATTCCCCTCTCCGATCAGGGTCTGGGTGCCGTTTGGCGCGCGGAGGTTCACATTGTCGCCCGGCGAATCATTCCCGATACCGGCAATCCGGCCCGGGTCGCCGAGATTGTCGCGGTGGAACTCGAACTCATAAAAAAGCGTCGTGCCATTCGGTTGCTGGAGGAAGCTGAGATACAGCGTCGTGCCGTCCTTGCCTATGCGGCCGCTCGGATCAAGATAGCCACGTGCTCCAAAGGGCCCGGCAGGTGAGGTATCCAGGACGCGACCGACACGGCGGCCATTCGGCAAGGAGGTGCTGTTTCCGGTCGAGCGCCCCGCAAAGTCCGCTGGCGCGGCGGCAGGAGTAAGGCTTCCTGCCGTCACATCCGCATTGCCGCCATCCACGGTCTGCCAGGCAGAAGCCCAACCTTGTCCGCCATTGCGGCCGGAAAGACTCGCATTGCCATCCGGATAATCAAAACCCTCGTAAGCCATCGGCCCCGATGGCAGCGGAACCGCCGCGGCATTCAGCCTGACATTGTCCGCGAGGTATTCCTTCTCGCCGTCTGTGGCACTGGCGCTCGATCCCGTGTTCCGCAGATCGATCACAACGAAGACTTCGGTACCCACGTCCTCGATACCCGGCGTGAAGGTCGCAGTGGTCGTCACCGGAGACACACTGGCGAGCGAAGGCAAGGCCACATCGTCTGCGGTGATTGATCTCACACCCGCCATCCCTAACAGGGTCCCCCGCTCTCCTCCGGTCCCCCCATTCACACCCTTGCGGAAAGCCACCGTTAGATCTCCGCTGTAGGAGTAGTTCCCGGCCCCATCAAGAATCCTGGCCCCGAGGTCCGCACTGAGCGTGTAGGTCTTCCCCAAGTCCGCCAGCGCCACCCGCCCTAGCGATTGATAGATGCCTGCGCTTTTCTCGGTCGCTCCATTGCGAGCCTTCAGCAAAGCTGCTCCAAGGCCCGTGAAATCCGGATAGCCCGCGGCTTGGGACAAGGCATCGCCGCTATCGTCCAGGGCACCCGCCGCATCCGACCAATCACCAAAGGTGCTCCACCCGGGAATAGCGGTGCGGAAGGTCGCTCCGCTCGGGATGCCCTGTTCGAAGCCGGGATTCTCCAGCGTCGTTGCCAGCGGTGTCTCCACCGGCCACGCCGAACCCAGCGACTTCACCACCAGGGAATGCACGAAGGCATTGCCCCCCACCGAACGCAGCGATGGCGTCGCTGCCCCGTTGCTCGGATTGATGTAATGGGCACCGAAGCTCTCGCCATCGAAGGCATACGTCTCAAGGCTGAGCCGATCGAGTAGCAAGCGCAGCTTCACCCGGCCATTGCGCGGCATGAAACTTCCATCCATCGCCACCGCTTGGTTGCCATCCGTTCCGGTAAAGGTGAAAACACCACTTGCCGCCTCGTAGCGCACGGAGGTTCGTGGCAGGTCCAGGATCACCTGGCTGGCGGTGCCGGGATCGAATTCGATCGTGAGATCCACGAGGTCCAAGTTCCCCATCTGCGCGAGCAGGTTGCTTGTTGGTGTCAGGATCTGCGAACTCACCTGCTGCGTGGAGGTGACGAGCGAAGCGATCTCCGGAATCGGTTGGGCGCAAAGCCTCACGCCCGCAGGAGTCGTGCGCAGGGTGAGATCGCAAGGGAAGGACATCTGCTTGTTGTAAGGCAGCCCGTAAGCCGCTGCGGAATCCGGCCCATCAAACATCCAGCCGATCTGTGTCACCCGGCCATTCGGGGCCTGGTTGAAAGATTGCGCGGCATAGAAGTTGCCGCGGCTTGCATGAAAAGGTCCGGCCTCCGTCGTGAAAGTGGCACCATCGAAGCTCCCGATCTCATAGTCGAAGCTCGCATCATAGATAACCCATTTGGTCTGCGCCGGATCCCCGTCCACCTGCAGCGGGAACATGTCCATGCACTCGAAAGCCCAGTTCCGCAGCAGGTCGGACGCGAAGGTCCAGTCCTTCAGGTTGGTGGAAGTGAAGAAGCGCACCCGTCCCGGATTATTCTGCACCCACAGCACCATCACCCAGCGCTGGGACGCTTCATGCCAAAAGACCTTCGGGTCTCGCTCGCCGTTGTCGAAGCCCTGGTTTGGCACGACGGCGCGCCCGTTGTTGTGATACTTCCAAGTGACCCCGCCATCCGTGCTATAGGCCATGGCCTGATAGAACGGCTCGCTGGCGTAGGTGAAGAAGGAGACAAGAGTCTTTCGCGCTCCCACCTGCACACCCAGGCTGTTGTTGTGGTCCACCACGGTAGAGCCGGAGTAGATCGTTCCGCTGCGACCATCGACCTGGTACGGCAGCAACGCGTGATCAAGCTGCCGCCAGTGCATCATGTCCGTGCTGATCGCGTGTCCCCAGGTCATGTTCCCCCACCCCGTCCCCAGCGGATTATGTTGGAAGAAGAGGTGATAGTGCAGGCCATCAAAGACCATGCCATTCGGATCGTTCAGCCAGTTCCGGCGCGAGCTGAAGTGGAATTGCGGACGCAAGGGCTGATCGTAGCCCACCATCGGCGCATCTGCTTCAGGGATCCCCGGAGTCAGCATGAAGCCGCCGTCCGAAGGAACGGCAGGCTCATCGCTCGCGGCGAAGTCATCGGCATTGATGTGTCCCCAGCCACCGGTGGCATTGTCAAAGATCACGATGCTCGCCGTCTTGCCCATCAAGGCCTGGGCATCGAAGGTGATGGGAAACATCGCCTCGCTGTTGAAGCCAGTACCCAGCGCATATTCCTGACTTTCGCAAATCAACTTCGCCCCGGCCTGAGCGGGAAGATTCCCGCCGCCCATGCGGAAGGTGATATAGCGCTTTGTGATCGTGAATGACTGGGAACTCAGCGTGCCAGTCGCGCCGTCACCGCGGACATTGCCCGGAGCCCCGGTGACCCCATCGTAGTTCTCAAAGGTGCCGATCCAGTAGTCCCCTTGCTTTCCGCAGGAGACGTTGCCGCGCGCGAGCGTGTTGTCCCCGAAGGTCGGTTGCCGGGTGAAGGCATCTCCGGATGCGGTCCAATTCGCCAGCGTGCCCGCCTCGAAATCGGAGTTTGGAAAGAGCAGCACCCTCTCCGCCGCGGCTGGAAGAAGGGAGAAAGAAAGGGAGGCGAGGAGTGCGGGGCGAAAAAAAACACTCATGGACAAGTGAGACGAGAAGGTCGGCAGTTTGGGTTCAGAGGCCGCGGGGATCACATCCGGACAGGGCCAAGGATTCGGGGTTTCCACCCTGAACGTTTCACGGCCACCGCGCTTGCGCCGCAGGAAATCCGCCGCAGAAAGGCGGCTGACCGAAACATTCAGGACAGTCCGAAGAGAGCCCTGATCCCTCGCCCGGACGAACAAAGAAGGGAAAACCTGAATAGTTCCTGTACTAGCAGCATGGAGAAGCTGCTCTTACCGCACTTTTCAGCAGACTGCGTCGATCACCTCGCGCACCGCCCGGGCCGCCACGCGGAATTGCTCTGCCTCGATCACATTGAGATCGGGGTGCAGCACTCGCTCGACTCCGTTTTTCCCGACCACCACCGGCAGGCTCAGGCACACTCCCTCGACACCGAGAAAGCCGTCGATCTTCACGCTCATCGGCACCGTCCGGCGCTCATCCAGCAGGATGGATTCGATGATGTATGCCGCCGCCTGGCCAATGGCGTAGCAGGTATTCCGCTTTTTTCGGAAAACATCGATCCCCGCGTGCGCCGCCTTGTCGCAAAGGGCCCGGCGCTCCGGCGTATCATCGATCTTTTCTCCGCCTGCTTGGGCGACGCTCATGGCCGGAAATTGATGCTCTCCATGCTCGCCCAGAATGTAGGCGCGCAGGTCGTCCGGATGGATCCCGATCAGAGCGGAAAGCATTTCGCGGAAGCGGATGGAATCCACCAGCGTGCCGGTGCCCATCACTCGCTCCGGCGGGAAGCCGGTAATCTCCAGCGCCTGCCAGGTGAGCACGTCCACCGGATTGGAAATCATCACAAGCTTCGTTTGCGGGGCACACGAAGCGATCTGAGGCAGGATCTCGCGCATCAGATTGGCATTGCCCTCGGCCAGCGAATTCCGGCTCGTCAGACCCTCGGGCGTCGGGACGGAGGCGCAGACGGCCACCACTTCGCTCCCCGCGCAATCGGCCAGGTCCCCTGCCCTGACGGAAACGGGCACCTGCAGAAAGGCCTGCGCGTGCATCAGGTCCATCGCCTCACCCTCCGCTTTGGTCCGGTTCGCCCCCACCAGCACGATCTCCCGTGCCGCCCCGCGCAGCATGAGCGTGTAGGCCAGCACCATTCCCACCGTCCCCGGACCAACGATCGTCACTTTCACCGGTCTTTCCTTCTCCGCATCGGGCGGAAACTTCAACGTTCGATGTTGGACGTCCGGTGAATGCTGTTCATCTTCCGGGCGTGGCTTCCTTTGTCATTTCCATCGAGGCGCTGAAGCGCAACTCCCGCATCCTCCGCGAAACCGCCGATGAGGCCGGTTGCAAGATCGTGCTCGCGCTGAAGGGATTCTCCTGTTGGAAGGCATTCGAATACATCCGCGGGGATCTGGACGGCTGCTGCGCCTCTGGCCTCTGGGAAGCGCTTCTGGCGCGCGATTACTTCGGCAAGCACGTGGTGACCTACTCCCCGGCCTATCAGGAGGAGGACATCCGCCAGCTCTGCGAATTTTCCCATCACCTGGATTTCAACTCGCTGTCCCAATGGTTCCGCTTCCGGGACATGGTGGTGGCTCACCCGCGCTTCCAATCCGGCGAGCTGCACTGCGGACTCCGCGTGAACCCCCAGTGCTCGACCGGCCAGACCGCCCTCTACGATCCCTGCGTGCCCGGCTCCCGCCTCGGCATCACCGCGGACCAACTGGAAGGCGCGGACCTAACAGGACTATCCGGCCTGCACTTCCACACGCTCTGCGAGCAGAATTCCGATGATCTGGAAAAGACGCTGGCGGCGGTGGATAAAAAATTCGGCCACCTGCTCCGCTCCCCTCAGTTCAAGTATCTGAACATGGGCGGCGGCCATTGGATCACGAAGCCCTTCTACGATCGCGATCTCCTCATCCGGAAGGTCCGCGAGACCCGCGAGAAATACGACGTGGAAGTCTGGCTGGAACCGGGAGAAGCCGGGGCGATCCACACCGGGGTGCTGCGCTCGGAGGTGCTCGATGTCTTCGAGTCCGCGGGCCACAAGCTGGCGATCATGGACATCTCCGCCACCGCTCACATGCCCGACGTACTGGAGATGCCGTACCGTCCTGATGTCTTCCTTGTGGAGAAGGACGGCTCCGCCAAACGGACCCGTCCCGTCGAGATCACGGCACCCGCCGTCCAGTTCGATGGCGAGGTTTATGAAGCATCCGAGGAATCCGAAGGTCATGTCTATCGCCTCGGCGGGCCTACCTGCCTCGCCGGAGATGTCACCGGTGACTTCGCTTTCTCTCGTCCGTTGAAGCCAGGGGACATTCTGGTCTTCGATGACATGGCGCACTACACCATGGTGAAGACTACCACCTTCAACGGCGTGCCGCATCCTTCCATCGTCTTCCAGCATGAGGATGGACGCTTGGAAACCGTCCGGGAGTTTGGCTACCCGGACTTCCGGGACCGCTTGGCATAGATCCGGAACCGGGTTAGAGGATCAGGAACATGGTCCAGCTAACCCTCTTTGGAATTCTATCCGTTTTCTTCCAGTTAATTGTGTGCAGTCTGACAATTTGGGCAGGCTTGCTACTCTTCCGTCATCGCGGCGCGGCGGCGTGGATGGGACTCTGTGGCGCGATCGTGGGGGCTATGGCGACGATCTTGGCAATTGCCTCGCCTTGGATCGGAAACATCTTCCGTCACCCGGCCTCTGATGATTGGATGCTCCTCTATCACGGGCTGAACACGATCGCGGGATTCGGCAATCTGACCTTCCTCGTGGGCCTCGTCCTGCACCTCTTGAGAAAGACCGCCGAGACCCAGCGGATCGAACAACTGGAAACGATCATCCGCGACCGGGATCAGGCGTGACGTGCCACCCCTGACAGGATCCACTAGACAGAATCCGCCGCCTTCGACGGTAGAATGGGGCGGGAGGTCCGACCCTTCCTGACCATGGTCTCCATTTCGCGTCTGATTTTGCGGGTCGTCATCGTTTTTGCGATGGCTTGGGGTGCTTGCTTGAAGGCAGCCGAGGAAATCCAGGACATCCAGCTCTCCCGGGGTCCGGGCAAGATCCACCTCTTCCGCGGACCGGAGAAGCCGGTTGCTGGTATCGTCTTCGCCTCCGGGGACGGCGGTTGGAACGACTGGGAAAATACGGTATCGGCGTGGTTCGAGGCAGCTGGGTGGCGTGTGGCAGGGCTTAATTGCCGGAGCTACGCCGAGACCGACTACGACGGGGACCTGCTGGGCAATGACTTCGCAGCCATGGCGAAGGCCATGGATCTGCCCGAAGGAACCCCGCTGATCTACGGCGGCTGGTCGATGGGGGCCACCCAAGCCGTGGCCGCGGCCGGAAACGAGCGCCCCGAGAACCTGAAGGGACTCCTGCTTTTCTCCTGCGGATCCCGCGGACGCTACGGCCTGCGGCTGAAGGACGAGATGGGCATCGCCCCCACCGGCGATGGCACCTTCGGCCTGAATGAATTCAACGAGGCCGTGAAAGGGCTGCGGATCGTCCAGTTCCAAGGGAGCAGCGACATCATTTCCAGCACGGCATGGATCAACAACCTGCCCGAAGCCACCGCACTCTACGAAGTTCCGGGCTCGAATCACGGCTTCAACGGCCCGGACGACGACTTCCGTCCCTACTTCCAACACGGGCTGGCCTGGTTACTCGGTGACGACTCGATGGCCCCCAGCAAGGTCAGCAAAGTCCTGCCCTACGGACTCTCCCCTCTCTGGCCCGCGGCCGCGCTCAGCGTGGTGCTGGTGCTGATCTTCCTCTTCTCACGCCGCCATGCGATCCGCCTGCTGGTGATGGCAGTGGTCCTCATCGGCATCATCAACCTGGTGGAAGCGATGCTGCCAAAGCCTCCGGAAGTGATCGATTGGATGCAGCAGTGGTTCCCGCTCGGGGCCAGTGAGGACAGCCGCCTGCTGCTCCTGCTTTCCGGCATCTCCCTGCTCGGCCTCGCCCGCGGCATTTCACGGAGAAAGACCGCCGCATGGTGGCTCACCACCGGTCTGCTAGGGGCATCCGCCTTGCTGCACATGATCCGCGCCTTCGACTGGCATCACTCGGCGGCTGCGCTGATCCTGCTCCTGCCCCTGATCCGCTGGCGGAAAGAATTCATCGCGCTCTCCGATGCACCTTCACTGAACCTCGGGCTGAAGGTCGCCCCCTTCGTCGCCCTCGCTCTGGTGATCTACGGCACCATCGGAGTCCATGAACTGGGAGAGTCCGGAAAGCTGCCAGAGCCTCTGGATTGGGGAAGATCGTTCACCTCCGCATCGACCGCCGTGGTCGGCATGGACGACTCGCTCGACACCTCCTCTCCGGATGTCTCCCGCTTCCTCGATCGCCTCCGGCTCGCGGGCATCGGCTGTGGTGCCGTCATCCTCTTCCTGCTATTGCGGCCGGTGCTGGCAAAACGCGTGGCCACACCTTGCGACGAAGACCGCAAGCGCGCCGCGGAAATTCTGGCCCGCCATGGTACCGATCCCAGCGACCCCTTCACCCTGCTCACGGACAAGCGCTACTTCTTCCACGAATCCGGCGAGGGATTCGTGGCCTATTCCTCCTGGCGGGAAATGGCCATCGCGCTTGCAGATCCCGTTTGCGCTCCGGAACTCAAGCGGGAGCTGATCGACCAATTCACCGCCTTCTGCCGCAAGCAGGACTGGACCCCGGTTTTCTATGGCACCTCCCACGAGACCCGCCCGCTCTACGAGCAGTGTCAGCTCATCACCTTCAAGGTCGGTGAGGACGCAAGGATTCCTCTCGCCGAATTCCACACCCAGGGCGGCAAGTTCCAGAACCTGCGCACCGCACGGAACAAGGCGAAGAAGGATAACATCTCCTTTCGCTGGTACGACGCCAGCCAAGGGATCGATCACGGTCTGGAGGCCCAGCTCGCCCTGCTCTCCGAGCGCTGGCTGAAGGAGAAAAGTGGCGGCGAAATGACCTTCGACCTCGGTGCCTTCTCCATCACCGACATCCGCCAGAACGGCTGCGCCATCGCACTCCTCGCCGATGGCCAGGTCGAGTGTTTCGCCACCTGGCGCCCTTACGGCGGCGGCAAGGGCCGCTCGCTGGATCTCATGCGCGGCCGGGGATCTCCGGGAGGAATCATGGATTTCCTCATCCTCGAGAGCATCGACCACTTCCGCGCCTCGGAGGTAGAAGAGATCAGCCTCGGCAGCGCACCCTTGGCGAATACGGAAACAGATCCGTCACAACTCTCGCGCGAGGAGAAGCAGGTGAAAATCCTGTTCGAGAAATTCGACCGGTTCTACCGCTACAAGTCGCTTTTCGACTTCAAACGGAAGTATCACCCGGCTTGGCAAGGCCGCTATCTGGCCTATCCGCCGGGCACCCTGCTGGCGCGGATCGGCCTCGCCGTGGCGGCGGTGCACCTGCCGGGGGGATTCCGGGGGCTCCTGAAGTCGTAATTTTCTCGCATTACCGCTTTATTTTCCGGCGCTTTGCCCCTTCTTTCCCGCCATGGTTCCGCCCGCGACCTCCAAGGCCTCCAAACCGAAAAAAGAAAATGGCTGGTCCACCGACCAATCCGCCGAGCTGTACGGCGTGGAACAGTGGGGCCACGGCTTCTTCGGGGTGAACAAGAAAGGTCACGTGACCGTGAAGCTCACCGACGAGGAAACCACCTCCGAGGTGTCGCTTTACGAGATCATCGAGGGCCTGCGCGACCGCGGCACGGATCTCCCGGTGCTCCTGCGCTTCCGTGACCTGCTCCACTCCCGCATCCGCGAGCTGAACGAATCTTTCCGCCAAGCGATCAAGGACACCGGCTACCGCGGCGAATACCGCGGTGTCTATCCGATCAAGGTGAACCAGCAGCGCCAGGTCATCGAGGAAATCTCCGAGTTCGGAAAACAGTTCCACTACGGCCTCGAAGCCGGCTCGAAGCCGGAGCTGATCGCGGCTCTGGCCCACATGCACGACACGGAGGCCTACATCGTCTGCAATGGTTATAAGGACGAAGAGTTCATCGACCTCGCTCTGCACGCCCAGAAGATGGGCCTGAAGGTGATGCTCGTGCTCGAAATGCCGAGCGAGCTCGACCTTGTCCTCGAGCGTTCACGAAAGGTCGGCGTGCTGCCAAACCTCGGCGTGCGCGTTCGTCTCTCCACCCGTGGCTCCGGCCACTGGGCGGAAAGCGCCGGCGACAAGTCGGTCTTCGGCCTCAGCGCCACTCAGGTCATCGAGGTCGTCGACCGCCTGAAGGCGGAGGGCTACCTCGGTTGCCTGCGCATGCTGCACTACCACCAAGGCAGCCAGATCCCGAACATCGCCGCGATCCGTGAAGGCGCCACCGAAGTGGCCCGCATGTATTGCGACCTCGTGAAGGAAGGCGCACCGATGGGCGTCCTCGACATGGGCGGCGGCATGGCGGTCGATTACGATGGCTCCCACACCAACTTCCACTCTTCCTGCAACTACTCCATCCTTGAGTACTGCACGGACGTCATCGAGACGATCATGCAGATCTGCGACAAGGCAGGCGTCTCTCACCCGAACCTGATTTCCGAGTCCGGCCGCGCCATCGTGGCCTACTACTCGGTGCTCGTCTTCAACATCCTGGACGTCTCCACGGTCCAGACCACCGAGACTGCCCCGCCAACCCCGGAGAACGCTCCGCAAAACCTGATCAACCTGATCGCGGTCGCCAAGGACCTCAGCAAGCGCAACCTGCAGGAGTGCTTCAACGACGCCGTCTACTACCGCGACCAGGTACGCGCCCAGTTCTTCTACGGTGCCGCCACGCTGCGCGAGCGCGGCCTCGCCGAAGCCTGGTTCTGGCACATCATGACCCGCATCTCGAAGCTCATCCTGGAGCTGGAGATCGTGCCGGAAGATCTCCGCGAACTCTCCGACACGTTGGTCGATTTCTACTACGGGAACTTCAGCCTCTTCCAGAGCCTGCCGGACTCGTGGGCGATCAAGCAGCTCTTCCCGGTGCTGCCGATCCACCGCTTGGACGAGCGCCCGCGCCAGCGCGCCGTCATCGCGGACATCACCTGCGATTGCGATGGCAAGATCGACCGCTTCATCGACCGCGAGGACGTGGCGAAGGTGCTCCCTCTCCACGATGTCCGCCCGGGCGAGCCGTACTACATCGCGACCTTCCTCGTCGGAGCCTATCAGGAAACCCTCGGTGACCTTCACAACCTCCTCGGCGACACCAATGTCGTCGGCGTCCACCTCGAAGGCGGCAAGCCGGTTTACACCCACGAAGTGGAAGGTGACACCGTCGCCGACGTGCTCAGCTATGTGGAGTATGACCCGAAGGAACTCGTTGGACGCTTCCGCGCCTTCGCCGAAAAGGCCGTGGCACAGGGACGCATCTCACCAAAGGAACGCCGCGAGGTCCTCGATCTCTATCGCGCGGGCCTGAGCGGCTACACCTACTTCGAAGGCTAAGCGAGACAGCCGCGCCCAGCTTGCGGCGCGGCTTTCACGCTCCGTTTGGAGAACTGTGACGCGGGCTCCAGATCGTGAGCCCGCGATCGCGCACTTACTCCACTACCCCTTCCCTCGTCCGGAGCGCCGCGGCACCGTCCGGATCCTTCATCTTTAAATAATACGCCACATTGGCGGCCACATCGCGCCGCTTCTCGCCTGCGGGCAGGTATTCGAGCCAGTGGACTGCCTCCTGGAGATCGGACTCCATTGCGATCCTCGCATAGGTCTCCACCACCAGATCCCGCTGCGCGCCGGCCGGAAGTTCCGCCATCCACGTGAGATCCTTGAACTGCTCCTTCCTCCGGGCGATGACCGTGGTCATATTGGCGATCGGCTGGCCTCGCTCTGCGGGTAAATTAAGGGCCGCTACCCAACCCATCCAAAGCCGCCAAGTATCCGGGTTGAAGATGCCGCCATTTCCCAGCACTCCGGCGAACTTTTCGCGCTCCTCCTTGGTGAAAGTTCCATCGATCACCGCGGAAGCCTCGTCAAAGGGCTCCTCCACCAACGTCTTGGAGAGCTCGGCGACCACCGCCTTCCGGAAAGATCCATCACCGGGATCCGCCTCGGTATTCCGATTCAGCGCCAGCATGAATGACATCCTCTCGCTCTCGCTCCGCAGACCGCCCACCAAGGATGAAGCGGCCCGCTTGGCATCCTGACCCGCATCCTTTCCAAAGTGATCGCGAAAGCCCTCGATCGCACGCTTCGGATCGAGCCTCGCCTGCGCCCCGAATACCGCGACTCGTAGCTCCTCTTCCTTCGCCAGCGGCAGCCCCTCTTTTTCCGCGTCCCAATACCATTTCAGGACGCCCGCGGGATCCAGATTCGCCCACGCGATGAAGGCCCCCACCTGCGCACGCTTCGCCTGCTCGTCCGGAGCATCGCCCAATGCTAACCGAAACGCTTCGCGTGGATTCGCGGCGTAAAACTGCCAGCGCAGAGCCTCCTTCAGGGCTAGGCCCCGCGCATCATCTCCCGTCTCATCCAGAAGACTTCTGACCGCCGCCGCATCCAGCGACTCGAGCAACTCGGTCAGCCGCGCCATCCTCAGCGCGGAACCGGGCCCATTCGGATCATTCAAGACATCCAGCAAGCTCCGGACCTCCTCGCGAAGATCATCCGCCTCACGTTCCTCTTCCCGCGACTCCCGGAACTCCGCGGGCGCACTTGCTTCCAGTCTCGCGGTCGCGATCTCATCGCGCAGCTTCACCAGCCTCCGGTGTTGGAGCACGCCTAACAGCACGGCAGCTACCGCCACCAACAGGAGAATGACGCAGGTTCGATTCGCGGAATGATGGGGAGTTTTCATCGCGCTCTCTCCAGGATCTTCTGCTTCATCTCCTCGCGCAGCGCCGGATCCACGATCTTGTCCGCCAGCTTCAGCGCCGGCTCCGTGAGGTCTCCACGGAAGTATTGGTTGCTCAGGTTATGGATGATATCGCGATCCTCGGGCGTTGCTCGCTCCTTCTCGAAGTGCCTGAGCATGGCAAGCGCGGACTGCCTCTGCTCGGCGTGGACCAGAGCCAACGCGTCCTCTCGGATCGGCCCGGCTTCCGCGGGCACCACCTCTTCAAGCCACGCCGCCACCTCTGCCTGTGTTCCGGGAGACAGATCGTGGCGCAGCATCCGCTTGGCCGCGCCTTCCGCCAGGAACCATCTTTCCTCAGGCAGCGCGCTCACCGCTTGCAGGAATGGCTCCACTTTGGACAAGTCCAGCGCATCGAGATTCGATCCCATCGCGTGGATCGCGAAGTCGGTGAGCATCACTTTCCGGCTAGCCTCCGGCAGCATGCGGGTGGCCTTCAACCATCCTGCGGCTTCGTTCGCGGATGAGGCCGGGTCCAGGTAATGAAAGCCGTCACTGATGAGCGTCATCTGACGCGTGTCCGGAGGAAAGCTTTCGAGGTAGCCGATCGCCTGTTCCGCATCCATGCGCATCAACTGCACGAACAGAGCCTGCTGGAAGGTCTTCAGCGGACCGTTGCCATAGGCCTGCCGCAGCGAGTCCCCCTCCGTCCACGCGATCTTCTCGCGTCGCAACTGCTCGCTATCCACGCCATTGAGACTCTCCGCCGTGCCACGACGCCACCCTCCCCTGCCCTCTCCTGCGCCCGCTTCTTCCTTGATGGTGGCGCTCCGGTATTCGGGCATGGCTTCCATCTTCGCCAGCCACTCCCGCGCCGCACCTGGATCGACCTGGGCCCAGCGTCCCAAAAGCTCCGGTGCCCAGGCCTGCGTCATCCATCCCCGCTCGGCACACGCCATCACCCGCGCCGGATCTTTTGCCGCCAGCGCGTAGGCGAGGAACTCGGCCAGATACAGCCGCTTCATGATGCCGGTCCTAACCTTCCGCGCGCCATCCAGCAATTCCTCCAGCTCCTCCGCGGACAGCGCGCCCAGCTTCCGCTTCAGCGCGAACTTCAAGCCCTCGGAACGCCTCGTCTCCCCGGCCTCATCGGCCAGGCGCACCAAGTCCAGACTGGTCGAAATTTTCACCAGCCCGGGGCTCTCGCGAACCTCGCGCTTCGCGGTCGCGGCGGGCCGGGGACCTTGGCGCAGACCGGCCAACTCACGCTCCGCCCCGGCGATCGAGAGCTGCTGCATGGCCAGCGGCAACCCCAGCAAGAGGAGCCCGCAGGGAACCAGGATCTTCGATTTTCCCGTGATCATAAGAAAAACTCCGGAGGAGAGGGACGGTGCCGCAGCCGCGCCCAGCGCCTTCGCGGTGAGAGCCCCGGCCAGATGCATCGGCGCGCCCTTGGCGGACTCCGCCAACATCCCGCTCGCCAGCACGCCCACCGGCACCACCACTCCCCGCCCGCGGAGAATCTGCGAGAGCTTCTCCAGCGCCCGCACCGATTGCTTCTGCACCGCCGCCGGCGATTTCCCCAACAGCCCGCCGATCCGGGAAAAGGGTAGCTTCTCGAAGAAGTGCAGCATCAGCACCCGGCGATCCTTCTCCGCCAAACGGTCCAATGCCCCGTCCAGATGAGGCAGCGCCTTCGCCCATAGCTCCTCTCCTGCCCCCTCCGATGGACGCAGGTCGTCGGGATGCAGCAGATCCTTGCGACGGCTTTGGGATGATTCCGAGCGCATGGCTTTGGTGGATTCGTAGAGGGTGGCCCGGTGGAGCCATGGCACGAAGCGCTCCGGATTCACGGCCAGGGAGCTCGCCTTGGACGCCACCGCACAGAGCACGTTCTGGGAAACCTCCTCCGCCATCACCCGGCTACCCGTCTTTCGCAGCGCGGCATGGAAGATCAGCGAGAGATGCCGCTCCACCAACACGCGGAAGGCCGCCTCGTCCCGGTCCCGTACAAAGGCGTTGAGCAAGGTGGCATCGCTCGGCGTGGTCATCTCCTACCCTTCAACACCAGTTGCCCGGAAAATCGGACAAAAAATCGGCAATCGGGGCGCGTCATCTTCCACGAGCCAACTATACATGATCCCGGGCTTGCGATAGCTTCGCCGCATCATGGACGCAACGATCCAGCTTGTTGAAGACTTCGAAGCCGAAATCAACAACGGCGGCTTCGACCAGTTCTTCCTGAACTCCCACGGAGACCACGCGGCGGAAACGGCTGAAGCCTTGAAGAGAATCGGGGCGCTTCACACGGCCGCGATCCTAGAACGCACGATAGCCCGCTTTCCCGGCGGTGCCCCATCCCGCAACTGGAAGACGAGGCAGGACCAAATGCTCGATGAAGTATCACCCGATGGCGAAGCCTTCAGAGAGGAGGACAAGGCCTTCTACAAATATGAGGACAAGCTGGATCAGCTGATGAAGGCCTACCGTCAGGGAAGCTGAAGCGGCTCCAGCCCTCCCATATCAGGCCAGCACATCGATCTCCGGCCACAGCCGCGCCACCAGCGGTTCCTGCGCGGCTTCCATCCGCTCGCGGTCCGCCGGATCCTCATCCTCATGCCCAGCCAGATGCAGCAGGCCGTGCACGATGTAGCGGAAAAGCTCCCGTAAAGGCGGCTCCCCATTCTCGGCAGCTTGCTTGAAAGCCACCTCCACACCGATCACGATCTCACCATGGTGAAAGGTGATGACATCCGTCTCACCCTCGATCCCCATGAACTGCTCATGAACCCGCGCGCTGGTCTCATCATCGACGAGCGCAATCTCGACACACTCGTGCTCGAGCAACGGCGCATCCTCGATCACCACATGCTTCAGGAGGATCTCTCCGGCCGCCAGCGCCCCGCCCTTTTCCAAGGTGATGAGCCATGACTCGGGGATCTCCAGACGTTCCTGATTGTTACCGACAATAAGTTCGGGACGCATCGGATCAATTCGCGGATTGCTGCGGGGTAGTCGCAGGAGGTTGCTGGGGAGTGACAGCGGGTTGGGCTGGCTGGAGAGGGGCGGTCTTGATCGGAGCCGTCTTGATCGGCTGGGTCTTCGAACCGTTGTGACGGCGCTCGAGGTCGGACTTGTTCCGTCCCACCGTGCTACGCTCGTCTTCCTTCGGGTAGTCGATCCGGGTGTGGAGCATGCTCCGCAGGGTCGCACAAAAGCTGTCTTTCACCTTCGCCAGATCGCGCAGGGTCAGCGTGCATTCGTCGAGCTGGCCGTCACAGACGCGGGACTCGATCAAATCCTCCACCATCGACCGGATTTTCGCCGGAGTCGGCTTCTTGAGGCTCCGGGAGGCGCTTTCAACGATGTCGGCGAGACTCACGATGCCGCTTTCGCGGGTTCGGGGACGCGGGCCGGGGTAACGGAAATTCTTCTCGTCGATCTTCGGAAGATCCTCCGGATTCTCGAGCCCCTTCTCAACCTTCTCCATCTCCGCCTTCTTCTGTTCCTGGGCACGGCGGTAAAAATAGCTCACCAGCGAATCCCCGTGGTGCTCCTGGATGATGTCGATCACCCTCGGGTTGAGCTTGTGCTTCACCGCCAGGTCCACGCCGTCCTTCACGTGGGCGATGATGATCAGCGCACTCATCGTCGGCGTCAGGGAATCGTGCGGGTTCTCCCCGCCCTCCACCTGGTTCTCGATGAAATACTCCGGCTTACTCAGCTTCCCGATGTCATGGTAGTAGGCGGAAACGCGACACATCGCGGCATTCGCCCCCACTGCCTCGGCGGCAGCCTCCGCCAGCGAAGCGACCACCAGGCTGTGGTGGAAGGTCCCGGGAGCCTCCAGTTGGAGGCGTCGCAGCAGCTTGTGGTTCAGGTCACTGAGCTCCAGCCAGGAAATGTCCGTGGTCAGCTGGAAGGTCCCCTCCAGCACCGGCAGCATCCCGCTGACCAGAAGGGCAATCACGATGCCCGTGCCCAGCGCCGCCAGCGAGCTGAGGCCGGCATCCTTGAGACCTTCCATATGGTCGGTGATCCCCGGCACCGGATCAATCCGGCCGAAGGCGATGCACAGCAGCAGCGCCGCCACCCCGGAATACACGCCGGCACGCAACAATTGGACCCGCTTCCGGACCTTGTGGACCGCCTGCACCGCTACCAAGCCGCAGACTAGGCTGACCGCCACATACAGGAGCGCATCCTGTTTCGGCATCACCATGGAGCCAAGGAAGGCCGCAAAAACGGTCGAAAAAGTGCCCACGCCCCGGCCCAGCAACACGGCGTGCACCATCGGCGTCAGGGCGAAGGGGATCAGCAGGAACTTCATCTCCCCCGCCATGTCATTCGCATCCACCATCAGGGAGATGCCCCGCACCACCGCCATGTGGCCGGCGAGACCACCCAACACCAGGATGATGCGACCATTCCGGTGGGATACGTTCTCATGGAGACTGTGAAGGATCGCCACCGCTGCGGCAGCGACCACAAATCCCGAAAGCGCTCCATAGGTCCGCTCATCGGCGAAGTTCGTGTCGGAAGCGGCCCGCAGCACCATCACCCCCACCCCCGCGCAAAATACCAAATAAAGGAAAAGGCGGACCAAGACGCTGCGGTCCAACGTCATCGCAACCGGGTTTTCGGCATGGACCCGGCGTTTTCGACCGGATGACAAGCCGCGGCGCGCGAGGCGCCAGCGTTTGAAGGCATCTATGAATCCCACGGTGTGGCAACTGGGTTGCGAAATCGGGGCCGTTTGCAACCGGAGTCCAAACGGCGGGGCAGGTGGTTAGAAGATCCAAGGCCCTTTTGCAATGCGCAAATCCCCCTAGCCTGCCTCAAGGTCAATCAAGTCTCAAATCGCGAAAAATCAAGGAGATGTGACAATCGAAAAATCACCTTTGTTGATCATCAGCACTTTATCAAGCCGAGCTGCGGTGGCGATCATAGGCCTCAATGATCCGCCCCACCACCGGGTGCCTCACCACGTCCGAGCCGCTGAAGCGGATAAAGTCGATGCCCGGGACCCCCGCAAGCGCCCGCTCCGCCTCGAAAAGGCCGGAAGGAACATTGGGCTTCAGGTCGATCTGGGAACCGTCCCCGGTCACCACCATCCGCGATTCCTCACCCAGACGGGTCAGCGCCATGAACATCTGCTCCCGGGTCGTGTTCTGCGCTTCGTCCAGAATCACGAACGAGCGGGCCAGCGTGCGGCCCCGCATGAATGCCAGCGGCGCGATCTCGATGGTGCCGTCCGCCAGATATCGCTCACCTTCCTCGTGGCCGATCATGTCGTGGATGGCGTCGTAGAGCGGGCGCAGATAGGGAGCCACTTTCTCGCGCAGGTCGCCGGGGAGGAAACCGAGCGCTTCCCCCGCCTCCACGGCCGGGCGCGTCAAAACGACACGGCCCACCCGCTTGGCCTTCAGCATGGCGAGCCCCATCGCCATGGCCAGGTAGGTCTTGCCCGTGCCCGCCGGCCCGAGACCAAAAACCACGTCGTTCTTCTCGATCGACTTCAGGTAGTCCAGTTGCCGCGGGGTCTTGGGAACCACCGGCTTGCGCCCGCGGACGCCCAGCAGCTTCACCCCGGAAAGCTCCGAGACGGATCCCCCGCCCTCGGCGATCAGATCCACGGCCATCCGGAAATCCCGGGAGCTGATCTGGGAGCCTTGGCGGCGGGCCTGCTCCAAGTCCGCGAATACGGCCGTCGCCTGCTTCACGGCGTCCTCCGGCCCCGCAAAAAGGATCCACCCGTCCCGGGTCACTGCCCGGACCTTCAGCTTCTCCTCCAGGTAGCGGAGTTCCTTCGCATCGTTCGCGAACAGGGAATGAAGGAAAGGCGCGGTCTCGTATTCCAGTTTGATCTCTGTCTCCGGGACACTCATTGCATCCGGTCTAACGATTCCAGAGCTTCAGGTCAGCCGGAAAATCCGCCGCGCTTTTCCGTAGCGGGTTTTACCTTGCCAATACGTCAGCGAGCAATTTTTTCAGACGCGCGCCGCGCTCCGCGTCGCTCGGCGAAGCGTCCAAAATCTTCCCACACGCACACGAAACCTGTGATCCCATGATCGAAGTCGAGAACCTGTCCAAACAGTTCGGAACGAAGACCGCCGTCGATCACCTCTCCTTTTCCGTCCGGAAAGGGGAAGTGCTCGGCTTCCTAGGACCCAACGGAGCCGGAAAATCCACCACCATGCGGATGGTGACCGGCTTCCTGCCCCCCACCTCCGGTGACGCAAAGATCTGCGGCATCTCCGTGGTGGATCATCCGAACGAGGCGAAGCAAAAGGTCGGCTATCTCCCGGAATCCGCCCCTCTCTACAATGACATGACCGTCAGTGGATTCCTGCGCTTCTGCGCGGACGTCCGCGGCCTCTCGGGCAGCACCAAGAACGATGCGGTCGAACGAGCGATTGAAACCTGCTTCCTGAAGAGCGTGGCCTATCAGTCGATCGAGACCCTCTCGAAGGGCTACCGTCACCGCACCTGCCTCGCCCAGTCGCTGCTGCACGATCCCGAAGTCCTGATTCTGGACGAGCCGACTGACGGCCTTGACCCAAACCAGAAACACGAGGTCCGCCAGCTGATCAAGCGCCTCGGGGAAACCAAGGCCATCCTCTTTTCCACCCACATTCTCGAGGAAGTCGAAGCCGCCTGCACCCGCGCCGTCATCGTCGACCGCGGCCGCATCGTGGAAGACGGCACACCCGCCGAGCTGATCAAGAAGTCCGGCACCGGATCGCTGACCGATCTGTTCCGGAAGGTGACCACGCTCGATACCGCCGCTTGAACCTTACCCTGATTTCCTCTCCATGAAACACGTCTGGACCATCTTCAAGCGCGAGCTTGGCAGTTACTTCAGCCACCCGATCGCCTACGCCGTGATCGTGGTTTTCCTCATCCTGTCCATGATCTTTGCCTTCTCCATGGGCAGCTTCATGACGGTGCAGGACGCCTCCCTGACCTACTCCTTCTTCACCTACCTGCCCTTCGTCCTGATGGTGCTGGTGCCTGCTGTCGGCATGCGCCTGCTCTCGGAAGAGCAGCGCACCGGGACCATCGAGCTGCTCGGCACCATGCCGATCCCGATGTGGAGCGTCATCTTCGGGAAGTTCCTCGCGGCCGCGACCGTGTGGGTGGTGGCCCTGCTGCTCACCTTCCCCATCTGGATCACGGTGAACTGGCTCGGCGACCCGGATAATCTCACGATCATCTGCGGTTACATCGGTGCCATCCTGCTGGCTGGCTGCTACCTTTCGGTCACGCTGCTGGTTTCCGCCTTTACCCGTGACCAGGTCATCTGCCTGATCATTTCCTCCGCGGTCTGCGTGCTGCTGACCCTCGGCACCTTCGACTTCTTCGTCCGCTTCTACGTGGACACCTTCGGTGCCAACGTGGCGAACGCGATCACCGCGCTCGGCCCGTGGGAGCACTTCATGTCGCTCGCCCGCGGCGCCTTCCGCCTGCAGGACGCGGTGTGGTTCGGCTCCATCACCCTCGGCTGCCTCCTCGGCACCAGCACCATCCTCACCGCGAAGCGCGCCTGATCCCAGTCCTCTTCCCTAACCGATTTCTTTCCATCCCATGAGCAAAGAAGCAAAGACCGTCCACCCGATGGCACGCGCCATCCTGGCGATCATCGCGCTGCTGGTCATCGTCGTTTCCCTAAACCTGCTGGTCTCGGGACTCGGCCTCGGCCACAAGAATGCCGACTTCACCCAAGACAAGGTCCACACCTTGTCTGATGGCACCAAGGGCATCCTCAAGGAGCTCGGCGCCCCGGTGGTGATCCGCTACTACGCGACCCGTAGTTCCGATTACATGCCGGAAGCCCTCAAGCTCCACATGCGCCGCGTCGACGACCTGCTCGGCGAATACGCGAACCTCTCCGGCGGCAAGCTGCGCGTGGAGAATCTCGATCCCCAGCCGGACACCGATGCAGAAGACTCCGCAAACCTCGACGGCATCCGCGGCCAGAGTTTCGACGACCAGAACCTCTACTTCGGCCTGGCTGTTTCCTGTCTCGACCGCACTTCGACGATTCCCTTCCTCGATCCCAATCAGGAAACCATGCTGGAATACCAGCTTTCCAAGGCGATCTCGGAAGTCTCTCGCCCGGACAAGCCGATCGTGGGCCTGATGACCGCCCTGCCGATTACCGGCAGTCCCGCGATGATGCCTGGCCAGCAAGGCCAGCCACCGTGGGTGATCTACCAGCAGCTCTCCCAATCCTATGAGGTGAGAGATCTCGGGATGACCCCGGAGAAGATCGACCCGGAAATCGACGTCCTGCTCGTCTTCCACCCCGCTGAGATCACTCCTGAAGCGGAATTCGCCATCGACCAGTACCTCCTACAAGGCGGCACGGTGGTGGCTTGCCTCGATCCGTTCTCGGTGGCAGCCCAAATGAGCAGCCCTCCGCCAAACCCGATGATGGGCGGAGCCGGCGGCCTGCCGACTTCCTCCACCCTGCCGACCCTGCTGGGTTCCTGGGGTGTGGCGATGAACCAACAGGTTCTCGCGGATGAGAACTACCAGACCACGATGAATGGCAATCGCCCGGGCATCGCGGTGCTGACCGTGCCGAAGGATGGCATGCCGCAAAAGGATGACGTGATCACCCGCGACCTCACGAGCCTGGTGTTCTTCCTGCCCGGCGGCCTGACGAAGAGCGGCTCCCCCGGTGTGACGGTGGAAACCTTGGTGAAGTCCTCTGACAAGGCCGGCTTCGTCGACTCCACGAAGGCCTCCCAACTCGACCCGAAGCTGACCAACAGCTTCCGTGGCACCCAGTCCTATGACCTGGTGCTGCACTTGAAGGGTAACTTCAAGTCCGCCTTCCCGAAGGGCAAGCCGACCGCCGAAGAAACCCCGCCCGCCGAAGGCGAGAAGAAGGAAGAGGAAAAGAAGGAGGAGAAGCCCGCCCATCTGGTGGATGCCACCAAGGAAGGCAATGTCTTCATCATTTCCGACATCGACGCCTTCTTCAACCAGTTCGCCTATCAGGTGCAGAACTTCGGTGGCGGCATGCAGGTGGCCCGCCAGATCAATGGCAACCCCTCGCTGTTCTTCAACATCATCGACCAGGCCGCCTCTTCGACCCATCTGATCGGTGCCCGTAGCCGCGCCGCGATTGCCCGCCCCTTCACCAAGATCAAGGAGATGGAAGCGGATGCAAACAAGCGCGTCGGCAGCAAGATCGAAGAGCTCGAAGCCAAGGCTGAAGCCGCACAACAGAAGCTGAACGAACTCCAGTCCCAGAAGTCCGCGGGATCGCAGCTCTACCTCTCCCCGGAGCAGGAAACGGAGATCAAGCAGTTCCGTCAGGAGGAAGTCGAATCGCGCAAGCAAGTCCGCGAGCTTCAGAAGGACCTGAAGCGGGAGAAGGACAAGCTGGCCGGAACCACCACCTTCGTAAACATCCTGGCAGTGCCGCTCCTCGTCATCGTTTCTGGCCTCGGCCTGCTGCTGAAGCGCCGTTCATCCACCCGCGCACGCTGAACCCACCCTTCACTTCCTAACATCTCCAGCCATGAACAAACGACAAGTCGTTGTCCTCTGGATCATCGCCATCCTCCTGACCGTCGCCGCCTTCTTCGCCCGTTCGAGCAACTCGAAGGGCTTTGAAAGCAAGACCTCGCGCAACCGCGGGCAAACCGTGCTCGCCGATCTCAACGCGAATGAAGTCGCGAAGGTGCAGGTGAAGTCGGGTGACAAGGTTACCACGCTGGTCCGCAAGGACGGCAATTGGAGCGTCGCCGAGCGCGAGGGCTATCCCGCGAACATCAAGAGCCTGAATGAATTCCTGCGCACGCTGGCCGAAGTGAAGGTCACGCAGGGCATCGAGTCCGAGCCTTCCTTTGCCCCGCGCTTCGGCATGGATCCGGCCGCGAAGGAAGAAAAGGACCGCGGCACCGAGGTGATCCTCAGCAATGACGCCGGCAGCGAGCTGGCGCACGTGACTCTGGGCAAGAACCTCGAGTCCGGCAGCGATCCGATGAGCATGTTCGGCGGCGGTTCCACCGGCCGTTTCTTCCGCAACCACGCCGACCAATCCGGCGTCTATGTGGTGAGCGAGCTCTTCCCGACCCTCTCGACCGAAGCCCCGCGCTGGCTTCAGGAAGACTTCCTGAAGGTTGAGAAGATCAAAAGCATCTCCATTACCCCGCCTGCACAGTCGAAGGAGATCGCCTGGAAGCTCAGCCGCACGGATGAGAATGGAGAGTTCACCTTGGACGGCGCGAAGGAGAACGAGACCCTGAACCCCAGCCTCACCGCCCCCTTGAAGACGCTCTTCTCCTATGCGCGCTTCGAGGACGTGGTGTCGAAGGAGAAGGCGGACGAAGTGCAGCCGACCGCGCAGCAAATCGCCAAGATCGAGACCTTCGAAGGCTTCACCTACACCTTCAAGATCAACCCCGCCCCGGAGGAAGAGAAGAAGGAGGGCGCGGATCCGGAAGAAGTTCCGGCCGAGCCTGCCTACTACATGACCGTAGAAGTGGAGGCCACCCTGCCTGCCGAGCGCAAGAAGGAGGAGAAGGAATCCGAGGAAGACGCCAAGACCAAGGACAAGGCCTTCGCCGACCGCAAGGCCGAGCTTGAGAAGCGCCTCGCCGCGGACAAGGCCCTCGCAGGACGCACCTTCAAGGTGAGCAAGTTCACCTTGGACGCCCTGCTCAAGGATCGCTCTTCGCTGCTTCAGTCGGCCACGCCTCCAGCAGGAGGTCCCGGTGCTCAGGGCGGCATGCAAGGTCTGCCACCCGGCTTGATGCCCCAAGGCCTGCCTCCCGGCATGATCCCGCCAGGTGCCGGTCAGGCCGCACCGGCTACCCGCCGTCGCGTGGAAGCCGTGACGCCTCCGATCGCCATCCCGCCGCTCGAGGAAGACAAGGCCGCCAAGCCCGAGGAAACGCCGAAGGCAGAAGACGCCCCGAAGCCGGAGCAAGCTCCCCCGCAGGAAGCCCCACCAAGCGAAGGCCAGTAACATTCCAAAACAAAAAAGGGCGGCTTCGGCCGCCCTTTTTCATTCCACCGCTCTGTTAGAGATTTCCCAGAGCCCTCGAAACAAGCGCCGCTCCTCTAACGCCCCAACGGGGCGACCGGGCGATAGTCTCAGGTAAGCACAACCCGCATCCCTTACAAAGCCCCAACGGGGGCGGGAGATAGAGCAAGCCCGCCCCATGCACCGCTCCAGAGCCCCAACGGGGCGGCAGGGAGATAGCCCAGGGTAAGCGCGCAGCGCGCAACCCTGGGTCAGGCCGCGAACAAGAACGCACCCTGAAGGGGTGCCGGGGGGCTTCTAACTTCTCCCGTGCCCATCTTGATCGACCTTGGCAGTAGAAACCCACCCCTCGCATGCGCCATACTTCCCGCTCGCATGCACTCCGACCGAAGTCCGACCCCGCCCGAATCCCGCACTTCGACGTTCAACGCTGAACATCCGATACTCGATGTCGCTCTCCTCCCCGCCTGTTAATTTCCCTGTTTTAACAGGCATAACAGGCTCCGATTTCCAAGATCCCCCGGCATCCTCTGCCCCTCCCACCGATCAACGACCACCCGCCTCACCATCCGGAAACCATCCGCACCCCTCATCACGGCTTGCCACTACGCATTCCGGCCTTAAATACCGCCCCGTGACGCACGACTTCGACATCCCCCTCGTCCGCAAGGGCACCGGTTGCATCAAGTTCGACCGCCGGCCGGAGCTCGACCCCTTCTGGGTGGCGGACATGGACTTCGCCTCCGCCCCGGAGATCCTCGAAGCGCTTCACTCCCGCGTAAACCATGGGATCTTCGGTTATGCCCAGGCACACGAAGGCCTGAACGAAGCGATTGATCTCTATCTCAAGCAACGGCGCGGCGTCACCGTGCCGGGCGAGCAAATCATCCACCTCGGCGGCCTCGTTCCCGCCCTTTCCTTGGCCGGACGCGCCTTCTGCAAGGAAGGCCAGGCACTGATGACCTGTACCCCGGTCTACCCGCCCTTCATCGGCGTCCACCACGACGGCCCCGCGAAACTGATCACCGTCGATCACATCGAAGCCGGGGGCCGCTGGACTTTCGATTGGGACGCGATGGAAGCTGCCGTGACCCCGGACACCACGGTCTTCCTGCTCTGCAATCCACAGAACCCCTTGGGTCGCGTCTTCAACAAGGACGAGGTGGAACAACTCGCCCGCTTCTGTGTGAAGCACGATCTCGTCCTCGTTTCCGATGAGATCCACTGCGACCTCGTGCTGGATGCCGCGAAAACGCCACATTTCTCCGCGCTCGAGCTGCCGGAGGACCTGCGCCAGCGAACTATCACGCTGCTTTCCCCGAGCAAGACCTGGAACATCGCGGGCCTCGGCTATGCCTTCGCCGTGATTCCTGACGACTCGATCCGCCGCAAGTTCGCAGCCCAGCGCGGCCACACCCTTTCGGAGATCAATGCCCTCTCCTACTACGCTGCCGAGGCCGCCTATCGCCACGGCGAGGAATGGCGCCAACAACTGCTCGCCTACCTGCGCCGCAACCGCGAGCTGCTGGACACCTTCATCGCCGAGCGCATGCCGAAACTGAAGATCGTCCCTGGCGAGGCCACCTACCTCGCATGGATCGATGCCCGCGGCATGGGCGTGGAGAATCCCGCCCAGTACTTCGAGAAAAACGCCGGCCTCTTCCTCTCTGACGGTGCCTTCTTCGGCTGGCCCGGCTGGATCCGTTTCAACTTCGGCTGCACCCGCGCCCGCATGCTGGAAGGATTGGAAAAAATGGTCCGCGCGATGCCATGAGCCTGCCACGCCAGCCACGGACGTTCATTTGAACAATCCAACCGCGCCTTTTCCCACCTCTCACCCGCTCCTTGCCAGCGGACAGCTCATCCCTACACTCCCCGCATGGCCCGCTCGCTGCGCTCCGCCCTTTTCGCGTTCTTTTCCTTGGTTTCCATCGCTTCGGCGGACCACGTCATCATGACCGGCGGTCCCGCCCTGCGCGAATGGGAGGATCTGCGTGTCGAGCGCGACCAGCACGACCGCTGGTGGGCAAATTTCATCCGGGCCTCCACGCTCCGCATGGTGGAACTCCGCAAGGCCTACGGCGAAAACGCACCCATCGTCTGGATCGTCTATCGCCCTGCCTATCAGACCCGCGGGCAGGAAGACCGCCAGCCCTACACCAGCTGGATCGCCAACCTGGCCAAGAAGCGCAATTGCACGCTTGTCTGGGTGGATAGCTCTTCCAGCGCGATTTCTGCGATCAACAATCGCCCTCGAGCCTCCATCGAGACCTTCGACTACTTCGGCCACTCGAATAAGTACTGCTTCATGCTCGATTACGGCAATGACATCATGGCCTCCAGCTCCGCGTGGATTCACGAGCGGGACCTCTCGCGGATCCGTTCCTCCGTCTTTGCCAAGAACGCCTATTGCAAGAGCTGGGGCTGCCACACCGCCGAAAGCATGAGCAAGGCTTGGAAAAGCGCGGTCGGCATCAATCTTGAAGGTGCCTTGGGTGCCACCGACTACTCGATGGTTGGCCGTGGACAGCTCCCGACCGGTAAGGGCTGGGTGAGGTAAAGCTTCCGTGCAATCACCTCCCCGGGTCCTGTCACAGATTCCCTTTCTTCTTTCATTTTCCGCCCATGCTTTTCGCCGAACTCAAGCGTCTCCATTCCCTGCCCTTCTTCGAACTCCTCAAGGAGGCGCGTGCCGTGCACGAAGCCAACTGGCCGGAGAATGACGTGCAGCTTTGCACCCTGCTCTCCATCAAGACCGGCGGCTGCTCGGAAGACTGCTCTTACTGCGCCCAATCCGCGCGCTATAACTCAGGCGTCGAGATCGAGCGCCTGATGAGTAAGGAAACCATCATGGAGCGCGCCCAAGCGGCCCGCGACACCGGCTCTACCCGCTTCTGCATGGGCGCGGCATGGCGCGGCGTGCGCGGCGGCACCCAGCGCTTCGAGCAGGTGCTGGATATCGTGAAGGGCGTTTCGACGCTCGGCATGGAGGTCTGTGTGACCCTCGGCGAGCTCGGCCCGGAAGAAGCCAAGCAGCTCAAGGAAGCAGGCGTCACCGCCTACAATCACAATCTGGACACCTCTCCGGAACACTATCCGAACATCGTCACCACCCACACCTACGAAGACCGTCTGCGCACCATCCGCAATGTGCAGGATGCCGGCATGTCTGTCTGCTGTGGTGGCATCCTCGGTCTCGGTGAAACCACCGATGACCGCTTGAAGATGCTGGAGGTCATCTCCGAGTTCAATCCGCAGCCGGAAAGCGTGCCGATCAACTCGCTCATGCCGATGCCTGGCACGCCGCTCGAAGGTAGCGCCGTTGTGGATGCCTTCGACGTGGTCCGCATGATCGCCGTGACCCGCATCGCCGTGCCAAAGGCGAAGGTCCGCCTTTCCGCAGGCCGCACCCGCATGTCCGACGAAACTCAAGCACTCTGCTACTTCGCAGGGGCGAATTCCATCTTCTACGGAGACAAGCTGCTCACGGCGAAGAATCCTGCCGTGGAAAAAGACCGCGCCCTGCTCGCCAAGCTCGGCCTCGGCACCCTCGCTCCGAATCCTGCTCTCGCCGCCCCGGAAGCAGAGGAAGAGCGCCCGCTGAGCCCTGCCTGCTGTGGTTGCGGGGAATAGCGTTGCATATCTCAGCTTGAATGCCCGCGTAATGGGCGGAGTCTAAGGAGGAGATGAAGACCCTTTTCCTGCTCCTTGCCTCGGCCCTTCCTGCGCTGGCGGATTGGAAGACGGAAGTGACCCCGGCAAAGCTGGGGCCGCATCCGAAGCTCACCCCGCTGGCCGTCGAATATCGCCTCACTTGGAACGGCATGCTGAATGCCGGGAAGCTCAACTTCACCTTCGGCGCGCCGGATCCGAAGTTCCCTTCCGACTACAACGCGAAGGCAAGCGGCGGCAGCTCGGGCCTCGCTTCCACGCTCTACAAAACCAAGTTCACCATGATGTCCCGGCTGGATCCGGCGACGCTCCGCCCCCGTGTCGCCGTGGGAGTCGCCGATGAGGGAGACGAGGTGAACACCACCCGCACCACTTGGACGGGCCCGCTCGTCAAAAGCGAGCAGACCATTCGCATCACCAAAAACGGGAAGTCCGGCACCATTAACAGCGAGTTCCGCTTCACCCCGGTGCACGATATTTTCTCAGCCATGCTCCACGTCCGTAGCCAGAAGCTGGCCGATGGTGACAAGCTGGTCATCCCCCTGCAGCCCTTCGACAAGCCGTACCTGATGACGGTCAACGTGCTGGGCCACGAAAAATTCGCCGGGCGGGACACAATCAAGATGTCCGTCGCCCTCCAAAAAATCGATCCGAAGACCAAAGCTCTTCTTCCCTACAAGAAAATGAAGAGCTCCACCCTCTGGCTGTCTGATGATGCGAATCGCATCCCTGTCGAGTTGAGGTCGGAAGTCTTTATCGGCGATGTCCGCATGACCTTGTCCGGTACGAGAAAATTGTAAGTCACCTCCGATTTTTTGCTTGGGCGAAGGGATGTTGGCATGCGTATTCCTTCGTAAATACACGGCTTGCCATAATGACCGTTTTTGGGAATGTTAAGTAAACGCACGCTGAAAGCGCGCGTTTCACTGCAAGGATGCAGGATCTAAGAGCTTCGCATCCAAGTTCCCCCACCCACCCCCGGCAACATGACTACCGACGCGAAAGATGAGCTAATGAACGCCCTTTCGACCGAACTTGATAGAATGAGTTCGGAAGATGCAGAGAGGCTTACCCACATTTTGCGGGGCCTCTTCGCATGCATGCAGGACTTGAACTCACGGGTGGCCACACTGGAGGGTCAACGCGAGACGCTGGGCCACGGCGATAATTAGCCAGACACGACGACGCCGGATCACAAAGCCTCCCGACCTTGCATCCAACGGATCCAGCTGCCAAAACTTTGGCCGCCAATCCGATCCATGATCCACCGCCGCATCCTCGCCGCTTCGCTCGCCACTGGCTTGCTCACCCCTGCCCTGCTCCACGCTGAGGAGTTTTCCTTCGATACCCTGCGGGAAAAGGCGCGGCAAATTGCGGCGAAGCCCTACGCGCCACACCAAGCCAAGCTGGATGACTTCTGGGCAAACCTGAGCTACGACCAGCACCGCGACATCCGCTTCAAGATGGAGTCCGGCCTGTGGTGGGATCAGGGCCCCTTCTCCATCGATTTCTTCCACCCTGGTTGGACGGCCAAGAAGACCGTGGAGATCCATGAAGTGAAGGACGGCGACGAGAAGCCGCTCAAGTTCGATACCTCGCTCTTCGATTACGGGAAGAACAAGATTCCGGCAGGCACCCCGCCGCCTCCGGGCTACGCCGGATGGCGAGCACGCACGCACCTGAACTCGAAGGAATACATGGACGAGTTTCTGGTTTTCCTCGGAGCGAGCTACTTCCGCTCGATCCCGAAGGGCGCGCCCTACGGTCTCTCCGCCCGCGGCCTCTCCATCAACAGCGGCCTGCCCGGTGTCGCGGAAGAGTTCCCGGACTTCACCGAGTTCTACCTCGATCATCCGGAGAAGGATGCCAAAACCCTCACCGCCACGGCACTGCTTGAGGGCGAAAGCGTGGCCGGTGCCTACAAGTTCACCGTCACTCCCGGCGAGGAGACGGTGATGGATGTCGAGGCGGAGCTGACCCTGCGCCGTCCGGTCAAGCAGCTCGGGCTCGCCCCCTTCTCCAGCATGTTCTGGTTCGGCGAAAACACCCACCCGCGCCCCTACGACTTCCGCCCGGAAGTCCACGATAGCGATGGCTTTCTGATGGAGCTCGGCAGCGGCAATCTTCATTACCGCCCGCTGGAGCACACCAAGGATCAATTCCGCCACTGTGTCTTCACCATGGAGAGCCCGCGTTCCTGGTCACTGGTGCAGCGCGATCGTTCTTTCGCCTCCTATCAGGACGTCGAAGCTGGTTACCACAACCGCCCGAGCGTTCGCGTCGAGCCCGTCTCCGGCTTTGCGAACGGCAAGCTGCACCTCATCGAGATGCCGACCATCGACGAGACCAATGACAACGTGATCCTCGTTTGGGAACCCACGCCGGCACCAGAAGTGGGCAAACCTTTCCGCTTCCACTACCGCCTCGTCTGGATGCGCGATCCCAAGCCCTCCGGACTCTTCACCGTACGCGCGACCCGCGCCGGCAATCCGGTGCAGAAGCCGGACGAAGTGCTGATGACGATCGATTTCGCCAAGCCGCTGAACCCGGAAAAGAAAGTCGGCGATCCAAAGTGGGATGACATTTCGAAGTTCAAGCCGGTGGTCACCGTGAACCAACCCGGCGTGAAGCTCATCCACGTCGGCCTCACCGATCTCAGCATGGCAAATGTCGATGACATCCCTGCCGGTCTAGGCCGCAGCGAGACCATCCATATGCCACAGGTGCTGCGCGCCTTCTTCGTGCTCGATCCCTCGAAAGAGGTGAACGACATCGACATGACCTGCGAGCTGCAGGATGAAAACGGCAAAGTCGTCTCCGAGCGTTGGGTCTACCTTTGGAAGCGGACGCACTGAGCAGCGCGTAGAGGCCCGCACGATCTCTCATGCGGGCCTCGGTAGGATCACTCCGCCCAAGGCGAGTTCTCGATCATCTCGACAAAGTTCGGCCTCTTGTATCCCGGCAGGAGTCGTTCGCAGACGTCCGCCTTGATGTTGCCGTAGCAGGTGAAGGGCTTGTGCGAGATGCCATCAAAGAAAGCGCGCACGATCTCCTGCTTGAAGTTCGGCCTCGGAAACGCAGCCACGATTTCCTCGCGCTGCTCCCGCGAAAGCTCTTCGTAGCCCACCCCCACAACGTCGAGTTTCACACCATTCGCCAGCAAGGCCACCTCGGGCTTTTTCCACTTCGTGATGCCCGGTGTGGTATGCAGCGCGATCGCATCCCAGGCGATGTCCGCAGTCTGCTCGGGGATTCCGTGCTGCTGGAGGAAAGTGCGGGCGGCATTCGCGCCGTCTACCTCGAAACGCTCGTCCGGACTGCTGTAGGGCGGCACCAACCCGAGGTCGTGGAAGATGGCGCTGATGTAGAGCAGTTCCGGATCATACTTCATCTTCTCACGTTCTCCGCGCAGGGCGGCGAAGATGAAGACGCGGAGCGAGTGGTTGTAGAGCAGCTCGGTACCGTGCTCGCGGAGCAATTCCGTAGCTTCGGTGGCCAACTTGCTATCGGGGATGATGATATCGGCGATTCGATGTTTCATGGCGGGAACAGTCTGCCACCGTCTTGGCGGGATCCCCCACGACAGCGATCCGACGATTTACGCCATGCCTTTGGTCCTCCCCTTGTCAGACGAACTGCTGCCCGCGCCCGAAGAACGGAATCGGGAACGATACTCTGCCGGGGTGGAATTAAGACGCCGGTGGAAACACCTCCCCATCACATCCGCGCTGCCGAAGCCGCAGGCACGCGCGATCTCCTCGATGCTCTCTGTTGATCGCTCGAGCCTGCGCCTCACCGCTTCGATGCGGACTTCCTCCACGTAGTGGGCCGGTGACTTCCCAATCTCACGGGTGAAGACACGCTGGAAATTCCGTTCGCTCATGGCGACGCGTGCGGCCAATGCAGGAATCGAAAGATCCGCGCCGAGATGATCCAGTATCCACATCTGCAAGTCGCGGAGAGGCCGGCTCTCGGCTGCCTGCTGTTGAAGCGAGACACTGAATTGCGCCTGATTCCCAGGACGGCAGAGAAAGACCACCAGCTTGCGCGCCACCTCCAATGCGATGGCCCGCCCGTGATCCTCTTCTACCAGTGCGAGGCAGAGGTCGATCCCTGAAGTAACCCCGGCGGAGCTGTAGAACTTGTCTTCGCGGATCCAGATCGGTGCCGCATCCACCTTCACTGCCGGAAAGCGTGACGCAAGCTCCTGTGCGAAGGACCAGTGCGTGGTGGCACGACGCCCATCAAGCAACCCCGCATGCGCAAGCATGAAGGCACCCGTGCAGATCGAGCCAACACGCCGCGAAATCTCCGCCTGCCGCCGCAGCCATGAAAGGACCGCGGCCGTGGGCACCCCGGTCTCCACACCGCCCCCACCGGGCACGAGCAAGGTGTCGATGGCTCCCTTCACCCCCGAATAGTATTTCCCACCCGCGAAGGAAAGCCCCTGCATCCCCGCGATGTTCGCTTCGCGCGAAGTCGTCACCACCTCGATCTGATAATGCCGGTCAGCAGGAAGCAGGCGGTTCGCAGAAGCGAACACATCCACGATGCCAACCAGATCCAGCTCGCGAACCGGCGGCATCACGAGAAGCACGATCCGACGGTTCGAGGCTTCTTTCCGTTTCATCGCCTCGCGAGCTTGGAGAGCGCAGCCCAGCTTGTCGACGCTGCATCAGCCCCCGATCTTGGCATGGGCATCTATCTCTAGCTTTGCCGGATCAAAGCCCTGCTCCTTTGCGGTCGACTTCATCTTCTCAAAGACCGTCTCCGGCACCCGCGGCGAGCGAGAAAGAAACCAGAGGCTCTTGCGATCCGGGGTGCCGACGATCGCCTGCTGATAGCCGGGAGTGACATCGATCACCCAGTAGTTGCCCTCCTCTGGAACCGGAATCAGCTTCGAATACCAATTCCCCGGGAAGCTCACTTGAAAACGATTCGCCTCCGCATCAACCGGTTTTGCCACACCCGTGATCGAGCGCTGTGAGCCATCGGCACGGATGCAGGTGTTCACCACTTTGACCGTGCCATCCTTGTTCCTCGAATAATCCGCCGTAGCCGAGACACAGTCCTTCTGAAACCACTGGGGATAGCGTGCGATCTCATACCACTTCCCCACATAGCGGCTCACGTCCACCTTTGCCATCGTCCTGAGAGGCGCCGTCCCGGATGGCGCATGACTGCACGCTGCGAAAAGAATCGCGATGGGAAAGAGGATGAACCTGATCATCCACTAACATCGGCCCGGACTCACGTGCTTTCCACACGTTTCCGTCCTAGCCGAGCGCAGGCAGCGCTTCTCCAGCCAGTTCCGGAAAGCACTTGCAGAAGTCAGGATCTGCAGGAGCTTCCAAGTTCATCATTTCTCCCGTGTAGGGATGCTTCAAAAGGAGCGTCTTCGCTTGGAGAAGCATGCGCGAGCCGGTTCCCAGGATCGAGCCGAGTTCATCGCTGCGATCCCGACCGGCATAGCGGTAGTCACCCACGATCGGAAGATCCGCCTCTAGCAGATGCCTGCGGATCTGATGATAGCGGCCGGTGGTTGGCGTGACCTTCAGCAAGGAAAGGCTGAGGCCAGGATCCGCCGTGAAGGAACCTTCTGGTGCACTCATCGCGGTCTCGAAATGGGTGAGTGCGGAGAGTGGCGGCTCCTCGGGGCTCTTCTGAAGCGGCGTGTCGCAGACCCACTGCTCCGGGGTGATGCCGCAGACCACCGCCAGATAGGTCTTCTGCACTCGGCGGTGTTCGAACTCCTGCTGCACCAGAGCGCAGGTTTTCCGATCGAGCGCGAAAATCAGCACGCCGGAGGTCGGACGATCTAGGCGGTGAAGGACGTGGACTTCCCGGTCCAATTCATCGCGGACCCGTTTCATGGCGATCCATTCCGGCGGATCCTCGTCCCGGCCGCGGTGCACGATCATGCCCGCGGGCTTGTCGATCGCGACAAGATGCTCGTCCTGAAAAAGAATGCGCAGCGGCGGGATCATGCTTCGTCGGGCCACAGCCCGGGCGTGGCGAGTTCCACGGCATGCCCGTCCGGATCGCGAAAGTAAAGGCTTGTCGCACCTCGAGGCCAATCGACCCGGCTTTCTACGCGAATTCCGAGCTCTGCCAGGCGGTCTTCCCAGTTTTTCAGCTCTTCCGACTTGATCCCGAAGCAAACGTGGAGGGGGCCGGAACCGTCATGACCGATGATGGTGCCAAAGCCGAGGTCGGAGGGCTCGGTTGAGGAGCCGCGCAGAAAAAGAAGCAACACTTGCCCGGGTACGATCCGCAGCGCGCAGAAACGCCCTGTTTCATGGATGAGCTGGGTGGCACCCAGCAAACTCTCGTAGAATTGCACCGACCGCTCCAGATCGTCGACATAGAGCGCGCTCTCGGTGATGCCCGTTACCTTGGAAATCATGGATCGCAAGATCCGTCGGGAAGCGCTCCGGAGCAAGAAAGCGATGATAGGACGGGCTTCCCTGCCGCGTTGGAGCGGATGGCATCTCTTGCGGGAGTTGCCGCCGGAATCCTGCCCCAACTCCATGCAGCCCATCAGCCGACGCACCTGCCTGCAACGCCTTGCCCTCACTCTTTCCGCCACCGCCATCCCCACCGCGGCGAGATCGGAAGAAATCATCGCGCCCACAGATGCCGAGAAGGAGATCATCTCGAAGATCGCTCGGGAGTTCATGGAGAAGCATGAGGCGCCCGGGCTCTCGGTCTCCTTCTCCTATCGGGATCAGGTTTCCTATTCGATCGGCTTCGGCATGGCCGATGTGGAGAAGAAGGACGAAATGACTCCGCGCCACCTCTTCCGCATCGCCAGCATCGCGAAGCCGCTTACCGCCGTCGGCATCTACAAGCTGATCGAGCAGGGCAAGCTGAAGCCGGAGGACCACATCTTTGGAGATGGTGGGCTTCTGCAGGTGAGAGGACTGAAGAAACTGCCCGAGGGCGTGGAAGACATCACCCTTCACCACCTGCTCACCCACACCTGCGGTGGCTGGCAGAATGATGGAAATGACCCCATGTTCCGGCATCCGGATCTGGATCATCGCGAGCTGATCGCCACGACGCTGCGCGAGCAACCGCTGAAGAACGCCCCCGGCAGTAGCTACGCCTACTCCAATTTCGGCTACTGCTTGTTAGGCCGGGTGATTGAGAAGAGCAGCGGCAAAAGCTACGCCACCTTCATGGAGGACACCATTCTCAAGCCCAGTGGCGTGAAGGATATGAAAATCTCGGGGAACACCCGCGAGGACCGTGCGAAAGACGAAGTGATCTACTACGGTCAGAATGGAGAAGACCCCTATCACATGAATGTCCGCCGCATGGATTCCCACGGTGGCTGGCTGGCCACGCCGGAGGATATCGTGCGCGTTTTCAACCACTGCTCCGGAGCCGGCGCCGCCTCCACGCTCCTGCGCGCGGACACCGTGAAAAGCATGCTCACCGCCAGCAATGCGAATCCAGGCTATGCCAGCGGCTGGGCGGTCAATGAAGCACGTCACCGCTGGCACAGCGGCAGCCTTCCCGGAACCTCAACCATCGCGGTGAGGACTTCCGGAGGGATGTGTTGGGCGGGATTCGCCAACGCCCGCAACAAAGACATCGCTTTGGCGTTGGATCAGATGATGTGGCAGATGGCGAAGGCCGTTCCTGCCTGGCAAGCCTGACTCTTTCCCACCCCATGCTCCGACTACTCATTGCCACTGCCGCTCTCGCCAGCCCGATCGCGAACGCCGAAAGCAAGCCCGATATCCCCCCCAAGCGCTACGACCTGAAGGCGCGCGCCAGCGAAATCGATGCACAGGCAAAGGAGCATCCGGAGATCAATTTCACCTTCGGCACCAAGGAGAAGCCCGCCGATCTGGAGCATGCCTGCGTGGACACGCGGGTGCCCGACCAGGGCAAGCTGGTCATCTGGCTGATGGGGCACAACCAAGGCCTCTTCGAGCGTGTGTCCGGCTACGGCCTCCACGCCATCCAGGTCCACTACGCAAATGGCTGGTTCTCGAAGCTCTACTCGGGCCCGCCTCCACAGGATGACCTCTTCCTTTCCAAGGTGCGGTTGGAAGCGGCCACCGGACAGGACAGCAGCGATGCCGTTTCCATTCCGAAGACGGACAGCATCATGGGACGTTCCCTACAGTTCGTGAAATGGCTGGATCGCACGAACCCGCAGGGCAACTGGAAGCAATTTCTCAATGCCGATGGCTCCGACCTGCAATGGGACAAGGTGATTCTCTCGGGAATTTCGCACGGTTCCACCACGGCTGCCCGCATGGCGAAGCAGGTAAGGGTCGACCGCGTGGTAATGTTCTCCGGCCCCCGGGATCAGTATGAGTCTTGGCAATCGCTTCCCTCCGCCACACCGGGCAATCGTTACTTTGCCTTCACCCACATCCTCGATGATGGTTGGACGAACGACCACTACTGCCGGTCCTGGCTGATGCTCCGCCTGAACGAGTACGGTCCCGTGGTGAATGTAGAGAATGCCTCACCTCCCTATGGTCATTCGCGCCGCCTCGTCACTGATGCCGACGTCGGTGGTGATGCCAACCGGGCCCACAGCGGCGTGGTCCCCGGAGGAGCCGCGACAAAGGACTCGAAGGGCCGGTATATTCATGAGGAGGTCTGGAAGTATCTCTTCACTCATCCCGTGGAGAATACCGGGGAGGCAATGACCCCGGATGAGGATTGCCAGATGGACCAGAGGAAGTGATTGCCTCCGGGAACCGCGGATTCCAACTCCACCCGCTGACCATTCCCAAGGCGGCGCCCGCTTTCCTCATCCTGCCACATCCAACTGCCGGATCACCTTCGCAGGCACTCCCGCCACCACCACGTTGTCCGGCACATCCTTCGTCACCACCGCCCCTGCGGCGACGACCACGTTGCTCCCGATCGTCACGCCCGGATTGATCACCGCATGTCCGCCGATCCAGACATTGTCGCCGATCGTAACCGGCTTGCCGAATTCCAAGCCACTGATCCTCGTCGGCGCGTCCAAAGGGTGGCCTGCCGTGAAGATCGAAACTCGGGGCGCGATGAAACAATTGTGCCCGATCCTCACCTCGCAGACGTCCAGGATGATCAGGTCGTAGTTCGCATAGAAATTGTCGCCTACGTGGATGTTGTAGCCGTAGTCGCAGCGGAAAGGCGGCTCGATGAAGGCATTCGTCCCGCAGCTTCCCAACAGATCATTGAGAAAGCCTGAGCGCTCCGGCATCTGCTCTTCCGTCGTCGCATTGAAATGGCGGCACAGCTTCTTCGCATGCTGGCGCTCGTTGAAAAGCTCTTCGCCAAAGGCCAGGTAGAGCTCGCCGGCCAGCATTTTCTCCTTCTCGGACTTTTCTCCCATGAGCACACGTTAGGAGCTCCCGCCGGTTTTGCCAACGACCAAGCCGAAGCACCTCAAGCTTCTTGGACCGCTTCCGGCTGCGCGCGCCGGAAAGCTCGCCACGCCAGCCCCACCGCCGCGATCGAAGCAAGTGATGCCCCGTAAAAAGCAAGGCCGGGCACCTTCGTGTGCCGTTCATCGGCGATCGACCAAGAGAACAGCGCTGTCCACAATACCGGTGCCAGGATCCCGGCGATGCTCATGATGCTGTTCAAAGCGCCTTGCACCGCCCCCTGCTCATCCGCGGGAACCGCTTTGGAAATCATCGATTGCGTCGCAGGCGAGCCGATCCCGGCGATCGAGCCCACGAAGATGATCGCAAAAATCATCCACCCCTTGTTCGCGCTGCCATAACAAAACATCGCGGCCGCCATGCCTAACAGGCCGACGTAGATACCGCGCTTCTCGCCGATCCGCTTCAGCACCTTCCCAGCCAAGCCTGCCTGCACCACTGCCGCCAGGATCCCGACCAAGGCGAGCGACCACCCGACCATCTTGCTATCCCAACCATAGCGGTAGCCAGTGTAGAGCACCCATAATGCGGGATAGATATTTCCCGACAACACGCTCAGGAAATGCGTGCCTGCGAGGCCAAATACGATCGGCCAGCGCTTCAGCGCAACCAGCGCCTTGATCGGATGCGCGCTCTCCCACGAGAAGGGACGCCGGTTCTCCTTCGCCAGCGACTCCGGCAGGACAAAGGCACCATAGAGCCAGTTCAGCAGCGTGATCCCTGCGGCCACGAAGAATGGCGTGCGCAGGTCATGGGCACCCAGCAGACCACCGATGGCCGGGCCAGCGATGAAACCGAGCCCGAAAGCCGCACCGATCATCCCGAAACCTGCGGCCCTCTTTTCCGGCGGCGTGACGTCCGCGATGTAGGCACTGGCTGCGGAAATATTTGCCGCCGTGATCCCGGAAACGACCCGCGCGAAATAGAGCCAACCCATCGTAGGTGCCCACGCCAGCACCAGGTAGTCGATGCCGGAACCGAGCAGCGATCCCAGGATCACCGGCCGACGCCCGAAGCGATCCGAGAGACTGCCCAGCACGGGCGAGAAGATGAACTGCATCAGCGCATACAGCGCCCCCAGCCACCCCACCGAATGAGCCGCCGCCTCGAGATCTCCTCCTTGAAGTTGCTCCACCAATTTCGGCAACACGGGGACGATCACGCCGATGCCGAAGATATCGAGGAACAGCGTGATGAAGATGAAAATGATCGCAGGCTTCGGCCGGGCCATGCGCGGAGCCTGCCTGTCCCCCACCCCGGAGCAACTCCGAATTCACACAGCCGTCCTTGCGAGCTCGCAATGCCGCTCTTAGTTCAAGTCCGTGAAGCTGATCGCCCTTCTCTCACCCTTGATCTTTGCATCCTCCGCCTTCGGACAAGCTCCGCAGCCTGCGGCAATTCAGAACATCCCGTCACTCGGCGAGCATTTCAACCAAGTCGACACTACCGGCACCTTCCTGCTGCAGGACCCGAAAACCGGAGTCCTCAAAGGCTGGAATCCGGAGCGCGCAGCCAAACGCTACATCCCGGCTTCCACCTTCAAAATCGCGAACTCGCTGATCGGACTCGAAACCGGTGCCGTGAAAAGCGTGGACGAAGTGCTGCCCTACGGCGGAAAACCCCAGATGTTCAAGGAATGGGAGCAGGACCTCCCGCTTCGCAAGGCAATCGAGATCTCCGCCGTTCCAATTTACCAGGAGCTCGCCCGCCGCATCGGCCAAGAGCGAATGGCGAAAGGTGTCGCTTCCCTCGACTACGGAAACATGAAGACCGGAGAAGTCGTGGACCGTTTCTGGCTCGATGGCCCCTTGGAAATCTCCGCGGTTGAGCAAGTCCGCTTCATCAGCCGCCTGCTCACCGACAAGCTGCCACTGAAGCCGGAGACCCTGAAGACGGTCCGCGAAATCGTCTCGCGTGAAACAGCTGGCGATACGGTGATCCACTTCAAGACCGGTTGGTGCACCGCCACCAAGCCACAGATCGGTTGGATCGTCGGATGGATCGAAAAGGGCGAGTCGAACTACCCCTTCGCGCTAAACATCGACATGGCCGATCTGAAGGATGCTCCCAAGCGCATGGAGATTCTGAAAGCCTGCATCAAGAGCGAGGACGTGCTCTAGTGATAGATCATCTTCCGCGTCATCCCTCCATCCACGATCAGCTCCGCACCGGTGATGAAGCCCGTCTGCTCGGAAAGCAGGAAGGATACCGCCGCAGCGATATCATCCGGCGTACCGACACGTCCCACCGGATGCTGTGAGTGATCCTTCTTCGAAAGCCGCTCTCCGCTGACATTGATCCAGCCGGGAGATACACAGTTCACCCGCACATCCGGCCCCAGGCTGACCGCCAGCGAATGGGTAAGCGCTACCAAGCCACCCTTCGTCGCCGAGTAGGCATGCGTGTCCGGCTCCGACATGTGAGCCCGCGTTGAAGAAACCAGCACCATCGCTCCCTTCGCCGCGCGCAAGTCCTGCTCTGCCTCGCGGGCCAACAGGAAAGCAGGCGTTAGATTCGTGGCGATCACCCGGTTCCAATCTGCCAGCGTGGACTCGGCTAGCGGCTTGAACTCACCGATGCCCGCATTCGAGACAATCGCATCGATTCTCCCGAAGCGTTTCCGCGTCCGCGCGACCAGCATCTTGAGATCCGTCTCCTTGGTCACATCCGTTTTCATCGATGTCACCCCTGAGACCTCGGGCGTCGCCTCCAGATCCGCGGCCACCACTTCCCACCCTTCATCGGCTAGCCGCCATGCGATGCCATTTCCAATTCCATGGGCTGCCCCGGTGACGATCGCGACCTTCTTCTGCATGCCATCCCCTCGTCTCAAGGTGCCTGCCGGTCAAACGATCTTCCTTAGACAGGAACGGCCAAGACACCCGAGGACCGCGGGAGAGTACTGAGACAACAGACCACCTCCAGACGAGTTCGGACAATTGCATCAACCGCTCCCATCACCCGCGAAGCGGATCGACTCGTGATTTTCCCTTTCTTTACGGGTCCAGCGGCTTCAGCTCGATATTCCGGAACCAGACCGGCTGCCCCTCCGCCTGTAGCGCGATGTGCCCGAAAGCCAGCGGTGTGATCGCCCCGGCGGCATAGAGCTCCTTGCTCGATTCGATCCGGCCTTCGGGGTCGAGCTGCGGTTTCTGGTAGCGCAGCACCTCCTGGCCGTTCACCCGGTGGATCACCTCCTTGTCGCCACGCACTTCCAGTTCGATCTTCACCCAATCTCCCGGCTGGAAGGTCGGAGCGGTGGACTCCACGATGTGCTGCGTCACCAGCTTTCCATCGATCTCCAGATTGGTTCCCGGCGTACACACGTTTCCGGTCGGACGCTTGCCCTTCCCCTCATCGGCGAGGAATTGGAACTCCAGGCTCACCGGAAAAGGCTGCTTCAGTCCCAGGCTCTGCGGTGGCTGGGAATGATACATCACCCCGCTGTTCAGGTTCACATAGTTCGGCGCATCCGCCATCATCTTGCCATCGAAGCGATATTCCATCCGCAGGATGTAGTGAGAGTAGGACAGGTTCGTATAAAGGTGGCCGAACTGTCCCTCGAACTTCCCGTATTTGTCGTAGGAGACCTTGATGATGCCATCGTCGACGCTGAAGGTATCATGGGCATTCTCGCCCAGCGGGTGACCGGTGATCTTCGGCGTCCAGCCACTGAGATCCTTGCCGTTGAAAAGCTTCACCCATTCATGTTCCGCGGCCAAAGCCGGACTGGAGAAGACGGACGAGATCAAAAGACCGGCAAGTATCGGAGACGCGGATTTCATGGAAGTTACCTCCGGTATAGCCGGACTACGGGATCACGCAAGGTCGCGCCTACGGCGTGAATACACTGGATCGGATGACCTGATCCGCAGATAGTCCGCTCCGTTCGCCCCATGACTTCCGCTTCCCTCCTTTCGCGAGTCGCCTTCGCATCCCTCGCGCTTTCCACCTGCTCCTGTTCGCTGTTCAAGCCGTCACCCCCGCCACAGGCATCGCGGGTGATGTATGATTGGGAGGACGATGGCGGTCCGGAGGACATGTCGGTGGAAATCGATCTCTCCTCGCAGGTGGCCACCTATCGCCGCGGCGAGCGCACCGTCGGCTGGTCCTATGTTTCTTCTGGAAAGGAAGGCCACTCCACCAAGCCGGGGAACTATAAGATCACCGAGAAGATGGAGCTGAAGCATTCCGACCGCTACGGTTGGATCGCCGATGCCGCGGGCAATGTGACCAATGGCGATGCCAAGCCGACCACCCCCGTGCCTGAGGGCCAGTTCTACCATCCCGCCCCCATGCACTACTGGATGCGGATCACCAGCTACGGCGTCGGCCTCCACGCCGGCGAAATCCCGAAGCCCGGTGAAGCCGCATCGCACGGCTGCATCCGCCTCCCCCGCGACTTTGTTCCAAAGCTCTATGAGCAGGTAAAGGTCGGCACCCCGGTCAAGGTCATCCGCGGCAATACCCCGAAGCCGACGCTCACTCCCGCTGCTTGATCGGAGAGAACGGCAACGCCGTCTCCTCAGACCGAAAGCCTCGCCGCGAAGAACCCATCCCACCCGCTCTGCGAGGGCGAAACGGTCACGCTCTCCTCCATCTTGAACCTCCCGTCCCGCTCCGCGAGCAGATCCAACTGCCCCGCATTCTCCGAAGGCAACACCGAGCAGGTGGCATAGACAAACTTCCCTCCCGGCTTCAACAGCGCGGGATAATGATCTAACAGCCTCCGTTGCAGCCGTCGTGTCTTCTCCACCGCGGCCTCGCTCAAGCGCCATTTCAAATCCGGCTGCCGCCTCAAGGTCCCGAGCCCGGAACACGGCGCATCAATCAGCACTCGATCCGCCCATCCGGCATACCGCTTCAGCGTGTCCTCGCGCCAGGTCTCCGTGCGGATGATCCGCGTCCCTGCCCGCGCGGCGCGGCGACGCAGCTCGCTCAACTTCGCCGTGGAAACATCCATAGCCACGATCTCGCCCCTGCCCTGCATCAGCGCGGCCAGGTGCAGCGTTTTGCCACCCGCACCGGCACAGGCATCGATCACCCGCATGCCAGGTTCCACCTCGAGCAAAGGCGCGATCACCTGCGATCCCGCATCCTGAATTTCCACGAAGCCCTCACCAGCCAGCGCCTTCGGAATCCCTTTTCCTTCCGGTAGGACCAGAGCGTCCGGTGCGTCCTTCACCCGATCCGCGATCACCCCGTTCTCCGCCAGCCAGCGGATCGCACCATCCATCGAAATCCGCAGGCGATTCACCCGCAGGAAAACCGGCGCGCGATGATTGAGCGCGGAAATCTCCGCATCCCAAATCTCGCCCAGCTCCGAGGCACCCCGGGCATCCAGCCAATCCGGGATCGACTCGCGGATCGCCCGCGGTTCGGAGCCCAGCGCTTCCTCACGATCATTCATCTCCGTGAGCTTGCCACCCTTCCACTCCCACCAATCCGGAATGTTCATCCCCTGGCGATTCCACTGGGCCGCGCAGAGCGCCTCCACCGAATCACCTCCCGCCACGAACGCCAGCGCGCGGCGCCAGCGAACGATCTCGAAAACCGTCTCCGCGACGAAGCCGCGGTCGCGCTTTCCCCACTTCGGGTTCGCGCGGAAAGTCTGGTCGATCACCCGGTCCAGCACGCAGCCACGGTCAAATACCTCGCGCAGCACTCCCGCGCACCCTTCCGCCAGCATCCGGTGAATTCTCACGGCAGCGAACTTGGACACGGCCCGGGCATTTTCTCAACGCCGATCTTATCTCGCCTGCGGACGGGAGCCGTTCTTGCCGCCGCGCCCCGCCCTGCCTTACAAGCCCGCCGTGCCGACCATCCATCCTTCTGCCATCGTCTCCCCTGAAGCGGAACTCGCGGAGGACGTCAGCGTCGGCCCCTTCTCGGTAATCGAGGGCCCGGTGAAAATCGCCGCCGGCGTGAAGATCGGCGGCCACGCTTGGATCTCCGGCCGGACCTCGATCGGCGAGGGCTGCAACATCGGCTGGGGCGCGATCATCGGTGCCGATCCCCAGGATCTCTCTTTCGATCCCTCCTGCACTTCCGGCGTGGTCATCGGCCCGCGCAATACCCTGCGGGAGTACGTGACCGTCCACCGCGGCTCGAAGTCGGGACATGACACCGTGATGGGTGAGGGCAATTTCCTCATGACCGGTGCCCACCTTGCCCATGACGTGAAGCTGGGCGATGGCAATATCCTCGCGAACAACGTCCTCCTCGCCGGTCACGTCACCGTGGGCAACAAAGCCTTCCTCGGCGGCGCGGTCGGGGTGCACCAGTTCGTGAGAATTGGCGACCTCGCCATGGTTCAAGGCCTGACCGCCGTCAGCCAGGACATGCCTCCTTACTGCATGGCCTATGGCATCAATACCGTCGCCGGACTGAACTCGGTAGGCCTCAAGCGTGCGGGCTTCTCCATCGAAGAACGCACCGCCATCAAACGCGCCTACCAACTTCTCTTCAAATCCGGCAAACGCCGCGAGGACGCCCTCGAAGAGGCCGCGCAGACCGAATGGCCTACCGTCGCCATGAAGCTCATCGAAGCCATCAAGTCCCCCTCCAAAAAGGGCGTGATGAGCCCGTGAACTTTCTCTGACCCGGGATAGCGAGGTGCCCGCCTCACTTCGACAGCCCCATTGGGACGGCGGAAGTCCACTGCCGCTTGGATCACCGACAGGTCCGCCCTGCCAGGCACCGCCTTTCCTCATTCCATCCATCCCGGTCCCTATCTCACGGCCATGATCCCATCACAGATCGCCTGCGCCGCCGTCTGTTGATAAGCACCGCTCCGGCAACGGTTCCTCTCGCCTCCATGGCTGAGAAAGCCGCACTCCACCAGCACTGCCGGGCATTTCGTCTGCCGCAGCACCTTGAAGCTCCGCTGCTTCACCCCGCGGTTATGCGTCTTCAATCGACTGGCCAAGCGCGTCTGGATCGCCCGCGCCAGTTTGCTCCCCGCCGGCCCTCCGTAAAAGGTCTCCACCCCCCGATACCGCGAATCCCTGCATGCGTTGAAGTGAATGCTCACAAACACTGCGGAGCGATGCCGGTTCGCAATGGCCACGCGACTGCTGAGCGAGACAAAGACATCGCTCCTCCGCGTCATCGTCGTTTTCAGGCCCTTCCGCTTCAGCAGCGACTCCAACCGCCGGGCCGTCTGCAGGGTGAGATGGGATTCCCGCACGCCGCCACGGAAGGCACCCTTATCCTTCCCACCATGCCCGGGATCAATCACCACGGTATGAAACCGCGCCGCCTCCGCGGTCCCTCCCAACAGGAGACATAATCCCGCCAGCAGGCTCGCGGCCCGGAGAAAGAGGGAGGAAATCGTCACGCCCGGGAAAGACCTCACTCCCCGGGAGATAATTGATTAAGCTATCTTAATCAACTCGATTCTCCGGCGAGTGATCGGTTTGACTCAGGGCCTCCGCAGGGTCATCACCCGCCTCATCATCCACCTCGATCTCGCGCTGCACCTTGGGAGAGAGGAAGGGGCGCACCGCCAGCCCATAGAGCAGATAGGCGGTGAACAGGATCACCGGCACGAATTGATGGAACTTCACCGTGAAGAACACGATCACCGCCGCCAGCACGATGATCAGCGGGGTGCCGCGGGTGCGCCATCCCACTTTCTTGAAGCTCGGATAGCGGACGTCGCTGATCATGAGGATCGAAAGCCCCAGCATGGCCGCCGCGAGGACGTATTTCCATGCCCCCAGGTCCCGGTCGTTTTCGTTGAAATAGATGATCAGATAAGTGAGCGAGGAGATGAAGCCCGCCGCCATCGGTATCGGGATGCCGCGGAAATCCGTGCCCACATTCGCCGACTTCGGAAGCGCCGCCAGACAGTTGAAGCGCGCAAGACGCATCGCTCCGCAGAGCACATAGATGCAGGCCAGTACCCAGCCGAGCCCGTTCACCACCTCATCCAGCGGCAGCAGCACAGCCTTCGCCATCAGCATCGAGGGAGCCATGCCGAAGGAGATCACGTCCGCCAGCGAGTCGAATTCACGGCCGAAGGGCGACTCCTTGCCACCGAGACGGGCCAGCCGACCGTCCAACAGGTCGAAGATACAGGAGGCGAAGATCAGCAGGATCGCCCGCTCGTAGTAGGGCTTCGCGGCGGCGAAATCGTAGGATCCGGTTGCGGAAGCCAGCATGATCCCCTTGAAAATCGTCAAAACGGCGAAGAAGCCGCAGGCGAGGTTTCCTGCCGTCATCGCATTGGGCAGGAAGTAGATCCGCGGTTCGTCGGGGTCGGTCTGTCGGAACATGCGCCGGGAAGGTGGCCCAGAAACCTGCGTTGAAACAGTGGAAAATCTGCCGTCCCCCGTTAGCCTCCCGGAAGTGGACCCCGCGACGATCAATCCCGCCACCCCGATGGGCAGCATCATGGAAGCCCTGCCGGGTGCCCGGCGTGCCCTTTTCTCCCGCTATCACCTCGGCGGCTGCCAGAGCTGTGGCTTTTCCGATACCGAAACACTGGGCGAACTTTGCGCCCGCGCCGGGGAATTGGACGTGCAGGAAGTCCTGGATCACTTGCTGGCCAGCCACGCTCACGACGAGTCGATGATGATCAGCCCCGCGGATCTCAAGGCCGAACTCGACTCCCCCGCCCCGCCACTCCTGCTGGACTCCCGGACCCGCGAGGAACACGAGGCCGTGAGCATTCCCGGCTCGGTCTTTCTCGAGCAGGAGCTTCAACAAAAGCTATTCGCCGGTGATCCCCAGCGCCGCATCATTATCCACGATCACGCCGGCAAGCACGTGCTCGATACCTGTGCCTGGTTCCTCGGCCACGGCATGAAAAACACCAAGGCCCTCAAGGGCGGCATCGATGCTTGGAGCCGCGAGGTCGATCCCAAGCTGCCGAGGTATCGGCTGGAGATCGATTGAGGTTGAAGCCGGTCATCGGGAACCCGGCGAAGCCCCATGATAAAGTCTACCGCCGCGGCTCATACCGCAGCGCCACGGCACCCGAACCGAACTCCTTCCGGTCGATCAGCTTCAAGTCGACATACTTTGATAACCCCGCGAACAAGGTCGGGCCATGTCCGGCAATCCGGGGGTGTACTACGAATTCGTATTCATCGATCAATCCCAACTCCGCCAGAGCCATGGGAAGCTTCACGCCTCCCACCATCAGTCCCTTACCCGGCTCCTGCTTGAGCTGGCACACGGCAGCGCCCAGCTCTCCCCGTACGAGTTCCGCATTCCAGTCGGGCTCCTTCAATCTGCTCGATACCACGTATTTCTTCGCCGCGTTGATCGTCCGGGCAAACGGTTGCATCCAATCAGGCATCGCTTCCGTGGATGAGGGCCAGCGGAATGCGGCCTCCATCATTTCATAGATCACCCGCCCGAAAAGAAGGGCGTCGGCACGATTCAGGTTCTCCACGGCATTGCGATGCAGCTCTTCGTCCGGGGAGATCCCCTGATGGTCGCAACATCCATCGAGGGTGACATTGATGGAATACCGGAGAGGTCGCATGATGGGACATTATCGCTCATGGCCGGTCTGTCGAGTGCAGCCTCGCCCGCGAAGAGCTTGGAACAGGCTTCGTCCCTTTGCCTCGGTCTGATAGAAGAGCATTTATCCACATGCCTTACGCCGTCGAACTCTTCCTTGATCCTGCCACCGAGCAGCGTGTCCGCCGCATCTGGGAACGCCTCGCGGGCATCGGGATCTCCTATCTTCATGGAAGCGGGAGCCGCCCGCACGTCTCGCTCGCGGTCTGCGATTCGATCGACACCGATGCCACCATCGAGTTGCTCAACCGCTTCGCCGAAGACACCTCCGGATTTCCGATCACCTTCTCCTCCATCGGAATCTTCCCCGCTGAACAACCCGTGCTCTTCCTCGCACCGAAGGTCACCATCCCCCTGCTTGAACTCCACGCCTCGTTCATGGACTCCTTCGAGCCGATGGCCACCCGCATCTGGCCGAACTATGCGCCCTCGGAGTGGATCCCGCACTGCACCCTCGCGGTCGCTTGTCCCCACGAATGCGTGGAAGAAGCACTGTCCATCTGCCGCGAAGAGATCCTCCCCTTTACCGCGGAGATCATGGAAATCGGCTTCGTCGAATTCCGCCCCGTGAAGCCCCTCCACTCCGCAGCGCTCTGCCAAAGCTAGCAACATGGAAGGTGCCCCGAGTCCAGCATGTCCTCTCGCAGGCTTCATGGGGATGTCCTGATCTGGAGATCGCAGGAATCCCGCCTTATCTATCTTTATTCTCCACCCCATCCTCATGAGCAGCGTCACCCATCCCGTCGAAAAAAAGAGGCTCGCCTACCTGAAGGACCACTACGTGCGGGGAGGAGCCAGCCCGCAGAACTGGCGGAAGGTGAAGTCCTTCAAAAAGGCCAAGGCCAGCCGCGCTTTTCGCAAGTTGCACAAATCACTGGAGCGCCACTGTGCCGATGCAGAGGCTGCACCCTTCGCATCCATCCGTCGGTTGGAAGGCTTGAAGAAAAGCCGTGTATATCAAGGAGGCTCATTTCACCTGAAACAATTTGTCGAGCATCGCCTGGAGAAGAGGCAAGACATGATCGGAGCCAGAAAGCGTCGGCAAGCGAAGCGCGACCAGGTCCAGGCGCTCTTGATCAGCATCCCGTAAAACCTGCTTCGCCATCCCCAGCCTTCTGAAAGCGTCAGGAGAGCATTGTCGCTAGCCCTGCAGCAGCATCGAACGCGCGGCTCACCGTCGCAACGCACCGCCTGCTGGCAGTAGAACTCCACCCCCGCATGCGCCAAACTTTCTGCCAAGCATGCTTTTACCCATCGTTCCACCCCACCCGAGTTCCCCCCTTCGACGTTCGATACTCGCCTTCCCACCCGCCTGTTATTTTCCCTGTTATAACAGGCGGAACAGGCGCCCCCCCGCATCCGCGGAAGCTCTCCTGCATGCTATCATCTCCGCTACACGGACGACCCCGGGCTTATCCAAGACGAGCAGGACACTTTCCTCCGTTCTTTCGTCAACACGGACGAGGAAACCCGTGAAAGGATGATCCGCGAACTCGTCGATGCCCGCTAGTGCTTGAGAGACCCATCACTCCCCCAGCATCGCCGGCGGAATGTGGAACAGCAGCCGCGCATGCCATGCCGGCGGATGCACCAGCAATCCCGTGATGCTCGCTTTCTTCACTTCCACCGAGCTGCCGCTGCACCCCAGCAACCACTCGATCAGTGAAGAAAGATCCGGCTCATGACCCACAATCGCCACGCGCTCAAAATCACTGAAGGCCACCAGTTCGCGGATGGCCGCTTCAGGATCCATGCCGCAGGCAAGCCACCCTTGCACCACGGGCCCCGGCATCTCCGCCGCCTGGCACATCGTCTCCGCCGTCTGACGGGCACGCACCAGCGGACTGGTGAGCACCACATCCGGGCGGCGGTCGATCCGCTTCAGGAATCGCCCCAGCCGCTCGGATTGCTCGAGCCCCTTTGCCACCAACGCACGCGCCCCATCGCCCCCGGGATGTCCGTGGTCTTCAGCTTTGGCGTGTCGGATGATGAGCAGCTCCATGGGGGTCGGATGGGATCAAGGTTACATCGTCATGCCACCATCGACCGCCAGCACTTGGCCCGTGATGTAGCGGGCTTCCTTGCTAGCGAGGAAGAGCACGGCAGATGCAATGTCGGCCACTTCGCCGAAGCTGGAAAGCGGGATGTTCTTCAGGATCTCCTCACGGACTTTCTCCGGCAGCTCGCCGGTCATGTCCGTGGTGATGAAGCCGGGTGCCACCGCATTGCAGGTCACGGCACGGCCGGAGAGTTCCTTCGCCACCGATTTCGTAAAACCGATCAGGCCGGCCTTCGAAGCCGCGTAGTTCGCCTGGCCCGCATTGCCGATCAGGCCAATCACGGAAGCGATGTTGATGATGCGTGGATCCTCCGCCTTCATCAGCGTCCGCATGAAAGCCTTCACGGTGTTGAAGGCGCCTTTCAGGTTCGTATCGAGCACCGTGTCCCAGTCTTCTTCCTTCATGCGCATCAGCAGGCCATCGCGGGTCACGCCGGCATTGTTGACGAGGATGTTCACGTTGCCGAAGTCGGCGATGATCGTTTTGCCCAGCTCTTGCACCGCCTCGTGATCGGCGACGTCGATGGCATAAGCCTTCGCTGCACCGGGATAGGCGGCATTGATCTCCTCCGCGGACTTGCCGCAGCTCGATTCACTCCGGCTCACCACCGCGACCTTCGCGCCCTCGGCCGCAAAGGCCATGGCGATCGCACCACCGATCCCGCGGCCACCCCCGGTGACCACGGCCGTCTTTCCTGCAAAGCGCTGCATGGGAAAAGCGTGCGACGCGGAGACCGGACTTGCCAACCGGTAAATGCCCGCCACCGCTGACATGCAGCGCTTTCGGCTTTCTCAGGACGAAGCAGCGCGGTTAGGAAAGCTGCATGCGTTGCCCCTATTGCCTCACGCGGCTGACCGAGACAGCCGTGGAGTGCCCGAAGTGCGTCCTCACGCTGGACCGCGCTTCGGCCTTGCTAGGGGCCGTTCCGCGGCTGGGACGTGGCGTCTGCGATACCACCGGCTGCCTCAACAAGGCGGAGATGCAAAAAATCACAAAGGCGGCCGGCAAGCTCGCCTGGCACTTCCCTCAGGTATCGTTGAATATCCTGCTCCACGGCTTCCCCAACGATCATCCCTTCAGCCTCCACGTCTTCTGGATTTTCAACTGCGGCGGTTTCGCCGCCGAAAACACCAAGGGCGGCGACAACCACAACATCCTGCTGGCTCTCGATCCCGTGCAGGAAAAATCCGCGCTGATGGTGGGCTATGGTCTGGAACCTTTCCTCGGCGACGATGCGATGGATCACCTGCTCGAACTTTCCGAGCCAGCGTGGCGAGCGAAGTCTTGGTCAAAAGGCATCCTCGAAGTGATCACCGGGCTCGACCGGCTTCTCGAAGGAGCCGCGCTGGAAGCTGCAGCCGGGTTTGGCCTCAACGCTCAAGCGATGAGGTCCCGGAAGGGGGATTTCTAGGCAATTCCCGCCCCTACCCCATTGCTACCCGGCAAGTTACAAAAGCGGGCATTTTGCCCACGTGATCACGTATCCCCGATTACGTAATGCCCGAAAGTCAGGAGATGTGAAGAATAGTGGCATCGTTCGACTCACACCCGACCGATCACACCTCACCCTCACACCCTCCTCTTCATGACCGCTCAAGAACGCATCAATCAATTGGCAGGCGCAGCTCTCCGTGCGGGTCCGCCACCGGCCGCCCAGCCGAAGCCGGCGACCTTTATGCCTTCCTTCGAGAAGATGAAGTCGGCGGAGTTCATCGCTCCCCAAGCCGCGGCTACCCCGGCCGAAAATCCTGTCCAAGCAATCGCAGCCTTCGCTCCGGCACCAGTCCCGGCTACCGCCACAGCCGCCGATGTGATCATCCCGACCGGTCAAAACGAGTCCGATGAGGAGCTCCGCACCATGCTGGATGCCCGCGATGAGGTGAAGCACAAGAAGACCCGCCGCACGGGAATCATCGTCACTCTCTCCATGCTCTCCATGCTCGCCGCTGGCGGCACTTGGTTCGCCACCTCCGAAAGCGCTCAAGCTAAGGCACGCTTTTTCGTACAATCCGTCCGCGAATGCGGTCGCGACATCAAGGGAATGACCCAGATCATGGGCACCTACGAGAAGCAACTCGACAAGGTCGCCGTCCAAGGTGCCCGCATCGATGCCGCCACCTCCGCCCTCGGCGTGGATCCGAATACGGACACCTCCGCCCAAGGCGCCGAAATCGAAGGAGCCATGTCCCAGATGTCCGGCCAGGAAGGCCCTACCGTTTCTGAGCGCAACAAAGCCATGCAGGCCAAGTTCGGGATCGTCAGCAAGGTCGCTGGCGAAAACAACCCGAAGGTCCAGAAGGCCGAGTCTGACGTAAAATTCTGACCGAACTCCCCCCTCGTTCAGGCGAATGCCTTCAGGAAGCCGACCTCAAGGGCCAGCTGTTCCTGGGCATTCGTGTCGAGGGTGGATCGAAGTTCTCCCAGCGCTTCCATGCGCCGGACGAGTCGACCGAGATCCTCTGACTCGGCGATCGCTTTTGTCTGAGCTGCAGAGTCCGGAAAATCCAAGCCGGGAGCACCGGTCTTGCAGCGCAGCACATCCGCCATCCAGGATTGCAGCACGTCGAAAAGCCGCGCGCGTTCCTCAATGTATTCGGACTCCGCCGCGGCCTTCAGCGCCTCTTCACGGCGCTTCAGATAGTCGCCTTCGAAGCCCTTGTTCAGGGCTTTTTCTTCTTCGGCGAGCTGCTCGTCCGCCGCCTCCACCGCCTCAGCCTTCCGCTGCTCCAGAATGGAGGCGAAGACCGACTTCAGCGTGAGCGCCACCGTCGCCGAACCGAAGCCCGCTTGCGCAGCCCGATCGAGCGCGCTGACCAGATCCGAGCCCGCACCTTCGGAAAGATCCGTCTTCCCCAACAGGGGCATGCGCACGCAGCGGGAAAGCACGGTGGGCAGCAAGCCACCCGGATTTGCCGTCAGCAGTAGCAGCAGTGTGCGCGGCGGCGGTTCTTCGAGGGTTTTCAGGAAAGCATTCTCCGCTGCAGCCGCCATCCGGTCCGCATCCGCAATCACGCCCACCTTCCACGTGTTGGGCCCGGAGGAAACATAGAGGCTCTTCTCGAGATCGCGGATCGCATCCACCACAATCCGCCGGGATTTCGACTGGGGACGCACGATGCGGACCCACTCCCCCTCCAGCTCATCCAGCGGCGGAACTTCCTCCACTACCGGCTCGCCAAAGAGATCGAAGCCGCCGCCCGAATTTCCGCCCGGCTCCAGCATCTTCACGATCCGTGCCGCCAGCCGCTCTTTCCCGCAGCCGCGGGGTCCGCTGATCAGGAAAGCATGGGCCAGCCGACCCCGCTCATGGGCGGACTTCACCAGTTCGAAAGCATTATCGGGCGAAAAAGCCATCGCGGGCGATGGAATCCGGCAAGCCTCCTCCCTTCAATCCCCAATGTCTGAAGCCGGGGAAATCGCCCCCAATGCCCGCTATTTCAGGGAATCTTCCCCTCCATCCACTCCTCCAGCTCTTCGATCCTCATGCTGGAAGCTCCGAAGGTCGTGGCCGTGAGCTGGATCATATTGTCATTCGTCGCCACCATCACCCGGTCGCCCTTTTCCGAAAAACGGGCGGCCAGCCGCTCGATCACCGCATCCGCGGTTTCCCGAGCCTTCGAGTAAACGATCAGGATCCCCTCCTCGTTCCCGCCCTCGTAGCTGCGCTCGGTCTGGCGGCCGTCGAAAACGACACAAACCTTCCATTCCCCGCGGTCGCCGATGTCCCGCAGAGCCTTCACCAGCTCAAGTCGCGCGAGGTGCCGCTTCGGACCGTGGTGAAGCTCCCTCAACCACTCGATCCCGAAGATCGCGCTGTGCCCGTCCACAATTAGCAATTGCTCCACGGCGGCAAAGAAAGAGGGCCGGTCACGAATCGCAACCGGCCCCGGGAAAAATGACGGAAATTGATCCGGATTACTCCTCCGTGGAAGCCTCGGGAGCTTCACCTTCGGCGGCAGTGGTCTCATCGACCTTGGCGGCCTTCTTCGCAGCCTTCTTGGCCGGAGCCTTCTTGGCAGCCGGAGCCTTCTTCGCGGCGGGTGCCTTCTTGGCAGCGTCGGCGGACTTTTTCGGTGCGGAGGTCTTCTTTGCGACGCCGCCGACCTTGGCTTGCTCCTTCTTCCGCTTCAGGTAGAGCTTCCTGCGGCGGCGCTTGACGATCGTTTTGGTTTGCTGGCCCATGGTTCTGGTGGAGAGGGGTTTAAATACCGATTCCCGCGGCTAGCAAGAGGAAATGCCTTTTGCTTCCGTGCTTGCACCCTCCCCGACCGGGCCCCATGGGTGGGGGCCACGCCATGCCCGGTCTTATTATTGCACCCCGCGCCCGCATCTTTCACGGCCACGAATGGGTCTACGCCACGGAGGTGAAAAAGTCCTTCGGAGATCCCCAGCCGGGCGATGTGATCACCCTGAAGGACTTCCAGGACCGTTCCTTGGGGAGCGCGATTTATAATCCGGCCTCCCAGATCGTGGCGCGGAGGTTCTCCCGCCGCCGGCAGGATTTGGACGCGGAATTTTTCCTCCGCCGTATCCAGCAGGCTATCGAGCTTCGCCAGCGCCTCGGCATTGATGTCACCCTTGCCCGGCTGGTCTGGAGCGAGTCCGACGGCATGCCTGGCCTGATCGTGGACCGCTACGGTCCGCACCTGGTGGTGCAAACCCTGACCCTCGCCATGCGCCAGCGGCTGGATCTGATCGTAGCCGCGCTGAAGGAACTCGTTTCCCCGGAAACCATCATTTTGCGGAATGACTCCCCCGTGCTGAAAGCCGAGGGCATCGAGCAGGAGATCACGATGGTGCACGGCTCGAACCCAGGTGCTTTCCAAGTGCGGGCAAACGACCTGCTTTTCGAAATCGATCTTCTCGACGGCCAAAAGACCGGCCTCTACCTCGACCAACTCCAGTCCCACGCCGAAGTCGCCGCGCTCGCGAAAGGAAAACGTGTGCTCGATTGCTTTACCAACCAAGGCGGTTTCGCCCTTGCCTGCGCCAAGGCCGGCGCGGCGAAGGTCACTGCCGTGGACATCTCCGAGACCGCCTGTGCTGCCGCCCGTCGCAATGCCGAGCTGAACGGCCTCGAGATCGAGGTTATCGTCCACAATGTCTTCGATTTCCTGAAGCACGCGAAGCCCGAGTATGACCTCATCATCCTCGACCCCCCAAGCTTCACCCGGAACAAGAAGACGCTCATGGACGCCATGCGCGGCTACAAGGAGATCCATCTGCGCTCCCTGAAGCTGCTGGAAAAAGGCGGCATCATCTCGAGCTTCTGCTGCTCTCACCATGCCAGCCGCGACCTTTTCCACGCTAACCTCGTGGATGCTTCGGTGGACGCGAAAAAGTCGCTTCGCCTGCTCGCCAATCACGGCCAGCGCCTCGATCACCCGGTACTGCTAGCGATTCCCGAAACCGAGTATCTCAAGGGCTTCACCGCAGAGGTGATGGCGGGACGATGAAGGCCGGCACTTCTAGCGGCGGAAGATTTTCCGGAAGAGAGCACGGAGCGCCAGGGAGAACCTGACATCCGAAGCGGTGAACCAGATGACCACCAAGGCCACCAAAAGCAGGCCGGTGAGATACTCACTCATATTCCTCGCTTACTCTCCTTCCGGAGTAGCCGGAGCACCGCTGTCGTTGGCACCGGATTCCGGCTCCTGAGATTCCGGCGGAATCCGGAAGTGCTTTTTCTCCGAACTGGGATAGGTGGGGTCCGCGACCAGAGACCCGGGCGGCAAACCGGTGACATCAATGACCTTGTCATTATAGGGACTCGTCACAAAGCCCGGCTTTCCGGGAACGGCCCTTGCCACGGGAAGGGGCTGTTTCTCCACATCCTTAGGCACCTCAAATTGCTTCGACTCGTCTCCCGGATATTTCGGATCATCTACCAGATCCCCCGGATTACGACCGGAGACATCGACCAGCTCGCCGGTGTTGGGACTGATGACCTTTCCCGGCTGGCCTGCGGCAGGCTGGGCCACGGAGGGCTTCTTCGTGATCTTCGGGCGCTCGGCGCTCTTGCCTTCCCCTGCCTTCACTTCATTCGGGGAGTTCGAACTCAGGCCGGACAAGGCGGAACTGCTTTTCTTTTTCGCCGACGCACCCGCTTGCCCCGGGGTGGCTGATTCGTCCTTGCAGGAGATAAACGCCACGGATGCACCGATAAGAAGCAGATAGGGGATCTTCATGGTCCATCTTCAATCCTTCCGTGCCGGAAGCGTCAAGCAAGGCTCATGGCTTTTCTTCAGGCTCCGCCTCTTTCGGCGGTCCCTTCGGTCGAATCAGGATCGAGGGATCGAGCAAGTCCTGGGGTTGCTTTGCAGGTTCCGAATTCGGATCGGGCACCCGGAAGTGCTTCTTCGCCTCAGGTGGATAAGTCGGATCCGCCACCAGACTCCCGGGTTCCATCCCGGAGACATCAATGAGCTGGCCATTGAAGGGACTGATCACCTTCCCGGGCTGGCCGGGTGCCGGCTCGGCCACCGGCGCCTTCTTTTCAATCAGGACTTCCTCTTCCTTTTTCTCCTCGGGAGCATCCTTGGGTTCGTTCGCCTCCGCTCCCCCGGGCTTCTTTTCGACCGTGATCAATCCTTCCGGAGTCCGATCCGGAGGGTGGTCGCCGGGCTGTGGCGCTTCGTTACGCTCGCAAGATACGAGCGCGAGCGCCAAGATCGCCGCGGACAAACTTCCTCTCACGCTCTGAACTGATGGTCGGGAGTTTGCAAATCGTCAAGTCGCTCCCGATGAATTCCTCTAACTGGCCATGGATTTCCGGTGAACCCCTGAGATTCGATCGATTCATGCATCTGGCCCTGCACGATGCGGAACGCGGCTACTATGCGCGCCGTATCCGCGGTGTGGGCCGTGGCGGGGACTTTACCACCACTCCCATGCTGACGCCCGCGCTGGGCAAGGCGGTGGCGGCGTGGGCGACGAGCGCCATGAGGGCAAGTGGATGCCGTCACTTGATCGAGCTCGGCCCGGGCGAAGGAAAGCTCGCGCAGGCAGTGATCCGAAATCTTCCGTGGTGGACCCGGGTTCGCTCCCAGCTTCACCTGGTGGAAAGCTCCACCCCGCTCCGCGAAAAGCAACGCGAACTTCTGAGCAATGGAGTCCAATGGCATGAGAACGTGGAAGCTGCTTTGGATGTTTGCGGCGGAAAGGCCTGCCTTTATTCCAATGAATTCGCCGATGCCTTCGCGGTGCGCCGTTTTCGCCGCGAGGAGCAGGGCTGGAGTGAGCTCTACGTTGTGCCTGAGGAACGGTGGTTGCCCTGCGATGTCCTGCCCGACTCCTCGGCTCTCGATTCCCGGCATTCCACGGGGCAGCAGGTCGAGGTCGCGGACGCCTATCGCGAATGGATCGGGGCGATGATACCGCATTGGAAGGCGGGCCGCATGCTGACGATCGATTACGGATCGGAGATCGGCAGCCTGTATTATCGACGGCCACGTGGCAGCGTCCGGGCCTACCTGCTGCAGCAGCGCCTGGAGGGACCTGCCATCTACGGAAACCCCGGTCGCCAGGATCTCACGGCAGATGTGAATTTCACCGATCTCCAACGTTGGCCGGGCACCCGCATGGAGACGGTGAAGCTCTGTAGCCAAAGCGAATTCCTGAAGCCGTGGGCGGATCCTGCGAATCCTGCGGATGCCCATGCCCTCGACCCACACGGCGCGGGCGGAGCCTTCATGGTGCTGGACCAAAGGATCACCTGACCTTGCTCCGGAGCCGAAAAGCGGCATCTTCCGGGCATGCTTCGGTCCTTGCTTACGCTGCTTGCCCTCGCCCTGCCGCTTTCCGCATTCGAATTGCCCAAGGACTCGTCCCAATGCGTGGTGGGTACCGCCAAGGGATGGAACAGTTCGAATGTGACGCTGAACACCTACGAAAAGCGCGGAGGCAAGTGGACGAAAGTGAGCGGCCCTTGGAATGGCCGCCTCGGTCGCGATGGCTTGGTGTGGGGCCTCGGCATCAGCCCGCGGCCTGCCGGGGCGAAGATCAAGAGCGAGGGTGATTGGCGCGCTCCCGCCGGGGTCTTCTACATCGGCGGTGCTTGGGGCTATGACGCGCAGATCCAGAAGAATCCGAAACTCTTCTACCGTCAGGTGACCACCCGTGATCTCTGGGTCGAAGATCCTTCGTCCCCGAGCTACAACAAGCACGTGGTCCTCGAAGCCGAGCCCGCGACGACTTGGGAGAAGCAGCAGCAGATGAAGCAGAATGACTACCCGCATTCGCTGAAGCTCTTCATCGCCCACAATGCGCCACCGAAGGTCTCGCCTGGAAATGGCAGCGCGATCTTCTTCCACATCTGGCGCGGCGGCGGCTCGAAGCCAACCGCAGGCTGCACCACCATGGAGGAGCCCAAGCTCCGCCAGCTCATCGCATGGATCGATCCGAACAAGAAGCCGATCTACGTGCTGCTGCCGGAAGCCGAATACGCGGCGAAGAAGGAGGAGTGGAAGCTGCCGTGAGAGAATCCCTCGCATGAGAGTGTCGGTGTCAGCCGGGGCAAGGGAGGGAATGGCGACTTCTGAATTCCCGATCGCCGGATAAATTACATGGAGCACCATGAGGGTCCGGACCTTTGAAATTTGGTGCCTGTTCCGCCTGTTATAACAGGGAAAATAACAGGTGGGAGGGAGAGCGAACACCGAACATGGAGCCTCCGACCTTGAATATCGAAGTGGGGAATCCGGGCGAAGTGGAACGACAGGCAGAAAGCATGCGGAGGGGAGCTTCGCGCATGCGGGGATGGGTTTCTACTGCCAAGGTCGACCGATCGGCTGCCGCTAGGCTTTCTTCGAAGCCGCCACGCCCTGATAGAAAATCGCGAGGATCGGCAGGCAGATGGCGATACAGCCAGCTTGGATCCACCAATAGGTGGCCCAACCGCCGTGATGCGAGCTAACCGTGAAATCGTAGAGGCGCACGGCGAGCAAGGTGCCTGTCACGGAGCCAATGCCATTGCTCACGAGGGACAGGAGGCCCTGCGCCTGGGTTCTCATTTCAGGCTCCACCCGGCGATCGAGGAAGAGCTGCCCGGTGATGAAATAGAGCGTGTAGCAGAGCCCGTGGAGCGTGATGCCTGCGATGACCCAAGTGCTGGATCCAGTCATGCCGCCCACCGCATAGAGCGCATAGCGCAGCGCGGAGAGGCCGAGGGCGAACATCAACACGGTCTTCACCCGGAAGCGGGTCATGACCACCGACATCAGCAGCATCGCGGCGATCTCGCTGATCTGGCCGATGGTCATCGTGGCGGTCGGCTTGTCATTCCCCAGCGCCGCGAGATGCATCGGCGTGTGCATGAAGAAGGCCGCCAGCGGGATGGAGAGCAAGGTAGTGACGGAGAAGAACACCAGGTGATCCCGCTCCTTCAGCAGCTTGAAGGCATCGAGCCCGAGCAAGGTCCGCAGCGAGCGCGAGCGACCGAGCGGCGGCGTGTGCGGGAGGAAGAAGCAGAAGCATCCCGCCATGCAGCGCGTGATCGCCGCGGCGTAACCCGCCACCGGAGAGGCATCGGCAAAAAGGACAAAGCTGGTAAGGAAGCCCGCGACCATCCAGCCCAAGGTGCCACCCAGACGGATGATCGGGAATTCCGCCTCGCCCGATTTCAGATGGGCCATCGAGATGCTGGCCAGCATGCTCTGCATCGGCGCATGCATGATGGAGCTGCAGGCGAGCAGCAGGATGAAGACCCAAGGAGATCCGCCGGTATCGAGCACCGCGAAGGCCGAGGCCAGAAAGCAGGAACTCATGATGGCGATGCAGCCGACGACTTTCTGGGCAGCGAAACGATTGTCCGCGATCGAGCCCATGATCAGCGGCGAGATCATCGAGGCCACGGGGCCGGCGAGGAAAGCATAGGACAGCCACTGGCTGCCCAGCCCCTTCGCCGCAATAATGTTCGGCAGCGCGGGTGTGTAGTAACCCGGAGCCGCGCCCCAGAGGAAAAAGGCGACCCACAGGAACGTGATGACCCCAGGCGCAGTGCGGGCGATGGGGCTGGTGGACACGGCGCGACGCTAGCGGGACCTTTTCCCGAGGCAAGCGCGGCCACCGGGCCGTGCGAAGTTCATGGATTTCCCTCCTCAACCGGCCGCCTTGGGGTCCTATCGTCCCCACGAAGGAGCAGCAGGCCGATGAGATTGCAGGCGGGCGCGGCGAGCAAAACCATCCCGGAGAGCCCGATCTGGTCCGGGGAATTCACGCTGAGGAGCACCACCCAAAGCCCCATGGTGGCCAAGCCGGAAAAGATCGTGACCAGCCACCATGCCAACCGGGACTTGCGGAGCACACCAAAGAGAAAGGGGGAGACAAGCATCAGGCCGACCAGACCGACAAAACAAGAGATGCCGATCATCCCTTCAGGGCTGTTCTCCATATCGGGATCACGGATGACATCCCACACCTCCAACCAGATCCTCCAGCCCCTCCCCTCTTCGAACTCTTCCCCCGGAAGGAAATGGAACACAGCAAGACAGACCAGAGCCACAACCAGGAAGGAAAGGCCCAGCAGGTTCGTGGCACGGCGGGTGGTCATGGCGATGTACACTAGTGCCAATAGCCTTCACCAAAAGGCCACACCTTTTTCACGTGGATATGGAGTGAAGATATTGACCCGTTAGCCCGCGCCCCCGATGGCTGCGCGCGCATGTTCAAACACATTGTCTCCCCCATTGCCGCCCTGTCACTGCCGTTTACCCTCGGCAGTTGTGCACTTATCTTCCAAGGAACCTCCGACGAAGTCGGCTTCACCTCGAGCCAGGCCGGCGCTTCGGTCCATGTCGATGGTGAAACCCACTCGCTCCCGGCGACCTTGGAAGTCTCCAAGAAGACCACGTCCGCGACCTTCTCTCATCCGAAGTATCAATCGCGCAGCATCGAGTGGAAGCGTGATTTCCAGCAGAGCTTCTTCATCTTGGATTTCCTTTTCACTCCCGGCTACGGCCTCGTGGGATGGATCACCGATGGAAGCACCGGCGCCTGGTATGCGCAGCCGCGCGTGATCAACTATGACTTCCAAACCGGCCAGACCAATGCGCCGCTGGCGAAGCCGAAGACCGAAAGCAGCAGCTCGGACAAGCCGCGCCGCCGCCATTAACTCATCCATTCACCAAACCATAGCCAACGCGTGCCCCGGATTTCCGGGCACGCGTTTTTCGTGGATCCTCCATGAGTTCGGCGATCGATTACTCTTGGGATTGGTCACCGCGATCTTTGCTCTGAATGACAAGCAGCCCCGCGAAATTGAAAGCGGCCGAGAGTTGCAGCGACCACGCAGCGATTGGGCTATCCTGAAGCGTGGAGCCCCGAACCATTGCGAAAACTCCAACACCCGCTATACATGACATCCAGATCACAACCCACCTCAGACGTGGAGAGCCAGCGAGCCAAGGGAAAGCGGGTGTCGCCCCTACCACTATTACGGCGAATCCTAGGAACGCCGAAACATTGAAAAGAATCTTGGGTGATGAGAGCCGCTTGAGATCCGATGTTAGCTCCCAGATTTGAACCCAGGTCTTCCATCCGGGTCCGTCTCCGTAAGGAAGCGTCGAAACATGGAATACCCCGAAACAAACAAGGGCGGCGAGCAATAGCCCAAGGGACCAGGCATTCTGATATCGTGGTCTCACCCCTTCGTCTGACCTTCCCCGCGAACACGGTATTGGTAGCTCGTCAGCTCCCTGAGACCCATCGGCCCGCGGGCGTGGAGCTTGTCCGTGGAAATCCCGATCTCGGCGCCAAAGCCGAACTCCTCCCCATCCGCGAGACGGGTAGAGACGTTGTGGAAGACACACGCGGAATCACAACCCGCGAGGAAGGCATTCGCGGTCGCATCGTCCTTCGTGACAATGCACTCCGTATGATGCGAGCCGTAGGTATTGATGTGCTCGATCGCCTCCTCCAGGGAATCGACGATCTTTACCGAAAGGATCAGGTCGAGATACTCCGTGCCCCAATCTTCCTCTGTCGCCGGCACCGCCTCGACGATCTGGCGCGTGCGCTCGCAACCGCGCAGCTCGACGCCCTTCTCCTTCAAGGCTGCAGCAATCGTAGGAAGATGGCTTTCCGCCACGGAGGAATGGACCAGCAGGGTCTCCAGCGCATTGCACACGCCGGTCTTTTGCGTCTTCGAATCAACCGTGAGCGCAACCGCCATGTCGAGATCAGCGGCGACATCCACGAAGAGATGACAGATGCCATCGTAGTGCTTGATCACCGGCATGCGCGCCTGCGAGACCACCGTCTCGATCAGCCCCTTGCCACCGCGCGG